>JAUXTN010000252.1 GCA_030684355.1 Pseudomonadota bacterium
GGGCCGAGCAGCCGATGGGCGGCCCGCCGCCGACGCGTGGCCAGGCCGGCGGGAAGGAGCCGGCGGCGAGGGCGACCCCCACCCGGGCGACCCCGACGAAGGAGACCCCCACGAAGGAGTCGAGGGCGACGCCGACCACGCGCGCATCGACGCGGGGCACCGCTCCCGAGACGATGCCGCCGAACGTTCCGCCGGTGATGCCCGCCGGCGCGACCGCCGCCGCCGCCGCGAAGGGGCCGCCGCCCGCCGCGGGCACGCGGAAAGCCACCGCTCGGGAGCCGGCTCCGCCGACGCTCGACGAGGGTGCGCCGCGCCGGGGTGGCCGCGGGCGGTGACGGCGGGGTGGCCGGTCGCTCACGCCGGGCGGGGGTGCCGCGTCAGGTGACAGAACGCGACGATCGCGCCACGATCCGAGGCGCGGCGATGGGCGTATTCTCCCCACGGAGTCCCCCATGCCGATCCCCTCGCCCGTCCGCACCGCCCTCTTCGCGATCCTCGCGCTGCTCGGCTGCGCCGCCACGCCGGCGGCCGGGAACGCCCCGCCCAAGGCGTTCGAGGTCCAGAAGACCGAGGCGGAGTGGCGCAGCCAGCTCACGCCGAGCCAGTACCGGATCCTCCGCGAGAAGGACACCGAGCGCGCCTTCACCGGCGCGTATTGGGACGAGCACCGCGAGGGCGTCTACGCCTGCGCGGGGTGCGGGCTGGAGCTGTTCTCGTCGAAGGACAAGTTCGACTCCGGCACGGGCTGGCCGAGCTACACGCGGCCGATCAAGCCCGACGCGGTCGACGTCGCGACCGACACCAAGTACGGCATGGTGCGCGACGAGGTCGTGTGTCACCGCTGCGGCGGGCACCTGGGCCACGTCTTCGACGACGGCCCGGCGCCCACCGGCAAGCGCTACTGTATCAACTCGGACTCGCTGACGTTCACGCCCAGGTAGAGGCGGCTACTTCTCGGCGCCGTCTTCGTCCTCGTCGCCCTCTTCGACGTCCTCGTCGCCCTCTTCGTCCTCGTCGCCCTCGGCGAGCGCTTCTTCGTCGTCGTCGGGGATCCCCGCGTCAACGGTGTCCTCCTCGACGTACTCGTCGTCGCCGATCTCGTCGTCCTTGCTGGTGTCCTCGTCGCCCTCGCCGATGTCCTCGTCATGCTCGCCGTCGAGATCGACCATCTCGAACAGCGGCACGTTCGGCACCGGCTCGCTCCCGTCCTCCTTGGCCTCGCCCGGACGGCGCTTGCGTCGGTACTGGATGCGGAGCGGGGAGCCCGCGAACCCGAACACGTCCCGCAGGCGGTTCTGGAGGTAGCGGTCGTAGCCGTCCCCCACGCCTTCCGGGGTGTTGCAGAAGATCGTGAACGTCGGCGGGCGCACGCGCACCTGCGTCATGTAGTTCAGGCGCACGGCGTGGTGGTAGCGCTGCGGCGGCGAGTAGGCTTCGACGGCCTCGCGCAGGAACTCGTTGAGCCGGGCGGTCGAGACGCGCTGGTTGAACGACTCGAACACCGAGCGCACCGTGTCGAGCACCTTGCCGGTGCCCTTCCCCGTGAGCGCCGAGATGTAGAGCACCGGCGCGTGCGCGACGTGCGGGAGCTTGCGGCTGAACTCGTCCTCGACGGTGTGGACGTTGCGGTCCTCCATCTCGCGGACGCGGTCCCACTTGTTCACGAGCACGATGAGGGCGCGCCCGCGCTCTTCGACCAGCGCCGCGAGGTGGGCGTCCTGCTCGGTCACGCCCTCCGCGCCGTCGATCACGAGCATCACGATGTGGCAGCGCTCGATCGTGCGGATCGAGGCGCCCACCATGAGGGTCTCCAGGCGGTCGTCGATGCGGCCGCGGCGGCGGATGCCCGCGGTGTCGACCAGCCGGAACTTCGTGCCGTCGTACTCCATCGTGGAGTCCGTCGAGTCCACCGTGGTGCCGGGGGCGTCGTTGACGACGTGCCGGTCCTCGCCGAGGAGGCGGTTGAGCAGCGTGCTCTTGCCGACGTTCGGGCGGCCGAGCACGGAGACGCGAATCTCACCCGCGTCCTCCGCCTCCGGGGCGGCCTCGGCGGGGAAGTGGGCGCTCACGGCGTCCATCAGCTCGAACATGCCACGTCCGTGCTCCGCGCTGACGGGCACGAGCTCGCGGAAGCCGAGCTCCCAGAATTCGTTGGCCTCGTCGTCGTGGTTGGCGACGTCGCACTTGTTGACGGCGAGGATCACCGGCTTGCCGGCGGCGCGGATGAGGTCCGCCGTCTGCTGGTCGGCGGGCGTGATGCCGGCCTGGCGGTCCACCAGGAGGATCACGACGTCGGCCTCGTCGACCGCGGTCTCCGACTGGCGTCGCATCGCGGCGAACAAGGTGTCGTCCGGCTCGGGCTCGAACCCGCCCGTATCGACGAGGAGATAGCTGCGGTCCTGCCAGGCCGCGGTCTCGTAATTGCGGTCGCGGGTCACCCCGGGCCGATCGTGGACGAGGGCCTTGCGCGTACCGATGAGACGGTTGAACAAGGTAGACTTGCCGACGTTGGGTCGGCCGACGATTGCGACGACGGGGAGCACGGGGGCCGGCTAATCCGGCGGACGCTCCGGATCCACCGGCAGCCGCGCGTGGCGCCGGATCGTTACGCGTACCCGAGCCCGCGCAACGCGCGGGGGTTCGAGGTCCAGTCCTTCTCGACGACAACGAAGAGATCGAGCCGCACCCGGCAATCCAGGAGCTCGGCCAGCTGCGTGCGGGCCTCGCTTCCGATCTTCTTCACCATCGTGCCGGCCTTGCCGATGAGGATCGCCTTCTGGCTCGGCTTCTCGACGAGAATGCGGGCGTGAATCCGGACGATGTTCTCCGTCTCCCGGGCCGACTCGTCGAATTGTTCGATCTCGACGGCGCAGGCGTAGGGAACCTCCTGCCCGCAGTGCTCGAAGATCCGCTCGCGGATGAGCTCGGCGCAGATCTGGCGCTCGAGCGCGTCGGTCACGTGGTCCGGCGGGTAGATCGCGGGCTGCTCGGGCAGGAGCTTCTCCCACTCGGCCACGAGGGCCTCGAGGCCGTCCCCCGAGGACGCGCTCACGGGCACGATCGGCGCCTTGACCTCAGCCTCCTGGAAGGCCGAGAGCACCGGCAGGAGCCAGCCCTTCTCGACGAGGTCGACCTTGTTGAGCGCGATGACGAGCGGGCGGTCCTTCACGCGCTCGAGCACGGAGAGCAGCGCCGCGTCGAACACCGCCCGGCCCGCCTTGGCCGCGCGGGCGAGCGGCTCGGCGTCGATGAGCCAGCACACGGCGTCGACGTCGGCGAGGACCTGCTCGGCCTCGCGCACCATGTGGGCGTTGAGGGGGGTCCACGCTTCGTGCAGCCCTGGGGTGTCCCAGAGGACGGCCTGGAGCGCCTCGGTGGTGTAGACCCCGGCGACGCGGTTGCGGGTGGTCTGCGGGCGGTGCGAGACCGCGCTGATCTTCGCGCCCACGAGCCGATTCAGGAGGGTGGACTTGCCCGCGTTGGGGCGGCCGACGAGGCCGATGGTTCCGGCATGAAAAGACATCGGCCCCCCTAACCGGCCCACCGGCCATTCGTCGTCATCAGCCCTCGTCGGGGAGCGCCGCGCCGCGCTCCTTCAACCACTTGCGCATCTCGTCCTTGTCGAGCGCCTTCTCCAGCGCCGCGTGCGGCTCGATGGCGTCCTTCTCGACGAGCGTGCGGAGGCTCTCGTCCATCGCGAGCATCCCGTGCGCCCTCCCTTGGGAGAGCAGGCCCGCGATCTGGTGGGTCTTGCCCTCGCGGATGAGCGCGGAGAGCGCGGGGGTCCCAAACAGGATCTCCAGCGCGGCGACGCGCCCGCCACCCTTCCGACGCAGCAACTGTTGCGCAAGGACGCCCTTGATCACGCCGGCGAGGATGCCGCGCACGCCCTCCTGCTGATCGGTCGGGAAGACGTTGATGATGCGGTCGATGGTCTTGGACGCGGAGTTGGTGTGGAGCGTGCCGAACACGAGGAGGCCGGTCTCCGCGGCCTTCAGCGCCATCTCGATCGTCTCGAGGTCGCGCATCTCGCCCACGAGGATGCAGTCGGGATCCTCGCGCACGGCCGCCCGGAGCGCCGCCGTGAACGACTTCGAGTGCGGGCCCACCTCGCGCTGGCTCACCAGCGACTTGATGTTGGTGTGGACGAACTCGATGGGGTCCTCGATCGTGACGAAGTGCATCGCGCGCGTGCTGTTCATCTCGTGGATGATCGCGGACAGGGTCGTGGACTTGCCCGATCCCGTGGGCCCCGTCACGAGCACGAGCCCGCCGTCGAGCGCCATGAGCTTCTTGACGCTCGGGGGCAGCCCCAATTGCTCGACCGTCATGAGCTTGGTCGGGATGATGCGGAAGACCGCGCCCATGCCACGCTGCTGGCGGAACAGATTGACACGGAAACGCGCCAGGCCGGGCACCTCGTAGGCGTAGTCGGCGTCCCCGTCGCGGACGTAGGCATCCCACAGGTGCGGCGGCGAGATGGGCTTGATGAAGCCCTCTACGTCGCGGTCGTCGAGCACACGGTAGCGGATGGGCTCCATGCGGCCGGACAGGCGGAAGATGGGGGGGCGCCCCACCGAGAGGTGGAGGTCGGACGCCCCACGATCGTTCATCAGCTTCAAGAAGCGGTCGATGCGGTTGACGCTCATGCGCTCACCCCCCGTTCACGCAGGAAGTTGGGATCGCACATCGGCTCGAAGGTCTCCGGCTTCTCCGCGCGGCGCCACGCGGCCTCGGGCGAGATGAGCCCGGCGTCCACGAGGTCCGCGAGGGCGACGTCCACCGTCTGCATCCCGACGTTCCGCCCGATCTGCATCATGCTCGCCAGTTGGAACGTCTTGTTGTCACGAATCAGGTTCCCCACGGGCAACGTACCCTTGAGCACCTCGTAGACCGCCACGCGGCCCTTCCCGTCCTTGCGGGGCAGGAGCGACTGGGAGAGCACGTACTTCAGCGACTCGGAGAGCCCCATGCGCACCTGCGGCTGCTCCTCGGGGGGGAAGCTCTTCACGAGGCGGTCGACGGTCGCGACGGCGCTGGTGGTGTGCAGCGTGCCGATGACGAGGTGGCCGGTCTCCGCGGCGGTGAGCGCGAGGCGGATGGTCTCCGGGTCCCGCATCTCGCCGACCACGATGACGTCGGGATCCTCGCGCAGCGCCGCCCGGAGCGCGCGCGCGAAGCTCACCGTGTGCGTGCCGACCTCCCGTTGGTTCACCAGCGCGGACTTCACCGGGTGGACGAACTCGATGGGATCTTCCAGCGTGATGACGTGGTCGGCCTTCGTCTCGTTGATGAGGTTGACGATGGCCGCGAGCGTGGTGCTCTTGCCGCTGCCCGCCGGCCCGCTGACGATGATGATCCCCTGGTGGAAGTCGAGGAGCTCTGTCATCCGGCCGGGGAGCCGGAGGTCCGCGAAGGTCGGTGGCAGGTTGGGGATGACACGGAACGACGCGCACCAGCCACGCCGTTGGTGGAAGGCGTTGACACGATAGCGCCCGACCTCGGGGATGGCATGACAGAAGTCGAGCTCGCCGTGCTCCTCCAGGATCGCCCGCTGCTTGTCGGTGAGGATGGAGAACAGGGCGTCCCGCGTGGTCTGCGCGGAGAGCGGCGCGATCCCGCCCATCCGGGAGAGCTTTCCGCCGAGGCGGACGAACGGCGGCTCGTCGACGGTGAAGTGCAGGTCGCTCGCGCCCTGCTCGCGGATCTGCGCGAGGAGCTTGTCGATGGGCCGCGTCAGGCGGGCGGAGGAGACCGCGCTCGTGCCCTGCTCGGCCTCTCCCACCGTGACGTCGAGCCGCCCCTCCATGTCGCGGAGCACCTCGGATGCGCGCGTGCGCACCTCCGACGAGGGGTCCTTCTCCTTCACGGTCTCCAGGAGCGTCAGGAGGCGCGGGTCCGTGAAGCGCGAGAACGCCCGGATGACCTCGATCCGCACCTCCGGCCGCGGGTCGCGGAGCATGCCGGCGAGGGGCTTGAGCGCGAGGCTCGATCCCACCTGCGCGAGGCCGTCGATGGCCGCCCACCGGCAATCTTCGTCCTCCAAGGCCTTCACGAGGTGCGGGACCGCGCGCTCGTCCTTCAGGCGGCCCAGGGTGTCGCACGCGGTGATGCGCAGCCACCAGTCCGCGTCGGAGAGGAGGCGGCAGATCGGCTCGACCAGGCGCGGATCGTGGAAGTTCTCGGCGAGGACGAGGGCGGCGGTGCGGACCTCCTCGTCGGGGTGGCCGAGGAGGGCCACGGCGGGGCGCAGGATGGGGTCCCCGAAGGTGCGGAGGGTCTCCAGGATGCGCGTGCGCAGCCAGCCGACGAGGTTGCGGCAGAAGAGCAGCACCTCCATCAGCACCTGCTCCGGCGGGCCGGACGCGAGGAGGATCTCGACGCAGACGTGGCGGGTCGCGTCGTCGCCGGAGCCGAGGAGGTCCATCATGCGGCGGCGGATCCCGGTGGGATCGGCGCCCGCGGCCTCGGAGAGCCAGCGCTTGGCGAGGTCGCGACTCGTGGCGTCGCCGCTCTGCATGCGGTCGAGCATCAGCTCGAGGACGCGCGGGTCCTTGACCTTGACGACGTTCTCGAGCGCGATGGCCGCGATGCGGGAGTCGGGGTCGCGCGCGAGGCCCATCAAGAGGTCGAGGAGCTGCTCGGGGGCGCGATCCTGGAGGAGCCGTTGGAGCGCCGGGATGCGCACGGCGGCGGGCGCCTCCTTTACCGCGCGCTCCAGGTAGCGGGCGCGGAGGTCGCCTCCCAAGACGAGCGCCACCTCCCACCCGAGCCGCTTGCGCTGGGTGGTCCGGTCATTGAGCAGGTCGTCGACGACCTTGCTCATGATGTCGGAGGGAACGCGGGCGTAGATCCGCGCGACGTGGCCGCGGAGGTGCTGGGGTTGCTCGTTGGATCGGTCGATGAGCTCGTTGACGGCGGCCAGATCGGGGCGCGACAGGAACGTGTCGATGCCGACCTGCCGCGCGGCGCTGTCCGTGTGCCAGAGCAGCGGGACGGCCTCCACCGGGCGGAGCCCGGCCTCGCGGAGCTGGGTGAGGAGCACGTCCCGCTCTTCGGGGTTTCGCCAGCTCCCAGTGAGCGTCTTCTCGAGGATGCTTCGCTTCCCGCCACCGAAGAACTGCATCCGCGAAGCATAGAACGCCGGTGCAAGCCGCGGGAACGTCGATCGTGGAAGCGGGCTTGGGACCGGGCGAGGGCGCCGGATCGGGCTCGCCGCGCAGAGGCCTCGGCGTGGCGCGCGGCTGGGCCCCGTGCCCCCGAGGAGGGGCGCGGGATGGCGATCGTCGGGCCCGCCTGCCCTCCCCTACTCTTCCGGCTGCTCGTCCAGCGCGGCGAGCGCCATCCGCGCGGCGGCGGCCTCGGCCACCTGCTTCTTCCGCCCGGAGCCGGGGCCGTGTGCCTGGCCGTCCACCATCACGGTCACGTGGTACTCGCGCGCGTGATCCGGGCCGGTGTGTCCGCGATCGACGTACACCGGCAGCGGGAGGCGCCGCGCCTGGCACCGCTCCTGCAATTCGGACTTCGCGTCCTTCAGCATGTCCGCGTCGAGCCCGTCCGCCTTGGGCGTGAGGAGCGGCGTGATGGCGTCCCGCGCGCACTCCAGCCCGCCGTCGACGTAGATCGCGGCCACGAGGGCCTCGAAGGCGTCCGCCAGCACCTTGCTCCCGGGCGCCACGCCACCGGCGAGGCCGCGCTCGGTGCGCAGCGCCGCGTGGATGCCGAGATCCCCGGCGAGCTGGGCGCAGTGCGTGCGGTCGACCAGCCGGGCGCGCGCCTTCGAGAGGGCGCCCTCGTCCCACCCGGGGAACCGCGCGAGCAGGAACTCGCTCGCGATGAGCTGGAGCACGGCGTCCCCGAGGAACTCGAGCCGCTGGTAGGTCGGCGTGCCCGGGTGCTCGTTGGCGTAGGACGGGTGGGTCATCGCCTGTTCGAGCAGCGCGGGATCGCGGAAGGTGTGCAATTCGGCGAACCCCTTCATGCGGCGGCCGCGGCGCGGGCGCGCTGGATGACGCCGCCGCCGAGGACCTCGTCGCCCGCGTAGAGCACCACGGACTGCCCGGGGGCCACCGCACGCGCGGGCGCGTGGAAGCGCAGCGAGAGGGGATCCATCGCCTCGATCGTGCAGGGGATCAGGGCCCCGCGGTGCCGGATGCGCGCGAGCACGGTCTCGCCCGGCTCCGGCTGCCGCAGCCAGCTCACCTGCGCCGCCACCAGCCCCTGCTCGGTGAGCCGCTCGGACGGCCCGACCACGACCCGCCGCGTGTCCGGCTCGATGCGGAGGACGTAGATGGGGCTCCCCGCCGCGATGCCGAGCCCGCGCCGCTGCCCGACCGTGTAGCGGAAGTACCCGTCGTGACGTCCGAGCACACGCCCACCCTCGTCCACGATGTCCCCCACGCCGTCGAGCTCGGGGCGCGCCTCGCGGATGAACCGCGCGTGGTCGTCGTCCGGGAGGAAGCAGACCTCCATCGACTCGGGCTTCTGCGCCGTCGCGAGCCCCAGCCGCTCGGCGTGCGCGCGCACCTCCGGCTTGGTCATGCCCCCGAGCGGGAACCGCGTGCGGGCCAGCGCCTCGGGTCGGACGGGCCACAGGAAGTAGGACTGGTCCTTGTCGAGGTCCGCGGCCATGTAGAGCCGCCCCGCCTCGGTGCGCGCGTAGTGGCCCGTGGCCAGCGCTTCGGCGCCGAGGGCGCGCGCCCGCGCGAGGAGCACCTGGAACTTCAGCACGCCGTTGCACTGCACGCAGGGGTTGGGCGTGAAGCCGCGGACGTAGCTCTCGGCGAGGTCGTCCATCACGGCGGCCTTGAAGGCGTCGCGCAGGTTCATGACGTAGAAGGGCACGCCGAGCGTATCAGCGACACGACGCGCATCGAGGGCGTCGTCCAAGCCACAACAATGGCTTCCGCCGCCGGCGCCGCTCGCAGGGGCCCCCTCTCCCACATCGTGGAGCTTCATGTGGACCCCGATGACCTCGTGCCCCTGCTCGTGCAGGAGCGCGGCAGCCACGGACGAGTCCACCCCGCCGGACATCGCGACGACGATACGCATCGCGCCGTCTAACCCGTGGACGGGCGTGTCACGGCAGGCGGGCCAACACCCGCGCGACCGCGGCGGCGGCCTCGTCGACGTCGGCGTCGGAGGTGCCGGCGTCGAGCGAGAAGCGCACCGCGCTCCCGGCGAACCCCATGGCACGCAGGACGTGGGAGGGCTCGGCGGCGCCCGACGAGCAGGCGCTGCCCGCGGAGACCGCCACCCCTTCGAGGTCGAGGGCCATCACGAGGTCCGCGGCCTCGATGCCGTCGAACGCCACGGCCGTCGTGTTGGGGAGGCGATCCGCGCCCGCGCCCGCGACCCGCCCTCCGATTGCGACGAGCGCGCGCTCGAGGCGATCCCGCCGCGCGGGGCTCATCGCCGGGAACGTGGCCGCCGCCGCCGCGCCCATGCCGACGATGCCGGCGACGTTGGGGGTCCCCGCGCGCCGCCCGCGCTCCTGCGGCCCGCCGCGGAGGAGCGGCTCCGGCGAGAGGCCCGCGCGTACGAGCAGCGCCCCCATCCCCTGCGGTCCGCCGAACTTGTGCGCGGACAAGGTCACGAAGTCGGCCGCGATGCGCATCGGGATGCGGCCGGGGGCCTGGCTCGCGTCCACATGGAGGAGGACACCCGCGCCCCGGGCGATCTTGGCGATCTCCACGATGGGGGCGATCACCCCGGTCTCGTTGTTCGCGAGCATGACCGAGAGGCCGTCGAACCCGTCGAGCGCGCCGGGCGCCGCGAGCTCCTCGAGCCGGACGCGGCCGCACTCGTCGACGCCGAGGAAGGCGTCCGCCCACACGTACACCGATGGGTGCTCGACCGCGCTCACCATCCAACGGCCGCGCGAGAGCACGGTGTTGTTCGCCTCCGTGGCGCCCGACGTGAAGTAGACCCCGTCGCGGGTCCACCCCGCCAGGGCGGCCACCTGCCCCCGCGCGCGGTCGACCGCCGCCGCCGCCGCGCGCCCGTACCGGTGCGCGGAGAACGGGTTGGTCGGGATGCCGAACCAGGGCATCATCGCTTCCAGCGCCGCGTCGCACAGCGGCGAGGTCGCGTTGTGGTCGAGGTAGATCATGGGGCGACCAGGGGTGCGATCCCCCGTAGCTTGGCGGGGCCCACACCCTTCACGCGGTCGACGTCCGCCACCGTCTCGTAGGGCCGCCCCGCTACGATCCGCGCGGCGAGCGCCGGCCCGATGCCCGGGAGCCCTTCGAGCTCCGCCTGGGAGGCCCGATTGAGCGACACCCGCCCGCCGAACACGCGCGTCGCCACGGGCGCCAATTCCCGCTCCGGCACCGCCCACCCGGCCACGAGGCGGACCGTCGCGCCGTCCACGACCGGGCCCGACGCGAGGCGTGCCGGCGTGCCCCCCGCGGCGCGGGCGGCGGCGGCGAGGTCGTCCGCCTCGTACCAGCCGGGCGCGGGCACCCCTACCAGGCGCACCACGCGGGCGTCCACCGGCTCGGGGCCGCCGAACCACAGGCCCGCCGTGAACAGGAGCCCCACGAACGCCGACGCGCGAACGGCACGGTCGGGCATGCGGGGCGGCGCGATCACGGGGTCGGCGGAGGGCGCCCGCGGTGCTCCAGGCCCAGAAGGAGCACCGCCCACGGCACCGGCCGGGCCCGTCACGCGACGGCCGGCGCGGCGGGAAAGGCCTCCAGGAGCGGCGCGTGGAGCGGCCCGGTGGCCACGGCCTCGATGATCCGGCCCTCCGGTGCGTGTCGGAACGTGAGCTCCAGCCGATCGGCGGGCCAGAGGTCGGGAAAGCGGTCGGACCACTCGATCACCCAGGCCCCATCGTACCCGACGCGCTCCTCCAACCCCAGCGCCACGGCCTCCACTTCGCGATCGAGCCGGTACAGGTCGGCGTGGCGGAGCGGCACGCGCGCCTCGGGGTACTCCATCACGAGCACGAACGTCGGGCTCTGTACCGGCCCCTCGACGCCCAGCCCCCGCGCCAGGCCCTGGGAGAAGCAGGTCTTTCCCGCGCCGAGGTCCCCGCTGAGCAGCACCACGGCGCCTTCGAAGAGGCGCGCGGCGACGCGGCCTCCGAGGGCGGCGGTGGTCTCGGGGTCGGGCGAAATCAGGCGTCGCATCGGCGCATGAGATGCGCATGCGCACGCCGAACGTCAAGGGTCACCGTACGTTTCGCGCGGCGATGCTCCGGAAGGTGAGGTTCACCCGGGCACCTACGTCCGCGCGGGTCTTCGGGAGCTGGTGGCGCCACGCCGGCTGCGTCCCCTCGCCCATGACGAGCACGCTGCCGTGCCCCAACACGAGGGACGCCCGCCGATCCCCCTCCCGCGCGCGCAGGTCGAACCGCCGCGCGGCCCCGAACGACACTGACGCGATCGCGGCGGTCTCCGCCGGCGGGTAGTCGTCGTCGGCGTGCCAGCCCATGCTGTCCGCGCCGCCGCGGTAGAGGTTGACGAGCACGGTGTTGAACCGGAACGTCGTGAGGCGTTCGACTTCGGCCGCGATCGTCGCGATGCGGGGCGAGAACGGCCGCGCCGGGTGGATGACGCCCGAGTAGCCGTAGTCGACCTCGCCGTACCAGGCGATGCGCCGCGGCATCGGCATCGTACGCCCGAAGATGCGGAACACGTGGTCCTCCCACGGCACCTCGTCGACGAGCCCGGCGAGGTGGGCGTCCGCGTCGGGGATGGCGTCGGGGAGGTAGACGAAGCCCTCGGGGAGCGCCGCGGGCGTGCCCGGAAACGGGGTGGTCGCGCCCGGGAACAGCGCTCCTCCCACTGTCAGCGCGCCCTCGGCAACGCGTCGGCGATGTCGGCCGCCCCGATGCCGACCGGCCCGGCGAGGGCCCCCGCGCGTTGGTGCAGCCACGCGGCCTCCAGCGCAACGGCCTCGACGCCATCGCGATCCTGGGGCCGCAGCCGCGCGAGGAGCGCCCCGCACACCCCCGAGAGCACGTCCCCGCTCCCGCCCGTGGCCATCTGCGGCAGCCCCCCCTCGACGACCCGCAACGGCGCGCCGGTCACGATGGGGCAGGCCCCCTTGTAGATGGCGGGCGCGATGGCCCGGAGCCGCGCCGCCGTCGCGAGCCGGTCCGCCTCCAACGTGCGCCAGGGGTTCCCGAGGAGCCGCGCCGCCTCGCCGGCGTGCGGGGTGATGAGGCGGAGGTGCGCGGACGGCGTCCCATCCAGCGCGTTGAGGCCGTCCGCGTCGAACACGCAGGGGATGGCGAGCTCCGCCCAGATGCGACGCACCTCGGCGTCCGCGCCGCGGCCCAGCCCCGGTCCGAGCACGAGCGCGTCGTAGCGCTCCAGGTCGCCGCGCTCGCGCACCATCACCTCCGGCGGGAGCGTCCCCAGCCGGCTCCACGCCTCCTTCGGCACCAGCAGCGTCACGAGCCCCGCGCCCGCCCGCAGCGCCCCACGCGCCGCCAACGCGCCGGCCCCCGCCATCTCCGGCGAGCCCGCGTAGACCCCGACGTGCCCGCGCGACCACTTGCTCTCGTTGCGGCCGAACGGCGTCGGCGTGAGCGACTGCACGAGGACCGCTTCCGGGGCCCCTTCGACGTCGGCGGCCACCAGCTCGGCCCCGATGTCGACGAGGTCCCACGGCACCACGTCCACGTAGAGGAACGGCTTCAAGCGCCCGATGGTCACGACGTGGTCCGCCGCCGGGAACGCCCCCACGCGCGCGCCCGTGTCGGCGTCGATGCCCGTCGGCACGTCGAGCGCGACGAGCGGGGCGCCCATCGGCGGGAGCGCGGGGACCTCGACGGGGGCGCGCTGGCCGGTGCCGAAGATGGCGTCGACGTAGAGGTCTGGCGGCGCGCCGTCGAAGAGCGTTGCCCACACCTGCGGCACCGGCGCCACGAGGCCCAGCCGCTCGGCGATCCCCGCGTGCAGCACGCACTCGGGCGAGCGCGCGGCCATCACCGGCACCACCCGGACCGCGACCCCGGCGATCGCCAGGTGCCGCGCCGCCGCGTACCCGTCCCCGCCGTTGTTCCCGGGCCCGACCAGCACGACCACGCGGCGCGCGTCGGGAAACCGCGCCCGGATCGCGTCGGCCACGAGGTGCGCGGCGTGGTCCATCAGGAGCGCGCTGGGGATGCCGACGCCGTCGATGAGCCGGCGATCGAGCGCGCGGATCGTGGTGGCGCGGGAGATGGGACGGGTTCTGACGATCACCGCGCGAGGGTAACGCGGTCGGGGCGCGTCCCCCGTCGCGGACGCCGGGGGCCGGTCCGCTGCAGGCTCGCCGCGGGGCGGCTCGGTCGGGCGCCGCAGAGCCGGCGCCCGGACCGGCGCCGGGGGCGCCGCCTTGCGCGCACCTCGCGCGG
>JAUXTN010000030.1 GCA_030684355.1 Pseudomonadota bacterium
GGGCAGGTCCGCCGCGCGCGGATGGAGGGTGCGGGCGACGTGGCGCGCGAGGTCGTTGCGTCCGGCCACCGCGTGGAGCGGCAGCCGGAGCGCCCGGGGGAGGGGGCGTGGCATGGGGAGTCCGGGCCCCGGAGCGGGGCGGATGCAAGGCGGAACGGCGCGCCACCATCGGGGCGGCGCGGGGGCGACGAGGGCCACCCACCCGGGCTACGGGCGGGGGTGTCCCTGGGTCAACCTCGGGTTCGGAGGGCCTGCATCCAGCGAATCAACACACACCTCGGCCCGCGAACGATAGCCGCGCCCCGACGGTGTGTCCAGCGCGGTGTGTCCAGCGCGGAGTGTCCAGCGCGGACCGGGTTGCCTGGTGGGCCGGCACCCCCGCGCGGTACCATGCCGCCATGCTCTTCCTGCTCCTCGCGTGCGCGTCCCCCACGCCCGACTCCGCCGAGCCCGTGGTGTTCTGCGAGGGCGAGCTCGACTACCGCTACGCCCCCGACGAGGCGTTCCACACCTTCCCCGACGACCACTGGACCGTGGAGGACGCCGCGACCGCCACCGGCCTCCGCGTCGCGATGGCGCCGGACACGCCCGCGCTCGCGGACTTCCCCGAGACCTACCGCAACCTGCTCGAACAGCTCGGCACGCTCGACGGGTTCGGCCTCACCCCGGCGCTGGTGATGCAGTTCGGCGGGGTCCTGCCCGACCTCGCCACGCTCGACGTGGTCCTGCTCGTCGAGGCCGACGGCGCGTGGACCCGCCCCGACGTGACGCTCGGCACCCTCGACTCGGGCCGCACCTTGACGGTCACGCCCTGGCGCCCCCTGCCACCCGGCGCACGCGGCGTGCTGGCGGTGCGCAGCGACGCCACGCAGGAGGGGTGTGTCGCGCCGTCGCCCGCGCTCCGCACACTCCTCACCGACCCAAGCGTGAGGCTGGCAGACCGCTACGCCGAGGGGCTCGCGGCCTTGGGTTGGGGCCCCGAGGAGGTCGGCGCCATGGTGGTCTTCACCACCCAGTCCGCCGAGGCTGTCGACGCCGCCGTGGCCGCGGACGTCGCCACCCGCGCCTTCCCGCTCGACGCCCCCATGACGTGCGCCGACGAGGGCGCATGGCGCGATTGTCGTGGCACGATCACCGTCGGCGACTACCGCGCGGCCGATGGGATCGTGCCTGACGGAGACGTGGCGGTACAGTCCACCTATGCGCTGCCGGTCGCCGTGTGGCTGCCCCCCGCCGATGTGCCCGGCCCCTATCCGGTGACCGTGTGCGGGCATGGCCTGGGGGGCAGCAAGAGCCAATGCGAGTTCATGGCGGAGGTGGTGGCGGGCGAGGGCATGGCCGTCGTGGCCGTCGACGCCCAGCAGCACGGCGACCACCCGCTCCGCACCGACGGGGACGCCCTGGAGCAGATCATGGCGCTGTTCGGCTTCACGCTGACCCCGCCGAGCCTCGACGCCCTCGTGTTGCGTGACAACTTCCGCGCCTCGGCGTGGGACAAGCTCCAGATCACCCAGGCCGTCGTGGGCGGGCTCGACGTCGACGCAGACACCGTCCTCGACCTCGACGGCACGCGGATCCAATACGTCGGTGCGAGCCTCGGGGGCATCATGGGCCCCGAGCTCCTGGCATGGAGCCCCGCGATGCAGGGGGGCACGCTGATCGTGCCCGGCGGCGGCCTCATGAACCTCGTGCTCGACTCCGACAGCTTCGGCGTCATCGCCACGGTCATGACCCCCGCCGAGTGGGACACCGACGATCTCGCGCGGGCCATCCCCCTCGTCCAGACCCTCATCGACGCCGGCGACCCCCTCGTCCACGCCGCGGCCCTCACCCGCCGGCGCGCGCTCGCCGAGGGGCCCGACGTGGTCCTGCTCATGGCGCTCGACGACATGATCGTCCCCAACTCCGCCACGGCGGCGCTGGCCCAGGCCCTGGCGGTCACCGGGGTCGGCACCGAGCACCTCTCCATCGCCGGCGTGCCCTTCGTGTCGGGCGCCCTCGCGGGCAACCTCGCCGACGGCGCGACGGGGGGCCTCCTCCAATGGTCGGAGACCCAACCCGACCTCGGCGCGGCCTGGGAGCCCGCGGACCACAGCACCCTCCACGAGAGCGAGCAGGCCGCCGCCGTGCTCACACCGTTCGTGGCCGCGGTCCGGGATGGGCGGGTGCCGGAGCTGGTCGATCCGATCGGGGAGTGACCTACGCCGGCGCGATGTTCTGGTTCACGCGAAAGAGGTTGTTCGGGTCGTACGTGCGCTTCACCCGGGCGAGGCGCGCGTAGTTCGGGCCGTACGCGGCGCGCACGCGACCGCCCTCGTCGGCGGTGAGGAAGTTGACGTAGGCGCCGCCGCTCGCGAAGGGCGCCGAGGCCTGGAAGAAGTCACGCGCCCAGCCGATGCAGCGCGTGTCGTCGGCGGGGTCGTCCCATCGGCCGTGGACATTGAGGATGAACCGGGCGTCCCGGTTCGGATACGCCGTGGCATCCGCGGCCGGCCGGGTCGTGGCACCGCCGACGGCGCCGAGGAAGATCTCGCACTGGGGGGAGGGCAGCGTGCCGACGGCGGCGACGACCGCGTCGAAGAGCCCGTCCTCCAGGGTCGAGAAGTTGTGGGACTTCCAATAGTTGCGTGCACCGGCGGTGAGCAAGGGGTCGAAGGCCTGCTGCCAGGCGACGTACGGCTGCACGCCGACGTGCTCGCCCAGGGGAGCGCCGAACCGGCGCAGCGGCTCGATGAGCGCCTCTCCCCGCTTCGGGTCGCCAAAATAGCTCAACGCGAGCGCGATCATGCCCGTGCCGTGGACGTGTGGGGGGAGGAACGGGAGCGGCGGCGCCCGGCGGAGGAAGGCCCACACGGAGAGCTCGTCCGGCGCGTCGGCGAGGAAGTCGCGGTACCGCTGCAGCACCGTCTTCGCCTCGGCGATCGGGTACACGATGAGCCCGCTCAGCACGTCCGGGCCGACGCGGTGGAGCCGGAACTCGAAGCGGGTGACCACCCCGAAGTTGCCGCCGCCGCCGCGCAGCGCCCAGAAGAGGTCTGGGTGCTCGGTCGCGCTCGCGCGCACCACCTCGCCGGCCGCGGTCACGACCTCGGCGGATTCGAGGTTGTCGACGGTCATGCCATGTTTGCGACTGAGCCAACCGAAGCCCCCACCGAGCGTCAGCCCGGCGACGCCGGTGGTGGAGTTGATCCCGACCGGCGTGGCGAGGCCGTAGGCCTGCGTGGCGGCGTCCAGGTCCGCGAGCGTGGCGCCGCCCTCGACGGTGACGCGGAGCCCCACGGGGTCGACGCGCGCGGCCTTCATCGAGGAGAGGTCGACCACGAGCCCACCGTCGCACATGGCATTGCCGGCGATGTTGTGCCCGCCGCCGCGGATGGCGAGGAGGAGCCCCGTGTCCCTCGCGAAGCTCACCGCGCGGACGACATCCGACGTGGTCGCGCACCGCGCGATGACCGCGGGACGCTTGTCGATCATCGCGTTCCAGATCGTGCGCGCGCTCTCGTAGGCACCGTCGTCCGGAAGGACGATCGTTCCACCGAAGCCGGCTTTCAACCACTCCAAGTCCCTGGCTCGCAAAGTCGGCATGGTCAGCTCCGACGGGAGGGTAGGACCGAGCGTGGTGCCGTCAAGCGGGGCGCACATCCCCCGCCCGACCCCCCGCCCCGGTGCTACCTTGGCGAGCCGCTCGGAGCCCGCATGTGGTCCCTCCCCCTCCTCGCCCTGCTCTCCAGCGAGGACGCCCATGCCCGGCCCCTGCGCACCGTGGTCGTCCGCCCGCTCCCCGCCGTGGTGCCCGTCCACGCCGATCCCGCGCCGCAGGGGGCCGGCGAGCCCACCAAGGCCCAGCTCATCGCCGCCGCCTACGTCGACTACACGGTCACCCACACGGCCCTCGGCCGCGTCGGCGCCAAGGACGGCGGGCTCGAGCCCTACCCCTCCGTGTTCACCTGCGTCGTGACCGAGCATGTGCTCACCGTCAGCTACACCCGCGAGGGCATCGACCCCGCCGTGCTGCCCGCCTTCGGCACCTGCGGCCTCGGCGAGGACGCCGTGCGCTTCCGCATCAAGGTCGCGCCCCCGACGGTCGGCACGTAGCGCCGCCTCACCCCCGGGGCCTCACCCCTGGGGCTGTGGTCCCCGGCGCCTCCACTGGCCGGCGGCCTCAGCGCCGGGATGTGTTCTACGGGCGGGAGGATGCGGTCGCGCTGCTCCTGCCGGCTCTTGCCCAGCTCACCGCGGACAGTCAGGCGCCCGCGCTCAAGGTCGAGGTCCGAGCAGCGCAGGCCCATCGGCTGCTGGCAGCGGAGGCCGGTGAGGCGCAGGACGATCGCGAGCCGCTGATGCCAGCCCTTGAGCGCGGCGATCACCGTGTCCATTTCCGTCCAGATGCGGACACCGTCGGCTGCGCAGGTTCGCGAGCCATGCGCAGCGTTCGCGGAGCGGGATCTCGGCGCCGGACTCGTCGTTGTTGTAGAGCCACTTCCATGCGACCTGGCCGACCTCGACGTTCTTGCAGCGAGTCGGCTCGCTCCGGTCGTGCCCGCGGAAACCGCCGTGCTTGAGGTCGCCTACCAGTCCGAGAGCATGCGCCGGGTGAGCACGGATGGCGGCAGCGGAGCGCCCTTCCCATGCACCTTCTCCAGGTAGCGGATGAGCAGGTCGAGCCCGAGCGCGTAGCGGACGGCGGTGCCGGGGCGTAGCACGCGCGCGGACTCCTCGGGGTAGTCCTTCTCCCGAGCGAGGACGAGCAAACGGCGGAGCTTTACGGGAGCGGGCGGCGGTGGAGCAGGCACTGATCGCGGGGGATGGCGAGCCACACGGGGGTGACGGCGCCGGTTACAAGACCGCGTCTCAAGGACCTCGGGGCCGGGGGCTTCTGCGGAGATCCGCGGGGATTTGCAGTGGGACGCGGAGGGGCGCGGTGCGGAGCGGCGCGGACAGGTGCGGAGGCGGCGAGCCCGATCACGGTCCGGCGCGACGCACAGCGGTTGTGAGCCTTTAGGCCGGTTACGTCGCAGCGGCACGGGCGTTCAGCTACGTGATGGAGCGGCGAAAATGAGCGGCGGCAGGCCCGGCGACATCGGTGACGCGGTTCGGGGGGCAGGGCCACCGGCCCCGGTGAGCCGCATCACGTCACGACCGTCGTCGCCTAGCCCCGTGGGACCGCGATGATCGCTAGATGGTGGCGAAGAGTGACGCCCGGCCGCCCAATGCCGGACGGGTTCACGGAGCGCCCCGAGCCCGTGGAGCAGGCGGGTGAGGACTCACCCATCGAGACCGTAGCGCTCGCCTCTGTGCGTTGCCTCGTGCTCCTCGGAGAGGCGGGCACTGGGAAGACGACGGAGATCCAGCGCCTTGCCCGCGCGACACGGGATGCGGGGGTGGCGGTCGAGGTGGTTCATCTCGCCGCCTGGCCGTCCGCGAGTGAACTCGTCGATGACCTCTGCGCGCGGGAGGGCTGGCGCCAGTGGCGAGCCGGCGGGGCCACTCTGCATCTGTTTCTCGACGCGCTGGACGAAGGGCTCCTGTCTGCGCCCCGACTCGCCGAGGCAATCCTGAGCGTGTTGGCCGGCACGCCCACCGCTCGGCTGTGGCTGCGCATCACCTGCAGGACGGGAGCGTGGTCCCCGCGCCTGGAGGAGGCTCTGCGCTCCCTCTACGGGGAAGGCGACGAGCGGTTTCGGGTAATGGAGCTTCTGCCACTTGATCGTATCTCTGCGGCCGACCTTGCCTCCGCCTGGTTCAGACGACGGAACGCCGGAGCGGCCGAGGAACGCGCGGCACGGTTGTTCGCGGCGGTGCAGCGCCTCCGTATCGAGCCGCTGGCCGCCCGCCCGGTCACGCTGCGTATGCTCAGCGAACTCCATGCGCGGGAGCTGCCGACAGATCGCGTTTCGCTGTACGAAGGCGGGCTGCGGTGCCTCCTCACCGAATGGGACATCGCGCGCGTGCGAAGGCGGCCTCCCGAACCATCGACCCCAGACCCGCTTGTGGCAGCCTCTTGGATTGCCGCTGCCCTCGTGCTCGGCAACTGCGCCGCCCTCTGCGAGCGGAAGAGGATGCCCGAGGTCGAGCGGATCGCGCTCGACGACATCGCCGCGGTCAGCCGCATTCCGAAGGATGAGCTGCACACCACCGCAGTCAGCGAGGCATTCACCCTCGTGGAGGAAGCTGGTGACGACGGGTGGATACGCACATTTGCCCACCGGAGCTTCGCCGAGTTCCTGGCAGCCCGATTCCTGCACATGCATGATGCGGCGCCAGCCATCCTGCAGGAGGTGCTCGGATCTGCGGGGCGGATCGCGCCCCAGATGGAGGAGGTCGCTGCTTGGCTGTGCTCGTTGGACGAAGGCTGGCTTGCCACTGTGATCCGTACGCAGCCGGAGGTCATCCTCAGAGGTGACCCTGCTGCGCTCAGCGAGGCCGCTCGACATCGTACTTTGGACGCCATCCTCGACGCGTGCGCGGCCGGGGACCTTCAGGACAACACGACGGGGTGGGAAAATCACCTATCCGCGCTCGACTTTCCCGGAGTCGAACGCGTGCTGGGCCCTTGGATTAAGGGAGAGGCGCCAAGTTCAGGTCCGACGATGTTCGTCGCACGACGGGTCGCGATCGACGCCGCGGAGGCCGTGATGCCGACGCTTGCAGCTCGCGACCCTCGCGCCGCGTGCGAGTTGGTGGTCCACCTTGCGGAGGTCGCCGCAACGGTGGACGACCGCACACCCGACACCAACGTGCGGACAGCGGCGGCGTGGGCCGTCCGACACCTCGTCAAACCCCCTCCCGGAAGGGCCCCGTTGCAGGATCCCAGTGTCACCCGCACGGGGGAGGCATGCATTCGCCGGCTGCTGTCGTTGCCGGAGGAGGAGGATCCAGATGACGAACTGAGGGGAGTGGCCCTGATGACGTTGTTTCCGGAACACATCTCATCCAGCGAATTGCCGTCGATGCTGCCGCACCTGCCACGGCGAGGCTCCTTCGGAGCCTACAATTCCTTCCTTTCATACGACCTGCCGGCGGCGTTGCGTACAGATCTGAAGCTAGTCGGCGAGCTCTGTCGATGGCTTGCAGGCCGGCTCGAACGGGAATTGGAAGACGATGACTCTTGGACAGCATCCGATCGCTTCACAGAACACCTCGTGGAGGTGGCCGCGCTGAACTGGCCGCACGCGGAGGTAGCGCGGCGGCTCCCGAGACTCCTGCTAGCCTTGGCTACGCACCATATGGCCGCAAAGCTTCCCGAGGACATGCTGACGGCGCCGACACGTCGGAGGTCCCTATTGGCCGCGATGCTGGGGGAATGGGTCCCCCGTCGGTGGGAGCACTTGCTCACGTGCCTCATGACTCACGGACAACAGGTGGAAGCGCGGGCTGATTACCCCTCGGAACACTTGCTCGTCGGCGAGTTGAAGGCGCTCGCTACGACTCTCGGCGCTGTCCGTGAGCAAGCTCGCTTGCTCCAACTGCAAAGTGAGTGTGCTGGGCGTGGTCGGTACTGGTTCTCCGACGCGTTCGCCGTGCTCCACCGCGCGGCGCCCACGAAGCGGGACAACTGGCTCGACCACCCGATCGCGTGGCATCTGACCGTTCGTCTCGCGACTGTTGCCGACCTTGACCACTGGATCGCGAGATCAGCCGAAGAGAGGGACCCTCTCCTCCGCGAAGAGTTCATCGACGTGGCGCGGCAGATCGTGGATGTTGAGAATGATGACGTTGTCCGTACCGTCCGCGAGGCGATCGCCCCCTCGGTCGGCATTGTCCGCGAGCACCTTGAATGGGCGTTCGGGCCGCTTCTCACGGACGAGGCGCTGGAAAAGCTCCGCGCCGAACGTGCGAAGCACCGCACACCTAAACCGGTTGGACCCGCCGATGGAAAGTCTCCGCAAACCCGACTTGAAGAGCTTCTGACGCAGGGCGAATCGGAACCTGTGCGCGTTTGGCCGTGGGTCTTACGCACGCTGCCGATGACACCTGACCATGAACGGTGGGGGGACCCGTACCACGATGATCTTCGGACGTTTCCCACGTGGAAGGCCGCGCCGGAGGAAACACGCTCACGAATACTCGCCATGGGTCGGGCCTTCCTCTCACTCGCCGAGCCGAACGAGGATACGTGGCTCGGCAAGTCGAGCTTTCCGTCCATCCTTCTCGCCGCCGTGCGGGCGTTTCAGCTCCTTGCAGTTTGCGACGACGCGCGTCCCGATCTCGGTTTGTCTCCCGAGGTATGGGCGAAATGGGCGACGACCCTGCTGGAGAAGGCGGGCATGCTGCCGCCCTGGGAGATCTCCACGCGACTTCAAGAGCGGCTTGCGGGCATGGCACCACACGGAGCCTCGCGCGTTCTAGAGTTGATCGACGCCGCGGTTCGCGAGGGGAAGCCGACCGACGCCACAATTCTGACGGACACGGCCGTACGGGTAATGGTACCTGCGGTGGGCCACGGGCTCATTGATCGCCTTCGGCGACGTGTCCTGCCGCCTGAGGCGGATGCGAGGCTCCTCCGGCTGTTGGTAGGCCGGGGTGATCCGGATGCTACACACGAGGCGCTGGCGCGGCTGGCTCGCGGGGCAGGGGCAACCCAAGATCATAGGTCGAATGCTATCTTGGCGCTCCTGAGGCGTGGCCTGCGACACGGCGAGTGGCCGCAGGTATGGGAGGCCCTCCAGCAAGACGATGCGGTAGTCGGTGCCGTTTTCGCCGGGAACGGCGACCTCCAAGGTGGCCCGGGCGCAGCGGGCTGGGGCGAGATCCCGGCGCGAGAGCTTGGGAAGCTGTATGAACGAGTTTCCGAAGTCTATCCGCCGAATCCCGAAGAGGAGGACCTGCCTCGCGGCGGCGGTTTCGTGCCAGTCACAGGGAGGATGGAGGCGGCCCGCGCGCGCGAAGCAATCGTGGTGACGATGCAGAACCGAGCCACCGCGGAGGACGTGGAGGAACTCGGCAGGCTTGCCCGCCAGCACCAACAGCGCGCACTCTACTGGCAGCGTGCCCAGGCGCAAGCAACGATGGGGCGCGCTACGTGGCGCCCCATGGCGCTGGTGGAGCTCGTGGCTCACCTGTCCTCTGCGCAAACAACCGAGACTCGCCACACCGGCGAAGGCCCAGGACTCGCCGCCGAGCCGTACCGCCCAATGCCGGAACACGAGACTCAGGAGCGCGCTGGTCGAGCTACGATCCCCGGAGGCGAAGTGCGAATTGTTCATCTTCACGCTGCCGGTGGGCGGGCGCGGGCCGATGCACTCCACGTTGCGATGCGGAACGTTGGGCTCGCCCCCGAAACGCCGCTATTTTATTGCCTCGCCGCTTCCTTTTCGCGAACCGACCTGGTGGCCGTTTGGCGGCTACCGCGAACCTTGGTGGTGGTTCACGCCGACGAGGATTTTACGGCGCTCGAGAGCGTGCGGAGCGGGCATCTGTCCGAGGATCTCCGACGGATGCTCTCGTCGGGCATTGGCGATGAGACCCAAGTCGATGATGCTCCGCTTCGCACGGCAATCGTCGTTCGGTATGGGACCGGCTGGTTCGGACAAGCGGGGTTCGTCGGATTTCCCACCATAGAGTGCCGGCCCCGACGTGAGGGAGTTGACGAGAGCGTCCTCTCGGCTCTGGCCTACCTGCTCGGGGAGCTTCGTGCCCAGCCATGGGAGTCTCTCGTAGCGGTCCCGGCTGGTGGATCCCGCGTCGAGACCTTGTCCGTCGCCACACCGATCACCGCCGTCTTCCGGACGGCCGGCATTCCGTCCGAAGCAACCACGGTACAGACCTCATTGGAACTCGATCTGGTCCGGCACCTCGCCCACTCCCCGATTGCAATTGTCGCCGGTCCGGCGGCCACGGGGAAGACGACGGGTGTGGACCGGGCGGCGCGACAGCTCAGGCTGGCCGCGCCGACAGACTTTCTCGATTCGGGGTCCGAGGGCCCCCGCTTGGAAGCACTCCTCGACGCTCGCGAGCTGCCGGAAGGCGTCCTCGTGGTCGACGACCTACACCGCCTGCCCGCGAACCTGCGCGACCGACTTTTCAGCCGGGCCAAGAAGCTTGTCGACCACGATATCAAGCATCTCCCCCTGCGACGCATGGTCCTCGTCGGCATCGTGGCCGCGGCCGAGGAACTGCGGCGGTTCCCTGATCTCGAGAAACGCACCGAGCTGCTGTCGCCGCAGCCCACTGGTCACGGGCAACTCATTGAGCAGGTTGTGAGGCGCGGGGCCCGTGCTGCTGGGATTGCCTTCGCGCACGAAGCGGGCTTGGGCCTCGCCGCTCGTGGGTGGCCGCTGTTGGCTCAACGGCTCGCGTTCGAGACGGCCTCGGCCGCCGGAATCGCGAGGACCTCCTCTTCAATCGTGCGAGCACCCGCGGCGCCCACCGAGAGCTTCGCCGCGATGCAACGACGTGCGGCGACACGAGTGGAGGCGGTGATCCAAGCGGTCATAAACCTCGTAGCCGACCATGACGCCCGACAGCTGGCACTAGCGCTGCTGTGGTGGGCGGGGATGCGCGACGCGCAGCGTGTTTCCCCCGACGAGCTGCCCGCAGATTGGGGGCGACAACGAGAGGCGTGGCCTACGCTTCAGGAGGCCGCGGGCAATGCACAGCGAGCCGCCGGCCCGGAATGGGCCAAGTCCATTTGGTTTTCTATCGGCGATGTCGCAATCGAGGACGTCGAGGTGGCGGCAACGCTTCCGGCGCTGAACTGGGAGCGCATCGGGCGTGTCTTCGGCGCACGCGCGACCTCCGGCGGACTCATAGAGTTCGAGGGACAGCCGCTTCCGACGCGGCGACCGAACAGCACGATGCAGGAAGGGGAAGACGAAGGCGTGTCATCAAAGGTTGAGGCCGATGCGAGCCTCGTCCCATCCAAGAATACCGATGCAGATGCCCCTCTACGGAGAGCCTCACGGTTCAGTGACCTGTGCGACCCACTCCCCGAGCCGGGCGGACACCGGGCCCGAGTCTCGGCGAGGGGGGGCAGCCTCGCCGAACCCGCCGTCTCCTCGTCACCCCCTACGTTGACTTCGCTGGCGCTGCGCGTCACGATCACACCCCACCAGGATTCATCCATAATGTCCACTTCGGTCGATCTCATCGCTGTCCTCGCGGAGGAGTACCCTGACGTCCGCGACGCTCGGGCCGTCTGGGTCCGAGCGGGTGGGAGGAACAGCGAGGTCGAGAATATCCCGCGACCACGTGACCTTTGGCAGAACCTGTGGCTGCGCAGCCTGCGCGGGGCCAATGTCCGACCCGCCGCGGTGCTGAAGGTGGCGCTCGAGGATCTACCCAATAACAGTACGCTCATCGGGCAGCTCGCCACCCTGGCAAGGCCGGCGGATGCGGCGGCGGCCCTGCGTGTTGTCGAGAGTTTCGAGGCGGCCCCCGAAGAGCTGGGCCCCGCCGACACGCTGACCCTGTTGGCGGATTGGGAGGTTAAGGACGAGGTCGATGCGTTTGCCGCGATTTGCCCTGCGATGGAGGGACGCCTTGCCCCGGCGCGACGGAGCGAGTTCCGCGACACCCTGACGGCGATCGCGGGTGAGCTGAAGAAGGGTGCCCTTGAGGGGGTCGTAAAGGCTGGCACCTCCGAGGCGGTAAAGGTCTTCCTTGCCGCGCTCGCTGCGACCGCCGTTGCGCATTAGTTGATTGATCGCCACGCCTTGGAGTACACCTGATGTCGGCCTTCCTAAATGACGTTCTGACCACGGGGTTCATCGAGAAGCTCGATGGCGACGACGGCCGGGTTTCCAAAATGGAGAAGGCATCGTCGGCCGTCGCTGCTGAGTTGAAGGCAGACCCGCCGCTGCTGATCGGCGCTGTTCTCGCGGGCATGGACCCGGACGTACCCCCTGACGACCCGGCCGTCGTCAGGGCAGAGCGGGCGCTCGTGGCGGAGTGGCGCTCATTGAGTTCGGTTTTCCCGGACAAGCCCGTGAATTGGTATCGGGCGATTCTCCTCGACGCCTGCGCTTCGGTCGGCGAGGAACGGTTGTCAGCGGTTCTCTGGCTTGCGGCGGCTGACCATCTCCCGCAGGTGCGCCTCGGGCGGGAAGAGCCGGCAGTTCGGGCTCTTGTGCTGCGGTGGGCCGAGGCCTGCGAAGGCGAGGCCATGAAGGATGGAGCCGCGCCCACGGCGAAGAAACCGACGCCGCCGAAGCTCACCGCTGCTGCTCCAGTCCCCGCCGTAGCGGCACGCAACGTTGACCGCAACACGCTGATTCAGCGGGTCGGCGCCTCCGCGGGGCCCAATTACCGGAATACGGCAGGACCGAATCCCAACCCCCATTGGTCCAACCAAGCGCAGAGCTGGTCTTGGGAATTCACTGACAGGATGGCGGCGCTCTTGGCTGATGAACTCGACGCGGTCGGGGCCGACGTAATGAAGCGGCTGTCGGACGGCTTCCAGCATCAGGCGACAGCACAGACCGCGTTTGTTTCTGAGGTTCAGAACGCCTTTGAGACCCAGAGGAAGTGGCTGGAGAGCGCTCATCAATCCGCGCTCGCCCAACGAGAAGTGGCATCAACGCAGCTTGAGGCGCTCTGGTGGGCCGAGGCGCTCTACTCGCCGGTACTCCGACGCAGCTACCGCGAGGTTTCGCCGGTGGTTGCGGCGTTCCTCATGGCCAAGGACCTTCACGAGCTCATGCCGAGCCCGGCGCCGGCCAGCGTCGGGTACCTCCTCGCCGAGGCGGTCGGTCGTCTTCCAGGCGCCGGGCACAATCATCCGGTCCGCTTCACCCAACTACTCACAGAACTCAGGGCAGCACGGACGAGCCTCCCGCCCGCGTATTTGCTGGGCGGCGAAGGGCTGCGGACAGTCGGCCGCCTCGGGCTGCGGGACTTGGTGCTTCTGGCGGCAGGTGAGCGGGAGTTCTTGATTGGGACGGAATTGGCGCGCTCGCCGCTGCGCGAGGATCCCGAGCTGACCCTGCCGCAATTCGCCCACGCCATCTTCCGGCAGGAGCAGGCGGTCGAGATCGCGGGAGGCAGGAAGTGAAAATGCGATGTTCGAATCCCGCCTGCCATGTCGGCGACGGTGAGGGCTGTGCGGTGGGAGAAAGGGACCACGCCACCCACTGCCCGCACTGGAACACCGTCTCCAGCACGCAGAGTGAAGCAACCGCGGCCGCTTCCGCCGCCGAAGACGCGTATCGGGCTCACTGGTCGGGGGCTGCCCTGGGATTGACGGACCTTGGCAACCTCCTTCCCCGGGGCCGTTCACTTCTGGTTGGAGCGCTTGGGGCCCATGACGCAGGGAAGACCACCCTGCTCGTGGGCACCTACCTGGCGTGCCTTCGAGGCCACCAGCTCGCGGGGGCGAGATTCGCAGGCTCCCGCACGCTTGGAGCATGGGAAGCGCTGTCGGCGTGGCTCCGGTACGAGGACGCCGCGCGTGCGCCCTCGTTCCCCCCGCATACGCCGCGGGGCACCGCGAGAGTGCCCGGGCTGCTGCATCTGGCTCTGCGAGAGCGACGCGGTTCCTTTCGGGACGTGCTCCTGACGGATGCACCCGGGGAGTGGTTCACCAGGTGGTCGATCAAGGAGGACGCCCCTGAAGCTGAGGGCGCGCGGTGGGTTGTGCGCCACGCTGACGCCTTCATGCTCGTTGTAGACTGCAAGCGACTTGCCGGGCCGGAGCGAGGTCAAGCGCGCAGCGACATTCGGCAGATCATCGAGCGATTGTCAGATCATGTCGCGGGTCGCCCTACGATCCTCGTTTGGGCGAAGTCCGACATCGCTCCTGCAACCCGAGTTCGGACGTCGATCAGCGAGTCCCTGCGCGCTCTGATTCCGCACGCACGGGAGGTCGAATCAACCGCGGAGCGGCCAGAGACGCTCGCCGCAGCAGTTGAGGGCGCGATTCAAGCCGCCTGGACTCCTCCTCGTTCCCGGCCGATTGACGCTCCTGTGCTCGGGGGCGCATCCTTCGCGGCGTTCCGAGGTTTCAATGCGCAGTCTTGATGGGGTTGTCCTTGGCGGACCAAACAGCGGAAAGACGCACTACGCAGGCCAACTCTACGGCCGGCTCCGTCGGCGCCCGGGAGCGCTGTCGCTCCGTCGGGACGCCGGGACGCCCCCCGATCTGAGCGCTTTGGAGGAGGTGTTCCGGTGCCTCGAAAATGGTCGCGCGGCGGACCACACATCGAGCGCAATGTGGGCGGATGTCGCCCTGCCCCTGGTAAGCCGCGGCGGCGTAGCGGTCGACTTGAGGTGGCCGGACTACGGTGGCGAACAGCTCAAGGCGATCACAGAACATCGGGCGGTCGCCTCACGGTGGCGTGATCGCCTTGCCGCCGCGGAAGGTTGGGCACTACTCGTGCGACTGCAAGGCGAGGTGACCTACCCCGACGCAGTCGCAGAACTTACGCGCTCGCCTATCGAAAGGCAAGTGGCAGCTGCGCGGGCGGGATCGTGGGACGCCAATGCGCGCCTTGTTGAGATGCTGCAACTTCTGCTACACGTCTCGGAATTCGGTGTTACCCAGCCGCTCTCTCGCCCGCGACTTGCCGTTCTGCTCACCTGCTATGACGAACTGGCGCCTTCGAACCTAACGCCGCGAGCGGTGCTCTCGGAGCGACTTCCTCTACTCATGTCGTTCATTGCTGCGAACTGGATGCCGGACGCAGTTAGCGTGTGGGGCCTGTCATCGCTCGGGCGGCCGCTGACGCTTGACAGCGAGGACGAGCAGTTCATCGAGGATGGGCCCGAGCGGCAGGGCTGGGTACTCCCTCCCGAGGGTGGGCCTCGCAGCGAGGACCTGACGCTTCCCCTGGCCTGGCTGCTTGGCCTCGAATGAAGCCGCCTTTCCGCGGCCGCTTTGGGGCGCGCGACAACAGCCACGCGATGCTGGAGTGGAACGGGCCCAAGCCGGTGCCTGTCGAGTTGCTGGGCCTGACGGACAAGCCCCCCGGCTCGTACGGACCGGGTGACCGGTGGTGGCCCGCGGTGGGATGCGGACCGGTCGGTGATCTCTGGGCCATCTGGTGGACGGTGCCTGACGAGACCGCGGCGAGGGGAGGGATGGCTCGCAGCGAGGTCGCTGCGTGGCCGGTTGCCGACGCTGGGTCGGTCGACGATCTTCGAGGGGTGCTCCTCGAACTCTCGGGCCTTGAGGTCTCGGCGGCCGCGAGTGAGCTAACGGCTGTGCTCGCCGAGGCTCTGTTGGAGCCTCCTCCCGGAAGGACGGTGTTTGTCGGTTTGGACCTCTGGCCGTCCGTCGTCGTGGCCCTGTGGGAGCGCCTGTGGCCTGCAGCACGACGGTCATTCTCGGCAAGAGCCGCGGTCAGCCCGCCGCAGGCCCCGGAGTCGGTAGCCCCGCCTTGGCTATTTGGGATTCCCCTCGAGCGTGTTCCGCAATGGACTGGTTGGAGGCTCGTTAGTTCGGCAACGGCACCGACGACACCGAGCCGAGCGGCGAAGTGGCTCGCAGGAACGGCCGATGCGAGTCTCGGAGAAGTCCTCGCTGGTCTGGACATGGGTTCCGACCTTTCCGGGCTGCGGCGAGCGGCCAGGGCTGCCGAGAAAATCGACGCATGGCGAGCGCACCCGGACGGTCAACGGGCTCTTGAGACTTTACGTAGTCTGCTCGCGGTCGCTCCGGGGGCGTCGCAACTTGCGGAACTGAAGGCGCGCGCGATCCGCGGCATTGAGGTAGGCCTTACCGAAGCGCAACCGGCCCTTGTCTTCGGGTTAGCGAACATCGACCTGGCGCTCGTCCAACCACCCGGCGACGTGGCGGGGGCGGTCCGACGATGGGTTCGGGTGCACGCTCCTTCGCTTGAGGATGAAGACATCGTGCGCTGTCTATCCATGCTTTCGCCCGGACGGACGGAGGAATGGTGGGCGACTGCGGTGGGCGACATCCTCAGGGCCGGCCTCTCGGATCCCGACGCGCGCTGGGGCGCGGCAGCGCTCCGATGGCTCTCGGGACCCGTGGAAGGCGAACTGCTTGAGGGTGTGCTTCCGCGGTCTGTGCGTATTGAGGATCGCTTGTTGGCGGTCGCGGAAACGACGAAATTCGCTGCGCCTGCGTTGGAGCGACTCCGCGGAGAAGCCGCGCGCCGTGGTTGGTCCCGGCTCCACGCATGGGCACTTTCTTGCGCCTACTCGGTGACGGAGGCACTCACGCAGCAGCGGACATTCCGGGGCGATTCCCTGCCGGGCCTCGCCTACCTAGTGGACCGTCTACCTGGGGAAGCGGTGGCGGCGGAGGCTGCGAGGTGTCGCGCTGCCGCGCTGGTGAAACTGGTAGCTGACCGAACTGTCCGCGAGCCACACTTGCTTCGCGGTCTCGACGCCACCATCGAGGGCTGGCGATCCCTCTGGGCCGCCCACATTGCGGCCGGAGGACCGGCATGGCCTCCGGGTGTTGATGTCGCCTCGACAGCCGCGACCCTGCTTGGCTTGTCGCTCGAAGGTGTAGATGTCGACGGACTTCTCGGCATTCTCGCACGCGACCTAGGCGGCGTAGCTGCCGCACACCCGCGTCGGGCGGATCTCTGGACATCTCTTCGCCCTCCCGCGCGCGGTAGTCTCCTCGACGCCGTCGCAAAGGACATCGTCGTGCGGGTGGAGCGAGGGGAGTCTGTTGAAGCTCCAGAGGGTGCTCTATCTGAGGCAATCCTCGCCGTGCTTCAGCAGGACACTCCCTCGCCGCGCGTGGCGATATCCGCGCTTCACTGGGGCCTGCCGCTCGACGAAGGGCAGTTCGTAACGTGGCTCCGAGCGCGCCGCGCTTCGGAGTGGGCCGCGTATAGTGCGGCTCTCGGGGGGGCGGTGCTCGGCCGACGGTGGGGGCGGGCGGCCAGGGCGATCTATGATCTAGCGCGAGGTTCGAGTGAACTCGTGCCGGTCGCAATCGCTGTCGCTGAGCTTCTCCCCCCGTGGGATCGCTTCTGGCTGTCGTGGCGGACCGGAGGAACGCCCGATACTCAAGTTCTTTGCGAGCGCGTTGGAAGCCTTGCGGCCGAGCTTCTGCCCGACCAGCTCGACGAAGTCTGGGAGCGTGCAGGAGGTTCGCGGAGGAAGCTCCCGTACGGGACGAACCCTGAAGACCGCTGGCGAGCCGCGGTGCGCTTCGCCGACCAAGGAGGACTCGACGGTGGCGTGGAGTGCCTTCTCCGAGAGCTGCGCCAAGAGCTGCCGCACAATGCCGGGCTGAGGGAGCTTGAAGAGATGCTCTCCGCCGCGCGCCGGAGATAATGGTGATGACGAAATGGAGGCGCAAACGGGCGGGACACAACGATCCCCGTTCTCGTCCCCGCTCGCCCCTCGTCGCCCCCTCTCGCCCCTCGTCGCCCCCTCTCGCGCTCCCTCTACTGGTCGCCTTCCCCCTCGTTTCCTGGCCTGTCTTGCCGATCTCCCGGATCGGCACTTAGGTCCCCGACCCCTCCACCACGCAGTTCCGGCCCCGCGCCTTCGCCGCGTAGAGCGCGCGATCGGCGGCGGCCACGAGGTCGCCCTCGAGCGGCTCGTCCTGGAGGCGCCCCACGATGCCCGCGCTCAGGGTGACGCGCACGCCCACCCCCGGCGCGACCCGCACCGGCTCCGCGGCGACCACGCTCCGGAGCCGCTCGGCGGCCGCGAGCCCGACCTCGGGGGTGGAGTCGGTGAAGACCACGAGGAACTCCTCGCCGCCCCACCGCCCGACGATGTCCGACGCGCGCACCGTGCCTTGGAGCCGCCGCCCGATCTCCTCGAGCGCGAGGTCCCCCGCGGCGTGCCCGTGCGTGTCGTTGATGGCCTTGAAGTGGTCCACGTCGAGCAGCGCCACGCACAGCGGGGAGCCCGTCCGCCGGGCGCGCGCGATCTCGCGGTCGAGCAGCTCCTGGGTGAAGCGACGGTTGGCGAGCCCGGTCAGGCTGTCGGTCCGCGCGAGGCGTTCGACCTCGGCGCGGAGCGCCTCCTCCCGCGCCAGCGCCGCGCGCAGGAGCTCGTTCGTGCGCTGCAGCTCGCGGCTCCGCCGGCGTTCGTCCTCCGCCTGCCAACGCGCCTTCATCGCGATGGCGCGAGCCTTGTCGACATCTTCCCGCTGGCTCGCCCGGTCGTCTTCGCTGCGCTTGCGGAGCACCGCGAGCGCCCGGAGGGACTCCAGCGCGCCCGCGAGGTCGCCGACCTGCTCCATCGCGGCGGCGCGGCGCTCGAGGAGGTCCGCCGGAACGCCCTCGAAGGCCCAGGTCTTCGCCAGCTCCAGCGCGATGTCGTAGTGGCGCAGCGCGCTCGCGGGCCGGCCCGCGTCGAGGTGGAAGCCGCCCCGGAGGCCGGACGTACGCGCGATCTGGTAGAAATCGCCGAGCTGGCGGAAGAGCTCGATGCTCTGGTCGTAGACGAGGTCGCCCTCGTCGAGCGCCCCCTCCTCGCAGAGCAGGGTGGCACGCCCCGAGACGAAGCGCGCCTTGCCGATCTCCCAGCCGGCCAACTCCGCGAGCGATTCGCCCTCGTCGTACGCGGCGCGGGCCTCGTCGAAGAGGTGCAGGCGGGTCAACGCACCCGCGAGGTTGCACAGGCAGCTCGCGATCAGCCGGGGATGCCCGACCTCGCGGGCAAAGCCGAGCGCCCGCTCGGTGTGCTCCCGGTACGGGATCGGCTGGTCCTGCTCTCCGTGCAGGTAGCCGAGGTTGCTGAGCGCCACGACCCGCGCGCGCACGTCCCCGAGGCGCGCGGCGGCGGCGTCCGTGCGCAGGAGCGCGGCGCGAGCGCGGTGGCGGTCCCCCGTCATCCCCGAGGTGATGCCGAGCTGCTGGCTGACGTGCATCAAGAGGAGCGTGTCGTCCGCGCGCTCCGCCGCGTACTCGGCTTCGTCGAAGCTTAGGAGCGCGGGCAGGAACAGCTTCGCCCGGCGCTGCGCGATCCCGAGGAGCAGCTGCTCTTCGGCGGCGCGTTCGGGGGGCGCGGCGGCGAGGCGCGCTTCCAACCTGGGGAGGGCGTCGGCGGGGTCGACCAACGCGAAGACCTCGTCGATGCGCTCGCGGAGGACCCGGGCCCGCTCCTCGCGCGTCATCTCCACGATTGGTTGCTCCGCGAGCACGACCCTGTCCACCGGCCAGTCCTTCGGTCCGAAGGACCCTCGATTGGCGCGGAAGGTAGCGTGCACGGTCGCTGTGTCAACCGCCCGGACCCGGCGACCCGGCGCGTTCCCAGGGATGCCGTACGCTTTCGCATCCCGGACGCGGAACGCGGTTGACAGGGGGGGCACCCATCGGCGCGCGCAACTGTCCAGCCCGGATCGGAGTATCCTCCGCCGCATGCGCCTCCTCGTCCTCCTGGCCCTCGTCGCCTGCCGCCAAGATCCCGATGACTTCAAGCCGGACACCGCCGGCATCGACGACCCCGACACCGGCGGGCTCACCGACCCCGACACGGCGCTCGACGACACCGCCACCGACACCGCGGTCGAGGACGTCGACGCCGACGGCTTCACCGTCGACCAGGGCGACTGCGACGACGCCGACCCCGCGATCCGCCCCGGCCAGGAGGAGGTGTGTGACGGCGTGGATCAGGACTGCGACGGCGTCGCCGACGAGGGCGTGACCGGCACCTTCTGGGCCGACGCCGACGGCGACGGCTTCGGGGACCCCACGACGTCGCTGGAGGCCTGCGTCGGCGCGGTCGAAAACGACGACGACTGCGACGACACCCGCGCCGACATCTTCCCCGGCGCCGACGAGGTCTGCGACGACGTCGACAGCGACTGCGACGGCGCGGTCGACGAGGAGGGCCTCACCCTCTGGTTCCTCGACGCCGATGGCGACACGCACGGGGACGCCGAGACCGGCGTGCTCGACTGCGCGCCCGACGGCCGGGTCGCGAGCTGGGACGACTGCGACGACACCGACGCCACCATCCACCCCGGCGCCGCCGAGGTGTGTGACGGCGTCGACCAGGACTGCACCGGCGCCGCCGACGAGGGGCTCACCACCACCTGGTTCATCGACTACGACACCGACGGCTACGGCTCCGCCGCCTACACCCGGAGCGGCTGCTCGGCCCCCGCCGGCTACGTCGGCACCGACGACGACTGTGACGACACCGAGGTCGCCGTCAACCCCGGCGCCACCGAGGTGTGCAACCTCGTGGACGACGACTGTGACGGCGTCGCCGACGAGGACGCCGCCGCCGACGCCCCCACCTGGTACGCCGACAGCGACGCCGACGGCTGGGGGGACTCCGTCGTCTACGCGGTCTCGTGCGAGTCGCCCGAGGGCTACGTCGCCCCCGACGGGGACTGCGACGACACCGACCCCACCGCCTACCCCGGCGCCTCCGAGCGCTACGACGGCGTGGACGACGACTGCGACGGCACGGTCGACGACAACACCTGGATCGGCACCGGCGCGGACGGCGCGCTGACCGTCACCGGTGTCACCGACCTCTCCACCGACGCCTCCGGCGCCCGCACCGCCCCCGACGGCGTCACCTACGCCGTGACCGCGCTCGGCACCGACACCGTCACCCTCTCCGAGGACGCCGACGGACTCGCCGCGGGCGACGAGGTGCTCGTCGTGAACCTCCAGGGCACGCCGACCACCTCCGTCGGCGCCTACGAGTTCGGCTGGGTCGCCTCCGTCGCCGGCACCACGGTGACCCTCGACGCCCCCCTCGGCGAGATCTACGGCGCGACCAGCAACACCGATCTCTCGGGCCAGGTCGTCGTCATCGTGCGCGTCCCCCAATACACCGACGTGTCGGTCGGCGCGTCCGGCCTGCTCACCGCGGGCACCTGGGACGGCGCGACCGGTCGCGACGGCGCCGGCGTCCTCGCGTTCCGCGCCACCGGCACGGTGACCATCGCGGCGGGCGGCGCGGTCGCCATGGACGAGGGCGGCTACGCCGGCGGCGCGACGGGCACCTCCTACAACGACGACGCCTACCAGGGCGAGTCCTACGGCGGCGTCGGGCAGGGCGACGGCGACTACAACGAGACCTACGGCTGGTGGGCCAACAACCTCGGCGGCGGCGGCGCGCACGTGACCGGCGGCGGCGGCAACTACGGCGGCGGTGCCACCCCCGGCGTCAGTTGGGACGGCGGCACGGCGACGCCCCCCGAGGCGGGCGACACCTACGGTGACGTCGACCTCTCCCGCCTCTTCCTCGGCTCCGGCGGCGCCGGCGTGTGGCGCGGCTCGTCCAACCCGGGGCCCGGCGGCGGCGGCGGCGGCGTGGTCTACGTCGGCGCGAGCGCGGTCACCGCGGACGGCGCGGCGGCGATCACCGCGATCGGCGGCACGACCCTGCATTGGGCCACCGGCTCGTGGACCTACGGCGCGGGCGGCGGCGCGGGCGGGAGCATCTGGCTCGTCAGCGACACGCTGACCCTCGCGGCCGGCGCGATCGACGCCCAGGGCGGCCTCGGCGAGTCGACGCACATCCGCGCGGGCGGGGACGGCGGCGTGGGCCGCGTGCGGGTGGACTGCGCCGCGATCAACGGCGCCACGTGCACGGACGCCGCCGGCGCGACCGCGCTCGATGACGCCGCGGAGCCGGATGCCGGCTACGTAGCCGCCCCGTAAGGAGCTCCTCGCATGGCGCACCCCGTCCCCGTCGGCCTGTCCGAGATCGCCGGCCGCTCCGAGATCGCCGGCCTCTCGGAAATCGATTGGGTCGCCACCGGCGAGGAGGCCGTCGGGCTCCTCCAGTCGCTCCTGCGCATCGACACGACCAACGCGCCGGACCGCGCCCCCAACGACACCGAGGCCGCCACCTTCCTGGCGGACCGCCTCCGCGCCGACGGCCTCTCGCCCGAGCTCTTCGAGCCCATCCCCGGCAAGGGCAGCGTCGTCTGCCGCCTCCGCGGGGACGGCACGGGCGGCCCCCCGATCCTGCTCTCCGGCCACGTCGACGTCGTCCCCGCCGACCCCGCGCGCTGGAGCCGCGCCCCGTTCTCCGGCGAGCTCCACGACGGCTGGATCTGGGGCCGCGGCGCCATCGACATGAAGAACATGGTCGCCATGGAGTGCCTCACCCTCCAGCTCCTCGCCCGCCACGGCGGCCGCTTGAAGCGGGACGTGATCTTCGCCGGCGTCGCCGACGAGGAGGCGGGGTGCACGTGGGGCTCGATGTGGCTCACCGACAACCACCCCGAGAAGGTGCGCGCCGAGTACGCGATCTCCGAGATCGGAGGCTTCACCCTGCACAGCGGCGGCAAGCGCTTCTACCCCGTGCAGGTGGCCGAGAAGGGCATGTGCTGGATGACGATCCGCGCGAAGGGCACGCCCGGGCACGGCTCGCTCCCCAACAAGGACAACCCGATCCCCAAGATCGCGCGCGCGGCGGCCCGGCTCGGCAGCAAGCGCCTGCCCCACCACGTCACGCCCGTCGTCGACCGCTTCATCCGCAAGCTCGCCTCCCACCAGCCGCTCGCCAACCGGCTCGTCCTCCACGGGCTCCTCCACGCCCCGCTCTGCGGCCCGCTCCTCGACCACGTGTTCCCCGAGCCCTCGCTCGCCACCACGTTCGACGCCAACCTCCACAACACCGCCAACCCGACCATGCTGCGCGCGGGCGACAAGGTGAACCAGGTGCCGGGCGAGGCCTTCCTGAAGGTCGACGGCCGGCTGCTGCCCGGCCAGACGGGGGCCGACCTCGTGCGCGAGATCCGGGCGCTCCTCGGCAAGGACGGCGACGATCTCGACATCACCATCGACCACGAGATGCCGCCGGTGCTCACCGACCCGGACGACGCCATCGCCGGCCACATCGGCCGCATCATCGCGGCGCACGACCCCGAGGCCACCGTGCTCCACACGATGATCCCGGGGTTCACCGACGCGAAGGCGTGGTCGAAGCTCGGGATGAAGTGCTGGGGCTTCTCCCCGGTGGATCTGCCCGTCGGCACGAAGTTCACCGCGATGTTCCACGGCGACGACGAGCGCATCCCCGTCGAGGGCTACAAGTGGGGCGCGCGCGCCCTGCTCGACCTCGTGGCGGCGCTCGCCCTCTGATCAGCAGTCCGCGGCGCCCAGATCCGACCACTCGTCGCCGCACCCGACGGACGAGGGGGTGTAGCTGTCCGGGTTGTACTCGCCGCACTCGACGTTCGCGACGCACTCGCCGAGCGCGTTGAGCGCGTCCTTCGCCGACGTGCACTCGCCCCAGTAGTCGTAGGAGGCCTGGATGCACGCCTCGGCGTCCGCGTAGTAGCTGCCGCCGCACTCGACGTAGCGCCGGCACATCGCCTCGAGGCCGGTCTCGTCGCCGAGCACGCCGGGGCCCGTGGTCGGACCGGGATCCTCGGTGTCCTCGGTGTCCTCGGTGTCCTCGCCGGCGGTGTCGTCGGTCACCTCGAAGTCGTCGTCGTCGGTGGGCTTGTCGCCGCCCGCGCAGCCGAGGGCCAGGGCGAACGTGAGGAGGAGCAGCGGCTTCATGGGTTCCTCGCACGGGGCGGTGGGGCGGCCGGCACGCGCCGGACGCGGGGCCCCGAGGCCGCCTACCGTAGACGGGGCCGTCGGGACCGCAAACGAGATTGTCGTCCGGCGGGCGCGCCGAGGGTCGAGACCGGCGGGATCGGCCCTTAGAACCGGCCCTGCGCCTGCACGGTGAAGTGGTAGCCGATGGCCGCGCCCACCGCGCCCTCGTCGTTCACCTGCGTCATCAGCGTGACGCCCTGGGCGGCCCCCAGCGAAAAGTTGGGCGAGAGGTCGAGCAGGAAGCCCGGCCCGGTGCGCAGGCCGAGGTCCCCCGCGAGGCCGTAGAGGATGATCTGCGTGTGCGTGAACGGCTTCGCACGCTTGTTGGGCTGCAGGTAGTAGCGGGCACCGAGGCCGATCTCGGGCGTAAAAGCGCCGTCCGCGGGGCCGATCGGCGTGAGCGCGACGACGATCTCCGGCTCGAATCCGCCGCCGAAGTTCCGGGCCAACGCCACCTCCAGGTAGGGGCCGGTCGTGAGGCCGGCGTTCGTCGTGGCGGTGATGAACGCGATCTCGGCGCCCGCGCCGACCCGCGCGCTCCATTGCCCGTTGTGGGGGTAGCCCGGGTGCAATTCCCGTGTCACCGAGGCGACCTCCGCCTTCTCGACGGCGACCTCGCTGTTGTCGTCCAGGCGGATGCGAAACACCTCGCCGCGCTCGATGATCCTGCCCCGCCAGCGCGAGCCCGAACGGGTGGTGAGCACGTCCTGGTAGCGCAGCTGCGTACGGGCGGAGAGCTGGTTTCCCGCCCGGCTTGGCTCGGCGTGGGCCATGGGCGCAAGCGTCGTTCCCAGGAGCGCGGCCAGGAGGATTCCGACAATCATGGCAAGTCCTTACGCGCTGCTGCGTAACACAGGATGAATGCCGGCTCATTCGCTCGGCTCCCGACCGTCGGGTTATGAGGTGCTTCTTTTGCCCGGAGAGCTGTTTGGCGCGCACGATCTTCTGCGTTCTCCCTTCCGACGTTTGCTCCTCCGCGCGTGCGAGCCTCGCGGCCAGGGTCCAGGCGGCTGGCGCGACCGTCGTCGTCGACCTCGTCGCGAGCACCGGCGCGGTGCCCGATGGCGCGTGGGTCCGCGTGGCCGACACCTCCGCCGGCGCGCTCGGCTCGGGCCCCGTGATCGCGGCCGCGGGCCCGGCGATCGCGGGGCGTGCGTGCTGGCGGGAGACCACCAGCGTCGTCCCCGTGCCCCCCGGCTACGCCGGCCTGGTCCTGCGCGGACTCGGCAGCGGCGGTCGCGCCGGCGAGGCCGACGTGCGCACCCTCGTGGGCCAGGTGCCCGCGGGCGTCCGCGTGCTCGTGGATTGGCCGCACCCGCCCGAGGAGCCCCTCCCGGAGGTCGAGGGCATCCTCCTCTCCGACGTGCTCTTCGCGTTCTACGCGCCCCCCGGGCTCGCCGCGCGGCTCGATCGCATCACCGCGGGGGATCTCCTCCGCATCCACGGGCAGGCGATCGTGGCGTCCCCGGCCGCGCCCGTGGCCCGTCGCCTCCTCGGCGGCGAGCCCGTCGAGGCCGTCTCGGTGGGTTGGTTCGCCGCGGATGACGCCTACGAGCACGCCTGGCCGGGCGGCGCGGGCCTCCTGCACGCGGTCGCCCTGCGCAACACGGCCGGGAGCCTCGGCGCCGCGCTCGCGGCGTACGGCGCGCGCCCCACGGTCACGGCAACCGTGGTGACTCCCGTCGCCACGCCCGCCCCCGCGCCCGAGATCGCCTACATCGACGCCGGCCCCACCGAGCCCATCGCGGTCGTCGGCCTCGGCTGCCGCCTGCCCGGCGCGGACGGCGTCGCGCGCCTCTGGGATCAGCTCGTCTCCGGGTTCGACGCGATCGTGCCGGTGCCCGTCACCCGCTGGGATCCCGCCCTGTTCTGGGACCCCGACCACTCCGTCCCCGACAAGACCTACGCCCGCATCGGCGGGTTCATCACCGACTTCTCGTTCAACCCGCGCCGCTTCCGCATCCCGCCCAACGCCGCGCGCCTCATCGATCCCATCCAGCAGATGGCGCTCGAGGCCGCGGCCGACGCCCTGGATGACGCCGGCTACGGCACCGCGAAGACCTTCGATCGCGAACGCGTCGCGGTGATCCTCGGCAACTCGATGGGCGGCGAGATCGGGGACGAGTACACGATCCGTGTCATGTTCCCGGCGTTGCGCAAGGCGTTGGAGGAGGTCCCCAACTTCGCGCAGCTCCCCGACCTGGTCCGCGGCCGCATCATGGCCGCCTACGAAGAGGCCGTGAAGCGGGACCTCCCGCCCATCACCGAAGACTCGATGCCCGGCGAACTCTCGAACGTGGTCGCGGGGCGCATCGCGAACGCGCTCAACCTCGGCGGCCCCAACTTCACGACCGACGCCGCGTGCGCCGGCTCCATGGCCGCCATCCAGGCCGCCGTGAAGGGCCTGCAGGACCACGACTTCGACATGGCGCTCACCGGCGGCGCGGACCGCTCGATGGGCGTCGCGACGTACACCAAGTTCTGCAAGATCGGCGCGCTCTCGCCCGACGGCAGCCGCCCGTTCGACGCCGGCGCCAACGGCTTCGTCATGGGCGAGGGCGTCGGCATCCTCGTGCTCAAGCGCCTCGCGGACGCCGAGCGCGACGGCGACCGCATCTACTCCGTCATCCGCGGCATGGGCGGCAGCTCGGACGGCAAGGGCAAGGGCATCACCGCGCCCAACCCCGAGGGCCAGCGCCGTGCGCTCTCGCGTGCGTACGAAAACGCCGGCATCGACCCCTGGGACGTCGACCTCTTCGAGTGCCACGGCACCTCCACCGTCGTGGGCGACAAGGTCGAGGTCGAAGCCCTCGCCGAGCTCGTCGGCCGCGGGCGCCGCGCGGGCCGTCCCGCCCGCATCGGCTCGATCAAGTCGAACATCGGGCACCTCAAGTCCGCCGCCGGCGCGGCCTCGGCCCTCAAGGCGAGCCTCGCCCTGTTCCACAAGGTGCTGCCCCCCTCGATCAACTACCGGTCCCCCCGCAAGGACATCGATCTCGACGTCGTGCCGCTCCGCGTCCAGACCGCCCCGGAGGCGTGGGACAGCAGTGTTGGCGGAGGGGCCGGCGCCCGCCGCGTCGGCATCAGCGCGTTCGGGTTCGGCGGCACGAACTTCCACCTCGTGTTCGAGGAGCATCGGCCCGGAATGCTCCGTTCCAAGCCGAGAACGGTGACACATTCCTCGGATGTGTCACGTGGAACGCCCGCCCCTGGCACGCCCGCCCCGGTGTCCGCCTCGTCGGGCGCTTCGGCATCGACGTCATGGGACGGGGGGTCCCCCCCCGTAACGCCCCCCCGGAACGTGATTGCCGCACCCGCGTCCCTCTCCGCCGTCGACGTGCCGGCCGGCGTCTGGGCGCTCTCCGCCGACACCCCGGAGGAGATGGTCGCCCGCTGCCGCGCGCTCAAGAACGGCCAGACCCCCGCCTTCGAGCCCGACGCGCCGCTCCGGCTCGCCGCCGCGTTCGCGGACGACGCGGAGCGGGACCAGCAGCTCGACAAGGCCGTCGCCGCGCTCCAGAAGGGCAAGGGCTACGACCTCTTGCGCCAGCGCGGCATCTACCTCGAGGACGTCCCGTGCGACGGCCAGCTCGCCTTCCTGTTCACGGGGCAGGGCAGCCAGTACATCGGCATGGGGCTCGACCTCGCGGCCCACTTCCCGATCGTGGCCGACACCTTCCGCGAGGCCGACGAGGTCATGACCCCGCTCCTGGGGCGGAGCCTCACGTCGCTCATCCAGCGCGACGAGTCCCTCTCCGAGGAGGACCAGTTCGAGGCGCTCCGCGCCACCGAGATCTCCCAGCCCGCCACCCTCACGGTGGACGTCGCGATCCTCCGCCTGCTCGCCGGCTTCGGCGTGCGCCCGGACATGGTCGCCGGCCACAGCCTCGGCGAGTACGGCGCGGCCGTCGCCGCGGGCATGTTGACCTTCCGCGACGCCCTCCTCGCGGTGAGCGCGCGCGGCCGCGAGATGGCCGCCGTGAAGCTCGACGACTTCGGCAAGATGGCGGGCATCGCCACCTCGGTCGAGGTGGTCGAGCAGCTCCTCGCGGAGATCCCCGGCTACGTCGTGGCCGCCAACAAGAACTGCCCGACGCAGACCGTCATCGCGGGCGAGACCGAGGCCGTCGAGGCCGCGATCGAGGCGTTCAAGAGCCGCGGCATCACGGTCTACCCGCTGCCCGTGAGCCACGCGTTCCACAGCCGTATCGTCGCCCCGGCGACCGCCCCGTTGCGCCGTGTGCTCCAGGGCCTCGACCTTCGGGCGCCGCGCCGTCGCATCACCACGAACGTGGACAGCCGGTGGTACCCCACGGGCCCCGACGCCGTGGAGAAGGCCATCGAGATCCTGGCGAAGCAGGTCGCCTCCCCGGTCGAGTGGACCTCCCAGATCGAGCGCATGTACGCCGAGGGCGCGCGCATCTTCGTCGAGTGCGGGCCCAAGCGGGCGCTCGCGGGCTTCGTCGTCAGCATCCTGAAGCACCGCCCGCACCGCGCGCTCTACACGAACCAGCCGAAGCGCGGCGGCGTGCTGTCGTTCCTCGACGCGCTGGCCAACCTCCTCGCGCTCGGCTTCCCCGTGCAGGGCACGGCGGCCTCCGGGGCCGACCTCTTCGCGGAGTCCGACGCCCGCCGCTCGACCAGCACCCGCCTGGCCGCGCGCGCCGAGGCCATGCGCGTGCCGAGCACGATCCCGCTCATCGACGCCGGCCCCGCCGAGGGCGCCCGCGGCACCACGGCGATCGAGCACGGCATCCTCGGGATCGTCGCGGCCAAGACCGGCTACCCGGTGGAGTCGCTCGACCTCGACTTCGACCTCGAGGCCGACCTCGGCATCGACACCGTCAAGCTCGCCGACATCATCGCGACCGTGCGCGAGCACTTCCGCCTCGAGCAGGACCCCAACTTCCGCATGGGCGAGTACCGCACGTTGCGGTCGCTCATCGACTACGCGGGCGGCCGCATCGGCGCGACCCGCCCCGCCGGCGTGCCCGCGCGCCGGGCGGCCCAGGCCGACGCCGGGCTCGACCCCGACATCGCGGCCCGGTTCCTCGCCGACGTGGCGGGGAAGGACCTCCGCGGCCTCGACGCCGGAGGGTTCGCCCGCGCGCTCCTGCCGGCGCTCCAGCAGTTCCTCGTCGCGAGCTTCTCGGCGTTCGAGGGCGCCCGCGGCCCCGTCGCCGCGCCCGCGCCCGTCGCCGCGCCCGTCG
>JAUXTN010000036.1 GCA_030684355.1 Pseudomonadota bacterium
GCGCGCGTCGCGCCGCGCCCCCGGCCCGCCCCGCCGCGCGCCCGAGGACGGGCGGGGACCGGACGCGCGCCTCCTTGACGAGACGGAAGTGACGTCCTCCTGGCCAGCAACAAGGCGTCGTTTCGGTCGCACTTGCGCTCGTTGCAGGAGATGGCCTTCAGCTTCCGCGGGTTCGCCACCAACGGCTCGTACCCCAGCGTGCGCAGCTCCCGCGTGACCCAACCCGACTGCGCTCCCGCTTCCATCGCGACCTTGGCGAAGCGGCGGTTCCCGAAGAAGGAACGGACGCTCGCCGGGGTCATCACGAGGCGGGTGCGCTCGACGACAACCCCGCGACCGTAGACGCATACCTCCGAGACGGTAGCTCCGAGGTCGACACCTGCAATCAGGTAGTGCCAGGACAGTGCGCCTTAGCTCTGCCACACCTGCCTTGGCATCAGCAAAGACCCGCTCGAAGCGTTGTCTCGCAAAGCGCCCCTACCGTGACGGAGTCCTCAGCGCCAGCAGCGCCGCCGCGGGAGTTAGGGCGGGAAGCGCGGCATGTTGGAATCCCTTTGGATCGCGGGTCGCGATCAGCTCACATCCTGCCGCCATGCCAGCCGTCGCAGTCACCGCATCCTCGAAGTCGGCCCAACCGAGGCCAACCGCCTCGCGGAGCACGTCTCGGCCCACGGCGGCTACGCCAAACACCCCCATCACGTCCGCCACGCAGCGCTCGGCGAACGGACGGCCCCGAGCCTTTGCCACGAGGTAGTAGAGCGTCGGAACCGAGTGGGCGGCGAGAAGCCCCTCCGCTTCCCCGAGCTCGATGTGAGACCATAGTGCCGACGACGCCTCTACGTGCCCCTCCCGGTCCAGGAGCACATCCAAGACGACGTTCAGGTCGATCAGGGCTCGGCGCATCCGTACTTCTCCGCCAGATGATCGCGGTAGTCCTGCACTTCGACACCGCGGAGCGAGCCCCGGAGTCGGCTCAACACGGGGGTAGAGATCGACGGGGCCTTGCGCGACGCCACGGCGGCCAAGAAGTCCTCCACGAGCCGCGATACCGAAGTACCCGTCTCCGACGCGTACTCCTTCGCGGCCTCGATGACCTTCGGGTCGACACTAAGCGTGAGCTTGGCTGCGCGCATACGTGCTCCTTCCCCAAGATGTATACGTACATGAGCCGGCCGTCAACCAGGATCCCATCCGGCGAGTCCGCCGTCATCCCGAAAGAACGAGCGGGGCTTCGGCCACCGGCGCTCGACCCCGTGGTTCGCCGCCCCGACGTCCAGGAGCATTGCGACGGAGGGGCCGACCAGCGACGTCGTCGTCGGAGGGAACGTGCTCGTGCCGCACCAGGCAGGAGTTCCCTCCGGCTGTGTTGGTGGCCGCTGCGGCCACCAATCCCTTTCTCGACGAGCGTCAGTGGCAGGGATGCCCCGGCGCTTGGTACCCGCCCCAACCGTTCGCTAAGGCGCACCGTCCTGGAACTGGCCGACATGCTGCTCGGGGCCGGCGAAGACGCCGTCCCCGGCCCGGGCGCACAACACGGCGTCGTAGTTCGCAGCCTCGGCGGCGTGCGCCCGGGACATGCGCCCCCTCGTCGAAGACGCCGAGGGGGACGGCGGCCAAGATGGCCCGCGCGTAGATAGCGCGCCGAAGACGGCGCCGCGCGGAGGCCGCCTCGCACGTCAGCAGTCGTCTTCGCGCTATCTTCGTTCATGGCCGGCGACTCCGTAGGGCCTCGCGCCCGAAGGTGATGGGGACAATGTGCGCCCCGAGTGGAGCGCCGGCCGCCGCATCCCATCTCGCGCGGCGCGATCGTCGCAAGTTACGGGCGCGCATGCTCCTCCTCGTCGCCCTCGCCTGCTCCCGTGGGTGTGCGGCGACGAGCCCGCGGCGGGCGTCGAGGAAGCCGCCGACGGGATCCCCCCCGCGATCCTCGCCGAGAGCATCACCGCGGCGATCGAGGCCTACCACACGGGCGCCTGCCCCGAGGACGCCGAGGAGGGCGATCTCGTCGCCATCCAGGCGATTGGCATCTGCTGGACCTTGCAGGCCCGACTCGGTGCCACGTGCGCCGAGATCGACCCCGCGGCCGCCCAAGCCTGCCTCGCGTCGCTCCGCTTCGCGACCTGCGAGGACATCTACTGGGACGGCTATCGGAACGGCACCTGGTCCCCCGAGTGCGACGCCGTCTGTTCGTGACGGCGTCGCGCGTGGTGACCGCTACCCCGCCTTGACCTCGGTCCACACCTGGTCCCAATCCCCCGACGCCCCGGCAAGATCCGCCTGGAATTCCAGCAGCTTCATCTGCTCGTCGGTCGGGTACGCGACGGGCTTCTCCATCTTGGCGGTGGCCGCCGAGTTGGGCGAGCCGTAGCCGGTGAAGTTGGAGATGGCGGCGCCGACCTCCGGGCGCAGGATGTAGTCGAGGAACGCGTGGGCCGCGCGCTTGTTGGGCGCGCCCTTCGGCATGACCATCGAGTCACACCAGATGGCGCCGCCCTCCTTGGGGAGCACCCACTCGATCTTGTCGTTCTCGGCCTTGGCCTGGATGGTGTCGCCGTTCCAGAGCTGGGCGATCCAAACGTCGCCCGCCACGAGCTGGCCCTTGACCGGGGCGCTCACGAAGCTCTGCAGCAGCGCCTTGGCCGTGAGGGAGTCCGCCTTGGCCGCGGCGAGATCCTCGGCGACGGTGGAGTTGAGCGACTTGCCACGGAACTTCAGCCACGCGCCGATGACATCGCGCATGTCGTCCATCATCGTGAGCTTGCCCTTGTACTGGGGGTCGTGGAACACCGCCCAGGAGTCGGGCGGCGCCTTGACCTTGTCGGCGCGGTACGCGATGCCGGTGATGCCCCACTGCCAGGGGACCGTGTGCGCGTCGGTGGGATCGAACGCGGTCTTGCGGAACTGCGTCGCGATGTTGCCCTGGTTGGGGAGGTACTTCGGGTTGAGCGGCTCGAGGAGCTTCAGCGCGAGGAGCACCTGCACGGCGTAGCCGGACGGGCAGACGAGGTCGTAGCCGGTGGCGCCGGCCTGGAGCTTGCCGATGAGCTCTTCGTTGGACTCGAACGTGTCGTAGGTGACCTTGACCCCGGTCTCCTTCTCGAAGTTCGCGATGGTGTCCTCGGCGATGTAGTCCGACCAATTGCAGATCTTCAGCTCCTTCTCCATCGGCCCGAGGTCCGGGGGGCCGGCGGGCACGGGAGCGGTAGCGGCGGCGCCTTCCGGGGCCTTGGCTGCCTCGGGGGCCTCGCCGCTGCACGCCTGGAGGACCGCGGCGATCGAGGGGAGGCCGAGGCCGAGCGCGAGGGCGCCGCGGACGAAGCTACGGCGATCGAGGCGGCCTTCGGCGAGGGAGTCCGCGAGGGCGACGGCCTGCTCGGCCTCGGTGGGGCGCTTGTCAGACATGGGGGGCTCCGGGTTCGATTGGGAGGGGGTCAGGAAGGCTTGGGGGCGCGGGTGAGGCGGTCGGAGACGTAGATGAGCACGGTGGTGACGACGAGCACGATCGTGCTGATCGCGTTGATGCTCGGCTCGATGTTCTTGCGCACCATGCCGTACACCACGATGGGCAGGGTGGAGGTGCCCGGGCCCGACACGAGCGAGGTGATGACGAAGTCGTCGAAGGACATCGTGAACGCGAGGAGCGCGCCGGAGAGGATGCCCGGCCAGAGCTGCGGCACGGTGACCCGCCAGAACGTGGTCCACTCGTCGGCGCCGAGGATGAGCGCGGCCTCCTCCAACGAGCGATCCATGCCCTCCAGGCGCGCGCGCACCACGACGGTCACGTAGGAGATGTTGAACGCGACGTGCGCGAGGATGACCGTGAACGTGCCGAGCGGGATGCCCATCGCGACGAACAGCAGCAGGAGCGAGATGCCGCACACGATCTCGGGCGTGACGACGGGCACGTAGACGAGCCCCTCGAGCACGGTGCGCGCGGCGAGCCGGTGCCGCGCGAGGCCCATGGCGAGGAGCGTGCCGAGCACGGTCGACACGATGGTGGACGCGCCGCCGACGAGCAGGCTGCGCTGCAGCGCGTCGAGGATGTCCTCGCGCTCGAGGAGCCGGGTGTACCAATGGAGGGTGAAGCCCGACCACTCGGTCGAGAACTTCGAGTCGTTGAACGAGAACAGGACCAGCACGAGCATCGGCGCGTGCAGGAAGAAGTAGACGAGCCCGGTGACCGCGAGGACCCAGGCGGGGAGCCGCCGTTGGCCCGTCACAGGCCACCCCCGGGCGCGCGGTCGCGCATGCGCAGGTAGAGCGTCACCGCCACGAGCACCCCCGACATCACGACGAAGCTCGCCGCCGCGCCGAACGGCCAGTTGCGCGCCGTGGTGAATTGGTTCTGGACGAGGTTCCCGATCATCATCTGCTTGGCGCCGCCGAGCAGATCGGAGGTGAGGTACGAGCCCAGCGCCGGGATGAACGTCAGCAGCGACCCCGCCGCCACGCCCGGCAGCGACAGCGGCCAGATCACCCGCCAGAACCGCGCCGCCGGCCGCGCCCCGAGCACCTCCGCCGCTTCGAGCAGGGTGGGATCGAGCTTCTCCAGCGACGTGTAGATGGGCAGCACCATGAACGGCAGGAAGCCGTAGACGAGCCCCGCCATGACCGCGCCGGGGGTGTAGAGCAGCTCAAGCGGCTCGTCGATCAGCCCCATCGCGAGCAGCGCGGTGTTGATGAGCCCGCTGTCGCGCATGAGGAAGATCATCGCGAAGGTGCGGACGAGGAAGCTCGTCCAGAGCGGCACGATCACGAAGAACACGAGCACGTTCTTCCACCGCCCCGCGTTCGCGAGCGCCCACGCCACCGGGTACCCGACGAGCAGGCAGAACAGCGTGGCTCCGACCGACCACGCGACCGTCCGCGCGAGGATGGTGAGGTACAACGGGTCCATGAAGCGCTGGTAGTGCGCCAGCGTGAACGCCCACTCGATGCCGCCGTAGGTGCCGCGGTCCATGAAGGACGCGCCGAACATCATCGCGAGCGGCACGAGGAAGAAGACGGTCAGGAAGGTGAGCGCCGGCCCGATCTGCGCCCACCCCGCCGCGGACGCGCGGGTGGCGAGCGCCTTGAACACACGACGGCGCGCGCGCATGAACAGCGTGGGCGGAGGGCGCGGAGCGCGCGCTCTCGGGGGGTCCAGGGGGGCCCGCGGCCCCCCTGGCGGGGGCGTTGCGGGGGCAGAGCCCCCGCCCCAGGAGGCCTCGGATCCGACCGGCTCGGCCGCGCTCATGCCGGGTCCTCTTCCAACCGCTGCATGTCCTCCGCGAACCACGTCACGCGCACGGTGTCGCCGGGGTTCCACGCCACGGGGCGCCGGAGCTGGCCCTCGTTGCGCGTCGCGACGGTGAGCTCGCCGCCGCCCGCCGTGGTGAGCCGCACGTGGAGCATCTCGCCGCGGTAGATCACGTGCGCGATGCGGGCGGGGAGCGCGTTGTCGCCCTCGCCGTCGATGTGGAGGCGCTCGGGGCGCAGGGCGAGGTGGACCCGCGTGCCGACGGTGGCGGACCCGGTGCCGGCCAGCGCCGTGAACATGCCCGCGGGGTGGCACACGCTGAGGCGCCCCCCCTCGTTCGACTCGATGAGGCCCTCGAGGAAGTTGGACTCGCCGATGAACCGCGCCACGAACGGCGTGCGCGGGCGCTCGTAGATCTCGGCGGGGGTGCCGACCTGGGCGATGCGCGCGTCCGCCATGACCGCGATGCGGTCGGACATCGTGAGGGCCTCCTCCTGGTCGTGCGTCACGTACACGAACGTGATGCCGAGCCGCGTGTTGAGGTCCTTGAGCTCCTGCTGCATCTCCTTGCGGAGCTTCAGGTCGAGCGCGCCGAGGGGCTCGTCCAGCAGCAGGATGGGCGGCTCCACGACGAGGGCGCGCGCGAGGGCCACGCGTTGGCGCTGGCCGCCGGAGAGCGCGGGCGGGAGCCTTTCGCCGAAGGTCTTCGCGTCGAGCTGCACGAGATCCATCGCGCCGCGCACCCGGGTGGCGATGTCGGCCTTGCCGACGCCGCGCTGCTCCAAGCCGAACGCGATGTTGCGCGCGACGGTGAGGTGCGGGAACAGCGCGTAGCTCTGGAAGACCATGCCGAGGTCGCGCTCGTAGGGGCGCAGGTGGTTGACCAGCTTCCCGTTGAGGCGCACTTCGCCGCCGCCCTCGGTGTCGGGCTGCTCGAACCCCGCGATCATGCGGAGCGTGGTGCTCTTGCCGCAGCCGGAGGGTCCCAGCAGTGAGAAGAACTCGCCCGGGCGGATGGAGAACGAGATGTCGCGCACCGCGGCGCGTCCGCCGTAGGTCTTGCGGACCCGGGTGAATTCGACGGCGTAGTCGGCGCGGGCGCTCGCCGCCGCCTCTGAGGCCTGCGGGGGGCTGGCCGCGCCGGGGTCGGAAAGGGGGGTGATGCTCAACGCGGGGCGCCTCCGCGCGGGATGATGCCACGGATGGAGGCCGAAGGATCGCGCGTCGGGGCGCGTGCCCCTCCGGGGGCCGCCGCCCCAGCGGCGCCGGGTTGGCGCTCGGCGCAAACAGGGCGACCCGTCGCGCGGGAGACACGTGCGGGGCGGCGGGGCGGGGCGGGGCGAGGACCGGGCGGGGCGGCGGCGTGGGTCGGCGCGCGCACCGGGCGCATGCGATAGGGAACGGGATGCTCGATCTGGCCCACCGCGTGCGCACCTTCGGCGGCTGGGCCGACGTGGAGGCGCTGCTCGGAGCGTATGCGCGGGCGGGGGGGGCTGCGGTCGCGCGTGGTGCCACGACCGGGCCCGACGCCCCCGTCGACATCGCCGCGCCGGCCGCCGGGCTGGCGGGCCAGACCGGCATCCGCATGCGCGAGGCGCTGGTCACCGGCGAGGCACACGCCGCCGCCTCGCTCGCGCTCGCCCTCGACGAGCGG
>JAUXTN010000040.1 GCA_030684355.1 Pseudomonadota bacterium
CCGCCGCGCCCGCGGCCGCGCCGCCGTCGGATTGGCAGCACCGGAAGCCGATCTGGCGGTCGGTCAGCGCGATGGAGCGCTCCTCGACGTACGCGCAGCGGCTGCCCTTCACGGCCTCGCCGGCCTTCCCGCCCTTCAGGACGCGGAAGCGATCGTTGCTCGAGCCGAGCGTGCTGGTCCACTCGCGGGCGCCGCCCGAGAGGTCGTACACGCCGAAGCCGCTGCGGCAGGCCTCGTTCTGGCCGGAGATCCAGTCGGAGCGCTCGTCGCGATCGGCGTCGGGCGAGACGTCGGCGCCGCAGGTCTCGGCGTTGAAGAGGTCGCCGTAGGAGTAGATGTGGTTCTCGGGGCCCTTGCAGGCGCGCTCCCACTCGTCCGCCGTGCAGAGGCGCTTGCCCTTCGTGGCGCAGAACTCCGCGGCCTTCTCGTAGGACACGTTGACGACGGCGGAGCCGCCCTTCTGGTTGTCCCACTCGAAGCGGTCGATGTAGAACGCGTCGAGCATCTTCTTCTGCGCCAACGGCTCCTTCGCGGAGGCGGTGCGCCCGTCCTCCGTGTTCATGCGGCCGGGGAGGTAGGTGCCCTGCGGCACGTAGACCATGTCCTCGTGGCCCACGAGCTTCTGCCGGATGACGTCCTCCGGCGGGATGGGGTTCTCGCGGACCACCTCGGCGCGGAGCTGCTCGTCCTTGCGGCGGGCGCCGGCGTCGGGGTCGGTCGCCATGAGCACGGCCGCGGCCACGCCCACCAGCGCCAACGTCCCACCGATGACGACGGCCATCGTGCGCTTCGAGATGCCGGCGACCGGCTTGTCGTCGTCCTGGAAGCTGCGCTGCACGTCATTGATCATGTCGCGCGCGGTCGGGTAGCGATCCTCGGAGTTCGAGGCGAGGGCGAGATCGACGATGTCGTCCACGTGCTTGGGGAGATCGTCGCGGATCTGCGTGGGGGAGAGGTAGGTCCCCATGGGGGTCTGCCCGCAGAGCAGCTCGTAGAGCAGGACGCCGGCGGAGTAAACGTCCGCCTGGCGCGTGCCGCCGGTGGACGGCGAGGACAGCTCCGGGGCCATGTAGCCGCCGAACGGGTGCTCGACGGCGGCCTCGGTGAGCACGCCCGGGTGGATGAGCTCGGAGTAGCCGAGGCCGGTGATGCGGACGGTGCGGACCACCTTGCCCGGGCCGACCGTGCGGGTCTGGATGATGACGTTCGCGGGCTTGAGGTGCCGATGGAGCACGCCCTTCTGATGGGCGGCGTCCATCGCTTCGAGGACCTTCACCACGATCTGGGCGGCTTCCTGGAGGCTGAACGCCTTCCGTTGCCCCGCGTACTCGTCCATCAGGCGCCGGAGAGACTCGCCCTCCACGTACTCGTAGGCCATCCAGCGCTGGCCGGCGTGCTCGCCGGTGTCGGCGACCCGCACGAGCCCGTCGGAGACCACCTCGTTCGTGCGCTGGATCAGCGCGGCGGCGGCGGCGTCGGACGCGGCCGGCCCGGGGAGGACCTTGATGGCGTACTTCTTCGCGGAGCTGAGCGAGCGGGCAAGGTAGGTCGTACCTTGGGGACCGGTGCCCAACGTTGCGTCGATCTCGTACTTCTTCGCCAGGACGTCGCCCTGCCTGAGCTGTAGCTGCGGTGCGGACACGAAGGCTCCTTCGGACAGGTGAGCAGGGGGGTCGGGGGGGATCCTACCACGCGCGCCGGCCGTCGCTCAACGAGGCTCCAACGACCGGGCAGACTTACGACGGTCGCTCCCCGACAAAGAAGCGTACGACTGCGAGGGCGCGGCGCCGCCAGTCTCGGGGATGGAAGCGCGTCGCGAACAGCCAATGGACCGCGAGCCCGAAGAACATGAGCGTCGCCACGCCACAGACGCCGAACCCCGAGATGGCGAGGAGGGGCACGCCCCACGGCGCCGGCGCCCACGGCGCGATCAGCACGGAGCCGCTGATGAGGAGGGCGAGCGCGCAGAGCGCGAGCGAGATGCGGATGGCGGCGTGCCGGATCTCCATGCGGAGGTCCTCGGCTTCGGGATCCCGGGCGGTGATCGCGATGCGTCCGCGCTCCAGGTCGAGCAGGAGCTGGTTCGCTTGGGTCGGCACGTCGCGGAAGGCGGCCTGCGCGTGCTGGAGCACCCGGAAGGCGTCCGCGCCGAGGCGTTCGGGGCCGAAGCGATGGGCCACGAGGCGCTGGGCGAGGGGGCGCACCTCGGCGACGATGTCCTCGTTGGGGAGGAGGCGCTTGGCGATGCCGTCGACGATGCTCGTGGCGCGGGCGATGACCGCGAACTCGCGCGGGAGCTGGATGCGGTAGCGCGCGGCGATCTCGATGAACTCGGTGAGCGAGCTGTTCGTGGAGAGCTGCGCGAGCGAGGCGCCGTCGTACTTCTGCATCATCCGCTGGACCTCGCCGCGGAAGGCCTTCAGGTCGACGCGCTCGCGCGTGGCGCCGGCCCGGTAGATCGCGAGCGCCACCGACTCGGCGTCCTTGAAGACGAGCCCCGTGAAGACGCTCGTCATGAGGTCCTGCATCTCGCCGGTGAGCGTGCCGGTGAGGCCGAAGTCCAGGAAGATGAGCGTGCCGTCGTCCTTGACCATCAGGTTCCCGGGGTGCGGATCCCCGTGGAAGAAGCCGTGCTCGAAGAGCTGGAGGTACCAGGACTCGATGAGCCGGCGCATCGCCGCGCGCCCCTCGGGGGAGCCGCTCGGGATGGCGTTGAGCTTCCGGCCCACCATCCGCTCCATGACGAGGATGCGGCGCGTGCAGAACTCGCGGTGGATGATCGGGACGTCGATGCCCGCCACGCCCTGGTGGTTGGCGCGAAAGCGCTCGGCGGCCCGCGCCTCCTGGAGGAAGTCGAGCTCGCCGGCCAGGGCGGTCTCGAATTCCTGGACGATCTCGACCGGGGTGTAGAGGCCCGGCACGGAGATCTGGCCCTCGATGAGCCGGGCAAGCGTGTAGAGGATGTGGAGGTCGCTCCGGAGCGTCTTCTCGATGCCGGGGCGCTGGACCTTGACCGCGACCTCCCGGCCGTCCTTCAAAAAGGCGATGTGCACCTGGGCGATCGAGGCGCTCGCGACGGCGACCTCCTCGAAGCTCGTGAACACCTCCTCCAAAGGCGCGCGGAGCTCCTCCTCGACCTGCGCGCGGATCGCGGCGAAGTCGACAGTGGGGGCGTTGTCCTGGAGCGTCGCGAGCTCTTCGAGCACGGCCTGCGGCAGGATGTCGGGACGCACCGACATGACCTGGCCGAGCTTGATGAACGTCGGGCCGAGATCGGCGAGCGCGAGGCGGATGCGCATCGCGACCGGCGCTTCGCTCGCGCTGGTCTTCGTCTCCACGCCCACGATGCGCGAGAGCTCGCCGAAACCGTGCTCCGCGAGGACCAGCGCGACGTCGCGCACGCGGGGCAGGTCGTGGACGCTGATGTGCGCCACGCCGGCCCTACGCCCGGGTCCCGGGGAACAAGGCGCCCCGTTCGACCGGCACTAGTACGCCCGCGCGAAGATCGCCATGTGGGTGGCCGGGCGGCCCGAGTAGAAGCACGTGCGGCCTTGGGCCTCCGCCTGCGCGTCGATCGGGTAGCAGCGGATGGTCGCCCGCGTCTCGTCCTTGATCTTCTGCTCGGCGGTCGCGTCGTCGTGCCAGGGCACGAGGAAGAAGCCGCCGCCGTCCAGCGCCGCGCTCATCTCGGCGTAGGTCTCGGGGCGGAAGGTGCGCGCCTGCTGGTTGGCGAGCGCGCGCGTGTAGAGCTCGCCCTGGATCGTGTCGAGCTTGGCGCGGACGGCCTGCGCGAGGCCCTCGAGCGGCATGCCCTCCTTCTTGCCGCCGGTGCGCGCCGCCGCGAACACGGAGGCCTGCTTCACGTCGCGGGGGCCGATCTCCAGGCGGAGGGGCACGCCCTTGCGCTCCCACTCGTAGTACTTGGCGCCCGGCTTCATGTCGCGGTCGTCGAGCTTGACGCGGACGGTCGGCTTCAGCGCGGCGACGACCTGCTCGCAGAAGGCCATGACGTCGGCCTTCTCGGCGTCGTTCTTCCAGATGGGCGTCACGACGACCTGGACCGGCGCGATGGTCGGCGGGAGGACGAGCCCGGTGTCATCGGAGTGGGCCATGATGACGGCGCCGATGAGCCGCGTGGACACGCCCCAGCTCGTCGCCCAGACGTGCTCGCGGGTGCCTTCCTGGGTCTGGAAGGTCACGTCGAACGCCTTCGCGAAGTTCTGGCCGAGGAAGTGCGAGGTGCCGGCCTGGAGCGCCCAGCCGTTCTGCATCATCGCCTCGATGCAGAAGGTCTCCAACGCGCCGGCGAAGCGCTCGGACGCGCTCTTCACGCCCGGGATGACGGGGAGCGCCAGGATCTCGCGGGCGAACTCGGTGTAGACGCCGAGCATCTTCGTCGCCTCGTCCATCGCCTCCGCGGAGGTGGCGTGGGCGGTGTGGCCCTCCTGCCAGAGGAATTCGCTCGTGCGGAGGAACAGCCGCGTCTTCATCTCCCAACGGACGACGTTCGCCCACTGGTTGATGAGGATCGGGAGGTCGCGGTAGGACTGGATCCACTGGCCGTACATGTGCCAGATGATGGTCTCGGAGGTGGGCCGCACGACGAGCGGCTCCTCGAGCTTCGACTCCGGATCGGGCTCGACCCCGCCGCCCTTCGCCGCGCGCAGGCGGTGGTGCGTCACGACGGCGCACTCCTTGGCGAAGCCCTCGACGTGCTCGGCCTCCTTCGAGAGGAACGACACGGGGATGAACAGCGGGAAGTACGCGTTGACGTGCCCCGTGTCCTTGAAGCGCCGGTCGAGATCGTCGCGCATGTGCTCCCACATCGCGTACCCGTGCGGCCGGATGACCATCGCCCCCTTGACCGGCGAGTAATCGGCGAGCCCCGCGGCGCTGATGACATCGAGGTACCACTGCGAGTAGTCGGTGGCGCGGGGGGTGATCGGGCTGTCCTGGGACACTTGGGGCTCCGGTGGCGGGCGGGCTTCTAACTTGCTCGCGGGATCCGTGCCTCGGAGGGGTAGCCTCGAAGCGACACCCTGAAGAGCTAAGGGGGGCGTTGCGGGGGGCCTGCCCCCCGCCCCAATAAAAAGGAAGTGACGATGTACCGGGTCATCCACATGGACGAGGAGCATCCGCTCGGGATGCCGGACGCCGCCGTGGAGCTGTTCCGGGTCCAAGGGCGGGACCGGACGGTCGTGGCGATGGCGCGGCACGTGCGGACGCCGCAGCTGCTCGCGGCGATGGACGGGCGGCGGTGGGGGATGTGGCTCGCGCCGGAGGGGCCGGAGCCCCGGGATCCCGTGTGGGTCGAGGTCTCCGCGGAGGAGACGCTCCTGCTCGACGCGGGGACGTGGCACCACGGGCCCATCCCGCTCGACGCCGAGGCGGGCAGCTACCTGACGGTGGAGGCGCCCGGTACGAACCGCCACGACTTCGAAAGTCGCGCCGTGAGGCGATGACGCGGTCGGGGGCAATCGGTTAGCCCCGGCGCGCGCACGGGAGCGCCGTTGACCGACCTCGACCTGCAAATCGCCAACACCATCCGCGGCCTCTCGATGGATGCCGTCCAGGCCGCGAACTCCGGTCACCCCGGCATGCCCCTCGGCATGGCCGACGTGGCGACGGTGCTCTGGACCCGCTTCCTCCGCTACGACCCGACCGACCCGGCGTGGCCGGACCGGGACCGCTTCGTGCTCTCCGGCGGGCACGGGTCGATGCTGCTCTACTCGATGCTCTACCTGACGGGGCAGGCACTTACGCTGGATGACCTCAAGTCGTTCCGGCAGTGGGGCAGCAAGTGCGCGGGCCATCCGGAGCACGGCGAGGCGCCCGGCATCGAGACGACGACCGGGCCGCTCGGCCAGGGCTTCGCGAACGCGGTGGGCATGGCCGTCGCCGAGGAGTGGCTGCGCGCCCGCTTCGGCGAGGGGCTCGTGAACCACTGGACGTACATGACCTGCGGCGACGGGGACCTCATGGAGGGCGTCTGCGCCGAGGCCGCGTCCTTCGCGGGCCACCAGAAGCTCGGTCGCCTCATCTGCTTGTGGGACGACAACAAGATCACGATCGACGGCTCGACCGAGCTCTCGATCAGCGAGGACGTGGGCGCGCGGTTCGCCGCCTACGGCTGGCACGTGCAGTCGGTGGACGGGCATGACCGCGCGGCCATCGCCGCCGCGATCGCCGCCGCCCGCGACGTGACGGATCGCCCGTCGATGATCGCCTGCCGCACGAAGATCGGTTTCGGCTCCCCCAACAAGGAGGGGAAGAGCTCCTCGCACGGCGCGCCGCTCGGCGTCGACGAGGTGCGGGCCACCAAGGTCCGCCTCGGCCTCAACCCCGATGAGCACTTCGCCGTTCCCGACGCCGTGGTCGCCGGCATCCGCGCGAAGGACAACGAGCGCCAGGTGCTTCGCGAGGCCTGGGAGGCCCGCGTGGCCGACTCGCCGAAGGGCGCCGAGCTCCGCTCGTTCCTCTCGGGCAAGCTCGACGTGGACGCCGTGGCGTTCCCCGTGCACGCCGCCGGCTCCTCGCTCGCGACCCGCAAGTCGAGCGAGGCCGCCCTCCAGGCCGCCGCGGCGGCGATCCCGAACCTCATCGGCGGGAGCGCCGACCTGTCCGAGTCGAACCTCACGCAGATCAAGGGCGCGTCGGCCTTCCAGCCGGACAGCCGCACGGGGCGCAACCTCGCGTTCGGCATCCGCGAGCACGCGATGGCCGCGATCTGCAACGGCCTCGTGCTCCACGGCGGCGTGCGGCCCTACTGCGCGACCTTCCTCATCTTCCACGACTACATGCGGCCGAGCGTGCGGCTCTCCGCGCTGATGCACCAGCCCGTCGTCTACGTCTACACGCACGACTCCGTGTGGGTGGGCGAGGACGGCCCGACGCACCAGCCGATCGAGACGCTCCAGGCGATGCGCCTCATCCCGAACCTCCGCGTCATCCGCCCGGCGGACGGCAACGAGGCCAACGAGGCGTGGCGGCTCGCGCTCGCGCACGACACCGGCCCGACGGCCCTGGCGTTCACGCGCCAGAACCTCACGACGCTCGACCGCGCGGTGTACCCGCCCGCGGCCTCCATCGCGAAGGGCGCCTACGTGCTGCGCGACGTGGCGAACCCCGCGGTCGTGCTCATCGGCACGGGCTCCGAGGTGCACGTGGCGCTCGAAGCCGCCGAGAAGCTCGCGGCCGAGGGCATCGCCGCCCGCGTCGTGAACATGGCGTGCTGCGAGCTCTTCGACGAGCAGGACGCCGCCTACAAGCTTGCCGTGCTGCCGCGCGGCGTGCCCCGCGTGAGCGTCGAGGCCGGCACCACCCGCGGGTGGGAGCGCTACGTCGGGCTCGACGGCGCGAGCGTCGGCATCGATCGCTTCGGGGCGAGCGCGCCCGGCAAGACCGTCGTGGAGAAGCTCGGCGTGAACGTGCCGAACGTGGTCGCGACGGCCCGTCGTGTGATCGGTTCGGGCGTCATCGGGTAGCGGCGGCTCGGGGGGGCCCGCCGCGAGCGCGGGCCCTTCGCGAGAGGGCGGCCCCCGTCAGTACATCGAGATCTTGCCCAGGTGCTCGACGAGCTTCATGCCGTAGGGGTCGATGGCGCCCACCGGCGCGTGGAACTTCGCGTCGGGGCAGGACCAGACGTGGAGGGTCACGTTGTTCGTGGCCGCCGACGCCTTGTTGCGCTGGTTGAGGTAGAGCTCGAGGAGGTCCTCCGCGGTCGCGGGGGGCGGGGTCGCGGCGTAGGACGTGGCCTCGACCGTCGGGACCTTGTAGAGCACGCCGCCGTCGAGCCGGGAGAAGAACCCCATGATCCCGCCGATGTCCCCGTAGGGGAGGTAGCGCAGCTCGAGGAGCGGGATGCCGCCCGGCGACGCCGATGCGGGGCGGATCTTGCCGAGCCCGACGGTCTGCGTGCAGGCCACGGTGCTGTCGAAGAAGAGGCCCTTGCAGTCGAAGTCCGGGAGGGGCGGGGCGTCGGGGGAGGCCGCGAGCACGAACCAGACCGACGGATCGTCCTTCGTGGGGCAGGTGGGGACCCACGAGTCGGCCGCGACGGCGGCGGGGCTGCCTTGGAGGAGGGCGAGGAGCGCGAGCGGTCCGTACAACATGCGGAACTCCTAACGAGCGGCCACAGGTTCGCACGCTCGTGCTCGTAGAGGGGCCACTTGCACCGGTCTGTCCGCCCGGGGCTCAGGGTGGACCTCCGTGCTACACTCGACGCGTCAATGGCGAAGCCAGCACGAACCACCGGCGGCAACAAGGAAGATCCAGGGATCTCCGCGTTGAAGGTCGCGAAGAAGAACCTCGTGTCGGGGAAGGCGAAGGGTTTCAAGGCGCCGGCCAAGGCGAAGGCCGGGGGCAAGGGCGGCGGGAGAGGCACGCCGCGGCGGCCCTTCCTCGTGGCGCTCAAGAGCTGGACCCGCGCGGTCCTCATCAGCCTCGGCGTGGGCGCGGTGCTCGCCACCGGGATCGTGTCGGCGACGATGTACCGCTGGGCGGTCGCCGAGATCGACGAGGGGCTCGCCGGCCCGGTGTGGACCGTGCCGGGCCACGTCTGGTCCGCGCCGGTCGAGGTGTGGCCGGGGCTCGCCTACACGCCCGCGGCCCTCGCGGCGGACCTCTCCGCGGCGGGCTACGCGCGGGTCGCCAAGGCCGCGCAGCCGGGCGACTTCCAGGCGAGCGGGGACGCCGTGGTCGTGAACGGCAAGGCCGCCGACGGCCCCGGGTGGACCGTGAAGGGCGGCGAGGTGCTCGTGACCTTCGCCGACGGGCGCGTGCGCTCCGTCACGCCGCAGGGCCGCGCCATGTTCATGCCGGCGGTGCTGGCGACGATCCGCGGGCCGGACAACGAGAACCGCAACCCGGTGCCGCTCGACCGCATCCCGAAGAACGTGCGGAACGCGGTCCTCGCGATGGAGGACGCGCGGTTCTACGAGCACCCCGGGCTCGACCCCATCGGCATCGCGCGCGCGCTGTGGGTGGACCTCACCGAGCAGGAGTTCAAGCAGGGCGGCTCCTCGCTCACGCAGCAGGTGTCGAAGAACCTGTTCCTGTCGCAGGAGCGCACGGGCGAGCGGAAGCTCCGCGAAGCGCTCCTCTCGCTCGCGCTGGAGCGGCGCCTCGGGAAGGACGAGATCCTGCGCCTCTACCTCAACGAGATCTACCTCGGACAGGCCGGCGGTAGCTCGATCTGCGGGGTGGACGCCGCCGCGCGCGCATGGTTCGGCAAGCCCATCGAGCGGGTCACGCTCGGCGAGGCCGCGACGCTCGCGGGCGTCATCTCGGCGCCCAACGCGTACTCGCCCGCCCGCTACCCCGAGAAGGCCACGGAGCGCCGGAACATCGCGCTCGACCGCATGGTCGACATCGGCGCCATCGACGCCGCGGCCGCGGCCGCCGCGAAGAAGGAGCCGCTCGTCACGCACGTGGTGGCCGGCGGGCGGATGGCCCCGTGGGCGGTGGACCACGCCGTCGAGGAGGTCGAGGCCGCCGTGGGCGTAGGCGCCATCGCGCGCGAGGCGCTCGAGGTGACCACGACGATCTCCCCGCCGCTGCAGCGCGCGGCCGAGGCCGCCGTGCGCGACGGTCTCGCCGAGCTCGTGGCGGCGCACCCGAAGCTCGCGGGCGTGCAGGCCGCGCTCGTGGCGGTGCGGGCCCGGGACGGCGCCATCGTCGCGCTCGTGGGCGGCAGCGACTACGGCGAGAGCCTGTGGGACCGCGCCTACGGGGCGAAGCGGCAGGTGGGCTCGACGATCAAGCCGCTCACGATGCTCGCGGCCTTCGAGGCCGACGCCGCGCTCTCGCCCGCCACGCGGTTCGAGGATGCGCCCATCGAGCGCACGCACGACGGCAAGACGTGGAAGCCCGCCAACTACGACAACGTGTTCGTGGGGCCGATCTCCATCCGGAAGGCCGTGGCGAGCTCGCGGAACATCCCGGCCGTGCTCCTGGCGGAGGCGGTGGGGATGGACGCCTTGCGGCGGCATTGGCGGGACCTTGGCCTCGACGACGCCACGAACTACCCGTCGGCGGCGCTCGGCGGCTTCGGCGCCACGCCGGTGCAGCTCGCGGGCGCGTACGCCGTGTTCGCGAGCGACGGCGCCTACCATGACCCCTGGCTGGTCCGCGCCGCCGCCGATCCGCGCGGGGATCTGCGGGTCGACGAGGTGCCCGAGAAGTCGACGGTCCGCTACTCCGCGCGCGCCACGTTCCTCGCGACGGACGTGATGCGCGAGGTGATGCGGTCCGGTACCGGCAAGTCGGCCGCCAAGTACGGCGTCGGCACCGGCGCCGCGGGCAAGAGCGGCACGACGGACGGCACGAAGGACGCCTGGTTCGTGGGCGTGTCGGGCCCGTACGCGGTGGCCGTGTGGGTCGGCTTCGACCGCGAGCGCGCCGTGAACCTCACCGGCTCCCAGGCGGCGCTCCCCACGTGGGCGCGCTTCGTCGCCGCGACGGGCACGAGCGGCAGCGTCTCCGCGCCCCCCTCCGGCGTCGAGCGCGCCGAGGTGTGCGTCGCCACCGACCTCCCGCCGTGCAACAACTGCGAGGAGACGCGCACGGAGTACTTCAGCGCGGGGCAGGTCCCCGAGGCGAAGTGTGGGGTCGTCGAGGAGGCCGGCGAGACGATCTCGAACGCCTTCGAGAAGATCGGCGGGTTCTTCGGGATCGGGAAGAAGAAGGCCGAGCGCGAAGCGGCCGAGCGCGAAGCGGCCGACGACGACGACGACGCGCCGCCGCCGCCGGCGACGTTGGACTAGCTACGCCGTCGCGCGGCCGGCCTCGAAGACCCAGGCCGGCATGGGGGTCTCCAGGGTCCACAGGATCTGCATCGGACGGTCGCCGGTGTGGGATGCGTACCGCACGGGCCCGATGCAGGTGTAGGGGAGCGTCCGGCCCGCGCTGTCCTTCTTGCGGTCGCGCACGAAGAGGATGACCCGGCTCCCGTCGCGCGCGTGGGACTGGTAGCGCTGCCCGACCCCGGTGCCGCCGTGGGTGCCGTTCTGGCTCTCCCAGTGGAACGTCAGCGGGTCGATCGCGTAGTCCGCGTAGCGCAGCTGCGGCCGCAGGTTCTCGTCCGACTTGTCGAGCGTCACGAACAGCAGGTCCGTGCGCGCGGGCTCGACCCACAGGACGCCCTCGCGCAGCTCCCGCAGGCGCCCCTTCGACTCCACCTGCCAGGCGGCGACGAGCTCGTCGCGGGTATAGCGGGCGTGCACGTGCACGGGGACGGAGGGATCCACCGCGCCGCGGTCGTGCCGCGGGCGGTCGGCGCACACGTCGAGGAGCTGCAGCAGCTCGTCGCGGAGCGGCGCATGCTCCCAGAAGCGGAACAGCTCCTCCTCGACCGAGGAGAGGGGCCGGGTGCGGTCGCCGACGACGGTGAACAACATCCAGGCCAGGGCGCGGTCGGCGGCGTCCAGCGCTGCGAGCACGGGCGGGTGCGGCTCCGCGAGCCAGCGGCGCCACGTGTCGAGGCGGGCGGGATCGTCGACGTGGTGGAGGCGGCCGATGCGCTTCTGCAGCTCGCGCTCGTCGGGGCCCGGGGCGCGCGTCTCGAAGCCGGCGTCGCGCCGGAGGCGGGTCCAGCCGCGGTCGGCCACGTAGATGTCGTCGAGCGTGGCCCAGGACTGCTCGAGGAAGGGGCCGAGCCGCGCCTCGGGCCCGGCTTGACGGAGGTCCTCGACGAGGCGCCGCCACTGGTTGTTCCCGGCGCCCCGGAGGTGGGCGAGCACGGTCGCCTTCGCGACGGGCTCCAGCTGGATGGCGCACCCGGGCGGCAGCCGCGGGAAGTCGGCCTCGATGTGGGCCGCGATCTCGCGCCGCGTCCCCCCGACGAGCGCCTGGAAGCGCACCTCGTAGCGGAAGTCGCGGTGGAGGTGGCCGACGAAGTCGAGGACGGTGAGTACGTCCTTGCCCGGGTGCTTGCGGAGCCCGCGGCCGAGCTGCTGGAGGAAGACCGTCGCGCTCTCGGTCGGGCGCAGGAAGAGGACGGTGTCGACCTCGGGCACGTCCACACCTTCGTTGAAGAGATCGACCGCGAAGACGGCGCGGAGCCCGCCATGTCGAAGCTGCACGAGGGCGGACCGCCGCTCGGCGTCCGGGGTCCCGGCGTGGATCGCCAGGGCCGGGAGGCCGGCCTCGGTGAAGTGTCTCGCCATCCTCGCGGCGTGGGCCACCCCCACGCAGAAGCCGAGCGCGCGCATCCGGGCGGGGTCAACGTAGCGGCGGACGGCGTCCACCACCCGGCGGGCCTGGAGGTCGTCGGCCGTGACCAGGTTCTCGAGCGCGCCGAGGTCGATCCGGCCGCGCTTCCAGGCGTGCTCCGCGTGCGTCTCGTCCGCGACGCCGAAGTAGTGGAAGGGGCAGAGGAGGCCCGCGCCGAGGGCGTCGGCGAGCCGGAGCTCGGTCGCGAAACGCTGGTCGAACCAGCCGAGCACGCTCTTGCCGTCCGCGCGTTCGGGGGTGGCGGTCAGGCCGAGGAGGTAGCGGGGGCGGAGGTGGTCGAGCAGCGCACGGTAGGTGTCGGCGGCCGCGTGGTGGAACTCGTCGACGATCACCATGTCGTAGGCGGTCGGCGCGAACGTCGTGATGTCGAGCGCCGCGATCGACTGGATCGACGCGAACACGGACCCGCCCTGGACCGCGCGCCGGCCCCCCACGTGGAGCTCGCCGAACCGGGGATCGCCCAGCACGTCGCGGAAGACCTGGAGGGATTGCTGGAGGATCTCCTCCCGGTGGGCCACGAACAGGAGCCGCAGGCCCCCGGCGTGCTCGGCGCGGAGCCGCTCGTAGTCGAAGGCGGCGATCCACGTCTTCCCGGTGCCCGTCGCCGCGACCACGAGGTTGTGGAGGTGACCACAGCGCCGCTCGGCAGCGAGGTCGTCGAGGATGCGTACCTGGTGGGGCTTGGGGCGGGCGCCGAGGCGCACGACGTCGCCGCCGTCGGTGGAGGGGCGCTCGCCGCGGGCGCGCGCGAGGCTGGCTTCGAGCTCCGCGCGATCGAGGCCCGGGCGGTACGGGGCGCCGACATCCGACCAGAGCTGCGTGAACGCGGTCCCGAAGCGCTCGATGAGGCCCGGGGTCACCGCCTCGGTCACCCGCACGTTCCACTCGACGCCGTCGACCATGGCGGAGTGCGAGAGGTTGGAGGATCCGACGTAGACCGTCGAGAGGCCGCTGCCGCGGTGGAAGCACCAGGCCTTCGCGTGGAGCCGGGTCCCGTCCTCCTCGCGCGCGACCTTCACCTGGAAGCCGAGCGCCGCGATCGCCTCGACCGCACGGGCGTCCGTGGCCCCGACGTACGTGGTGGTGACGAGGCGGAGCGCCTCGGGGCCCCGGCGCTCCCGAAAGCGTCGCAACGGCTCGAGCAGCAGGCGCAGCCCGGACGGCTTGAGGAACGCCACGATGGCGTCGACGGCGTCGGCGCTGGCGAACTCCTTCGCGAGCTCGCTCACGAGGCTCACGTCCGTGCGGCCGTTGAAGAGCAGGGAGGGGTGGACGAGCCCGTGCGCGGGCATCTCGGGCGCCGTGGGCGCCGCGAGATCCGTCCGCTGGGGGGCCACCCATGTGAGGGCGTCCCCGCGCTGCGCCGGCCGCTCCTCCGGGCTTCGCGCCGACGAGACCACCTCCGCGAGCGCGTCGAGCAGCTTCCGGACCTCGGCCACGCGGGCGAGCACGGGATCGCCGTCCTCGGCGCTCGGGGCGACCTCGCGGAGGTGCCGCAGGACGAGCCGCCCGACGTGGCGCGCCAACGCATCGCCCATCCACTCGGCGCCGAGGGCGGACGTGGCGAAGGCTCCCTCGGGCAGCGCCTCCAGCGCGTGCGCGATCCCCTCGGTGATCAGGTGCTCGTAAGGCCCGGGACGGAGCGGCATGGGCGAGTGTAGCTCGTCGCCAGGCAGGCTTGCCCGCCACGTGCTCCCGCGCGAGCCGTCCGGAAGGCAGCCGCGGGAGCGGCTGGTCCGCCGCGCCCTGGCGGCGACCGAGCGCAGCGAAGCCTGGAGGATGGCGGCGGCGGCGTCAGCCGGCGACGCGCCCCGATCTCCTGGACCGTCCTAGACCAACGCCCCCGCCGCGCCCTCGGACGAGTCGATCCAGCCGCGCGCATTGAAGCAGACCCACTGGCCGTCGGGCAGGGCGCGCAGGCAGCGGCGCTCGTTGCCCTTCATGTCCCGCTCGAGGAGCGCGGCGCTCCGGGCCGGCTCCAGGATGTAGCCCTGCTCGGCGTCGACCCACGCGCCGGGGTGGAGGCCGCTGACCGTGCTCACGACGGTCTGCGCGTGCACGTCGACGAAGATGATGGTGCATCCGCTCTGCTCGGGCAGGCGGAGCGCGGCGTACTGGCCGCCGGTGATGCCCCACACGCGGTCCGGGGCGGAGTCGAACTGGAGGACGTCGCGAGCCTCGCACTGGCGGTTCTCGCGCACGGACACGGCGAGGTCGTAGTGGGCGAGGATGTTCTCGGCGTCGACCACGAGGAGGTCGGGGCGGCGGTTGACGAAGGAGAGGAGGCGCGCCGGAACGTCCGCCGAGGGGAGGGGATCGGGGATGGCCTCCTTGCCGGAGGCGGGGTCGAGCACCTTGATGGCCCCGCGCGGCGTGATGACGCCGAGCCAGGTGCCGCCGTGGGAGAGCGCCATGCCGGTGGGCCACTTCAGCTCGTAGGCGCGGTTGCGCGCGAGGTCCCACCAGCGGATGCCGCCGCTGGCCAGCTGCGCCGCGACGACGTTGCCGCCGACGCCGACGGAGGGCGTGCCGCTGGTCTCGGGGCCGCCGTCGAAGATCTTCTTGCCGTCCGCGGCGTCGTGCACGACGAGGGCGCCGCGCTCGGGCACGCCGACGACGAGCCGACCGTCGCGATCGAGGTGGACCTCGCGCAGGGCCGAGCCGACGGCGAACTCGTGGCTGCGCTTGTTGCCGTGCCAGATCGCGACGCTGTCCCCGTGGCAGGCGATGCGGTTGTCCCCGAAGCCGCCCACGACCGTGACCGGGCCGGCGCTGCCGGAGCCGCCGCCGTGCATGAGGCCGTCGCTCCCGCCGACGCGGATGCCGTTCGGGCCCCACACCGCGGCGCTCGAGGGGTCGGGCGCGCCGTGGCGGCTGCTGTCGGTCGGCTTCAGATCCGGCATCGAGAAGACGTGGACCGAGCGCTGGCTGACCGCGCCGATCTTGGTGCCGTCGGGGCACTGGACGAGGTTGAGGATGCCCGAGCCGCCGCGCGTGGCGAAGCTCGCGACCATCACGCCGTCGACCACGCGCAGGAGCGCGATGCCGCTCTGCCCGGCGGTCACGACGAGGGTGCCGTCGAGCGAGAAGGTGGCGCGGTCCGCGGGGGTCTGCAGCTTGTCCATCGGGAGGCCCTGGTGGGACATCAGGTCCACCAGGCGGGGCTGGCCGTTCAGATCGAGGCAGAGGACGCGCTGGCCGGACTGGTCGAACTCGACGGTCTGCCCGCCGAAGCCCTGCCACGCGACCTCGCGCTCGCCCTTCGTGATGTCCCAGATGCGGAGCAGGCCGTCGACCGCGATCGTCGCGACGCGCGCGCCTTCCGGCGAGACCGAGACCCCGCGCATGGCGCGCACCCGGCCGCGGGCGCCCTCCCGGGCCTCCTGGAAGTAACAATCGGCGTTCTGGGTGCTGTAGACGCCGATCGTGCCGTCGTCGTCACCCACCGCGATCATCGAGCCGCCGCGGATGATGCCGATCGCGCCGGTGATCCCGACGCCGGGCTGGAAGAGGAGGCCCGGAGAGGCCTCGCCCGCGCGGGTCACGGCGACGAGCCCGGAGGCGTCGGCCGTGGCGAGGACGCCGCTCCACGGGTCGTAGGCGGCGGCGGTGATCGGGGCGTCGTGGACGTTCGGACAGAACTGATCGACGAGGGAGGCCATCCCTTCGCATGTAGCCGTTCGACGGGGCCCGCACCACCGACACGACCGGGCTCTCGGAGCGCTCGATGGAGGCTACGCCGCGGGCTTCTCGCGCTTCTTCCGCGACGTGAAGCGGGCGACGACGATCCCGATGCCGTAGAGGAACAGGAGCGGGGCGGCCATCAACATCTGCGAGACGACGTCCGGCGGCGTGAGGATGGCCGCGACCACGAAGATGGCGACCACGCTGTAGCGGAAGCCCTTGATCATGTCGATGTGGTCGATGATGCCGAGGCGCGCCAGGAAGTAGATGACGATCGGGAGCTGGAACGACACGCCGAAGGCGACGAGCAGCGTCGTGACCATGCCGAGGTAGGAGTCGATCGAGAGCACGGCCTGGACGCCCTCGATGTTCATGTCGAGGAACATCGGGAAGCCGAAGCGGAACACCGCGAAGTAGCAGAACACGGCGCCGGAGAGGAACAGGGCGGTCGAGGCCGCCACGAGCGGGAAGACGAGGCGCTTCTCCTGGTCGTAGAGGCCCGGCCCCACGAACTTCCAGGCCTGCCAGAAGAGGATCGGCGACGAGAGGAAGAGGCTGGTCAACCCGGCCACCTTCATCTGCACCATGAAGCCTTCCATCGCCTGGGTCACGGCCATGGTGCCGCGGCCGGTCTCCAGGAGGGCCGCGTTCATCGGCGCGGCGAGGAGGACGAAGATCTCGTTGGCGAACAAGAAGCTCACCGAGATGGTGATGCCGAGGGTCCACAAGCAGACGATGAGCCGCGTGCGGAGCTCCCGGAGGTGCTCCATCAGCGGCATGCGGTAGGTGTCGACGGGGTCGCTCACGAACGGGTCTCCCATCGATCAGTGATCCGCGGGGTCGACGGGGAGGGGATCGGCGGCGGGCGCCTCGGCATCGCGCGAGGGCGCCTCCGGGGGAGGGAGCGGCGCGGCGGCGCGCGGGACCCCGGGCACGCGGGGGATGCCGGGCGCGGTGCGGGGGAGGGCCCGTGCCGCGGCGTCGGGCGGGAGCCGGGGATCCGGCGGGAGCATCGGCGGATCGTCGAGCTCCTCGTCGAGCCCGGCGCCTGCCTCGGCGGTCGCGGGCTCCCCCGGGGCCTCCGCGGTGGCCGTGCGCGCACGCTCGCGCTCGAGGCGGCGCTGGCGGAGCTCCTCGCGGCGACGGTCGGCGTCGACCCGGGCGACCTCCGCGTTGAAGGTGCGACGGAGGTCGTCGCTCGCGCGGCGCATCTGCCCATAGAAGCGGCCCAGGACGCGCATGAGGTCCGGCAAACCGTCCGGACCGACGAACACGATGACGAGCACCGCGATCACCAGCATCTCGCCCAGACCGAGATCGAACACCACACGCTCCGACGGGGCCCATGTAGCCCGATCGAAAGTGCCGGCGCACGGCTGGACCGTCTATATTGGGGGTGCTCCACGAAGGTCTCAGGCCCATGTGCCGCCTCTTCGGATTCCGCAGCTCCGTCGTCTCCCGCGCCCACCGCTCCCTCATCGAAGCCGAGAACGCGCTCGAGGAGCAGGCGCGTCACCACCAGGACGGGTGGGGCATCGGCTATTTTCACGGAGGCGACGCCTACGTGCTGAAGTCCCAGGAGGGCGCCGCCGGGAACGACAGCTTCCGGCGGGCGTCGTCGAGGCTCGCGTCGCAGACCTTCGTGGTCCACGTGCGCCGCGCCACGGTGGGGGGCGTCGGGCCCTACAACATCCATCCGTTCCGGCACGGCCGGTGGCTCTTCGCGCACAACGGCACGCTCCACGGGTTCGACCGCCTCCGGGAGCGGCTCATCAAGCGCATCCCCGGGCCCATGCGCGACCGCGTGCTCGGCACCACCGACACCGAGATGCTCTTCTTCTACCTGCTGGCGAGCCTGCAGGACGGCGGCGTGGCCTCGTGCGGCTCGGGCGTGACCTGCGGGCAGCGCGTCGGGGACGCCCTCCAGGAGGCGATGGACGACCTGTACCGCGCGACCCTCGCCGCGGACGTGCCCCCGCCCATCGCGAACTTCATCCTCACGAACGGCTCGGTGTTCGTCGCGAACCGCTCCGGGCGCGACCTGTTCATGGCCACCCAGAAGGACCATTGCCGCGACTTCGCGACGTGCCCCGCCGAGAAGCTCTGCATGCGGCCGACGCGCCCTCCGCCGGGAGAAGGGGACAGCCGGGTGAACCACCTCATCGTCGCCAGCGAGCGCATCGGGGACGAGGACCGCTGGGAGTCCGTGCCCGAGGGCCACATGGTCGTGCTCTCGGAGGACTTCCGCCTGGATGTCCGCAAGCCGACGCCGGCGTGGCGGCCCGTCGAGACCGCGCCGCCGCCGATCGAGCTGCGCTGAACCGCGCGGTGGTGCGGACGGTGGTGCGCCGGACGGTGGTGAGCCGGACGCTCAGTACGCGGTGAGCACCGCGTAGGTGATGTCGTCCCCGTCGCGCACGGCGACGACGACCTCGTCGTCGACGGACACGTGCACGTCCAGGTCGTCGGCCGCCGCGAGCGTGGTGTCGAGCAGGACGGTGGAGAAGCCCGTGGCGGGCTCGCCCCAGTAGAGCCACACGTCCGTCCCGTCGACGAACGCGACGTAGAGCCGCCCCGCGGAGTCCATCGCGACGTCGACCTGGGAGGCGTCGGAGGTCGGGATCACCAGCGCATCGCCGGACTTGTAGGTGTAGACGCCGTCTCCGCCCTCGGCCGCGGCGATCACGGTCTCGCCGTCCTGCAGGAGCGTCTCGATGTCGTAGCTGTTCCAGCCGGTGAGGAGCCCCGAGTAGGTGAGGCCCGCGCTGTCGCTGTAGGTGTAGGCGCCGAGCGCGCCGGAGGTGCGCAGGCTGGCGAGGAGCCAGGTGGAGGAGGGGAGGGCCCCGCAGGTGTCCGCGAGCACGTTCGCCCGGTCGAAGCCCGCGGCGAGGCCGGCGGCGAGCTCGACGGGATCGCCGTGGACCCAGCCGAGGTAGCCCCCGGCGTTGTCGCAGCCCACGACGTGGAGCTGGCCGTCGGTGTCGGCGATGAGCTCGACGTCGTCGTAGGTCTGCGCGGTGGTGCGCGTGAGCCGGGTGTTCGCGTACACGTCCGTCGCGACGGTGTAGCTGTCGCCGACGAGGCTGCGCACGCCGCCGTTGTGCATGCCGTAGGCCCACACCCAGTGGTCGTCGTCGGCCCAGAAGTCTACGCCGTCGTCGAAGGTGTAGCCGCTGCCCCACTCCCACCACGAGTCGATCGCGGCGCCGGCGCGCAGATCGCTCGTCGCCAACAGCTGCGTGCCCGAGGCCGTCGTGAGCGGCGTGCCGCTGTAGCGCATGCCGTCGCCGAGCCACGTCAGCAGCACGTACCCGGTCATCTCGCCCATCCGCGGGCCCTGGGTGCCGGTGCTCCCGAACGTGTCGATGGCCTGGAAGCGGGGGCTGTCGACGTCCCCGTCGCAGTCGCCGTCGACCGCGTCGTCCAGCGTCTCCGCGCCGTTGGGGCTCACCGCGGCGTCCAGGTCGTCGCAGTCTTCGCCGCCGCCGGAGGGGGCCAATTCGCCGTCGCCGTCCTGGTCGTAGTCCTCGCCGCCGTCGCAGCCCTGGTCCACGCCGTCGTACCAGATCTCGGTCGCGCCCAGGAACGCCGCGGCATCGGTGTCGTCGCAGTCGTCGCCCCCGAGGGCCTCGGCACCATGGCCGTCCCCGTCCTGGTCGGAGTCGTTGCCGTCGCAGTCCTGGTCGACGCCGTCGTACCAGACCTCAGAGGCGCCGGGGAGGACCGTGGCGTCGGTGTCCAGGCAGTCGACGCCCCCGGCCGCTACCGCCGCCACGCCGTCTCCGTCCTGGTCGGAGTCGTTGCCGTCGCAGTCCTGGTCGACGCCGTCGTACCAGACCTCGACCGCGCCGGGGAACACGCGCCGGTCGGTGTCGTCGCAGTCGTCGGCGTCCCACGCGCCGTCGCGGTCGGCGTCGAAGGGGCCGGTGTCCGCGTCCGTGTCGGTGTCCGTATCGGAGTCGGTGTCCGTGTCCGAATCGGCGTCCGTGTCGGTGTCGGTGTCGGCGTCCGTATCGGTGTCGGCGTCGCCGTCGTCGGGCGCGCCCGTCTCGACGACCTTGGGATCCTCGCCGTCGGATCCCAGGAACGCTTCGCTGCAGCCGAGCACGGCGAGGAGGGGGAGCATGGAGGGGGAGTATCGCGGTTGGGGCTGGGGTGGTGCTCCCTCTACGCGGGCCCCAGGTCGAACACCTCATGGGCGGTGCGAACGAGCGCGGGCGGCACGGAAGGCGGAAGGCGGTACGGGGCATAGCCCATGTTGGCCATGGTCTGGGCCATCAAGGTGCGCCAGTAGGGCCAGGCGTCGACAACCGCGCGATTCACCGCGAAGTCGCGCTCGTCGATGAAGTCGGGTCCAAGTAGATATCGAAGCTGAAACGTCGCACTGATGTCGCAGCATGATGCAGAGGAGTCGCCATCGACCAGCTCGAACGTGAACTCCACGACGACCACCAGGATGTCGGCGTTCCGGCGCGCCGTGAGTTCGTCGATGTCCGCCCGAGCCCGCAAGGTCCGTCGTTCCTTCGCGAGCGGCGGCTCCCTGAAGGCCGTGCACTCCGTGAGTACAAGTGAGTCCAGCCGGCTCATCGTCTGCTCCGCCGCGCGCCGTACGTTCTTGACACAGGGGCACGCTTTTTCAACGACCGCTGGGGTCGCGTGTGGCGCCCGAAGCAAATGGGTGGTGACTCTGCGAGGCGTGTGTCGCCGAGCTCAATGGGTGCGGGCCGCGGGCTGGGGCCGGGAGGCCCATCCATTTCGGAGACCGCGAAGGTGAGCCTCATCCGAAGAATCTCCGAGTACAGCCGTCGGAGCAAATCCGCGTCATTGAGAAGATCCGCCGCACTCATCCGAACCTGCGGAAGTCCCGGCCCGAACAAGCGAAGCAGGAACAAGCGCTTGACCCAGAGGCTCCGCGTGAGCGGCATGTCCCGCCCGCTCGACATCCACTTGGTGAGCGCGCTGCGGTGCAACTGCAGGTCCGCGGCGACCCGGCTGTAGGGTAGCTCGGCCGTGTCGGAAAGAAATTCAAACTCCGGAGGACGCAATGGGCGTGGATCGGCGCAAATGGCAGCGGCGATCGCGCGGTGTACCCGGGCGATTTCCGTTTCGCTGATCGCGTGAGTGCCGCCTGGCAACACGGACAGACGGAGCTCCGGCACGATCCACGTGCGGTCGGCCGCCAGGTAGGAGGCGTTCGTTGTCCCGAGTTCTCCGGCGCTCATACGTCCTCCTTGAAGTCACGGGCATGGGCAAAGGCGCGGGCAGCCGCCATGCTGCGCAGGGACGGGGACCCGTCGGTCCCATCGTAGAAGCAAAACATCACCGCCTTCGGGGGCTCCACCCCGTCAACGTAGACCCGGAAACAGGCGTAGTAGCCTGCTCCGCGGCCATGCCCCGGCGGGCACCATACCGCGACTTCGACTCGGCCTGGTTCGACGACGAGCGCTCCGAGGTACGTGGCCTCTCGCAGCACATACCCGAGCTTTTGGCGGGCGGTCGCATACCGCCGCGTGTCCGGCGGCTCGTGTTCCACGCCTCGCTGACTTGCGGGCAACGCGCGTATCTTCGCGAGCCAGTCCATCCACCCTCATGCTGTTGAAATATTCAACAGCGCGCCCTGCCGCAACTCCCCAGGCGCGAACTACACGTCCACGTCCTCGACCTCCGTCGAGTTCTCCATGATCTCCCGGAACCGCGGCGCCGCGTCGCGACCCATGAGGTCGCAGATGGTCTGCTCGGTGCTCACGCGCTCGCCGTCGGGGATGGTGACCTGGAGGAGGCGACGCTTCTTCGGGTCGAGGGTCGTCTCGTAGAGCATCTTCGCCGACATCTCGCCGAGGCCCTTGAATCGGGTGATCTCGGGGTTCGCGCGCGGGGGGAGGCGCTTGATGATGCGGGCGCGATCGGCCTCGTCGCGAGCCCACCAGGTCTGCTGGCCGGCGTCGATGCGGAAGAGGGGGGGCTGGGCGATGTAGAGCCAGCCGCCGTCGATGAGCTTCGGCATGTAGCGGTAGAAGAAGGTCAGCATCAGGGTGGTGATGTGGTGACCGTCGCTGTCGGCGTCCATCAGCAGGATGATCTTGTGGTAGCGCAGGCGCGAGGCGTCGAAGTCCTTCCCGATGCCCGTGCCGAGCGCGCTCACGATGTTCGAGAGCTCCTGGTTCTCCAGCACCTTCGAGAGCGTGGCCTGCTCGGCGTTGAGCACCTTGCCGCGGAGCGGGAGGATGGCCTGGGTCTCGCGATCGCGGCCCTGCTTGGCGGAGCCACCGGCGGAGTCGCCCTCGACGATGAAGAGCTCGCCCTTGGCGGGGTCGGAGCTCGAGCAGTCCGAGAGCTTGCCCGGGAGGTTCAGGCGGTTGTTCACCGCGGACTTGCGACGGACCTGGTCCTCGGCGCCGCGCGCGGCCATGCGCGCCCGGGCGGCCTGGATGACGCGGGTGACGACGACGTCCGCGATGGTGCGGTTCGTGTTGAGGTACTGCTCCAACGCCGTGCGGATCGCGCCCTCGATGGGGGCCTTGATCTCGGGATTGTTGAGCTTGTCCTTCGTCTGGCCCTGGAACTGCGGCTCGGCGAGGAAGATCGACGTGACGGCGACGAGGCCCTCGCGGATGTCGTCCGCGGTGAGCGTGATGCCGCGCGGGCAGAGCTCGTGGGTGTCGATGTAGGTGCGGAGCGCCTTGGTGACGCCGTCGCGCGTGGCGGCCTCGTGGGTGCCACCGCCCCCGGTCGGGATGCCGTTCGCGAAGCTGGCGAAGAGCTCGCGGTTGGCGTCGGTCCACGCGAGGGCGACCTCGAACTTGACGGTCGGACCCTTGGCCCCGTCGATGTGGGCCTCCTTCTCGAACCAGAACGCCTGCATCATCGGGGCGCGCGCGTTCTTCCTGCAGAGCGCCGCGACGTAGTCCTTGATGCCGCCCTCGGCCTTGAACTCCTCGCTCGTGCCGCGGCCCTCGTCCTTGAAGAGGATGCGCAGCCCGCGGTGGATGTAGGAGGAGATCTCGAGGCGCTCGCGCACGACCTCGGGGTCGAAGGCGAGCTCGCCGAAGATCTCGGGGTCCGGCCGGAACTTGATGGTGGTGCCGCTGCCGCGGGCGTCCGCCATGCGCTGGACCGGCGCCCGGGGCTTGCCGCGGCGGTAGGCCTGACGCCACTCGCCGCCGTCGCGCTTCACCGTGGCGATGAGCTCCTCGGTGAGCGCGTTGACGACGGAGCTGCCGACGCCGTGCAGGCCGCCGGAGGCCTTGTAGCTGGTGTTGTCGAACTTCCCACCCGCGCCGAGCTCGGTGAGCACGACCTCGAGCGTGGAGCGCCCGGTGGCGTGCATGCCGACGGGGATGCCGCGGCCATTGTCGGAGACGGTCGCCGATCGACCGTCGGCATGCAAGGTCACCTGGATGGTGGTCGCGTGGCCGTTCATGGCCTCGTCGACCGCGTTGTCCACGATCTCCCAGAGGAGGTGGTGGTACCCGCCGGAGTCGGTGCCGCCGATGTACATCGCCGGCCGCTTGCGGACGTGGTCGATGCCCTGGAGGAGCTTGATCGACTTGTCGTCGTAGGTGCTCGGAGGAGACGGGGGGGTGGACATCTACGCCTCGCCTTCGGTGACGCGGGGCATGTCGAGCCGGACCTCGGGGACGCGCTTCCACGTCACGAAGCTGCCCCGCTTGAAGACCGGGTGGCCCCTGCCCGCGCGAGGCCCTTCGAACTTGTTGGGACGCACGATCTCCTCGCGGCCGAGCGCCGTGACCACGGTGGGGCCGCTCATCGCGTCGGTCGAGAGCTCCCAGGCGAAGACGCGGTCGGTCTCCTTGAGCTTGATCGCGATGACACCCTTGCCCGCCGCGCGGATCACCGGGACCTCCCACACGCCGAAGGTGAGCACGCTGCCTTCGAACGACGCGAGGCAGACATCTTCGTTACCGCCGGAGGCGTAGGCCGCGACGACCTCGTCCCCGCCCTCGTCTTCGAGGCGCATGAACCCGCGGCCGGTCTTCTTGGAGATCTCGGTGTGCAGCGCGAGCGGCGTGCGCACGATGCGGCCCTGGCGGCTCACCGCGACGAGGTGCGGCGGCGCGGGGGACTCGTCCGTCGCGTCCGCGACGAGCTGCGGGTCGACCGGGGGGAGGTTGCGCGGATCGTTGCTGATGACGCCGACGATCTGCTCGTTGTCCGCGAACGTGAAGTGCCGCTGGACGGGCTCGCCGTGGCCGGTGGTGGGCGTGATGGCGTCCACCCGGAGGACGTAGGCGGTGCCCTGGTTCGAGAGCAGCGTGACGGTCGAGAGCGTGGTCGCGCGGAAGATCCACCCGATGCTGTCGCCCTCGCGGACCCGCACCTTGTCGATGCCCGTGACCGTGCCCTGGCGCTTGATCCAGCCGCCGCGGGTCACGACCACGATCGTGTCCTCGGCGACGATGTAGCTCTGCTCGTCGTAGGTGACGGCGGGGGTGATGGTCGCGAGCGCCGTGCGGCGCGCCTGCCCGTGCTGCTTGCGGATGTCTTGGAGCTCGCGCTCCACGACGCTCCAGAGCGCCTCGGAGCTCGCGAGGATCGCCTCGATCCGCTCGGCCGCCGCGGCCTTCTCGGCGAGCTCTTCGAGGATGATGTTGATCTCCAGCCGCGCGAGCCGGTAGAGCTTGAGCTCCAGGATCGCGTCCGCCTGGAGATCGTCCAGCCCGAAGCGGTCCATCAGCTTCTCGGCGGCGTCCCGCTTGCCCTCGCTCGCCCGGATGATGCGGATGCACTCGTCCAGGATGTCGAAGACCTTCGCGAAGCCCTCGAGCACGTGGATGCGCTCGCGGAGCTGGTCCAGCTCGTAGTGGAGCCGGCGCTGCACCGTCGCGTGCCGGAACTTCAGCCACTCCTCGAGGATCTCCTTGAGGTTCAGCCGCCGCGGCGCGCCGACCTCGGGGTTCTCCGTCGGGACCAGGCACGTGAGGTTCACGTTGAACTGCGTCTGCAAGGCGGTGTGCTTGTAGAGGAAGGCCATCGCGGCCGGGCCGTCCTCCGCGGCGCGCAGCTCGAGGACGACGCGCACGTCGGTCGTGGACTCGTCCCGCACGTCGACGAGCTGCGGGCACTTCCGCTCGCGGATGATCTCGCCGATCTTCTCGACGAGCTGCGACTTCACGACGGCGTAGGGCACGCTCGTGACGATGACGTAGTGCTTGCGGCCCTTCTGCTCGGTCTCCCACGTCCCCCGCACGCGGATCGGCCCCTGCCCGTCCTCGTACACCTGGCGGATCTCGTCGGCGCCCGAGACGATCTCGCCGCCCGTCGGGAAGTCCGGCGCGCGCACCTTCTTGCAGAGCTCCGTGATGGTGGCGTCGGGGTTGCCGATGAGCACGAGGCAGGCGTCCACGATCTCGCGCAGGTTGTGCGGCGGGATGCGCGTGGCCATGCCGACCGCGATGCCCTCGGTGCCGTTGACGAGGAGGTGCGGGAACTGCGCCGGGAGGACGATGGGCTCGGAGTGCTGCCCGTCGAACGTGGGGCGGAAGTCGACCGTGCGCTGCTTGATCTCGGTGAGCAGCTCCATCGCGATGGCGGTGAGGCGGGCCTCCGTGTAGCGGTACGCTGCCGCGTTGTCCCCGTCGATGCTGCCGAAGTTGCCTTGCCCGTCCACCAGCGGATGCAGGAGCGAGAAGTCCTGCGCCATGCGCACGAGGGCCTCGTAGACCGAGCTGTCGCCGTGCGGGTGGTACTTCCCGAGCACCTCGCCGACGATGGCCGCGCACTTCTTGTAGCGGGCCTCGGGCGTGAGGTGGAGGTTGTTGAACATCGCATAGAGGATGCGACGTTGGACGGGCTTCAGCCCATCGCGCACGTCGGGCAACGCGCGGGAGGTGATGACCGAAACCGCGTAGTTGAGGTACCGACGGCGGGCTGCTTCGCGCAGCGCGACGGGGGTGGAGGTGGTGTCCATTCGCGCGCTCTGGGGACCGCTGGGGGAAGGCTGGAGGAGATGTGGGGGGACGAGCGGGGAGGCCCGATATAGCACGCCCGGGGGGCGCGGCTACGGCGTCGTCACCTTCTCGGGACGGGGGGTGGAGCGCGGAAAATCGGGGCGCCCGGCGCGAGCGGCCCTTGGCGCGTCAATGGGACCCCTAGCCGTTCTTCCAGCGCGTTCCCAGGAACGCGCTGGATCCGGAGGCGGCCTGGCTACCGCAAGCCCTGCGTCCTTCCGGCGATGAGCAGCGTGAGGAGGCCGAGCGCGCCCGCGACCATCAGCGCGGTGAGGAGCGCGGTGGTCGTGCCCAGCGGCGCGTCGGGGATGAGCGTGCGGCCGAACACGGTCACGACGGCCAGGAGCAGCAGGAGCAGCGCGGTGATGCTGCCCGCGAGCACCTCGTCGGGGGACCAGTCCCATCGGCTCGGACGGCGAACGTTCATGCGCGCAATGCTAGCCACGCAGGCCGCGCGGGCGGGTCCCGGATGGTCGCGGTGCGGCCGGGGTCGGTCGGAAGGAGGGAGCCGGGCCGTTGCGCTCCGCCTCCGACGGGGTACTCAGGCGGGATGTTCAACAGCCTGAACCTTACTTCTTTCGCCTCGTCCCCCTTCCTGCCCGCGATCTGGCCGCGCCGCGCCGCGCCCGTCCAAAGCTCCCCCGCGGAGAGCTACCGCGCGGTCGGGAGTCTCGTCCTCCAGGCGGCAGGCGCGCCGCTCCCGCACGTGGAGGTGGAGCTCTGGGCGCGCGCGTCCCTGCGCCCCGATCGGTTCCTCGCCCGGGGCACCACCGACGCGCAGGGTCGGTTCGACCTCGCCTACGACGCGCTCGCCGCGGGCTCGCTGGGGCGGCCGACGCTCGAGGGCCGCGTGATCGAGCGCCTCGGCACCGGCCGTCGGGTCGTGCACACGTTCGAGGGCCCGAGGGAGGCCCGCTCGTTGTTCCTCGATCTCGGTGTCCAACGCCTGCCTCGCCTCCCGCTCCCGTGCCCGGCCGAGCTCCGCGCGGGGCCGCCGATGCCTGCCGACGGCGTCGTCGGGATGCCCCGGTCCCACCCGCTCTGCCGGCCCGCCCCCTTCCACAAGCAGGTGCGGGCGCGCGTGTTCCCGGTCGCGGTCGCACCCGACGCCGTGCACGCCGAGCTCCCCCCGTGCCTCGAGGTCCTCCCGGGTTTCGAGGGCCAGGCGCTCTGGTACGTCATGGACTACCCGGCCGCCTACGCCCCCTCGGACCCCACCGGCGCGGTGTACCCCTTCCAGGAGCTCGTCGTGGCCACGCTCGTCCGCGAGCGCGACCGCCGCGGGCCCGGCAGCATCGGGCTCTTCCTCCTCGCGATCTACGTCAACAGCGACGTAGCGCTCGTGGTCGGGCGCGAGCTGTACGGGTTCCCGAAGAAGCTCGCCCAGATCGAGGTCGGCGAGTCGAGCGTGCGGGTGCGGCGGGCGGGGCTCGCGCCGGGAGAGCCGCCCGGGCGCGTGCACCCGATCGACCTCGTGCGCGGCCAGTGGGCGCCCGAGACGAAGCGCGTCTCCCCCGCGGACGGGCTCCGCGGCTTCCTCCTCGACCGCGTGAGCCTCGTGACCTCGCGCACCGCCCTGGCCGCGGTGCGGAGCGTCTTCGACCTCCCGTTCTACACCCACCAGGTCCTCCTCACGCCGCGCACGCCCACCGGCCCGGCGTCGGCGGTGTCGCGCGTGTGGCGCTCGCCGCTCGACAACGTGCGCATCGAGGGGGCCGCGAGGCTCGGGGCGGCGCGGTTCGACCTGGGCGCCTCGACGGTCGATCCGCTGTACCGGTTCGCACCGGGGCACGAGCCCGTGGTGTCGGCGGCGTCGGGCGTCCGCATCGACGTGTCGTTCAGCATGGACGCCGCGGAGCCGGTCGGGGGGGACCGCGCGGTGCTGGAGGTGGCGCATGGGTAGCGGCCGCCCCCCGCGGAAGCACGCGGTCGTGGTGGGCGGCGGGATCGCGGGGTTGAGCGCGGCGGTCGCGCTGGGGCGCGCCGGGGTGGAGGTGACGGTCGTGGAGGCCGGGGCGGTGGCCGGCGGGCGTCTCTCCACGCCCGGTCGCTTCGAGTTCACCTGGGCCGGCGAGCCCTTCTCCTTCCCGATCGAGCACGGGGTCCACGGCATCTGGCGGCGCTATCGGAACCTCCGCCGGCTCATCGAGTGGTGCGGCCTCGACCACCACCTGCGCGATCCCGGCCCCCAGGAGATGATCACGTTGATGCCCGGCACGGACCGCATCCACCCGGTCGAGGTGGCGCGGCTCGTGCAGTGGTCGCGCATCCCGGCGCCGTTCGCGCAGATGAAGCCCTGGCTCGACCCCACGCTGTTCCGCGCGGTGGTGCAGCACGGCCCCCGCGGGCTCCTGTCCCTCGCGAGCGGCTGGCACTTCCTCGCCTACGACACGGCGTCCGACGCCGACATGGCCGCCTACGACGCCGTCTCCGTCTCCGACCTGACCGCCGCCTGGCCCCCCGCGTTCCGCGCCCAGTTCGAGGCCCTCTCCCACTCGGGGTACTTCGACGAGACCGGCGCCATCAGCCTCGCGACGTTCTGCCTGGGGTTCGCGTTCTACGTCACCGACGACCGGCGGGACGCCTACTTCGACGTCTTCGACACCGACGCGCACGAGGCTCTTGTGGGGCCCGTGTGCGCCGCGATCCGGACGCTCGGGGGCCACCTCCGCCTCGGCACCCGCGTGGAGGCCCTCCGGTGGACCGGGCAGGACGCGACCTCGCGGGCGAGCGGCGTCACCGTCGTGACCCCCGAGGGGAGGCGGGAGGAGATCGCCGCCGACGCCGTGGTGCTCGCCCTCGATCCGCCCGCGCTGCGCCAGCTCAGCCAGGGGACGCCCGCCGAGGCGCCCGGCCTAGGGGGTGCGTCGACCCGCGGCTTGCCGAGCATGGCCGTGCGCCTCTGGTTCACGCGCGCGCCCCCGGACGACCGCGCCGCGAGCGGCATGCTCGCCAACCTCGACGCCGACAACTTCTTCTGGTTGCACCGGTGGCAGGCGCCGTTCCAAGCCTGGCACGCCCGCACCGGCGGCGGGGTGTTGGAGTGTCACCTCTACGGGCACCACGCCACCCGCGCCCAGATCGAGACGGACGAGGAGGCGATCGATCGGGTGCGGGCCATGGCCGAGCGCGTGTGGCCGGGGCTCGCGGGGTCGTTCGCGATCGGACACCTCCAACGCAACGCGGCGACGCACGTGTCCTTCCACCCCGGGGCGATGCGCGCGCTCCCGCCGGTGCGGAGCAGCGTCGCCAACGTGGCGCGCGCGGGCGACGGCATCGCGTGCGAGCACGCCGTCCTGTACCTGGAGCGCGCCTGCCTCACCGGGACCCTCGCGGCGCGCGAGGTGCTCCCCGCGCTGGGGATCCCGATCGCGCGGGTGCCCGAGCCGTTGGCCCCGGAGCCCGCGGAGCGCACGGTCGTCTACGCGCGGCGCGCGGCGCGAGTGTTGCGACGCGCGGGGCTCCTGACCCCGCTCCGGCCGGGCGTGCCGACGGCGCCCAACGTGGCGGAGGGGCGGGAGTAGGGACGGGTCACCCCGTGGCGATCATCCCCAGGCGATGGAGCAGCTCGGCGTTGGCGATGGCCCCGCCCGCCGCGCCGCGGATGGCGTTGTGGGCGAGCGCGAAGAGCTTGACCCCCATCACCTCGCAGCGCTCGACGCGGCCGACGGTGATGGCCATGCCGTTGCCGGCCATGGCGTCGGTGCGCGGCGTGGGGCGGTCCCGGCGCTCGGTGAGGCGGAGGAGCGGGCGCGGGGAGGAGGGGAGATCGTAGGGCGCGACGAACTCGCGGAGGCAGGCCACGACGTCCTCGGGGGAGGGGTCGCCCTTCAGGCGGATCTGCGCGGCGATGAGGTGCCCGTCCGTGACGGGGACGCGCACGCACCGCGCGGAGATGGGGAACGGCGCGCGGTCGATGGTGCCGCCGAGGAGCGTGCCGAGGATCTTCCTGGGCTCCTCGGCCACCTTCTCCTCCTCGTCGCCGGGGTGGGGGTGCACGTTGCCGAGCATGTCCCACGCGCTCTCGCCGGGGTAGCCCGCGCCGGAGACGGCCTGGTAGCTCGCGCAGGTGACGGCCTCGACGCCGTAGGCGCGGTGGAGCGGCGCCAGGGCGACGACCAACGGGATGCACGTACAATTGGGGTTCGTGACGATGGCCCCGCGCGCGCCGCGGATCAGCTCGAGGTGGTCGGGGTTGACCTCGGGGATGAGGAGCGGCACCTCGGGCGCCATGCGGTAGGCGCTGGCGTTGGAGATGACGAGGTGCCCGGCGTCGCGGAACGCGGCCTCGATGCCGACGGCGGCGCCCTTGTCGAGCGCGGAGAAGACGACCTGGGAGCGCACGGCGGCGGGATCGCACGCGACGACGACGCGATCCTGGAGGAGGGGTTCGCTGTCGAGGCGCCATGGCGCGGCGTCCCCGTAGCGCTTGCCGGCCGAGCGGTCGGAGGCCGCGAGCTCGGCGACGCGGAACAGCGGGTGCCGGTCGAGGAGCTCCAGGAAGCGCTGGCCCACCATGCCGGTGGCGCCCAGGATGGCGACGTCGATGCGCGGTGTCATGGCGGGTGCAGTCATGGCGGGTGCTCCCCTTTTTGGGACCTCCCGCCTAACCGCTCGGGACGGGCCGAGGCGGCCCCGCGGCGCGCCCCCGCCCGATCCGCGCGACTACGGCACGCGCGTGAGCTCGGTCGAGAAGGCGCCCCAGGCGTAGTACCACTCGCCGCCGGAGGCGATGGTGCCGCCCTCGACCGTCAACGAGAGGATGTCGCCCGCGATGGTGGCGGAGAACGGGGCCGTGCCCGACACCCCGGCCGCCGTGATGTCGATGCCGACGGTGCCGGACCACGTCGTCTCGTCGAGGGTGTCGCCCTCGAGCGTCCAGTCCGAGATGCTCATGCCCGGGGGCGCGCACGCGAACCAGCCGTCGCCCACCACCGCGGCCGTGTTGTCCGCGGGCAGCGTGACCGAGAGGTTGGACGTGCAGCTCCCCGTCAGGAGGGCAAAGCCACCCTCCTCGAGGTTGACCGTGGGCACGCCCTCCCACGTCCCGGCCCAGGCCGGCTCGGTGTCGGTGTCGGTGTCCGTATCGGTGTCGGTGTCGGTGTCCGTGTCCGTGTCGGTGTCCGTGTCCGTGTCCGTGTCCGTGTCGGCGTCCGTGTCGGTGTCGGCGTCGCCGCTGTCGACGGGTCCGGTGTCGTCCTTCGGGGCGCCCGTACAGGCGATGGCGAGCAGCAGTACCAGGTAGTGCATCGATCCTCCACGAGGTTGGTAGCCGGGAACGGTCCCGACTTGCAACCCCGCCACGATCTGCACGTCCACGATGCCGGAGCGGGTGCGCACGGCTAACCGGGAGGGTGATGCTCTCGCTCCTCCTGCACATGCACCAGCCGGACTACCGGGATCCGAAGACCGGCATCCCCACGATGCCCTGGGTGCGCCTGCACGCGACGCGCGGCTACCGCGACGTGCCGCATGTCATCGCGCAGACCGGCGCCCGCGTCACCGTGAACGTGGTGCCCTCGCTCATCGACCAGTGGGAGCACTACCGCGCGGGCGGCACCGACACGCACCTCGCGCTCGCGCGCCGCCCCATCGCCTCGCTGGAGCCGCACGAGGTGGCGTGGCTCCTCCAGAACTTCTTCCACGGCTGCCCGTCCACGTTCGCGTGGTTCCCGGCCTGGGGCGAACTCCTGGCGCGTCGCGACGCCGGCGAGCGCTTCGACACGGGCCGCCTGCGCGACGTCGTCGTGTGGTCGAACCTCGCCTGGTTCGGCTTCTCCGCGCTGCGCGACCACCCCGAGCTGCGCGAGCTCCGTCGCAAGGGGGAGGGGTACACGGAGGCCGAGAAGGACCACGTGCTCGACGTCCAGACGGCGATCCTGCGCGAGCTCCCCGGGCTCTACCGCGGGCTGCCCGAGGTGAGCTGCACGCCCTACTACCACCCCATCCTGCCGCTCCTCGTGGACACCGCCCACGCCCGTCGGAGCATGCCGGGCGTGCCGGATCCGGGCTTCCGGTGGGCCGAGGACGCGCGGGAGCAGCTCGTGCGCGCCCGGGCGCGCGTGGAGGAGTGGATCGGCAAGCCGGTGCGCGGGCTCTGGCCGTCGGAGGGCTCGGTGAGCCCCGAGGTGATCGAGCTCGCGGCGGATGCCGGGTACAAGTGGTTCGCGACGGACGAGGAGGTCCTCACGCGCTCGGGACGCGATCCGGGCGATATCGGCGGGCCCTGGGAGGTAGGGCGGATGCGCGGGATCTTCCGCGACCACGGGCTCTCGGACCGGGTCGGCTTCGTCTACTCGAGCTGGCGCGGGGAGGAGGCCGCGGCGGACCTCCTCCATCGCCTCGGCGACCGCCCCCGGCTGCTCGCGCTCGACGGCGAGAACCCCTGGGAGTCCTACCGCGACGCTGGCGAGCACTTCCTCCGCGCGCTGCTCGGCCGCGCCCGGACCCGCACCTGCGGCGAGATGGCGGCCGACCGCCCGCGGGGCCGCGTCCACTCCCTGCACACGGGCTCGTGGATCGGCGGCGACTTCAAGATCTGGATCGGCCACCCCGAGGATCGCGCCGCGTGGGAGCTCCTCCGCGACGCCCGCGCCGAGTGGGAGCGCCGCGGCCGTCCGCCCGGGTCACGCGAGCACCTGCTCTCCGCCCAGGGGAGCGACTGGTTCTGGTGGTACGGCGACGAGTTCAGCACCCCCTTCGAGGGCGAGTTCGACCGCCTCTTCCGCGCCCACCTCATCGCCGCGTGGGAGGCCATGGGCGGCCCCGTCCCCCCCGCGCTCCTCGAGCCCATCAAGCGCGCCGCCACCGGCATCGTAGCGCCGTTGGCACCGCTCCCGGCGGACGGCGACGACTGGTTCGCGTGGGCCTCCGCCGGGCGCGTGGCGCTGCGCGCCGGGGCGATGGCCCCGGTGCGCGGCATGCCGCGGAGCCTGCTCTTCGGCGAGCGGGACGGGAAGCTGCACCTGAAGCTCGTGCCCTCCGGCGAGGGGTGGGTGGTGCACGGCGGCGGGGCGGCGGTGCCGTTCGAGGGCGACCGCGCGGTCCTCGACGACGGGGACATCGTGCTCGCGGGGCCACACGGGCTCCGGGTGCCGGGCGAGGGCGTCTTGCGGCTGCCGTGGCGGGAGCGGGGGCCGGGGGTGCCGGAGCGGTAGGCCCGCCCTCACGGGATAGGCTTCGCGATGCCCGCCCGCCCTGGTCGCGACACGCTCGTGCGCTTCGGCCTCCTCGTGAGCCTCTACCTGTCGCAGGGGCTCCCGTACGGGTTCTTCACGCAGGCCCTGCCGGTCCTGTTGCGGCAGCAGGGCGCGACGCTCCCCGAGATCGGCCTCGCCAACCTGCTCGCCCTCCCGTGGATGCTGAAATTCGTCTGGGCGCCGCTCGTGGACCGCCGCGCGCACGGGCGGTTGGGCCGGCGGCGCGGGTTCATCCTGCCGATCCAGCTCCTGACCGTCGGCGTGCTCCTCGCGTTGGCGTGGGTGGATCCCGCCATGGGCCTCGGCCCCGTGCTCGCCGCCGTGCTCGTGTGCAACCTGCTCGCCGCGACGCAGGACATCGCCACCGACGCCCTCGCGGTCGACCTCCTCGGCCCCGAGGAGCGCGGGATGGGGAACGGCGTGCAGGTCGCCGCCTACCGCGTGGGGATGGTGCTCGGCGGGGGCGCGCTGCTCGTGGTGTTCGACGCCCTCGGCTGGACCCGCAGCTTCGTCGCCATGGCCTGCATCCTCGCGGTCGCGACGTTGCCCATCGCGTTCTGGCGCGAGCCGGCCCACGCGGCGCCACCCTCCTCCGCCGGCATCGACTGGAGCGCCCTCGGCGTGTGGTGGTCGCGCACGGACACCGCGGCGTGGCTCCTCCTGCTCTTCGTCTACAAGCTCGGCGATGCCCTCGCGGGCGCGATGGTGCGCCCCATGATGGTGGACGCCGGCCTCGGCCTCGCCGACGTGGGCTGGATCCTCGGCACGGTGGGGAGCGGGATGGGGCTCGTGGGCGCGATGCTCGGGGGGTGGGGCGCGGGTGTGCTCGGCCGTCGCCGGGCGCTGCTCGGCTTCGGGCTCCTCCAGGCGGCGTCGGTGGCCGGGTACATGTACGCCGCCGCGCACCCGACGTTGGGGGTGTTCCAGGTCATGGCGGCCGCCGAGCACCTCTTCGGCGGGATGGCGACCGTGGCGCTCTTCACCGCCATGATGGACGCCTGCCGGCCGGAGCGCGCCGCCACCGACTACACGCTCCAGGCCTGCGTCGTGGTGGCCGCGACGGGGCTCGGCGCCGTCGTGAGCGGGTTCGTGGCGGAGCCGCTCGGGTACATGGGCCACTTCGCGCTGTCCGCGGTGGTGTGCCTCGTCGGGCTGGGGCTCGTCGCGATCTACACCGCGCGGGATGGGGGGTTCACCCCACGGCTGGAAGCGGCGGCGTAGGCGGCCTGGCTACCCGGCCACCCACCACCCCGACAAGGTGAGGCGCTCGCGCCGGGGCGGCTCGACCACGTGCCAGGACTCGGCGTCGGGCACGAACAGGCAGAGGTCGCCGGCGTAGGGGAGCCAGCGCTCGTCGACGACGAAGCCGTCGGGCGTGGGCGTGCCGAACGCGATGGCGCCGCCGTCCGCGGCGGTCCAGCGCTCGGTGAGGCCGAGGGCCCAGGTGGCGGCGTAGCGGCGGCCGTCGGGGTGGGCGCGCATGCCGTCGCCGGGGCCCATCCGCCAGGCGTTGGCGACGAGGCCGGCGGGGATCCCGACGCCGAGCGCACCGCCGACGAGGGCGCGCAGGACATGATCGTGGAGCAGGGCACGCCACGCGGTGAGGGCGGGGGGCGCGGCGGAGGAGGGGGCGTCGCCGGGGGCGGGGGGAACGGCCCGCCACGCGTGGACCCGGTCCGTCTCGAAGCGCGTGAAGGGGAGCGCGCGAACCTCGGCCGCGAGCGCGGCGGCATCGGCGGGCGAGAGGAGGCCGCGGAGGACGAGGCGGGCGCGGCCGGCGGCGCGGTCCTCGCCGAGCCGGCGCCAGGCCTCGGGATCGCGCCACGCGGGCGCGACGGGGGCGGGGAGGGCGGCGGCGAGCGCGGGGTCGAGGTGGACGGGGGGAGGGACCGGGGCCTCCGCGAGGGGGAGGGCGCGCGCGGCCCAGACCCGGCGGCGGAGCTCGTCCGCGACGGGGCCCTCCAGCAGGAGGGCGTCGGCGAGGCGGGCGGCGAGGGTGGGCGACGCCGAGAGGTCGGCGAGCGCGGCCACCTCGGCCGGCGGCACGCTGGTGAGCCGCTCCAGGAGCGGATCGTAGAGGTCGACCCCGCCGTCGGCACGGACGTGCCGGAGCACCTCGGGCCGGAGTGTCTGGGGCCGGAGTGTCGGCGGGGCGATCACGGCGTGGGGCTCGGGGCGCCGCCGCCCGCCGCGTGCTGGGCGGACCGCCGCCCGCTGCCG
>JAUXTN010000044.1 GCA_030684355.1 Pseudomonadota bacterium
TGGCAGCCCCGGTCGCCCCGACAGCCCCGACAGCCCCGGTCGCCCTGGCAGCCCCGGTCGCCCCGACAGCCCCGCTCGCCCCGACAGCCCCGACAGCCCCCGACGCACCGACGCTGTCGCTGGCGGCCGCCGGCGCCCGAACGGCCCGAAGTTGCCAACCGAGCGCCCCCGCGCCCCCGCCGCGCGCCCCCATCCGGGGCGCCGGCGCTACGCCAGCGCCGCAACGCGCCTGCCCACGCCCCATCCAGGGCGGCGGCGCTACGCCCGCGCCGCCAGGCCCCCGCCCGATCACCCCCCAATCGCCTGCCGCCGGGCCTACAGGAGCGCTGCGAAGGCGCGCACGCGGTCGAGCTCCAGCGGCTCCGTGACGCGCGCGTCCCGGTGCAGCGCGGTGCCGACGATCGCGCCCTGCGCGAGCCCACGCCAGGTGGGGAGCGAGGCGTGGTCCACCCCGCTGCCGATCCAGAGCGGCGCCTCGGGCACGGCACTGCGCACCTCCTCCGCGCGGGTGGGGTCCGCCGGCCGACCGGTGCCTGCGCCGGTCACGATCAGCACGTCCGCTCCGCCGCGTCGGAACGTGTCCGCCGCGACGCTGCCCGCCTCCGCCGGCCCGAGGGGCACGGCGTGCTTCACCAGCACGTCCGCCGCGATGCCGATCGGGCTCCCGAGCTCCCGGCGGTAGCGGAGGGTGTGGTGCGCGTCCCCCTGGAGGAGCCCCTGGTCGGTCACCATCGCGCCGACGTGCACGTTCACCCGTACGAACGCGCTCCCCGCGGCCGCCGCCACGCCCAGGGCGCTCCGCGCGTCGTTCCTGATTCCCAGGCGCAGCGCCGGGTGCCGCGCCGCGATCTCCGCGGCCAACATCGCCGTGAAGGCCACGACGTGCGGCTCCACCGAACCCGCGGGGAACGGGGCGTCCCCGAAGTTCTCGAGGATCGCCGCATGGGCCCCCCCGTCCGCGAGCACCGCGGCGTCCGCCAGTGCGCGCTCCCGCACGGCCGCGAACCCCTCCGACAGGCGAGGGCCGCCCGGCAACGGGAGCAGGTGGACGACGCCGACGAACGCGAACGGGCGGGTGACCAGGGAGCGCATCCTCCGGCATTACCGCACCCGGGGCAGCAACGCGAGCTGTGCCGGGCGCGGGGGCACGGCGATTGTCGGCGGGGATGCGGCGGGGGCGGCCACCCCGACCCCCGCCCGGCGCGGGCTCCGAACGCGAGCGGGCTCCGAACGCGGGGAGGGCGCACTCGAAGCCGCCGCGCCGCGTGCAGGGGGGGCGGCGATCGCCTTGGCCCCCGCGCCCTCGTGCGCCGCGCACACCAGCGACATGGACTCGATGGCGCCCACCGCGGCGCCTTCGCGGCGCACGAGGGCCTCCACGAGCCGCGCGAGGCCCAGCCGGCCGCACCCCGAGGGCACGCGCACCCGCGCGTCCGCCTGGCCGCGTGCACCCTGGAGCCGCAGCCGGAGCACGCCTCCGCGGGCGGCGCGCACCAGGCCGCCCGACAGCATCGTGGCGCGCGCCACGGCCCCCTCCAGGTCCGGCGCGGGCGCCCCCTGCCAGGAGGCCCGATGGCTGCCCGCGTCACACCGGGCGGCCCGCGCGGCCCGGCCCGCCCACGCGCTCGTCGCCATCGGCGCCGCGACCGCCACCCAGCCCGGCTCGAGCAACGCGGCGAGGCCACGCGCGGCCTCGGGGGTGGCCCCGACGGCGATGCGGGCCTCTACGCCGAGCTCCTGCCACAACAGGCGCGCGATCCGCTCGGCGGCCGGAAGGGCCTCCGGGCCGGGCATGGCCGCGCCCGAGAGGCGCACGAGGAGCACGCCCGGCCGCCGGGTCACCCCGCCGAACCACGCCGCGAGGCGCCGCGCGACCTCCGCGCCGAGGTCGAGCCCGCCAGACGGCGCGTACGCGATGAGCTCCGGGCAACGCCGCCGTGCGAGCGCGAGCGACATCCCCCGCGTCACCCCGCGCGCCCGCGCGCCCGGCGACACCGCGCGCACCCACCGATCCGCGACCGCAACCGGCCCGTGCCCCGCGGCCGGGGACACCAGGCGAAGCGCCGACCACGCCAGCGCGGCCGGCCGCACGCACATCCACGCGCCGGTCGCCTCTCCGACGGGCTCGGCGCGAACGGCGTGCGTGGGCCCGCGCGGCGGCGGCACGGCGCGCAGCCACGCGGCAACGCCCCCCGCGGGCACCCACCGCGCGGGGGCGCAGGGCTCTCCCGCCGGCTCGGCACGCAGCTCGCCGCCCACGCGGCGCCCGAAGAGCGGGTGCCCGAAGCCGCGGGGCACGAGCACCGTGGCGGGGCCGCCCACCTCGGGGAGCGCGATGGTCACGTCCCCCGGTTGATCGCGGGGGGCGAAGGCCCGCCCTCCACGCCGCGCGAGGCGGACCTCCATCGCGAGGGGGAGGGTGGCGGCACCGATACGGGGAGGGGCGACGAGAGGGAACGGCGACATGCGCGTCTCCGGCATGTTTCCCTCTTACTGAACCGGCCGTCCGCGTGGCGGACAGATTCTGTCCGCCCCCTCAGGTTTCTCGCGCGCAGCTCCGTCGGAAGGAGCAATACCGGCAGCGGGGATCCCCCTCCGGCACCATCGGATAGTCCTCCCGCTCGGCGATGTTTCCGGGGATGTCCCTGAGCTTTGCGCGCATCGTGGCCACGCTGTGCTCGATCTCGACCCGCGCCGCTTCGATCTCGGTCGGGCCGACCGCGTGGGTCGTCTCCGTCGTATGCCGAAGGTTCACGTGCATCGCCTTGACGCGGTCGGTCGGGACGCCGAGCTCCTGCGTCGCGTAGATGCCGTAGACGCCGAGCTGGGCGGCGATCTCGTCCTCGCTGTGGGCCTCGCCGGTCTTCCAGTCGATGATCACCACGCCGCCGGACCCGTCCGCCATGAGGACGTCGAGCGCCGCGTACACCTCGGTGCTGCCGACGCGGAACCGCCGGAGCTCCTCGACCTCCATCACCCGCTCCGGCACCTGCCCGATGCGGCGGAAGATGCGGTTCTCGTAGAGCCCGCGCACCTGCCGCTGGATCTCGTCGAGCGCGGCGTCCCACGTGGTCTCCTCGATGGGCTCGGCGTAGTAGTGCTCGCGAAACCCGGTGCGCTTGGCCGGCCGCTGCAGCCAGCCGCCGGAGCGGGAGCCCTCGATGTCCGAGCGTGCGCGCGACACGACCCCGTTGACCGCGGCCTCCACGTCGAGCGGGCGGCGCCCGACGACGCGGCGGATGCCCTCCTCCGCGGCGCCGTGCACGACGGTCCCGATCCACATCGCCCGCGTCGTGAGCTTCTTCTGCACGTACGCCGCGCGGGCGGGCTCCGGCGCATCCGCGGACCAGCCGCCCCACGAGCCGTAATAGGTGTACCAGTAGGCGCGCGCGCAGCCCGTGAACGTGCGGGACCGCGAGTGCGACCACACCAGCTCGTTCTTCAGGTCCGCCACGCGCCCCCCTTCTCGGCTTCGGGGTTATCACGCGCCCGCTCATGGGCTCCCCGGCTTCCGACGCCAGCAGCATCCCCGCAGTCCGCGTGACCAACGGCAGGGCGCTGGCCTCGCTGCTCGTCGTGCAGCTCCTGTTCGGCGCGATGCCGGTCGTCGGGAAGCTCGCCATCGCGGCGTTCGGGGCGTCCGGCGTGGCGTTCCTCCGGATGGCCGGCGGCATGATCGCGTTCCAGACGCTGCGCGCGGTCCTCCGGTTGCCCGGCATCCCCCTCCGCGACCAGCCCGCCGTCGCCTTGTGCGCCGTGCTCGGCGTATCCGCCAACCAGCTTCTGTTCCTCAACGGCCTCTCCCGCACGAGCGCCACCCACGCCGCCCTCCTCACGACGTCGATCCCCGTGCTCACGATGCTCGTCGCGGCAATCCTCGGTCGGGAGCGGCTGCACGCCCGCCGCGTCCTCGGCATCGTCGTCGCGCTCGCCGGCGTGCTCACGCTCATCCTGGGCAAGGATCCCACCGGCAAGTCCACGCACATCGGCGACCTGCTGATCTTCGGGAACGCCACGGTCTACGCGGCGTACCTGGTGCTCTCCCGGGACCTCTTGTCCCGCCACGCGCCGCTCTCCGTGCTCGCCTGGCTCTTCACGTGGGGCCTCCTCACCGCGCTCCCCTTCACCGGGCTGCCGACGCTCGAGGGCCACACGACCGAGGGGTGGCTGGCCGTCACGTTCATCGTGCTCGGCCCGACCATCGCCAGCTACTGGCTCAACCTCTACGCCCTGCGGAGCGTGCCCGCGTCCGTCGTGGCGCTGTTCATCTACCTCCAGCCTCCGATCGCCGCCGCGATGGCCATCCCGCTGCTCGACGAGCGCCCCACGGCGCGGCTCGGGGTGTCGGCGCTGCTGACCTTCGCGGGCGTGTGGTTGGCGACCCGACCGAAGAAGATCGGTTCTGTTCGCGGCGAGGGATGATCTGGCGCCGGCCCGGTGTCCTTTGAGCGATGGGTGGAGTGAGAGGGGCCTCTCCGGTGGCCGATCGCTCACGAAGAGTGGTCCTGGCCCCTCTCCTCCACCCTCCTTCCCTCGCGTGCGGCGCCACTTACGGGAGCGGCACCACGTAGAGTGGCGCGAGCCGGTAGAGCCCGTCCGGCGCGGGCAGCAGGGCCTCGTCGTCGCCGGCGAGATCGTCGTCGGTGCCGGCGTAGCCGTACACGCTGGGATCCCCGCCGTCGGCGCGCAGCCAGGCGCCGTACAACGAGTCGGCGATGTCGTCGTGGTTCACGGTGCCGAGGCGCGCCCGGGCGTCGGGGTGGAGCTCGCCCACGCCGAGGGACAGCGTGGACGGCAACGTGGCGCACGGCGCGGCGGAGACGCGCACGCTCACCTCCCACCACACGAGGTTGGCGTCCGTGTCGGCGACGCCGGGCGTGACGAACTCCGCGGCGACGTCCGCGACGCAGTCGACGCGCCGGAGGTCGGCGTCGATGACCTCGATGCTCACCACGGCGTCCTGCGCGCTCGCGACGTTGTCGACTACCGCGAGGTCCGCGCGGACGACGTAGTAGGCGGGGTCGGTCGGGAGGCCGGTGTCTTCGGGGAGGCCCGTGTCGTCGGCCTCGCCCGCGGTATCGCTGGCCGCGCCGTCGGTCTTGCCGGACAGGTCATAGTCGGCCGAGCAACCGCCGAATACGGCCAGCGCCAGCAGCGCGGTGCCTCGCCGCGTGGAGCCGTGCAGCTTCGAAGAGATCAGCTTCGAAGAGATGAGTGTGGAGAGCTTCATGCGTCACCCCGGTCAGCCCTGACCCCAGCAACGTGTCCGTAGCGTAGCCGCGAATCGCTCACTCTCGCAAGTCCCATGCGTACGCCGGCCAGAGCGTGTAGGTCTGCCCGGTGATCCACCCGGGCGCGCCAAGGTCACCCGCCCAGTCCAAAGCTTCTTGGTACACAAAACCGTAGGGCTCCATCTCGACCCCGTCCACTGAGAGGTACCAGCCGAGGCTCCGGCCCGGGTAGGGGTCGAGGTCGGCGAGGGCCTCGGGTACGTCCCCGATGCCCATCGCCCGCGGGGTCGCGTAGGCGGTGTCCGTGTCGAGCGGGGCGGCGCAGTCGGACTCGAGCTCGCTGATCTCGAGCGTGTAGGCGGCCTGGCAGCCGTCACACCCCGGGAGCGCGGAGACCACGGTGCCCGTGACGAGCTGGCCACGGCCGCACAGGAAGGCGTCCTCCGAGCCGGACCGGGCCCAGGCCGGCGTGAAGAACTCCCAGGTCTGCGTGCCGCCGAGCCCCGTCTCCGTGGGGATGATCGAGGCGTGGTGTACGGCCCAGGCGGGGGCGTCGGACGCGCAGCCGACGGCGAGGAGGATCAGCAGCATTCGAGTGTCCCGGCGACGCGCCCGTTTGAGCTCGGGTTCAGCGGACGCCGAGCGTATCCTTCGCGCGGGTGGCCCGCGGGCCGCTCGGGGCCAGCGCGAGGAAGTTCCGCCACGCCGCGCCCGAGCGGGAGAAGCCGTCGCGCGCATCGAGGTAGAAGCGGCCCTTCTCGTACCAGGCCAGCCCGAGCTCGGGGCCGAGCTGGACGGCACGGTCGAAGTGCTGGGCGGCGAGGGCCTTGCGGTCGGCCTTCTCGAAGTAGCGGCCCGCGAACACGTGGACGGCGGGGTCCTCCGCGTTGGCGGCGAGGGCGTCTGCCACGAAGGCGTCGCCGTCCGGGGGGCCCGCGACGAGGGCTTGCATGGCGACGAGGCGCGGCGCCAGCCGGCGTTCGAAGGGGTCGGCCGAGCCGGTCGTCCCGTCGATCGCGACCTGGAGGACCGCCAGGGCGTCGGCGGCGCGCTCCTGGACCGCGAGGAGCGCCGCGGCGTAGGCGCCGAGCGGGGTGGCGCGCTGCGGCGGCAGGAGCTGGGCAGACGGCGGCTCCTGGTTGCCCCACACGCTCACCAGCGTGTCGAGCACCGGCGTGAGGTTCGGGAGCATGCCCGCGGCCTCGAGGCGGAGCACGGCGTCGTCGGCCTCCTCGACGCGGTCGAGCTCGAGGAGCAGCAGCACGTAGGCGGCCTGGGCCTCGGCGGCCCCCGGGCGCGCGCCGACCACGTCCTGCAGCTCGTGCAGCGCGGCGGTGAGCGCCTGGTCCCGGGCGAGGTCCGCCGCGCGGAGGAAGAGGAGATCGGGGTTCGCGCCGTCGCGCGAGAGGCCGCGCTCGATGGCCTCGCGGGCGTTCGTGGCGGAGCCCAGCGCGAGGAAGGCGCGGGCGCGGAGGGCCTGGAGCCGCCCATCCAGCCGGGGCGCGAGGCCGGCGCCCGCGGGGCTCTTCAGGAAGAGGTCGACCTGGGCGACGACCTGCGCCGGCGGGGCCTCGTCGAGCTCCAGCGCGAGGGTGCGCGCGGCGGCGTGGTCGGGCGAGACCTTGAGGAGCGCCTGGACCAGCGTGCGCGCCTCTTCCGCCTTGCCGGCGGCGGCGAGGACCTCGGCGCGGGCGAGCCGGTAGCGCGGCTGCGCGGGCTCCTCCATCGCGTCGAAGTGCTCCATGGCACGGGCGAGATCGCCGCCACGCGCGGCGATCCGCGCGAAGAGGAGCCGCTCCTCGTCGTCCGCGGGGCGCTCCCGGCCGAGCGCCGCGCTGGCGCCCGCCACGTCCTGCCGCGCGAGCGCCTCGCCGGCGCGGAGGATGGCGAGGCGGTGGACCTCGAGCTGGCTCGGCTTCTCGAGGCCCTCGCGGACCCTGGCGATGCGCGTGGGGTCGCCGTTGTAGTCGGACCACAGGACGAGCTGGGTCTCGGCGAGGGCCGCGCGCACGTCGGACACTTCGCTCGCGCGCTCCCCGTTCGCGACGCGCTGCTCGAGGCGACCCTCTTGCGTCAGGAGCGCGTTGTAGTCCTCGGCGGCGAGGGCGCGGACGAGGTCCTCGCGCACGGCGTTGGAGCCGCGCACCCCGTAGCTCCCGACCGCGATTACCCCGACGAGCATCGCCAGCGCGACGAACAGCGCGGCCGCGGCCAGGAGCGCCCGCGGGAGAGCGCGAGACGGTGGCGTCGGCGCGGGCTCCTCGAAGCGGGGCGCGGCCTCCACGATCCGCTCGGCCGTCACGGGGACGGCGTGCTTCTCGATGACCTCGATGGGCTTGCCGAACGTGGCCGAGGCCTCTCGCAAGGGCTCGGGGGCCGCGACGCCGCCGCGGGTCATCACGACGACGTTCTCGTCCTCTTCTTCGAGCAGATCGTCCGGGGTGTCCGCGAGGTCGCTCGTGCTGGAGACGCCCATGGAGGCCTGCCACGCGCGCAGGTTCAGGGTCTCCCGGAGGCCGTCCGGGCCGTCCTCCTTCTTGCGGTGGAGCTGGTTCGGACGGTCCTCTCCCGGGCGGAGGACGAGCATGATCTGGGTGTCGCTCGGGTCGGAGGAGGGCAGCACGTCCAACAATTGGCGGCCCGGATCCGTCCCCTCGCTGGAGGCGCTCACCATCTCGGCCGCCGACGCGAGTCCGGACGACTGGGTGGCCTCGTGGGCGTCCTCCGCGTCGACCGCGGCGCGCGCGGCGTGCTTGAAGAGCGAGGGGAAGTTGGTCGACTCGGCGGTCTCGGGATCGAGATCGCTCGCGCGGAGGTCGAAGCTCTCGGTGTGCTCCGGCTCGTCGAACGAGTGGTCGATCCGGGGGTTCAACGCCGGCGGCAGGAGCTGCGTCACCAGGGCGTCCACGCTCTGGCCGCCCGCGCCGAAGTCACCGGCGAGGCTCCACAACAGCTCCTTCACCCGCGCGTTGTCGGGCTCGGCGCGCCGCAAGCGCTCCAGGATGCCCGTGGCGCGGAGGAAGCTGCCCGTCGCGAGGAACCGCTCCCCGAGCACCAGGAGCTTCGCGGGGTTGGCCTCGCGCTCGATCTCGCGCGCCATCGCCTCGGGGCGCACCGGATCGGCCTGCGCGCGGGCCCAGAAGGCCTCGATGTCCTCGCGCCCGGGGCCCCCGATGTGCTGGTCGCGGAGCTGCTGCAGCGGCTTCCGCGCCTTGAGCGGCCAGCCACGCTCCAGGTAGATCTCGGCCTGCAAGAGCAGGGCATCCGACTGGTCGGGGTCGCCCTCGAGCACCTCGCGCGTGCGATTGAGCGCGCGGTCCATCAGGCGGAGGTTGAAGAAGGCGCGGGCCTCCGCGAGCCGGGCGCGGGCCGGCGGCGTGCCTTGCGCAGCCCAGGCCTCGACCACACGCACGACCCCGATGTTGTCGCCGCGACCGGCGAGGATCGTGACGGCCTCGTCGAGGTGGTGGTCTCGATGGGACGACGGGAGGGGGGACGGGTGGGTCATCGCGGCGGATTCGGATGATAGCAGGGTGCCCGACCCGCGGGGGGCGGACGGACGACGGGCCGGCGGATCCCTCGGATCCAGCCGGCCCGTCGGGGAGCGAGCTAGGCGAGGGCCTTCGTCAGTTCCTTCTCCAGCGCCGGCGCGATCTCGAAGAGATCCCCCACGATGCCGTAGGTGGCGTACTGGAAGATGGGCGCCTCGGCGTCCTTGTTGATGGCGACGATGACGCGCGAGGTGCGCATGCCGGCGAGGTGCTGGATGGCGCCCGAGATGCCGAGGGCGATGTACAGCGAGGGGTTGACCACCTTGCCGGTCTGCCCGACCTGGTCGCCGTGGGGCGCGTACCCGGCGTCGACCGCGGCGCGCGAGGCGCCGGGGGTCGCGTGGGCGGCCTTGGCGAGGGGCCGCACGATGGCGTCGAAGCTCTCCTTCGACTTCAGCGAGCGCCCACCGGAGACGATCCGGTCGGCTTCCGTGAGGTCGACCGCCTGGGTGGCGGGCTTCAAGGTCTCGACGACCTTCACGTCGAGGTCGGCGTCGGTGATGCCGGCGTCGAGCGCGACCACGGAGGCGGAACCGCCCGGGGCGGCGCCGATCGTGAAGGAGTTCGGGCGGACCGTGTAGAGGCCGACCGCGGACTTGATCTTCACGTCCACGAGGGCCTTGCCGGCGTACACCGGACGACGGCCGACGATCGCGCCGCCCTCGGCGCGCAGGTCGGTGCACTCCACCGAGAGGCCGGCGCCGATGCGCGCGGACAGGCGGGGGAAGGCCTCGCGGGTCACGCCGCTGGCGGAGCCGAGGACCACGTTGGCGCCGGACGAGGCGATCGCGGCCTGGAGGGCCTTGACCCACGCGCCGGCGACGTACGTGCCGAACGCAGGGCCGCTGGCGACGTACACCGTGGAGGCGCCCCACGCGCCGAGCGAGGCGGCGTCGGCGTCACCGAAGACGACGGCGCTGACCTTGCCGCCGGTCGCGGCGGCGAGCTGGGTGGCCTTGCCGAGGAGCTCGAAGGCCGACTTGCGGAGCTGGCCGCCTTCGGTCTCGCAGAAAACGAGGATGTTGGTAGGCATGTGCGTGGCTCCTCAGATGACCTTGGCTTCTTCGCGCAGGAGGCGGACGAGCTCGGCCGCGACGGTCGCGGCATCGCCCTGGAGGATGCGGCCGGCCGGGCGCGCGGGGGGGAGGCTCATGGCTTCCTCCACGACCAGGGCGGCGGCGGCGCCGACCGAGCCGGCGTCGATCCCGAGGGCCGCGGCGTTCTTCACGACGATCGGCTTCTTCTTGGCGGCCATGATGCCGGGGAGCGTCGCGTAGCGGGGCTCGTTGAGGCCCTTGTCGCACGTGATCACGGCCGGGAGCTGGCCGGTGACGACCTCGCGCGTGCCGCCGCCGGCGGCGCGGTGCGCGGTGAAGGTCTCGCCTTCGATGACGAGCTTGTCGACCCAGCTCGCCTGGCGCCAGCCGAGGAGCTCGGCGATCATCGCGGGAACAGCGCCGGTGTCGGTGTCGACCGACTGGCGGCCCGCGAGCACGAGGCCGATGCCTTCCTGCTGGAGGGCGGCGGCGAGGATGCGCGCCTTGCCGAGGGCATCGCTGCCGGCGAAGGCGGGATCGTCGAGGCGGACGGCGCGGTCGGCGCCGCGGGCCAGGCCGTCACGGATGCGGGCTTCGCTCGCGACGTCACCCAGGGTGAAGATCACGACCTCGGTGCCCTTTCCGGCCTGCTTGAGCCGGATGGCCTCTTCGAGGGCGTACTCGTCGTACGGGTTGATCTCCCACTTCACGTCATCGGTGAGGATGCCGGTGTTGGTGGGGTTGACCCGGATCCGGGTGTCGGTCGCGGGGACTTGTTTGAGGCAGACGCCGATCTTCATGTTTCCTCCACGGTTCGGGGCCTGGATGGCTCGGAGCCCGCTGTGGGCTCCATCCCGGCCATGCCCCGGATGAACACGTCAGCCACCGTGTCAGCGGTGGCCTCCAACGAAAACTTGTCGCGACGCTTCGCCAGCACCCATTGCATGGCGATCTCGTCGAGCGCGCCGAAGAACGCCCACATGAGCACGAAGGGGTCGAGGTCCGGCCGGATGACGCCGCCCTCCTGGCCCTCGCGCACGATGGTCGCGAAGACGCCCAGGTACTCCCAGAGCTTCTCCGGGCGGTACTCCTTCAGGAACTTGTTCGAGAGGCGCAGCTCGATCTGGAGCACCTCCGCGAGCGCGCGGTGGTCCTCCACCTGGCGGAAGTGGTACCGCGCGAACACCCGCACCTTCTGCATCGGGTCGGTGATGCCCTCGAGGGCGACGCGCACGCCGGCGATGAGGATGCCCATCTTCTCCTCGAAGATGGTCAGCAACACGTCGTCTTTATTGCGGAAGTACAGGTAGATCGTACCGTCCGCCACGCCCGCACGCCGCGCGATGTCGGAGATCCGCGCGTGATGGAACCCCTTCTCCGCGAACACGTCGATCGCGGCGTCGAGGATCAGGTCGTGTTTGTCGGTCCGCTCACGGGCGGGATCCACGGGTGGCATTGGCGACTGAATGGCGATTCAGCCGCTTACCCGAACCGCGGGCCCCTCGCAACCCAGAACGGGGCGCTCCGGAGGCCGCCCCGCGGTGACGTCCCGTCCTTACAGGGACTTGCGCTTCGCCATCCAGCGCTCGACCTGCCCGATGATGTCCTGGTCGGGCACGGAGGCCCAGTCCTTCAGGAACGCGGCGTTGCCCTTGTCCGTGAGCGGGTGGAGGATCATCGCCTTCAGGACCTTGAAGGGGATGGTCGCCACGTCGGAGCCGGCCTCGGCGGCCTGGACCACGTGGAGCGGATCCCGGATGGAGGCGGCGAGCACCTCGGTCTTCAGGTCCGGGTAGTTGGCGTAGATGTTGACGATTTGCTGGATGAGCAGCATGCCGTCCTGGCCCATGTCGTCGAGCCGGCCGATGAAGGGCGAGATGTAGGTGGCGCCGGCCTTCGCGGCGAGGAGCGCCTGCGCGGCCTGGAAGCAGAGCGTCACGTTGACGCGCGTGCCGTCACCCGAGAGCGCCTTGCAGGCCTTCAGGCCGTCGACGGTGAGGGGCACCTTCACGACCACGTTCTTGTGGACCTTCGCGAGGAGGCGGCCCTCGCGGATCATCGTCGCGGCGTCCTGCGCGACGACCTCGGCGCTGACCGGACCGTCGACCATCCCGCAGATCTGGTGGATGGTCTCGATGAAGTCCCCACCCTCGCGGGCGATGAGCGAGGGGTTGGTGGTCACCCCGTCGATGACGCCCCACTGGACGGCGTCGCGAATCTCGTCGAGGTTTGCGGTGTCGAGGAAGATCTTCATGCGGCTACACCCTCAATGGCGCGCCAACTACGCCGCCGTAGGGTGTTCCGCAAGGCGCCGACCACGCCGGCGGCGCGTCCCCGCGCGTCAGGGCGTGGGCCTCCCCCGCGCGAGCACCGCGGCCTGATCCACGAGGTCGCTCGGGCCGCCGGGCCAGGCCAGCGCGATCGCGCCGGCGCCCGTCAGATCGCCCTGGTGCAGGGCCAGCGCCGCGCGGAGGATGTCCTCCCGACGCGCCGTGTCCTTCCATTCCAGGAGCGCGATGCGCGGCTCCGCGAGGTCCCACTGGTGGCGCGTCACGAGGACCATCGCGAGGTTCACGTCGAACTCGACGCCCTTGCAGCCGCGCTCGAGCCAGACCGCCATGCGCGCGCGGTAGGCCTCGTCGTCGAGGAGGTGGCCCGCGGCGATGGGGAGGCTCCGGCAGGCGCGGAAGTTCGGCGGCTCCGCCTGGATCGCCCGCTCGAGCGTCACGGCGCCGTCGCGCCACCGGCCCTGCTGGATGAGGTGCGCGCCGTACATCGAGAGGCTGAACCCGTCCGGGGCACGGTCGACCGCCGCGCGGAAGAGCGTGGTCTCGTTCGCCCAGTCCGGCACGCGCACGTGGAGGGCGCCGATGGCGGCGACGGTCGCGACGGCGAGGGTGGCAAGCGCCGCGCGGGAGGGGGGCACCGACGCCGCGACCGCCGCGGCGAGGCCGAACATCGGCACGTAGAGGTAGCGCTCGCCGATCGTGGCGTACCAGTGGATCCCGGCGAGGGCCGGAAGGTAGGTGAAGGCCGCGATGGAGAGGAGCCAGCGCGCACGCGGCCCGCCGCGCACGAAGAGCCAGGCGAGCAGCGCGACGCTCGCGACGGCGGAGAGCCAGGTCCCCGGGGACGGCGGCGCCCGGTACAGGCTCGCCATGGTGGTGAGCGGCCACGGCCAGGTCAGCCAGCCCAGGACGGTGACGGCCGCCCGGACCGCGGACTGTAGCGTGAGGGCAGCGTGCGGCTCGTTGAAGGCCTGCCCGCCCAGCTCGGCGGCCAACCGCAGCGCCATCGCGACGGCGATCCCCGCTCCGAGCGCGCCCGCTTCGCGCCCGCCGAGCCGCTCCCCCCAGGCGCGCCGCCACATCCACGCGATCGCGGGCAGCAGGAAGGCGTTCTCCTTCGACAGGCACGCGAGGAAGGCGCACCCCGCGAGGAGCCCCAGGCGGCCGCGATCGAGCGCGGCCAGCGCCCCGAAGATGAAGGCGCCGGCGAGCAGATCGTTGCGCGCGGCGACCCACACCACGGCCTCCGACTGCAACGGGTGCATCCCGAAGATCAGCGCCGCGACGGCCGCCCGGGCGGGCCCGACGCGGTCCTTCAGGACGACGTACCCCAGCCCGGTCGCGACGAGGTGCCAGAGCACGCTGACCGCGTGGAACCCGGCGGGATTCGCCCCGAAGAGGAGGCGGTCGAGGAGCAGCGTCACCGTCAGGAGCGGCCGGTAGTAGGCGCTGGTCGGCGCCCCGGGGATGCAGCACCAGAGGTCGCCCCCGAAGACCCGCGCCCAGGTGGGCTCGAGGAGCGCGAGGTTTCGCAGGACCAGCGCCTCGTCGTCCCACACCCACCCGGCTTGCGGCACGCCGATGTAGGCCGCGGCGATGAGGCCGAGCACCACCCAGATGGCGAGACGGGCGCGGTCCGCCCTCACTCGCGGACCACGGGTAGCGTGCCGACGACGGGCCACGCGCCGCGCGCGCGGAGCGTGTCGGTCCACCGCAGGCGGGTCCACGGGTTGGGGGCGTCGGGCCAGGCCTCGGCGAGCGCCGCTAAAAAGAAGTCCCGCTCGGCCAGCCGGGGGTGGGGGATGCGGAGGCCCGGCTCCGCCACGACCTGGTCGCCGTAGAGGAGGATGTCGATGTCCAGGACGCGATCGGCCCAGCGGCGGGTGGGGCGGCGGCCCAGCCGCTGCTCGATGGCCTTGCACACCTGGAGGAGCGCGAGGGGCGGAAGCGTCGTGCGCACGCGGATCACCGCGTTGAGGAAGCCGTGGGAGGCCACCCCGCCGACGGGTGAGGTGGCGTAGACGCGGCTCGCGGCCTCGACGTGCACGTCCGGGCGCGCCTGCAGCGCGTAGACGGCGAGCCGGAGCGCGCGCGCCCGATCCCCGAGCGAGGCGCCGAGGCCGAGCGCGGCGTGGGTCCACGGAGGCGCGCCGCTCATCGTCCCAGGAGGCGGAGCTCGCCCTGGAGCGCCCGCCGATAGCGCTCGGCCTCGGCGTCCGCGCCCCGTACGACGCCGTCCGCCCCGATGACCCAGGGGTCCCCCCGGGGGTTCTCCGGGAGGTCGATGCCGAGGCCGGTGAGCGCGGCGGGGCTCGCGAGCGCGTGGCCGGTCTCGTCGCGGTAGCGCCGACACGCGTCCGTCCACGTGTCGACGAGCGCGTTGTGGCGCAGGCGCCCGAGCTGGCGCTCGGCGTCCCCGCGGATGGCGGGGTCCGACGTGGTGGCGCGGACCTCCTCCAGGAAGCGGATGCCGGTGGCGCGCTGGCCACCCGTCTGGTGCATCGCGGCGGCCGCGGCGGCGTACCAGGACGGCGCCCCCGGGAGCGCCGCGGCCTCGGCGAGGAGCCGCGCGGCAGCGTCGGGGTCCTCGTCGTAGAGGTAGGCGTTCATGCCGAGGGAGAACGGGAAGAAGGGGTCCGTCGGGATGTTGCGACGGGCCTCCTCGAACACCTGGTTCGACCCGTCGATCTCGCCCGTCACGCGCAGGATGGTCCCGCCGTAGAAGTAGGCCGTTCGCCACGTCGGGTCGAGCGTGTTCACCGCCCGGATCATGCGGCGGAGCCACTCGGTCCACGTGCCGCCGCGCTCGGTGTCGTAGCGCTCCCCGAACATGAGGACGGTCCGGACCCAGAAGAGGTCCGCCAGGGGCTCCTCGAAGCCCGTCGCCACGAGCCGCACCTGCTCGCCGTCGGGCACGAAGAGCAGCGCCTGGTCGATGGTCCGGGCCTGCCGGGTCCCGTCGACGCCCGGCAGCGCGGTCGCCACCAGCGCGCCGCCGCCGAGGGCGAGGAGGAGCAGGGCGGCGGAGGCGGCGTGCGACATGCACCGCATCCTACCCAGGAGCGGATGCGTCGCGTAGCGTCGGCCGGCAGGTACGGCACAGGGACGCGCGGGGACGCCGTCAGGGGCCGCCGGCCTCCGCGGCCCGGGCCTTCGCGAGCGTACGCATGCGCGCTGACTCGGCGTCCGTCGGGTCCAACGAGACCGCCCGGTCGAAGGCCTCGATCGCGGTCCCCCAGTCCGACGCCTGGGCCGCCTGCACGCCGAGCAGGCTCCAGTGGGCGCCCTGATCCGGCCACCGCTGCACCAGCTCGCGCGCGTAGGTCACGGCCTCGTCGCGACGGCCGGCCTCGCCCGCCAGGACCGCGAGGTTGTAGAGCGCGCGCGGGAACTGCCGGTTCGAGAGGCGGAGCGCCTCCTCGTAGCGGGCGGCGGCCTCGGCGGAGCGGCCGGCCTCCCGCAGCAGGTTCCCGAGGTTGTACGCGGCACGAACGCGCAGGTCGACGTCCCCGTCTCCCGCGAGCACCTCGCCGTAGAGGCGCTCCGCGGCCGCGGCGTCCCCCTCGCCGGCGCGGACCCGGCCGAGGTTGAGCTGTGCCAGCGGATCGTCGGGGCGCTGGGCGTAGGTCGCTGCCCAGATGTGCGCGCTGTCGCTCCAGACCGGCAGCCGGGCGGCGGAGACCGCGGCGAGCACGAGCGCGAGGCCGAGGAGCGGCGGCGCGGGGATCCTCGCGGCGAGGGCGAGGCCGAGGCCGGCGAGGGGGAGGTAGAGCAGGAGGTCCGAGGCGCGCGCGCCGACGGGCACGATCTCGAGCACGGGGAGGAGCGCGAAGGTCGCGAGCGCCGCGCCCACCCGCACGGGGCCGGGGGTACGGACGGCCGCCCCCACCGCCGCGGCGAACCCGGCGAGGGTTACGACCGCCCACCACGTGGCCGGGGGAGCGAGGACCGCGTTCGGCGCCGCGAAGTCGGGCCAGAGGAGGCGACCCGCGAAGTAGACGGCGCGCGCCCCGCCGGCGGAGGTGCCCTCGAGGGCGACGCTGCCGACCGCGGACGCACGGAGCGCGAACCAGGGCGCGAGGACGCCCGCCACCAGGGCGATCTCCTCTCCCAGGGCCGCGCGCCCGCGTGCCCGCGCGGCGAGCACCGCGAGGAGCGGCCCGACCACGCCGGTCTCCTTGCACAAGGTCGCGCCGAGGAGGAGCGGCGCCGCGGCCCAGCGGAGCCGATCCTCGCGCAGCCACACCAGCACGCCCGCCAGCACCAGGGCGGTCGCCATCAGGTCGGTGCGAGAGGCGATGTTCGCGACGGCCTCGACGGTGACCGGGTGCAGCGCGAACAAGGCGGCCGCGGCGACGGGGGCGAGGCCCGGGAGGCCCAGCCGCCGGCCGAGCGTCGCGACCGCCGTAGTGCTTGCGAGGTGGAGGAGCACGTTCACGGCGTGGAACCCGGCCGGGCCGCCCCCCCAGAGCCGCCACTCGGCCCAGTAGGCGAGCGTGACCAGGGGCCGGTACATGCCGGAGGCGCGCGGCGTGCTCGAGCGCGCCCAGAAGTCCGAGCCGAAGATGCCCGCGAGATCCAGCGGTTGGCGGATGTAGGGGTTCTCGGCGATGAGCGCGCCGTCGTCCCAGACGTAGGCGTACCCGAGGGAGGGCCCGTACACGACGAGCACCAGGACCAGGAGCGCCGCGAGCGCGACACCCGGGCGTGGAGCGTCAGCCATGGCGTTGTCTACCACGTCCCTGGAACCGGGTTCCGCAAGGCATCTCGACTCCGGCCGCAAAGGGTGGGAAGCGCCAAAACGGCGAAGGCCGCCCGGGTGAGCGGGCGGCCTTCTGGGTGCGCGAAGGCGCTTAGTAGAAGTTCGAGTCGGTCGTGGCGAGCGTCGCGTTGACCGAGGAGGTCGCCGAGTAGTTGGCGAGGACGCTGTCGCCGTCCACGTCGGTCGACGCGGCGACGGTGAAGTCGGTCGCGGAGGCGGCGGTCACCGCGTAGCTGCCGCGAACCTGGCCGTCCGGCTTCCAGCCGATGGTGTCGAACGCGGAGCCCACGGTCCAGTCGCGCATCGCCTTGCCGGGGGTGGCGTCGGGCATGCCGGCGGCCTGCGCGACGTAGGCGTCGAACGCGGCGTCGTAGGCGAGCTCGGCGGTCTTGATGCCGTCGACGTTGCCCGGGGCCTCGGAGCGCTTGGCCTTGAGCTGCATCGCGACGAAGTTGGGGATCGCGATCGCCGCGAGGATGCCGATGATGGCGACGACGATCATGAGCTCGACGAGAGAGAAGCCCTGCTGGATGCGACGCATTGTAGTCTCCTGAGGTGGTGGGGAACCGACCGACCGTGTCCGGCTCGCTCTCCTGTAGAGCAAGGGGCGTGCCAGCCCCTGAAGCCCCCGGCGCTACGAAGCCACGGGGGTTTTCCGACAGGAGGTGACAATTCTGGGCACCTGGGGGGTGCCGCTTTTGGTCACCTGACGTCGCCCGTCACGTTCTGTCTGCGCTCGGGGCCGGCCCTCAAGACATCGGCGGTCCTGCCGACCGGGTCAGGTCGCGCCGTCGTCGTCCTCGTCCATGCCGAACTTGACCAGCCGGTACCGCAGCGACCGGAAGGTGATGCCGAGGAGCCGCGCGGCCTGGGTGCGGTTGCCGCCGCTCGCGGCGAGGGCGCGCACGAGGTACCCGCGCTCGACCTCGGCGAGGCGCGCCTCGAGGTCGAGCCCCTCGAGGGCCTCCTCGTGCTCCTCCTCCTCCGCCGGCGCGGGCGACGCGGCGAGGGCGCCCTGCACCCGCTCGGGCAACGACGAGGGGGTCACCAGCGAGCCCGGCTCCAGGGCCACGGCGCGCTCGACGATGTTCTGCAGCTCGCGCACGTTGCCGGGGAACGGGTACGCGCGCAGCATGCGCATCGCCTCCGGCGTCACGCCGCCCATCGGCTTCTTGTACTCGTCCCCGAAGCGCTCCACGAAGTGCTGGACCAGCATCGGCACGTCCTCGGCGCGCTCGCGCAGGGGCGGCATGTCGATCTGCACGACGTTGAGCCGGTAGTAGAGGTCCTCGCGGAACCGGCCCGCGGCCACCTCCGCGCGCAGTTCCCGGTTGGTCGCGGCGACGATGCGCACGTCGACCGGCACCTCGGCCGTGGCGCCCACGGGGGTCACCTTCTTCTCCGCGAGCGCGCGCAGCACCTTCACCTGCGACGCGAGCGGCATCTCGCCGACCTCGTCGAGGAACAGCGTGCCGCCGTCCGCGGCCTCGAACAGGCCCGTCTTGTCGCGCTGGGCGCCGGTGAACGCGCCCTTCTTGTAGCCGAACAGCTCGCTCTCGAAGAGGTTCTCGGGGATGGCTCCGCAGTTCACCGCCACGAACGCCGCGCGCGAGCGCTCGCTCCCGTAGTGCACCGCGCGCGCGAGCAGCTCCTTTCCGGTGCCGCTCTCGCCGCAGATGAGGCAGCTGATCCGCGTCCCCATGATGCGGCGCACCAGGGTGTAGACCTCCTGCATGCGCGGCGAGGTCCCGACGAACTGGCCGAGCTGGTAGCGCTCCCCGAGCGCGACCCGCATGCGGGCGTTGTCGGCCTCCAGGGCGCGGAGCGCGAGCGCCTTCTTGACGATGTGCCGGAGCTCGTCGTTGTGGAAGGGCTTGGCGACGTAGTCGAACGCGCCTTCGCGCATCGCCAGGACGGCGGTGGCGACGCTGCCGTAGGCGGTCAGGAGCACGACGGGCACGTCGCGCCCGCGCTGGGCGGAGCGGGTCTTCACCTGGCGGAGGAGCTCGATGCCGTCGATCCCGGGGAGGTTCAGATCGGTCAGGACGAGGTCCGGCGCCAGGGCGTCGAACTGCTCGAGCCCCTCCTCGGCGCTCTCGGCGCGGGACGTGACGTAGCCCTCCCGCTCCAGGAGCATGGTGAGGAGCTCCCCGAGCGAGGGCTCGTCGTCGACGATCAGGATGCGTTCACGCGCCAACTTGCGCCTCCCGCGGGAGCCAGAGGTGGAAACGGGTGCCCTGCGGGGCGTGGGCGCTCACGTGGACGTGGCCCCCGTGGCCGCGGGCGATCCGCTCGACGAGCAGGAGCCCCAGGCCGGTGCCGCCGCGGCGGGTCGTATAGAACGGATCGAACACGCGAGCCCGCTCCTCCGCGGGAATTCCGGTGCCTTCGTCGGCGACCACGACCTCCACGCCGGGGCCGAGCTCGACGGTGCCGGCGACGGAGCGCACGGAGACCGTGATGTCGCCCCCGCGCGGCATCGCCTGGGCCCCGTTGAGCACGAGGTTCCAGAGCGCCTGCCGTACGCGGTCGGGATCGGCCTCCACGTGCGTGGGTCCGCCCTCGCACCGCACCGCCACCTTCGTGGCGTAGCGCGCGTCCTGCGCGAAGGACTCGCACACCTCCGTCGCGATGGCATGGATGTCGACCCGACGGGGCACCACGACCGGCCGCCGCGCCACGTCGAGGAAGTCCTCCACGAGCCGGTTGAGCCGCTCCGACTCCTCGAGCGCGAGATCCGCGAGCCGCGAGGGGCGCTCCTCCCGGATCATCTGCAACGAGCCGGACATGCTCGCGAGGGGGTTGCGGATCTCGTGGGCGAGGCTCGCGGCCAGCCGGCCGGCCTCCACCATGCGCTCGTCGCGCGCCGCGGACTCGCGCATGCGTGCGAGCTCCGTCACGTCCTCCAGCACGATCACCTGGCCGCCCGTCGGGAGCATGGCGCGGGTGCACACCCACCGCTCCCCGTCCGGGCGGCGCTCCTCCCAGGTGTCGCTCTCGCCGCCCACCGCGGGCAGCACGTCCACGAGCGGCCGCCCGACGATCTCCCCGAGGAGCCGCCCCGCGAACGGATTGACCGACACGACGTTCCCCACGATGTCCGTGGAGACCACCCCGGCGTGGACACGGTCAAGCACCGTGTCGTGCTCGGTCGCGAGGTCCCGGGAGGTCTGCTGCTCCTCGAGGAGCGCGGCGCCGGTCCGCGCGAGCTGCTCGCCGAGCTGGCCCGTGAGGAGCGCCATGAGGAAGAAGGCGAAGATGCGGAACATCGCCTCGGACCAGCCGATGAGGAGGGACTCGTTCGAGCTCGGTTGGAAGCCGTGGTGGGCCACGATCATCAGCACGAACCCGATCGTGGTGAACACCGCCGCCCAGAGCGCCCCGGGCCGCCGGAGGAGGTACGCCCCGGCGCCGATCGTGGGGAAATAGAGCAGGGTGAACAGCGAGTACAGGCCCCCCGACATGTCGGAGAGGGTCGAGACGACGAGCACGTCCAGCGCGAGCTGGAAGAGCAGGAAGGCGGTCGAGACCGTGCGGTTGCGCGAGCCGAACGAGACGACGAGCAGCACGCCGAGCGCGACGCCGACGACGCGGAACACCGGGATCGCGCGCACCCCGACCGTGCCGTCGAAGACTAGCCAGATCGCCCACACGAGCGTCGCCAGCGCGACGAACAGCCGGTAGAAGTTGTATCGCTGGAAGCTACCGTCCACGCGGGCCCGGCTCCGACGCGGGCACTACCCGACGTGTCCGGCCATCTCGAAGATCGGCATGTACATGGCGATGACGAGGCCGCCGATGACGATGCCGAGGAACGCCATGATCAGCGGCTCGAGCATCGCGGTGAGTCCCTCGACCGAGGCATCGACCTCTTCGTCGTAGAAGTCGGCGACCTTGGTGAGCATCGTGTCGAGCGCGCCCGTCGCCTCGCCGACGCTGATCATCTGGCACACCATCTGCGGGAAGACCTTCGCCTCCATCAGCGGCTCGGAGATGGTGCGGCCCTCGCTGATGCTGACGGCTACGCGCTCGATGGCGTTCTCGATGACCTGGTTGCCGGCGGTGCGGCCGCAGATGCCGAGGGCCTCGAGGATGGGGACGCCCGACGAGATCATCGTGCCGAGCGTGCGGCAGAAGCGCGCGACGGCGACCTTCGTGAGGAGGTCTCCGAAGATGGGGAGCTTCAGGAGGATGCCGTCGATGAGGAGCCTGCCGCGGGACGTGCGGTAGAAGCGGCCCACCGCGAAGAACGTCACGACGATGCCGACGATCAGGTACAGGAAGTTGGCCTGGAGCCACTTCGAGAGGGCCAGGACGATGAGGGTCGGCGCGGGGAGGGCGGCGCCGAAGTCCGCGAACATGTCCTCGAAGGTGGGGACGACCTTCAGGAGCAGGAGCGTCACGACGATGAAGGCCACCACGAGCACGATGACCGGGTACGACATCGCGCCCTTCACCTGCCGGATCAGCTTCTGGTTCTTCTCCAGGTAGGCGGCGAGGCGGGTCATGATCGTGTCGAGCATGCCGCCGACCTCGCCGGCGGCGACGAGGTTCACGTAGAGGGCGTCGAAGGTCTCCGGGAAGGTCTTCAGCGCGTCCCCGAAGGTGCTGCCCGACTCGACCTTCTCCTTCACGACCTTCAACTGGGCGCGGAGGGTGGGGTTCTCGGCCTGGGTCGCCTGGATGTCGATGCACTGCACGAGCGGCAGGCCCGAATCGATCATCGTGGCGAACTGCCGGGTGAAGATGACGAGGTCCCGGATCTTGATGCTGGGCTTCAGGAAGTTCGGCGAGGGCAGCTTGAACTGGAAGTCGAGCGCGCTCTTCGACTCCGAGAGCGTGGTCGCCTGGATGCGCATCTCGCGGAGACGCTGCCGCGCGGCGTTCTGATCGCTCGCCTCAAGCACGCCTTTCTTGGCTTCGCCGGTGGCCGTGCGCCCTTCGTATTTGAAGACAGCCATCCGGAATACCTCCTGCCGACCTCGGACTCCCACCGACACCACGCGACGGATCGCCTGAGTCAGGGTCCGGGTCGACACGAGTCTACCTGGGGTGGCCCAGGCGGCACAAGGTCGATAGACGCCCGACCCCTGGGGGATCCTTGTCGCTCGCGGACAAGCTGCGAACAGCGATCGCGCCCGCGTTGTGGGAGCGCGCCGAAGCCTACGTGCGCCAGGGGGGTGTCGCACGGACGCGGAACGCTGCGCGCGAGGAAGCGTGGCTCGTCCGGGTGCCCGGGCGGGCGGAGCCGCTGGAGGTGCTCATCTGGCCGGCGGACGAGGACTGGAGCTGCGGCTGCGGGCTCGACGTCTGCGCGCACGCCGCGGCGGTCGCCATCGCGCGGGCCCAGGGCGCGGTGGTGGACGTGCGCACCGTCCCCATCACCTACAAGTTCGAGCGGCGGAAGAACGGGCTGGTGCTCAACCGCGACATGCCGGCCGAGGCCGTGCGGCGCGAGGCCGACCTGGAGATGAACCGCCTGATGGCGGGCTGGTGGGGCCGCGAGGGGCTGCCGAAGGGGCTCCTGCAGGCCGCCCTCGGCGTGCTCGACGGCGCCACCTGCACGCTCGACGGCGCCCCGATCCGCACCCAGGGCGCGCCGGTGCTCCCGCGCGGGCTCGTCCAGGACAAGGGCGCGGGCTTCCTCGTGCGCCTCGTGCGCGCGTCGGGCATCGACGAGGCCTTCCCGAACGGCGCGGTCCGCATGGGGGACCTCCTCCGGCCCATCGGCGAGCCCGACCTCGCCCCCGAGCTGCGCCAGCGCCTGATCATCGGGATCGAGTTCCCGTTCGCCGAGGCCCGGAAGCTCGTCACCCAGTTCCTCCCGCAGCTCGAGAAGCTCCTGGAGGTCGAGGTCCGCACCGGCCGGCTGCCGAAGGTGCGCGCGGTGCCGCCCCGCCTGGCATGGGAGGCCCGCCAGGAGGGGACGCGGATGCGCGTCGTGCCGCGGATCGTGTACGGCTCGCCGGCGTTCGCGCGGGTCGAGCGCGGGGAGCTCCTGCTCCTCGGCGGCGAGGTGCCGGTGCGCGACGAGGTGGCCGAGCGGCGCCTCCTCCACGATCTCTCCGAGGCCGGGCTCGCGCCGGGCGTACCGATCGAGCGCGAGGGCGCGGCGGCGGCGGTGTGGGCGAGCGGGCTGCGCGGCCCGGTGCGGGAGGCCGTGTTCGAGGCGCTCCCCTCCCTGAAGGTGCTGGAGGCCGGGGGCCCGCCGCAGGTGCGGCTCGTGGAGGAGGGGACCGGCTTCCGCGTGGAGGTGGACGCCCAGGGGGCCGATGCCCGCTCGCTCGTCGCGGCCTGGCAGGCCGGCGAGGGGCTGGTGCCGCTCATCGGCGGCGGGTGGCGGCCCCTGCCGCGCGACTGGATGGAGAAGCACGGGCCGATGCTCGCGGAGCTCCTCTCCGCGCGGGACAACAAGGGGGTCGTGCCGCGCCATGCCGCGCCGCTCCTCCTCGACGCGGCCGAGGAGCTCGGCATCGCGCCGCCCGCCGGCCTCGCGTCGCTGCGCGCGCTCGCGGGGGACTTCGACGCCATCCCCCGCGTGGCCCTCCCCGGGGACGTGACCGCGACGCTCCGCCCCTACCAGCAGGTGGGCGTCGACTGGATCGTGTGGCTGCGCTCCATCGGCATGGGCGGCGTGCTCGCGGACGACATGGGGCTCGGCAAGACGGTGCAGACGCTCGTGGCGTTGCGCGTCATGGGGGGCCGGTCGCTCGTGGTCGCGCCGACGAGCGTGCTGCGGAACTGGGCGGCGGAGGCGGCCAAGTTCGTGCCGACGCTCCGGGTGTGCGTGTACCACGGGCCGAAGCGCGCGCTCGACCACACGGCGGACCTCGTCATCACCACCTACGCGCTCCTGCGGCTCGACCTGGAGCGGCTGCGCGCGGTGGAGTGGTCGACCCTCATCCTCGACGAGGCCCAGGCCATCAAGAACCCGGACTCGCAGGTGGCCCACGCCGCCCGCGCGATCCCGGCGGTCCAGCACCTCGCGGTCACCGGCACGCCCGTCGAGAACCGCCTCGAAGAGCTGTGGAGCGCCTTCCACTTCGTCTCCCCGGGGCTCCTCGGGGGGCGGCGCGAGTTCCGCGACCGCTTCTCCACGCCGATCGAGAACGGCGATCGCCGCGCGCAGCAGGCGCTGCGTCGGCGCATCCGCCCGTTCGTGCTGCGGCGCTTGAAGGGAGAGGTCGCGAAGGACCTCCCGCCGCGCACGGACGTCGTGCTGCGCTGCACGCTCTCCGACGACGAGCGCGCGATCTACGAGGGCGTACGGGCGCTCGCGCGGGCGGACGTGCAGAAGCTCCTCGAGAAGAACGGGATGATCCAGGTGCTGGAGGTGCTCCTCCGCATGCGCCAGGCCGCGTGCCACACGGGCCTGCTCCCCGGCAGGACGGCGCCCTCCTCGGCGAAGCTCGACCTGCTCCTCGACACCCTCGACGAGGTGCTCGCCGAGGGCCACAAGGCCCTGGTCTTCTCGCAGTGGACCTCCATGCTCGACCTCGTGGAGCCGGCGCTCCGGGCGCGCGGGATCCGGTGGGCGCGGCTCGATGGCTCCACCGTCGACCGCGCGGGCGTGGTCAACCGCTTCTCCGCGGACGACGGCCCCCCCGTCTTCCTCCTCTCGTTGAAGGCCGGCGGCACGGGGCTCAACCTCACGGCGGCCGACTACGTGTTCCACCTCGACCCGTGGTGGAACCCCGCGGTCGAGGACCAGGCGACCGACCGCGCTCACCGCATCGGGCAGGAGCGCCCGGTCGTGTCGTGCCGGCTCATCGCCGAGGACACCGTCGAGGAGCGGATCCTCGTGCTCCAGGAGCAGAAGCGCGGCCTCGCACGCGCGGCGCTCGACGAGGAGGCGCTCGCACGAGGCATCACGCGGGACGAGCTGCTCGCGCTGTTCGACTAGGAACCGGGGCGGCGCTACGGCGCGACGATGAGGAACCCGATCGCCGCGGCGGTCACCAGCCGGCTCACGACGAACACCGCGGTGTAGCGGCCCTCGGCCGCGACCCGCACGAGGCCGACGCCGCCGATGATCGCCTGCGCGACGATCGACGCCATGAGGATGCCGAAGATCACGAGCTGGACGGGCACGTCGGGGGTCGTGGCGTAGGCGATGCCGCCGGCGAGGAGCGCGAGGATCACCGCGACGAGGCTGACGAGCCGCGAGCGGAGGAGGGCGCCCGCCACGGTGGCCTGCGACTCCGCCGAGAGGGCGCGGAGCGCGACGAGGTCGAGGACGCGGGCGACGACGATGACGACGAGGGAGACGAGGGCGAGATCCATGCGGCCCAGGTAGCCCGTCGGGGAGCGGCCGGCGTTGTCCCTGGGCGCCGCCCCGAGGCGATCAGCGCTCGTCCGCGACGATCCGCCCGTCCTCGATGCGGACCCGCCGGGTCGCGCCTGCGGCCACCTGCGGATCGTGCGTGACCATCACGATCGTGCGGCCGCGCCCGTGGAGCTCGTGGAACAGCTGGAGGATCTCGGTGCCGGAGCGCGAGTCGAGGTTGCCGGTCGGCTCGTCGGCGCAGAGGAGGTCGGGATCCGTCGCGAGCGCACGCGCGATCGCCACCCGCTGGCACTGGCCGCCGGAGAGCTCGGTGGGGCGGTGGCCGACGCGGTCGGCGAGCCCGACCTGCCCCAGGATCTCCCGCGCGCGGGCCAGGCGCTTGTCCAGCGGCCAGCCGGCGTAGCGCAGTGGCAAGGCGACGTTCTCGTCCGCGCGCAGGAGCGGCAGGAGGTGGAACGACTGGAACACGAACCCGATGCGGCGGTTGCGAAGGTGCGCGAGGGCGGTGTCGTCGAGATCCTCGACGGAGGCGCCGTCGAAGCGGTAGCTGCCGCCATCCGGGCGCTCGAGGCCCCCGAGCACGGTCAGGAGCGTGGACTTGCCCGACCCGCTCGGCCCGACCAGCGCCACGAACTCGCCGCGCTCCACGTCGAGATCCACGCCGTCGAGCGCGCGGAGCGTGGTGCCGCCGGTGTGGTAGGCGCGGACGAGGCCCCGGACCGAGAGCAGCGGCGGCATCCGGAGGGCTAACCGGGCGGGAGGGAGGGGAGGGGAGGGCGGGGGCGGGAGAGGGGGTGGGAGCGGGGGAGGGGGTGGGACGGGCACCCCTGTGTGGACGATCCCGGGGTGCTGCGCGAGGCGACCGGAAGGCGGCCGCGCGGGCGCGGCCGGTTCGGCGACGGGCCGACGCGCCAGCGGCGGTGGTCGCCAACGGAGCCCGGAGGGCGACCCTGTAGGGCGCCGGTCCCGCCGTCCGCGGCGGGACGCGCCCTGTCCGCATCTCCGCCGTGCGCTGCTCCGTGCCGCCCGCCGTGCCCCGCGGAGGGGACGCGATAGACCGCCGGATGCTCGCCTGGCTCGCCGTCGCGCCCGCCGCCGCCGAGGAGTGGACGCTCCGCGCCACCCTCGACCACGCGATGACGCACAACGTCGAGCTTCGCCAGGAGGGCCTGGACGTGCGGTCCGCCGAGGCGTCCGTCACCATCGCGCGCGCGAACCGGGGGCCGACGCTCTCCGCCGACGCCAGCGTGTCCGGCTACTTCGACCGCACCACGCCCGACGCCGCGGACGACGGCGCGGCCTGGAGCCTCGGGGTCTCGCAGCCGCTCCCCACCGGCGGCACCGTCTGGCTCGGCGGCTCCCAGGACCAGGCGTTCGTGCGGCGCTTCGGGAACGAGGCGTCCGTCTACAGCTTCAGCGGGCTCACGCTCGACCAGCCGCTCCTCGACGGCGCGTGGCGGTCCGCCCGCTACGCCATCGACACCGCGCGGATCGCGCTCGACGCCCAGGCGCTGCGCGCGCGGGACGCCCGGGAGCACGTCGCGGTCGATGTCGGCACGTCCTACTGGGAGCTGCTCGCCGCGCGCGAGTCGACCCGGCTCGCGGTGCGCTCCGTCGAGATCGCGGAGGCCCAGCTCAAGGAGACGCGCGAGCGGTTCGACGAGGGCTTCGCCGGGTCGGGTGACGTGCTCCAGCTCGAGCGGGCGCTCGGGGTCGCGCGCCAGAGTCGCGTCGTCGCCGAGTCCGCCGAGCGGGGCGCGGCCCGCGGCCTCGCGCGGCTCATGGGGCTCCCGCTGGAGGACGCCCCCACGCTCGTCCTCGTCGACCGTCCCGATCCACCCGCCGCCGACCCCGATCCCGTCGCCGCCCTCGCCGAGGCCCGTGCCGGCAACGCGGCCTACCGCCTCGCCACGCTCGCCGTGTCGGACGCCCGGCGCGACCTCGCGGAGGCCCGCAGCGCCGCGCTCCCCGACCTCTCGGTGAACGCCGCGGTCGGCGTGAGCGCCCGCACCACGGACGGCAGCGCGCTCGCCGCGCTCACGACGGATCCCGACCAGGCGTGGGCCCTCGGCGCCACGCTCACCGTGCCGCTCGCCTGGACCGGGCCGCGCGCCGCGTTGGAGCAAGGCCGCATCGGGCTCTCCCGCGCGGAGCTCGGCGAGGAGGCCGCGTGGCAGGACCTCGTGGGGCAGGTGCAGGCCGCGCTCGACGCGATCGGGCGGGATCGCGTGCGGGTGGCGCTCGCGGAGGAGACGCGCCTCGCCGCGCAGGCCGGCCTCGCGGCGGACCAGGAGCTCTACCGGGAGGGCCGCGGCTCGACGCGGGACGTGGTGCGCTCGCTCGAGGCGCTGGAGGAGGCCCAGGTGGCCGGCCTCGCCGCGCAGATCGACCTCCAGGCGTCGCTGCTCTCGCTCGCGCGGCTGCGTGGGCGGGTGCTCGAGGAGCTCGGGGTCGAGTAGAGAGCGCGCCTCCAGGCGCGGCAAGGCGGGCGCGCTGTGTAGGCCCCGCCGAGATAGGGGCGGCCGTGCTCGTCGTCGGCGCCATCGTCGCCTGGGTGGTCGTGGTGGTGCTGCTCGGCCTCGGCAACACCGTCGGCTACCACCGGCTCCTCACGCACCGCGCGTTCGTGTGCGGGCCGGTCGTGCGCGGCGCCTTCACGCTCCTCGGCGCGGTCACGGGCGGCTCGCCGGTGCTCTGGGTCGGCCTGCACCGCCTGCACCACGCCCGGAGCGACGGCGAGGGGGACCCCCACTCCCCGCGCGACGGCGGCTTCTGGTGGGCCCACGCCGGCTGGCTCATCGGGGTGCGCAACCCCGTGGTGGTGGTGCTCTTCGCGCTGTCCGGGTTCGGGCAGCAGGGGATGATCGCGTGGCACGACCTCCGCCGAGTGCTGGGGCGCAACCCGCCGGAGTGGCGGGACCTCTGCGGCGACCTGATGCGCGAGCCGCTCATGCGCGGGCTCGACACGCCGGGCGTCATGCCGGCGCTCTTCGCGGCGCAAGTCGGGACCGCGTGGGTGCTCGGCGGGCCCGCGGGCCTCGTGTGGCTCTGGGCGGTGCACCTCTACCTGACGAACAGCAGCTGGGCGGTCAACTCCGTGGCGCACTGGCCGGCGTTCGGGCGCCAGCCGCGCGCGACGGGCGACGACTCGCGGGACGTGCCGTGGCTCGCGCTCCCGACGCTCGGCGAGGCGTGGCACAACGCCCACCATCGTCACCCGCGCAGCGCTCGTCACGGCCTCGACGGGGGGCTCGACCCCTCGTGGCGCGTCATCCAGGGGTTGAGCGCGGTGGGGCTGGCGACGAAGGTCTGGTTGCCGAAGGGGTGAGGGGGGGGCGTTGGGGGCGTGCGG
>JAUXTN010000058.1 GCA_030684355.1 Pseudomonadota bacterium
CCGCTCAGCTCACGCCGGCTGCCTACAAGGAGATGTTGCACGAGCAGCGACGCAGGGCTGCGGCCTGAACGGGAGGGCATGGGCGCCTACGTAGGCTGGGGCGCTCTGGGGAGCCTCCGGGGGTGGTTGACCGGCCACGGCGCCCCGGGACATGGTGCGCGGCGGGGACGCCGCGCACCAGCGGCCAAGATGGCCCCGCGCGGGGACGCGCGGGAGGCCGCTTGGCCACGTCCGAAGTCGTCTTCGCGTTCACCCGACACGACGAAAGCCCTCGATAAGCGGTATCCGGTTCGCGCCGCACTACAAGAGCTGCTCGCCCCCACCCTCCGGGCAACGGGCGACGACGTGCATGGGAAGGAGTCGCGTTACGATCACGGCATGCCCTCCCGCGCACCGAACATCCGTAGCCTCGTACGAGTTTCCGCTTTTCACTACTACATTGCCCAGGTCGGGGAGAGCTTCGTACACCCTCGCCGTGCGCGAACACCGATGCTCTACCACTACACGACGGCAGCCGGACTGATCGGGATCTTGAAGGACGGCGAGCTCCGGGCCACGCATCACGCGTACCTGAACGACCCGTCAGAACTAGAGTGGTTTCCCCGCGCGCTGTTCAAGCAGCTGGAGCACTCCTTTCGAGAGGTGTTTCCCGTCAACACCCTCCTTAGTGCCTGCCGAACGGCGACGGAGGCAGTGCAACTATTCCTGGTAATAGCCAAACAACTGGATCTCAGCAAGGGTCGCGAGCCCTTCGTCGCGTCCTTCTCGGCGTCTGGGAACCACCTCGGCCAGTGGCGAGCCTACGGCGGAGGCGGGAACGGATTCGCGTTGGGATTCGACCTGCTCACGCTCGGATCCCTCGGTGGTCCAGGGCTGCTCATGCCCGTGCTCTACTCCGCAGCGGAGCAGGCCCTCCTCGCGCGCATCGTGATCGATGCCGTGTGTGCAAGTGTGCGCGAAAATGTGGTGGAGGGTGATGACGCCAGGAATCGAGAAGTGGTTGCGGCGGCAGCGCAAGCATTCCACCTCATGGTGTCCTTCGCCGCGCCGATGGCCAAGTGCCCAGCCTACTCTCAAGAACGTGAATGGCGCATCGTGATCCCCGCCTACCATTTAGCGCGAAGATCGGCCTTAGGGCCTGGGTCGCGCTCCCGAACCAGACTCCTGCCCACCCTTGAGGCCTACCAACGTAACGGACGGCTTGCTCTCGCCTCACGTTTGAATTTGGCAGGGACCGGCCAGTTGCCGCTGCGCCACCTTGTGGTCGGTCCCCTTGAGGGCGGCGGTCCCCAGCTATTGCCCGCACGCGTCCTCCTGAGCCAGCACAAGTTGCATGAGGTGAGGATCACGCAGTCACGGCTGCCGATGAAGTGACCCAGGCGACTGGAAGCCGGTCAACTACGCGCCCTGGGCGCGGCATCTTTGGTTCCCCATCCGCACCAGATTAGCCGCGGACGACGGACAACACACGCTCCGCATCCCGTGCAGACGCGTGATCTCCTATCTCCAGGTATAAGCGGAGCCCTTCGAGGGCGATCGTCTCACCCTCCGCAGAGCGACCGGTCTCCGCCAGAACTAGGGAGAGATTCAATAGGGCGTCCGCCCGAGTCTTCAAAAAATTTGGTGTCGCCGCGCTAGCCACCTCCCGAAATAGCGACTCTGCACTATCGGTTTCATCCAAGTGCCATAGGCACATGGCTCGCTGTGCCTTCGACACTAGTCCCATTCTGCGCATCCCTCCTTCGTTAGCGACCTTCTCCAGCCCGATGTAAACCTCAATTGCCCTCCGATGCCCTTCCGGGAACGCCCCGGCCGCTTCCGTGCCCATCGCGGAAAACACGTTCGCTGCAACTCCCTGCGCCGAAAGTGTGAGTAGGGTCGGACCGCCTGCGAGCCGATCGAGGGTACTTGCAAGGCCCAGCATTCTCTCGGATCGCACCGAGGCTTCCTCCAATAGCTTGCGTTGCGTCAAGCTCTCCGTGATATTGAGGAGAGTCCTGAGCACCTCCGGCATCTCTCCCCTATGCTCAAGGCGCTCCAGCACATTGCCAAAAAGCGCGTCGGATTCCTCGAATTACTGAGCGAGCGACAATGAAAACGCCAGATTTCCCTGTGCAAGAGTGAGGTACTCCGGCTCGGTCTGCTGTAGCAGCAGAACCGCGCGACGCCCATGCGCGATGGATTCCGTCAAGTATCCAACAAGCGCTTCGACTCCCGCTAGTAGCGCAAGAATTCGGCCGATCAGCGATGTGTCGCGAGTCCCCTCAGCGAGCCGACTGGCGTCCCGCAAGGACTGGACTGCACGAGCGTGTTCCTCCCCTTTGTGAAGGGTCTCTCCGCGTTCGAAGTGGACAGCGGCCTCACGCAAGAGGAGCGCAATCGCGCCATCCAGGCGGCTACGAACCTCGTCGGAGTTTGCAAGTTCAGTCAACCGATGATGGAGTCCTCCAAATTCACGCCGTGATTCGGTGCGGAGCGCATCGATCGCTCCAGACACATCCTCAAAGAGATCGGGGCGTAGGAAGGGGTTTTTCAGAAGCTGGGTGCGGACCCACGTTACGCCAAGGAATTGAAATGCTGTCCCGTGTGTTTCTGTGGCCCAGGACGACAGGTCATCGAGGCGTTCAACCTCGCCCTTCTTCCCGACGTGTCCGGGTTCAGGGTCGATGTTGAATACGATCGTGAACTTCCGAAGGGAAACTCGGTGCTCACTTCGTGCACGCGCCGCAGCGCGGGACACGTCGGCCTTAATCTCATCTACCTGCGCTTGACCGAGGCGAGCGTTGAAGCGCCGGAACTGCCAGCCTTCGAGCGCCCCCTGCTCGATCCGCCAAGCGTCGAGGCCGTTCCCCTTTCCGTACCGATCCTCCACCCGGTGAGCTGAGAATAGCTCGGCACAGATACCCATGGCGAGGTCCTGCCAGTCCTCGCGCGACAACTCAGCCACAGCATCGATGGATGGGAAGCGTGCCATGGGGGTCCTTATCCTACGGTGGTTGAGCCCGCGACCCGCAGTTTCACCGCGCGCCTCGCGAGGAGCGTACTTCGGCACCCTCCCACTTCGGGCCGTCGTCGCGTCGGTGAACTGGCCGACGTGCTGCTCAGTTTCGGCGAAGACGCCGAAACTGGCCCGGGCGCACGGAGCATTTTTGCGGGTGTCGGCCTCGTCGATGTGCGCCCGGGACATGCGCCCCCTCGGCGAAGACGCCGAGGGGGACGGCGCCAAGATGGCCCCGCGCGGGGACGCGCGGGAGGCGCCTCGCACGTCAGCAGTCGTCTTCGCGTTCAGCGCCAGCCGGCCATTGCTTTTGCTGATTCGCGGCCCGCTCTTCGCGCGAACGTTGGCGCCGGCCGAAGATAGTCTCGTGGCGACGTTTCGGCAAGTGTCAGGGCGGGGCCTGTGTTGCCCACCCAAGAAGCGGGGCCACGAACCCTCGCGTCACGTCGACACCGCGGGCCGCTCCCACCCGCCCAAGCGATGTCGTGGGGGTAGAACCGGCGCGCCGACCACCTGGGGAGAGGTCGAGGCCTCGAGGTGCGCGCCGCTCCCACCCCCGGCGAACGGGGCCGTGGCGGGTGGAACCGGCCCGCTCCGGGTCGGCCCCGCCACGTGGGCGTCGCTCCTCCTCTCCCCCTCGAACACCCAGCGGGCCCCGCGCGCCCCGATCGATGGTTCCGCGGCCGGCGCCTCGGCAACGTCGACAGCGCGGCTCCGATCGACAACGGGCCGCGAGGGGCCGTCGTCGTCGGACACCTGGCAGAGCGGCCGCCGGTACAGAGACGCGCCGCGCGCGGGATAGCTCGGCGAGCACGCCAACCCGCTTGCCCGCGCGCCAACCGACCCTCCCCTTTCCCGGCGGCCGCCATCAGGGCCCTCAGCGACGACGCCGACGGCCCCGAACCACGCGGATAGGCCGGCCAGCACAGAACGCCGCGACATGCCGCGCGGCCCGGCGGAGACGCCGGACCGGCCCCGGTGGCGCCGACACGACCCCACGAACGTTGTGCATCCGCGCGGCGCCCCGGGGACATGGGCCTGCCCGTCGAAGACGCCGGGCACCGGCGGCCCAACATCCGCCGGGACGGGTACGTCCGGAGGGCCGCCTGGCCCACGTCGGCAGTCGGGAACGGAAGCCCCCAAGCCGAGCTTCCCAGAATCGTCCCCTCCC
>JAUXTN010000099.1 GCA_030684355.1 Pseudomonadota bacterium
GTGGCGCAGGTGGTCGAGAAGCTCCGGGAGTACGGCGCGATGGAGTACACGATCGTCGTCGCCGCCACCGCCTCCGAGTCCGCGCCGCTGCAGTTCCTGGCTCCCTACACCGGATGCACGATCGGAGAGTTCTTCCGCGACTCCAGCCGCCATGCCCTTTGCATCTACGACGACCTCTCCAAGCACGCGGTGTCGTACCGCCAGCTCTCCCTGCTGCTGCGTCGCCCGCCGGGACGCGAGGCGTACCCCGGGGACGTCTTCTACCTCCACTCCCGGCTCCTGGAGCGCGCGGCAAAGCTCTCCGACGCCGAGGGCGGCGGCTCGCTGACGGCGCTGCCGATCATCGAGACGCAGGCCGGCGACGTCGCCGCCTACATCCCGACGAACGTCATCTCCATCACCGACGGCCAGATCTTCCTGGAGACCAACCTCTTCTTCGCGGGCGTTCGCCCCGCGGTGAACGTCGGCCTCTCGGTGTCCCGCGTCGGTGGCTCGGCCCAGGTCGCGGCCATGAAGGCGGTCGCCGGCCAGCTCAAGCTGACCCTCGCCCAGTACCGCGAGCTCCAGGCGTTCTCGGCGTTCGCCTCCGACCTCGACGAGGCCACCCGCAAGCAGCTCGCCCGCGGCGCCCGCCTCGTCGAGCTCCTGAAGCAGGACCAGTACTCGCCGGTCGCGATGCACATCCAGATCGTCCAGATCCTGGCTGGCAACGAAGGCCTGCTCGACGATGTCCCGGTGGCCGACGTGCGCCGCTTCCTGTCCGACCTCTCGGTGCACCTCGAGTCGCACCCGGTCGCGCAGGAGCTCGCCCAGAAGCTCACCTTCAAGGGCAACGACCTCAAGGAGCGCGCGCTCGCCACGGTCAAGTCCTTCCGGTCCACCTGGAAGTAGTCCCCCCGAGGAGGCCCCGATGGCGACTCTCCGCGACATCCGTACCCGCATCGCGTCGGTCAAGAACACGAGGCAGATCACCAGCGCCATGAAGATGGTGTCGGCGGCGAAGCTGCGCCGTGCGACCGAGTCGGCGACCTCCGCGCGTCCCTACCAGCAGACCCTCACCCAGACCCTTCGCCGCGTGGCGGCGGGCGCGGGCGAGATCTCGCACCCCCTCCTCACCTCGCGCGACGAGGTGAAGAAGGTGCTCGTGATCGTGGTCACCTCCGACCGCGGCCTCTGCGGTGGATTCAACGGCACGCTCAACCGGCGCACCGAGGACTTCATCAAGCGGCAGCGGATCGACGGGCACGAGGTCGTCATGCGCACGTACGGGCGCAAGTCGAAGGACTACTTCAAGAGCCGCGGCTTCGCGAACGCCGTCTCCCGCACCGACCTCATCCGCGCCGAGTTCGCGGACGAGGCCGCCAAGCTCGCCTCGGAGCTCACCACCGAGTTCGAGGCCGGCGGGTTCGACGAGGCGTGGATCGCGTTCAACCAGTTCAAGTCCGTCCTCGCGCAGGTGCCGACGTTCAACCGCGTGCTCCCGCTCTCGATCGAGACCGGGGCCGCCGAGGGCTCGGGTGACGCGACCGCCGACTACGTCTACGAGCCCAGCGGGGAGTCCCTCCTCGGTGCGCTCCTCCCGATGTACCTGCGGACCCTCCTCCTCCAGTCCTTCCTCGAGACCGAGGCGGGCGAGCAGGCGGCGCGCATGACGGCGATGGACAACGCGACGCGCAACGCGTCCGACCTCATCTCCGCCTTGACCCTCGAATACAACCGCGGTCGCCAGGCCGCGATCACCAAAGAACTCATCGAGATCGTGTCGGGCGCGGAAGCGCTCTAACCGTCGATCTCCCTCCCCTTTCTCCTCGGAGCCGCATCCATGGAAGCCGCCACCCTCGCGCCCACTGGCGCCGTCAACCTCGGAACGGTCAAGCAGGTCATGGGACCCGTCGTGGACGTGGAGTTCGCGCCGGGCAAGCTCCCCGCGATCTACACCGCGCTCTCGATCTCGAACCCCTTCATCGGGCCCGAGGAGGACAACCTCGTCGTCGAGGTCGCCCAGCACCTCGGTGAGAACACCGTCCGCTGCATCGCGATGGACGTGACCGACGGCGTCGGCCGCGGCTTCCAGGTCAAGGACTCCGGCCAGCCCATCATGATGCCCGTGGGCCCCGAGGTCCTCGGCCGCATCCTCAACGTCATCGGCAAGCCGGTCGACGAGCGCGGTCCGGTCCCGGCCACCCGCCACTGGGCCATCCACCGCGCCCCGCCGACGTTCACGCAGCAGTCGACCCAGGTCGAGATGTTCGAGACGGGCATCAAGGTCATCGACCTGCTCGCCCCCTACTCCCGCGGCGGCAAGATCGGCCTGTTCGGCGGCGCCGGCGTCGGCAAGACCGTGCTCATCCAGGAGCTCATCAACAACGTCGCCAAGAAGCACGGTGGTTGCTCGGTGTTCGCCGGCGTCGGCGAGCGCACCCGCGAGGGCAACGACCTCTGGCACGAGATGGAGGATGCCCAGCTCGACGACGGCACGTCCGTGCTCTCGAAGACCGCGCTCATCTTCGGCCAGATGAACGAGCCCCCCGGCGCCCGCGCCCGCGTCGCGCTCTCCGCGCTCACCTGCGCCGAGTACTTCCGCGACGAGGAAGGGCAGGACGTGCTCCTGTTCATCGACAACATCTTCCGCTTCACCCAGGCGGGTTCGGAAGTGTCCGCGCTCCTCGGCCGCATCCCCTCCGCGGTAGGCTACCAGCCGACCCTCGGCACGGAGATGGGCGGCTTGCAGGAGCGCATCACGACGACGAACAAGGGTTCGATCACCTCGGTGCAGGCCATCTACGTGCCCGCCGACGACTTGACCGACCCGGCGCCGGCCACCGCGTTCGCCCACTTGGACGCGACGACCGTGCTCTCCCGCAAGCTCACCGAGATCGGCATCTACCCCGCGGTGGATCCCCTCGACTCCACGAGCCGCATCCTCGAGCCCAAGATCGTGGGCGACGAGCACTACGCCGTGGCCCGCGCGGTGCAGAAGATGCTCCAGCGCTACAAGGAGCTCCAGGACATCATCGCCATCCTCGGCATGGACGAGCTCTCCGCCGAGGACAAGCTCACCGTCGAGCGCGCCCGCAAGATCCAGCGCTTCCTGTCGCAGCCGTTCTTCGTCGCCCAGCAGTTCACGGGCGCCGAGGGTCAGTACGTGACCAAGGAAGAGTCCGTGCGCGGCTTCAAGGAGATCCTCGACGGCAAGCACGACGCCCTGCCCGAGCAGGCGTTCTACCTCGTCGGGAACATCGACCAGGCCATCGCGAAGGCCCGCAAGCTGGCGGAGGGCTAGCCCATGGCCGACCTCCACGTCGAGATCGTCACGCCGCGCAAGGTCGCCTGGAAGGGCACCGCGATTGACGTGCAGGCGCCGGGTGAGCTCGGCGAGTTCGGCGTGCTGCCGCGGCACATCCCGTTCCTCACCGTGCTCGCGCCCGGTGTGGTGAAGGTGCGGACCGCCCAGGGCGTGCTGCGCTTCCAGGTAGGCGCCGGCTTCGCCGAGGCCGGACCGGACCGGGTCGTCCTGCTCGCGGACAGCTGCGACGAGCTGAAGTAGGCCGCGTCCAGCGGACAGAGAGGCTCCCCTCCACGCGGAGGGGGGCCTCTCGCCGTTTTGGGGTGGCGGGCGGCGCCACGGGTCCGGCACGAACGCGACCGCCGCGGTTAGACACCTTCATGCCCCTCTTCCTCCTCGCGCTCCTCCTCCCCGGGTGCTTCCTGAACGGTTCGGTCGGCGTGTCCTCCATGGACGAGGGCGACGACGTGGACGGGGACTTCGACTGCGGCGACGGCGGGCTGGAGGCCGGGTTCGTCGACACCCTGGAGGAGCCCTCCGGGTGCCAGTACCGGATCACCGCGCTCGGGCCGGACGTGCGCCTCGTCCTCGACTCGACGGCCTTCGCGGACGCCCTGACCGAGGGCTCCGGCAGCGGCACCTACACGCTCCCCGACGACAACGTGCTCCTCGAGGTGGAGACGGGCTGCAACCTGGACGCGGGCGTGTGCGGCGAGGACGGCACGGCCGTCGTGGACAACACCTTCGTCGGCTCGGCGGGCACGATCACGATCTCGGCCACGCGCGACGAGGCGAGCGGCACCGACGGTGGGTACGAAGCCTGGGCCAACGTCACGTTCACGGACGTGGTCCTCGAGGACGAGGAAGGCAACCTCCTCGCGATCGACGCCCTCGGCTGGGAGGGCGTGCGGCTCTACGGGCTCTGAAGCACGGTGACTCGCGCGACGACGGCCGGTTAGAGCCGGGCCATGCTCCTCCTCCTCGCCGCCTCCGCCCTCGCCGGCTCCATGGGGACCGCCACGCTCGACGCGCCGGTCCCCGCCGTCCCCGATCTCGACCTCTTGCCGGAGTCCGGGGCGTGGCCCTGCGCGCTGACCCTCCAGGTGGATGGCCTGGGCGCGGTGACCGACGTGCGCATCGCGAACGGCTGCCCCAGCGGCCTCGTCGAGACCGCGCGGGAGGTCGGGAAGGCGTGGCGCTGGCAGTCCGCAGCCACGCCGCACGCGGAGTCCGTCACCGTCGTGTTCAAGGTCCTCGGCCGCGAGGATGCCGAGCCCAAGCCGGAGAGCACGTCCGACCGCGTCGTCTACCTGCTCCGGCCCCTGGAGCCGCTCCCGGTGCCGGCCCCGACGACCGCGGCGGACGGCACCGTCGCGCCGCCCTACGCGTTGAAGAAGAAGCCGGCGCGCCCGAAGCTCCCGCGCGCGGCGACCGCGGCCGGCGTGAGCGCCGGGACCTGCCTCGTGCGCCTCACCGTGGCGGACGACGGCACCGTCGCGCGCGCCCGGGCCATCCGGTGCCTCGACGCCCTCGCGGAGCCCGCGGTCGCTTCGACGCAGAAGATGCAGCTCGTCGTCGTCGAGGGCACCCCGCCGCCGAAGGAGATCGACCTCCCCGTGCGCTTCGAGGCCGAGAAGTAACGGCTCGGAGCCCCGCGCCCCCCGCCCTCAGCGCCCCGCCATCCCCGCGGCCACCCGCGCCGCGAGCCGCTCGGCCGCCCCCTCGCGCTCGCCGGCCCCCACCGCCCACACGGCGGTGACGCCGGGGACCTCCACGTCGATCCCCCCGGCCACGATCGCGACCGGTACGCCCCGCCGGGCCGCCCGCCGCGCCACCGTGGCGGGCGCCTTCCCTTGGAGCGAGCCCGCGTCGACCCGACCCTCGCCCGTGATCACGAGGTCGACCCCCGCGAGGAGCGCGTCGAAACCGAGGCGATCGAGCACGAGGTCCGCGCCGGGCCGCAGCCGCCCGCCCAGGAGCGCGAGCGCCGCGCCAGTCCCGCCCGCCGCGCCGGCGCCCGGCAAGTCGTGGAGGCGCAACCCCGAGAGGTCCTCGATCACGTCCGCGAAGCGCTGGAGCCCGCGCTCGAGGCGCTCCACGTCCGCTGGCGACGCCCCCTTCTGCGGCCCGAAGCGGCGCGCGGCCCCGGCCTCGCCGACGAGCGGCGCGTCGACGTCGCAGGCCACGGTCAGCTCCACGATGGGGAGGCGCGGCGGCTGGAACCGCGCGAGGTCCACCAGCGCGGCGGGCCCCTCGGGGAGCACGTTGCCGTGCGCGTCCCAGAAGCCCGCGCCCAGGGCACGCAGGAGCCCGGTGCCACCGTCGCAGGTGGCGCTGCCCCCGAGGCACACGAGGTAGCGCCCGCACGTGGCGTCCAGGCCCGCGCGCAGGGCCTCGCCGACGCCGCGCGTGCTCGCCGTCATCACGTCGCGCCGCGCGGGGTCGAAGCCGCAGATGCGCGCCAGCTCGATGACCAGGCCGGTGCCCGCCCCCCCGACGCGGTCCTCGCCCACGTGAACCACCTTCGACGCCCCCCAGGCGTCCTGCACCCGGATCGCGCGCGTCGGGAGCCCCAGCACGTCGAGGGTCCCCTCGCCACCGTCCGCGACCGGGCGCACGATCACGTCCGCATCCGGACGCGCCCGGCGCACGCCCGCGGCGATGGCGTCGGCCGCCTCGGCCGCGGAGAGCGTGCCCTTGAACGACGCCGGGGCCACGAGCACGCGCATCAGGGGTCGATCCGCACCACCGTCGCGGCGTCGGCATCGACGTACCAGAGCCGGCCGTCGGGGCCGACCTCCAGACCCATGAGCCCCGCGGCACCCGTCGTGATGCGCGCCAGCTCCTCACCCTCCGGCGAGTAGGCGAGGATCTCGCCCCGGCCGTGGTCGGAGACGTAGAGCACGCCGTCGTGGAGCGCGAGGCCCGAGGGCTCGCCGAGCCCCTCGACGAAGGTCTCGACCGTGACGCCCTCCACCCGGGAGTACTCCTCGAGGCGGTCGAAGGAGCCGCGCGCGGGCTCGGCCACGCCGGTCGCCGTGTCGACGCGGAGGATCCGCCCGGTGCCGGTGTCCGCGACGTAGAGCCAGCCCGTCGCCTCGTCGAGCACGAGGTGCCCGGGCACGCCCTCCACGCGGGTCAGCGCGGCCTCGGGGTAGCGCCGCACGATGCCGTCGCCGTGATCGCCGTTGCCGGGGCCGTGGTCGGCCTGGAAGTCGTAGTAGACGACGTGCCCGTTGAGGCCGTCGAACACCCAGTAGGCGTTGTCCCCGTCGGCGACGTCGGCGTGGCCGATGCCCATGCACCACGGGCTCTCGTGGAGCATGTCGATGTGGCTGCCCTCGAGGTCCTCGCCGGTCTGGCCGATGACCGCGTAGACGTCGAGGCTCGCGTCCCAGAGCGAGGGGCCCATGAAGTCGTCCTCGGCCTGGTCACCCTCGTTCCAGTCGTCCCGCGACTCCTGGCACGACGCGAAGGTGTTGCCGGGGCCGAACGCGATGCCGCTCACGGTGTCCATGAAGTGGGCCGCGTAGGCGTCCACGCGCACTTCTGTCGCTTGCGACGGACCGCCGGCGTCCGTATAGATGACCGTGCCGTGGAACGCGGCGTCCGCCACCCACAAGAGCCCGGTGTCGGGGGCGAAGGTGAGGTCCCGCGGGAAGGCGAGGCCGTCGGTGGCGGTGCCGACGACGGTGAGGCTGCGGTCCTCTCCGACGAGGAGGGTGTCGGTCCCGGCGGGGGGGGCTCCCGCGGTGTCGTCGGGACCGGCGGCGCAGGCGAGCAAGGCGACGAGCATGGGGCTCCGGAGATGGGGGTCGCCTATCGCCCCGTGGCGATGGGGGCCGGCAGGTCGAAGCGGTAGATCGCGCCCTCCGCCTCCGCGTAGCCGCGCGCGCCCGCGTACAGCCGCCCGCCGTCGTCGCCGTCGAGGAGGACCACCGACACGCCGAGCTCCTGGTTCGCTTCGGCGCCGTACCACCGCTGCACGTCCGCGAGGGGGAGGGCCCCCGCGAGCGGCCCGTGGAGGACGTAGACGCCGTCCGGTTCGCCGAGGTCGATGGGCGTGTGTCCGATCGCGACGGTGGGGCGCCCGTCGATCGTCGCGACGGCCACGGCGGGATCGTACCAGGCGTCGACCCCGGACTCCAGCTCGAGGACCGCCACCGCCTGCGCCGCGGCGTCCCCGCTCGCGGGCACGCCGGGCAGGAGCAGCACGACGCCCTCGGTCTCCACCAGGAGGTCCGAGCGCCCGTCTCCGTCCACGTCGCCCGGCGTCGCGTCGCGGATCCCGCCCTCGACGATCACGTCGGCGTCGGCGTAGGCGCCGCCGAGGGGCCCCGGGAGCCAGATGGCGTGCCCCTCCGACGCGAGGAGGAGGTCGTCCAGGCCGTCGCCGTCCCCGTCGCCCGCGGGGAGGATCCACCACGAGGCCTTGGGGAGCCCGTCGAGGACGGTGGGCAGGTCCACGAGGGCGCCCGACGCGTCGGGGGGGACCCGCCCGACCCGCACGGCGTCGAGCGTGTCGGCGAGCTCGGTCACCAGGAGGTCGTCCGCGCCGTCCCCATCCACGTCGCCGCCGAGGGCGGCGTCCGCGTAGAACGCCTCGAGGTCCTCCCACGCGCGCTCGTACGTGACCACGAGGTCTTCGCGGCCCTGGACCCCGACGAACGGCCCGCGCCACACCCCGGCATGCGCCTGCCACTCGTCGTCCCCGGCGGGGCCGCTGTGGAACGAGACGAGGTCGTCCCAGCCGTCGCCGTCCTGGTCGCCCACGACCGGGGCCGCGCCCTCGATGGTGGCGACCGCGAGGTCGGGGAGCGACGCCGCGCCCTCCGGCTCGCGGAGCAGCGCGGTGCCGAGGTTGGTCCCGACGAAGAGCCCCACCTCGCCGTCCAGGGCCGCCGTCGAGGCCGTCACGTAGCCGGAGAGGTCGCCGCCCGACGGCGTGACGACGCCGTCCGCGTCGGCGGACGAGCCCGCCGCGATCCCGGCGACCCCGGTGTCCTCGGTGTCGGGGGGCGGCGGCGCCCCGCGATCGTCGGGGTCGCACGCGAGCAGGAGCACGAGCATCGCGCAGGCGTAGCACACCCCCAGGGTGCGGGCGCTGGGGGCGCGAGGTGCCCAGAGGGCGCGCGG
>JAUXTN010000109.1 GCA_030684355.1 Pseudomonadota bacterium
CCGCCGAAGCCGCCGCCACCGCTACGACCACCGCCGCCGCCACCGAAGCTGCCGCCACCGCCGCCGAAGCTGCCGCCGCCACCACCGCCGCCCGGACCGCGGTCGGTGCGCTCGCGCGCCTCGTTCACGCGCAGGGCGCGACCGTCGACTTCGCGACCGTCCATCGCCTTGATCGCCGCTTCGGCGTCCGACTGCGACGCCATCTCGACGAAGGCGAAGCCGCGCGACTGACCCGTGTCACGGTCGTGCATGATGCTGACCTTGACGACCTGGCCGGCGCTGGAGAACGCGTCACGGAGGGAGTCTTCGGTGGTGTTGTAGGAGAGATTGCCGACGTACAGTTTCGAAGCCATGGTTGATTCTCGCTTTCGTTCGCCTGAGTCCTTTCGCCAAAGCTGCCAAACGAAAGGGAGTGAACGGGGCACTTCTACTCACGTCATGCTCGACCGTCAAGCGCGTGCTGATCGGCCTTTCCGCGACCCGACGTTCACCCGGGTAGGAGCCGGTAGTTGATGGTCCAAGGGGACTCCGCCTCGGTCCCGTCGAACTTCAGGTGGACCAGTCGGACCTCGACGCGGCCGCCGAACGTGGGCTGCACGACCACCCCCCCGTCGACCACGCTCTCGCACGACGCGCCGCGTACCCAGACACCCGCGCGCTCGTCGAGGTGGTACACCGCCGGGCGGCAGACGCCGCGCCCCGAGACGTACCAGACGATGCGCGCGGCCGAGCCGGGATCGACGCCGGCGCGCACGTCGGGCGGCGGATCCTCGACGGACAGGACCACCCGGTGGGCGTGGACTCCCGGGCGCGTCATCCGAGGCGGGCCACGGACTCGAGGAGCCGCTCGACCAGCCGTGTCACCTGCTCGTCCGTCCGCGGGTCGAGCAGGGAGCCGTCGGCTGCGAAGGCCTTGTGGGCCGCGGGCACGGTCACCTGGCTTGGTACCACCCAGACGTCGAGGGCGGTGAGGCACTGGCGCAGGTGTGCGAGCCCCCGCACGCTTCCAAGCCCACCGGGGGAGGCCCCCATGATGGCCGCGACCTTCCCCCCGAACGCGGCGTCGGGCGCGCGCGACGCCCAGTCGATCGCGTTCTTCAGGCCGCCCGGGATGGAGCCGTTGTACTCGGGCGACGCGATGAGGAGCGCCTGGGCCCCGCGGATGCGCGCCTTGAGCTCGATGGCCCCGGCGGGCGGGCCGGGGTCGGCCTCGAGGTCCCCGTCGTAGACGGGCAGGGCGAGCGCGCGGAGATCGATGAGGTCGACCTCGACGCCGCGGAGGCGCAGCGCCGTCACCCCGATGGCGAGCAGCGTGCGGTTGTAGGAGTCGGTGCGGTAGCTGCCGGCGATGGCCGCGACACGGATCATGGACGGACCTCGGCGAGCGAAGCGTGGTCGGGGAGGTGGCGGGCGACCCGGTCGAGGCCGGCGAGGTCGTGGACCTCCTCGTCCATCTCGGGGATGCGCCAGATCGGGGCGGCGCCGGGGGCGTGCGCGCGGAGCTCGGCGATGGCGGCGTCCTGCGCGGCCACGAGGCCCCGGCGCCGCTCGGGCACCGCGGCGAGGGCGTCGACGAGGGCCTTCCAGTCGGCCTCGGAGACCGCGGGCGGGCGGGGGCCGAAGCTCGGGGGGCCCGCGCGGGTCGGCGCGACGGCGCAGCGGTTGATGAGGAAGCCGCCGAACGGCATCTTCGAGCGCTGGAGCACGTCGAGGAAGTGCAGGGCCTCGGCACGCGCGCCGGGCGCGGGCGTCGTGACGAGCAGGAAGCGCGTGTCGGGGGACCGGAGCAGCGCGCGTACGTCGAGCGAGCGCTGGCGGAAGCCCTCCCAGAGCGACTGGAACGCCGAGAAGAACTCGGCGATGTCCATGATCGTGCGGTCACCCAGCATGGTCCGGAGCACCTTCGCCAGGATCTCGCTGCCCTTCTCGATCATGCGCCACCCACCCCGGGAGGCGGGCAGGACGAGCCAGCGCATCACGCCCTCGTCCATGAGGTTGGCCATCTTCTCGGGGGCCGCGAGGAAGTCGAGGGCGTGGCGGCTCGGGGGCGTGTCGAGCACGACGATGTCGTAGTCCCCGGACTCCGAGAGCTCGTAGAGCTTCTCCATCGCCATGTACTCGTGGGAGCCCGCGAGGCGGGTCGACACGAACCGGTAGTAGTGGTTGCGAAGGATGCGGTCCCGCGCGTCGGAGCTGCCCGAGAAGCGCTCCACGACATCGTCGAAGGTGCGCTTGCTGTCGAGCATCATCGCGTGGAGCGAGGCACCGGGCGGGAGGTCCGGCAGGGGCACCAGGAACGCGGTGTTGCCGATGTCCCCGACGGAGAGGGCGTCGGCGAGGCGGCGCGCGGGGTCGATGGTCAGCACCGCGACGCGGGCGCCCGAGCGGGCGAGGCGGATGGCGAGGGCGGCCGAGGTGGTGGTCTTCCCGACCCCGCCGGAACCGCAGCAGATGAGGACGCGCGCGCTCACAGGGCCTCGACGGCGGGGAGGAGCCCGGAGAGGTCGGTGGGGCCGAGGTCGCGGCGGTAGAGGAAGGGCACGTCGACGACCTTCGGGCCGAGCGCCTGGAGGCGGCGCCGGGCGTCGTCCTGGCGGCCGGTGCGCAGGAGCGCGGCGTCCGCGATGGCGAGGGCTTCGCGCCCGGCCTCGTCGGCGCGCTCGCGCAGGGTGGGGGCCAGGGTCCGGTACAGCGCGGGGTCGGGGACCGGCGCGGGGTGGACCTCGTTGAGCACGAGGCCATGCACGGCCTCTCGCAGCGGGCCGAGCCGCTGGTAGAGCTCCTCGGTCTCCTTCAGGGGCATGTCCTCGGGGAGGCTTACGAGGACGAGCGCGGTGCGGGCGTGGTCCTCGAAGAGCGCGGCGATGTCGCGGGCGTTGTCGTGGAAGGGCCCGGCGATGGTGAGCTCCATCATCGCGCGCGGCGAGGCGAGCATGGTGAGGCCGTGGCCGGTCGCCGGGGCGTCGACCACGATGAGGTCCCACGCGGGGCGGCCGCCCAGCTGGGTGCGCTCGAGGTCGAACACCTTGCCGAGCTGGATGAGGTCGTGCAGGCCGGGCACGGCGTCGATGAAGGGGCCGACCACGCGGTTCCGGAACACGAGCTTGTACAGCCGCCGGAAATGCAGTTGCATCACGACGTAGTCCTCGATCGCGGCCTCGGACGTGATCGAGAGGGTGTGCAGGCGCGGCGCGACCTCCACCGGGTCATAGCCGCGGCCGGCCACCCGGAAGAGCGCCGGAACCTGGGTGACGCCGCTCGTCTCGCAGAGGAGCACGCGCTTCCCGGCGCGCGCGGCGCGCAGCGCGATCAGCGCGCTGATCGTGGTCTTGCCTACGCCGCCTTTGCCCGTGACGAGCACCACGCGGCGGTCCAGGAGCTTCATGCCGCGGCCCCTAACGCGGGCTCCGGACGCCGTCTCCGCCCTTGCCAAGGGGCTGTACGGTGTTTAGCTGCGCCGCGTTGGCCGGCGCTGCGTCCGGTCTCAGGGAGTGGTTCGGATGCCCATCTACGAGTACGCCTGCCCCGATTGTGGCCACAACTTCGAGGCGCTCCAGAAGTTCTCGGACGATCCGATCAAGGAGTGCCCCACCTGCAAGGCGGGGAATGTGAAGAAGCGCATCAGCATGACGAGCTTCGTGCTGAAGGGTGGCGGCTGGTACAAGGACCACTACGGTCTGAAGAGCGGCGGCGCCTCGTCCGAGGGCGGCGCCAGCGGCGGGGGCTCGTCGTCGGGCTCGTCCTCCGGCTCGTCCTCCGGCTCGTCCTCCGGCGGCTCGTCGGAAGGCGCATCCTCCTCGACCAGCACCCCGGCGGCCGCGCCCGCGGCGCCCGCCAGCACCACCCCGTCGGCGCCCGCCAAGTGACCACCACCACCGCGCGCGTGATCGACGGGAAGCAGGTCGCGGCCGAGGTCGTCGCGTCCCTCGCGGCGCGCATCGCGGCCCTGCCGCGGCCGCCGGGCCTCGCGGTCGTGCTGGTGGGGGACGATCCCGCCAGCGCCGTGTACGTCCGCCACAAGACGCGGATGGCCGAGCGCCTCGGCTTCGCCCACTGGCAGTTCACCCACCCGGCCGACTACTCCGAGGTGGAGCTGCTCGCCGAGGTGCGGCGCCTCAACGCCGACCCCACGGTCGACGGCATCCTCGTCCAGTTCCCGGTCCCCAAGCACATCGACCGGCTCAAGGTGCTCGACACCATCGATCCCGCCAAGGACGTCGACGGGCTGCATGTCGTCAGCGCGGGCCTGCTCTCCCAGAAGCGCCCGGGCTTCGTCTCCTGCACGCCGGCCGGCGTCATGGAGTTGCTCGCGCGCACCGGCGTCACCCTCCGCGGCGCCGAGGCCCTCGTCATCGGCCGCTCGGATCTCGTCGGCCGCCCCGTCGCGCGCCTGCTCGAGCACGCCGATTGCACGGTCACCGTCGCGCACAGCCGCACGCGGAACCTCGCGGAGCACGTCGGCCGCGCCGAGATCCTCATCGCGGCGGTGGGCGTGCCCGAGATGGTGAAGGGCGCCTGGGTCCGCCCCGGGTCGGTCGTCATCGACGTGGGCGTCAACCGCCAGCCGGACGGCAAGCTCGTCGGGGACGTCGAGTTCGGCCCCGCCGCCGAGCGCGCGGCCTGGATCACCCCGGTGCCCGGCGGCGTCGGCCCGATGACGATCGCGATGTTGATGTCGAACACGGTGTTGTCTTCGGAGCGCCGCTTCGGTCTCGCGTAGCGAGCACGGTCCGGTCCCGACGCAGGCCTTGACCCCTGCGCCGGGCGTGACCATCGACGGGGATGCAGACCTTCCTGCCATACCCGAGCTTCGGTCGGAGCGCGCGGGCGCTCGACGACAAGCGCCTGGGGAAGCAGCGCGTCGAGGTGTTCCAGATCCTCAACGCTCTCGCGGGCACGTCCAAGGGGTGGCAGAGCCACCCGGTCGTCGCGATGTGGCGCGGCTACGAGGACGTCCTCGTGCTCTACGGCCTCCAGATCACGCGCGAGTGGACCCGCCGGGGCCACGCCGACAGTTGCCTCGTCAAGATCGCGGCGTTCGCGCCGCCCGAGCAGCGCCGGCCCCGCGCGCTCCCGCCTTGGCTTGGCGACCGCGCCTTCCACCTCTCCCACCAGTCCGCGCTCATCCGCAAGGACCCGGAGCGGTACGGGCGGCTCTTCCCGGGCGTGCCGATGGATCTGCCGTACGTCTGGCCGATCCACCTCGAGCTGGCGTAGCGGATCCAGGGGAAGGGGAGCAGGAACGGGGGCCGCGCCGGGATCGCGACGTAGCGGTCGTCCTGGCGTGCGCGTCCGGGCCGGGTTGGAGCCTGTGACCGCGCTGGCGCGCTTCTTGCTTTCGGATGGGCCACAGGCTCGTCGTCCGAGGGGCTACACTCCCTCGAGCGTCGCCCGGAGGCTCCCATGTTCCTCACCCTGCTCCTCTCGCAGTCGATCCTGGCCTCCGCCGAGCCCTCGGCCGACCTCGCCGCCGCCCCGGAAGACTGCGGGATGACGAGCGTTTGGGTCACCTCGCCCGCGCCGCTCGCCACCGACGTGCCCGTCGACGTCGTGCCCGCCGCGCTCGTGACCGAGAGCTCGTGCGGCGCCGCGTCCTGGACGGCGACGCTCATCGACGCCTCCACCGGCGCCGAGGTGGTCTCCGTGACGCACGCCGTCGGGGACGGCCAGCTCATCGAGGTCGACCCGGGCGCGGACCTCTCGCCCGAGACCACCTACACGCTGCGCTTCGAGCCGGACGACGGCGGCGGCGAGCTCACCGAGATCGGCTTCACCACCGGGTCGGGCACGACCGTCGGGCTCGACGGCGCGCCGGTGGTCGCGTCGACCCAGGCCACGTGGAGCGAGGAGTCAGGCCTGACGCTGCTGAGCGTGCAGGTCGAGGTCGCCAGCGCGGCCGAAGGGCAGTCCATCGTGACGTTCGGGAGCCGGGGCGGCGAGGACCTCGCCTGGACCTCGAGCGCCGGGCCCGCGACCGTCCTGCTCCAGGGCAGCAATGCCGACGCCAGCGCACCGTCGAAGGTGTGCATCACCGCCCGCCAGCGGGACTACGCCGGCAACTGGACCGAGTCGGAGGAGGACTGCGTCGCGCCCGAGATCGTGAACGCCAGGTCGGGCTGCAACGTGGTCGGCGGCGCGCCGATCGGCGGCCTCCTCGGCCTCGCGCTCGCGGTCGGCCTCGCCCGCCGCAAGCCGGACGCACGCCGGTGATGCTCGCGCTCGCCTGGGTCCTCGCCGGCTGCGACACCACGCCGCCGGTGGTGCTCGACGAGCGCGCGTGCGCCGACGCCTCCGCCCGGGTGGGGGACACCGTGTGCCTCCACCGCATCGAGACGCGGGCCCAGTGGGAGACCGTCGCCGTCGAGGCCGGCGTGGTCGACCAGGACCGGACCACGAAGTACCTCGTCCCCGTGACGAGCGCCGAGGTGCTCCCGACGGTGTTCGTGAACGCGAACCGCTACCTCCTGCACTACGACTTCCTCCGCGAGGCCTTCCCCGACGACTACGGCTCGCTCCAGTGGGGGCAGTACGTCGCGATGATCATCGACCCCGCCGTGCGCCGCTACTTCGGCGGGGACGTGACCGAGTACGTCGAGTCCGACGGGCTCCGGCGCTTCGGCTTCATCGTGTGGGACGACCCCGCGGACCCCGCCACGACCATCACCTACGACGAGGTCCTCACCGTCTGGACCGACTTGCAGGCGCGCTTCCGCCTCGGGGCGCTGATGTTCGCGCCCAACTCGTCGAACCAGCGCGCCGCCGCCGAGACGTGGACCGACGCGCCGTTCGCCATCCGCGGCGAGGACAACCTCGCGTACGAGGCCTACACAGAGGGCGTCGGCTACGGCACGGTGCGGCGCATCGCGCTGACCGACCTCGACGCCGCCACCGCCGCCGCGAGCTTCGGCTACCAGGACATCCTCGTGCTGGACGAGGCCCCGTTCGACGTGGAGCGCGTCGTGAGCGGCAGCGTGACCGGCTCCCGCCAGGGCGCGCTCTCCCACCTCAACGTCCGCTCCGCCGCGCGCGGCACGCCCAACTGCTACCTCGAGGACCCCTTCGCGGCGCTCGAGGCCTGGGAGGGCGTGCTCGTGCGCTTCGAGTGCGGCGAGACCGGCTGGTCCATCGCTGCCGCCACCCCGGAGGACGCCGCGGCGTGGTGGGCCGACCTCCGGCCCGACCCCGTCACGATCCCCGCCGCGGACCTCTCCGTGACCGAGCCCATGGGCCTCCTCGACGTGCCCACCGCCACCGTCGCCGAGCGGGACACCGCGCTCGCCCGCTATGGCGCCAAGGGCGCGAACCTCGCGACGCTCTACCAGCGCATCGATTCCGCCTGGCAGATCGAGGGGCTCGTGCTCCCGTTCGCCTGGTACGACACCTTCGTCACGACGAACACCTGGGTGGTCGACGGCGAGACCCTCTCCTTCGCCGAGACCCTCGACCGCTGGCTCGTGGACCCCACCTTCGTGAGCGACGGCGCCGTGCGTGCCGAGCGCCTCGCCGCGTTGCGCGCCGCCATGCTCGTAGCGCCCGTCGAGCCCGCCCACCTCGACGCCCTCGCCGCCGCCGTCGAGGCGACCTGGGCGGGTGACACCACCATGGTCCGCCTCCGGTCGAGCAGCAACGCCGAGGACGGCCTCGAGTTCTCCGGCGCGGGCCTCTACGACTCCGTCAGCGCCTGCGTCGCCGACGAGCGCGACGCCGACGCGAGCGGCCCCTCCCGGTGCGATCCCGACAAGGACGACGAGCGCACGCTCTCCGATGCGCTGCGCGGCGTGTGGGCGTCCACCTGGCTCGGCGGCGCCTACGAGGAGCGCGACTGGTACGGCATCGACCAGGGCGTCGTCGCCATGGCGGTGCTGGTCAACACCCAGAGCGAGGACGAGCAGGCGAACATCGTCGGGTTCACCGGGCACCCGACGCTCGACGACCCGCGCTGGCTCGTGGAGTCGCAGGCGGGCGACCTCGACGTCGTCAGCGCGGAGCCGGGGGTGTGGCCCGAGCAGGTGCTCCTCACCGTGGCGGGCGGGGTGGTCACGGCCATCGACCGCGTGAGCGAGTCGAGCGAGGCCGCCGAGGTGCTCTCGGACGCGCGGCTCGCGGAGCTCGGAGGGCTCTTGTGGGAGGTCGACCAGGCCTTCCCCGTCGACGATGCCGTGCCGGAGGGCGGCACCCTCATGCTCGACACGGAGTGCAAGGTGCTCTCCGACGGGCGCCTCGTCATCAAGCAGGTGCGGCCCTTCCTGCGGGACTGACGCACCCGGTCGCTACCGGGGCGAGCGCCGCCGCGCGAGCAGCATGGCCATCGCGACGATCCCGACGCCCGCTCGGCTCTCGCCCGTGGTCGAGCAGCCGCCCACCTTCGCGCATGTCGGCTCGGTCCACTCCGTCGCGAGGCCGGTGCCGTCGAGCTGGCGCACCTGCGGGCAGACCTCCGCGGGCCGGTCGGTGTACGTCCACACGACCGTCTGCTCCATGGAGCCGGTCCCGGGCACGACGAAGGAGTGGATGGGCCGCTCGGCGCTCGCGTCCTGGATCTGGAGGATGGAGAGCCCGTCGGGGTCGGTCGCGCCCTTCGCGGTCCAGGTCAGCGTGATGCCGGTCCGCTTCGCGAACGAGACGCTGTCCACCGTGAGCTGCGGCTCGCCGGCGAGGCCCGCAACTTCGCCCAGGCCGGTGGTGAACCCGAACTCGACGACCTCGCCGGAGTCGATCGGGGTGAGGCTGACGGTGTAGGCGGTGTCGGGATCGAGCGCTCCCACCGGGAAGAGCTCGAGGAGGTGGGTGCCGGCGAGGTCCGTGGTCGCCTCCAAGGGCACCTCCGTCTCGTCGTCCGTGCGCCGGAGGGTGGGGGTCCAGGAGAGCCCGCCGCGGCACTCGTCGCCGTCGAAGGTGATGGCGGGCCGCGCATCGAAGGGCACCTCCGGGGCGCCGGGCCCAGGCACCGCGTCCGCCACCGCGAAGTTGCCCGAGCAATCCGGCGCGGGGACGGCGTGCGCCTGCGCCACGAGAGCCAGGGTAACGAGCATGGGGCCTCCGACCGCCATCGTAGCCGTCCTTCCAGCGGCTCGACGGGGTCAAGCCGCCCCTGTCTCCCTACGCCAGGGAGCGCCGCCTCGAGAGCAGCGCCGCGGCCACGATGAGCGCGACGCCGCCGCCGTTCGTGCCCGTCGTCGAGCAGCCGCCGACGAGGTCCGTACACACCGGCTCGGACCACTCCGTCGCGGCGCCGGTGCCGTCGATCTGGCGCACCTGGGCGCAGACCTCGTCCGGCTTGATGCTGTCTTCCCACTCGACCGCCTGCCCCATGGAGCCGGTCCCCGGCACCACGAAGGAGTGGATGCTGCGGTGGACGTTCGCGTCCCGGACCTGCAGGATCGAGAGCCCGTCGGGGTCCGCGGCGCCCTTCGCGGTCCAGGTGAACGTGAGCGTGCCCGCCCGCTTGTCGAACGTGGCGCTGCCCGGCGTGAGCTGCGGCGCGCCGGTGAGCCCCGCCACCTCGCCGGTGCCGGTGGTGAAGCCGAGCTCGACCAGCTCGCCGCTGTCGAGCGGGGTGAGCGTGATCGTGTAGGCGGTGTCGGGCTCGAAGGGCTCCTCCGGGAAGAGCTCGAGGAGGTGGGTGTCCGCGAGGGCGGACTCGGAGGTCACGGGCACGTCCGCCTCGTCCGCGGTCCGCGCGACGCCCACGGCCCACTCGAGGCCGCCGCTGCACGTGCCGTCGACGAAGGTGATGGCGGGCCGCGCATCGAAGGGCACCTCCGCGGCGCCGGGGCCGGGCACCGCGTCCGCGACGACGAACGTGGGCGAGCAGGACTTGGCCGACGATACCGGGTCGGCCTTGGCGTGGGCGGCGAGAACCAGGGCGACGAGCATCGGGCCTCCACCCTCCATCGTAGCCGCTCGTCCTCCCGCTTGACCCTCTTTCTCCAAGCCGGTATCCAGGGGGCGCGCGACGTCGCGAGCGGAGGACGAATGGCCGACGAGGCCCCCGTGGTCACCCTGCGGTTCCGGATCGAGACCCCCCACGGCCAGCCGATCCGCGGCGCCACCCTCATCCTGCGGCGGGCGGGGCAGGCGCAGGCCGAGGAGATCGATGACGCCTACGTCATCGGGCTGCGCGGGGAAGGGGACTTCCAGCTCTTCGTCGAGGCGGGGAACGGGCGCGGCACCGGCGCCTCCGCGTTCGACCACCGCACGCTCCGCACGACCCTGTTCCACCGCGCGCCCGCGCCGGGCCGTCCGCCCGACCTGAAGGTGCTCGCCGCGCCGCCGGGGCAGGTCTCGCGCGTGGTCCAGGTGGAGGCGACCGCCGACGGCTTCGCCGTGCGCGTCGTGCTCGACTACCTCTGGTTCACCCCCGTCGGCACCCCGCCCACGCTCGGCAACCGCACCGCCGTGCTCATCGACGGGGAAGAGGCCTGGGGCGCCGTGGCGGACGCCATCGAGGCCGCCACCGAGCGGGTCCACGTCACGACGTGGCTCTACCAGGAGACCGCCGAGCTCCGTCGGCCCGACCCCCTCGCCGAGCCCGCGGACCGCGCCGGCTACACCGCCCACCGCATGCTGCAGGACACCGCGGGTCGCGGCGTCACCGTGCGGCTCCTCCTCTGGGACGCCCCGTTCCTGGACATGCCGGAGGGCGCGCAGGAGGCCGCCGAGAACCTCACCGACAACTTCGAGGTGCTCCAGGAGGCCAACGTGGCGCGGGGGAACCTGCTCCGGCCCGACGAGTACCCCCTGTTCTCCAAGCTCCTCGGGGCCTGGCCGCTCTACTCCTTCCACCAGAAGACCGTCATGGTCGACGGGAAGATCGGGTTCTGCGGCGGCATGAACCTCAAGGAGAACGACTGGGACGCTCCGGGCCACACCCTCTTCGATCCGCGCCGGGCGCGCTTCTCGCGGGTGGCGGACTTCCGCCGCAAGGTGCTCGGCCGGCTCGAGGCGTCGGACCACGCGCCGCGCCACGACTTCATGGCCCGGGTGCAAGGCCCGGCCGTCGCCCACCTCGAGGAGAACTTCCGCGAGCGGTGGAACCACGTCCGGGAGAACCACGGCGAGGCGTGGTGCGGGAGCTCGGCGGTCGGGGCACCGCCGCCGGTGGACGTCGCCGGCGGGTCCGCCGTGCAGGTGGTGCGCACGATGCCGCCGCCCTACGGCGAGCGCGGCATTCTCGACGTGTACCTGCGCGCCATCGGCACCGCGCGCCGCCTCATCTACATCGAGGACCAGTTCTTCCGCTCCACCCACGTGAGCGACGCGATCGCCGACGCCGTGCGCACCTGGCCGGGCCTGCACGTGGTCGTCGTGACCGTGCGTTCGTACGCCGACAGCGTGCTCCAGAGCGGCTGGTCGTGGGAGTGCTTCCGTCGCATCCAGGCGCGGCGCCCGGACTTCGAGCTCTACAGCCTCGTGATCACCGAGGTGGACGCCGGGTCGCAGGTCCACGTGCGCGAGGTGGACATCCACGCGAAGCTCATGCTCGTGGACGACACCTTCCTCACCTTGGGGAGCTGCAACATCAACGACCGCGGTTTCGAGCTCGAGGGGGAGATCAACCTCGCGATCGTGGACCCCGCGCTCGCCAGGGAGACCCGCCTGCGCCTCTGGCGCGAGCACCTCGCCCACGATCCGCGCCTCACCGGAGACATCGACGCCGACATGCTCGTGTGGCGCGAGCACGCGAATCGGAACCGGGGCGCGTCCACGGAGGGCGCCTCGACCGTGGTGCCGTTCGTGCCGGTCGAGCGCAACACGATGTTCGACCGGTTCGCCTGGTAGGAGCGTAGGGGCGGGGCGCCCGGCTGCGCCGGCGTCCGCGCCGCCGTCGTCAGCGCCGCAGCACCGCCGCCGTCAGCTCC
>JAUXTN010000198.1 GCA_030684355.1 Pseudomonadota bacterium
TGGTTGGGCGCGCCGGTTCTACCCCCACGACATCGTTTGGGCGGGTGGGAGCGGCCCGCGGCGTCGACGTGACCCGAGGGTTCGTGGCCCCGCTTGTTCCGTGGGCAGGACGGGCCCCGCCCTGACACTTGCCGAAACGTCGGCACCCGGCTACATTCGGCCGGCGCCAACGTTCGTGCGAAGAGCGGGCCGCAAATCAGCAAAAGCAATGGCCGGCTGGCGCTGAACGCGAAGACGACTGCTGACGTGCGAGGCGGCCCCGGCGGTCCTCCGCCGGCCATCTTGGGCCGCCGTCCCGCCGTCTTCGGCGGGCGCATGTCCCGGGCGCACACGACGAGGCCTACACCCGCGAGGATGCTTCGTGCGCCCGGGCCAGTTCGGGCGTCTTCGCCCGAACTGAGCAGCACGTCGGCCAGTTATCTGGCGGAGCGGCGTCTCGCGGGCGACGAGTGCCCACAATCACGCGGTTCGCCAAGCGCCGGCGAGATTGGCCGAGCGCTCTTCTGCGAGCGTGTTCAAGTCCTTGGACTCGGGGATGAAGATGCGGACGAGAGCACCGGTGTTCGCCCGGCATGGGAGCTGCGGCCCTCCGTTCGCTACCGTACTGTACAAGGGTGCCGCTACTCCGCGTCTGGCGCGTCCGTGCAAGGGACAACAATCTTTCCGAGCAGACGGACGGCATCGGCGTGCCCGAGAAGCGCCGCGTAGGACGAGAACGCGGGAGAGAGCGCAGCGCGCAGCGGCACCTCGTTGCGGCTGACCACCCAGATCGTCGGGTCCTCCGGTCGGTTGGCGTCGAAGACCAGAACCGGGCCGCCGTTGGGTTCGATCCCAACGGGAAACAGGCCCTCGGCGTTAAAGCGGTAGCGCTCCTCGGTGCCGAGCGTCGCTCCGGGCCGGATGTCGTAGAACAACGGCCCGGGCTCGCGCCAGACGCCCGGGAGATTGGCCTGGAAGGAGCGGAAGCGCAGGCTCCAGAAGAAGTTGGGCGCCACCATCGCGATCGTCGTGCGGTAGCGACGCCAGCCGCCGGGTACTTCGGCGCCCTTGCTCGCTCGATCAACCTCGGCATCCGTCTCCCACCACGCGATCTGCTCCGGAAAGCGGCCAAGGAACGCAGCTAGCCACGCCTTGTCGGGCGCCGATAGCGACGAGGCCTCGACACGCGCGCGCGCGTCCGGGAGGCGTGCGGTGACGATGTCCCGGCCGAAGCGGGCGGGAATGACTGCTTCCTGGCCGCCATTGGCGATGAGGAGCCGGGCGGAGGAGTCCGCGTCGAGCCCCTCCTCCTGGAACGCGTTCTGGACGACGCCCGACGGCGCAGAGATGACCTGCGGCGTGGCAGCCGAGCCCAGGCGAACGGCGTACCACGTGCCCCCAGGGCCTTCGACGAGGGCCCAGCCAATCGGGACTGCGTCCTCGTTGTAGGAGTTGATCGCGATGTCCTGCGCGCTCCCGAGGGGCACCCGTCCCGTGTTCGGCCGTGGTCGCAGGAAGAGTTCGGAGAGCACCGTTCGCTGGCTGTGGCTGGAAAGAGGCATTCCGTGAATGTCGACGTGCTCGACCCGCCCGCAGCGAAGCAGGGGCTCGATGTCCGAGGCGCGTGATCCAACGATTTCAACGTGCTGAAGCGCTTCTAGAAGTCCAATCTCCGCGATGTCGGAGGCGGCACATCGATGGAGCCGTAGCGTGCGCAGCGCCCTGGCCCCCGACAACCCGGCGAGGTCCTCGCCCGCGAACCCCTCGAGGGTTAGCTCGCGGAGGGCGGGCAGCCGCGCCAGATCGTCCAGCCGCGAGCCTCCACGAACCATCAACGGGCCTTCGAAGGTCGCCAACGCGGCCGGATCACCCGCGCCTAGCGCGCCAGCGATGGCGGTCTCGATCGCCGGGTCTTTATACGATGTTGTCGCCATGCCGATACTCCAATTCCCTCTCCGGAGCGTGCACCCGCGGTGAGAGATCACACTCGGGGGGACTAACGAGCCGGCCACTCAAGCGCACGCGGGGAGCCAGCGGCGGATGCGTCGTACTCCCCACCCGCCTCGATAGGATAGTTGCCCGTCGTCCATGGATGAGCCGAGCAGTCCCGCTCGTCGTCCTGACGCGCGACCTTAGGCGGGCTTACTGGGGAGGGTGTTGTACCGGGGCTCGATGACCGTCTCCTGGTACTCCGTCAACGACCACTGGTATGCGAGTTCTGCGCACTCATGGAGAACCCCAGTGTTACGGAACAGAAGGGCGAACCGATGTTCATTGCCTTGCGAGCCGGCAAGACGCTCGACGCGAGATGTCGCTCTGCCAGATAACGCCAAGACGACTGCGGACGTGCGCAGGCGGCCTCCGCGCGCGTCCCCGCGTGCGGGCTATCTTGGCCGCCGGTGCCCGGCGTCTTCGACGGGCAGCGCATGTCCCGGGGGCCCACGGAAACGTCGCGAGCTGCGGCACGCTTTGGGGCCCCCGGGCTTGCCGCAGTCGGCAAGTTCTGCGCCGGCCGGCCGTTGCTCCCGTGGCGGTGGCGGCGGAGCCCTGCCGGCTGGCGCCTGCCATCCGAGGGTTCGCACCTACGGAGATGCGCGGGCCAAACGGAGTGCTGGTCGAAGTCGGGGAGGGGACGATCGGGGAAGCTCGGCTTGGGGGCTTCCGTTCCCGACTGCCGACGTGGGCCAGGCGGCCCACCGGACGTACCCGTCCCGGCGGATGTTGGGCCGCCGGTGCCCGGCGTCTTCGACGGGCAGGCCCATGTCCCCGGGGCGCCGCGCGGATGCACAACGTTCCTGGCGTCGTGTCGGCGCCACCGGGGCCGGTCCGGCGTCTTCGCCGGCCCGCGCGGCATGTCGCGGCGTTCTGTGCTGGCCGGCCTCACCGCGTGGTTCGGGGCCGTCGTCGTCGCTGAGGGCCCCAATGGCGGCCGCCGGGAGAGGGGAGGGTCGGTTGGCGCGCGGGGCCGAGCGGGTTGACGTGCTCGCCGAGCTCTCCCGCGCGCGGCGCGTTCTTGGTACCGGCGGCCGCTTCGCCGAGTGCTTGACGACGACGGCCCCTCGCGGCCCGTTGTCGATCGGAGCCGCGCTGTCGACGTTGTCGAGGCGCCGGCCGCGGAACCATCGATCGGGGCGCGCGGGGCCCGCTGGGTGTTCGAGGGGGAGAGGAGGGTCGACGCCCGCGTGGCGGGGCCGACCCGGAGCGGGCCGGTTCCACCCGCCACGGATACGTTCGCCGGGGGTGGGAGCGGCGCGCACCTCGAGGCCTCGACCTCTCCCCAGGTTGTCGGACGCGCCGGTTCTACCCCCACGACATCGTTTGGGCGGGTGGGAGCGGCCCGCGGTGTCGACGCGACCCGAGGGCTTGTGGCCCCGCTTCGTCCGTGGGCAGTACGGGCCCCGCCCTGACACTCGCCGGAACGTCGGCACCTGGCTACATTCGGCCGGCGCCAACGCTCGTGCGAAGGTGGGGCCGCGAATCAGCAAAAGCAATGGCCGGCTGGCGCTGAACGCCCCCATATACGCCCCGCGATCTAGATCTTACCTCATTCTGCGCCACGACACTTCGTGCTAAATAACGCAAAGACGCCCCCGGCCCCCCTCCGCCCCCAGGCCTCCACCGCACCGCCCCCGGACAAATTTCCTTCACCCGGTCAGAATATGTCCGCCAGCTGAACGCCTGCGCAGATAGTCGTTCGGCATGGCCCTCTCCACCGACCTCTACGCACGCTTCCAGCAGGAGCTGCAGCTCCGGAACTATCGGCCGAACACCATTCGAACCTACCGGTCGGCGTTGCAGGGCTACGTGCGGTGGTTGAGGCCGGTGCACCCGCGGGAGGCCACCCTTGAGCGGCTGCGGGAGTACCTGCTGCACCTGTTCGAAACCGGCCGCTCGCGTTCCACGGTGGATCAGGTGGTGTCCGCGCTCAAATTCCTCTACATCGAGCTCTATGAGCGGTACACCGCCGCTGACTTCTGTGTCGCGCGCCCACGCCGGGAGTCCACGCTGCCGCGAGTGCTCAACCGGTGGGAGGTGCTCGCCCTCGCCGACGCGGTGCCGAACCGACGGCACCGACTAGCGGTCCTGCTGCTCTATGCCGCGGGGTTGAGGGTGTCGGAGCTCATCGCTGCCAACGTCGGGGATGTCGATCTGGATTCGTTGAGCCTGCACGTGCGGAGCGGGAAGGGCGCCCGTGACCGGATCACGGTGCTGAGCGACCGGCTCCGGGAGGACCTGAGCTGGATCTGCAGTGGGCGCCCGAACGACACGCCGCTCATCCCGAATCGCGACGGCGAACGGTGGACCACGCGCAGCGCCCAGCACGTCGTCGAGCGTGCGGCTGCGCGGACCGGCGTGAGCGCGAGCTGTCACACGCTACGGCACTCCTTCGCCACCCACCTCCTGGAGGACGGCACGGACATCCGCTTCATCCAGACGCTCCTCGGGCACGCGAAGATCGAGACGACAACGCGCTACACCCACGTACGCAACCCGGCGGTCCTGCGGATCCGCAGCCCGCTCTGAACCCGGCGTCACCCAGCCGGCGGCGGTGCCGTCCGGACGTACGATCCGCTTCGAACCATTCGCGCCCCGCCGAACCCCCGTGTAGACTTCGCCGCCACCTCGGAGCTCTCGATGCGCCTACTCCTCTTCACCCTGTCCCTCGCCGCCTGCTCCGAGTACGAGGTCAAGGGCGACACCCCCGAGCCCCCGGGCGTCGACACGAGCGTGCCCGATTGCCCGCCAACGCTGCCCGATTGCGCCGATACGGACACCGCCGTCGACACCGAGGACTCGGTACCCCCGGTCGACCCTGACGATTGCGAGGTGGCCGCCGAGCCCGCCGGCCTCGTCACCATCCTGGAGGAGTGCCAGGGAACGGGGTCTTCAGGCACGGTGACGGACCCCTACAACCTCGAGATCGAGTACCAATACACGACGGGCGGGTCGGGCCCGGTGGTCAAGACGTCGATCATCAACCTCACGGACGACGACGGCAACGGTCGCGTCGACACCGACGACATCCCGGACATCGTGTTCACGGTGTACACGTCGAACCAGCTCATCGCGCTCAACGGGGACGGCTCCGGCGAGATCTTCGTCGCCAGCGGGTGGCACGGGGCAGGGGACGTGGCGACGGCCGATGTCGACGCCGACGGAGACGTCGAGATCTGTGGCTTCAGCGCGAGCAACCACGTGCAGTGCGCGGACGCGACGGGCACCGTGCTGTGGACTTCCACGGGCACCGTCTCCAATGGCTACCCGCACATCACGGTGTGCGACATCGACCAGGATGGCAAGCCCGAGGTGATCGGGGACTCCCTGGTCGTCAACGGGGAGGACGGGACCACCGAATTCACCATCTCCACGGCCACCTCCTACTCGGTCCCGGTGTGCGCCGACATCGACCAGGACGGCACCTCCGAGATCATCCTCGGCGCCAACGTGTGGGACCACAACGGCAACCTCGAGTGGTCCATGTCCTCCGGCGCCAGCTCGGCGATGGCCGCGGTCGTCAACGCGGATGGCGACGACAACGCCGAGGTCTTCCTCGCCTCGGACAACCTGTACTTGTACGATGACGACGGCACGCTGCTCAACGCGACGCCCATCCCCACGACCACCCCCGGCCCTCCGTGCGCCGCGGACTTCGACGGTGATGGCGAGGTCGAGATCGCCGTGCCGTCGGGCACCGCGTTCTACATGTTCGACACGGACGGCAGCATGCTCTGGCAGTCGCGCATGCAGGACAACTCGGGCCTCGCGGGCTGCTCCGGCTACGACATGGACGGCGACGGCATCTACGAGGTGTTGTTCGCGGACGAGGTGGCCGTGCGCCTGTACGACGGCGCGACCGGCGCGGTCCTCTACGAGAGCTTCGCTCACAACTCGGGCACGTTGTTCGAGTACCCGGTCATCGCGGATGTGGACAAGGACGGCTCCGCCGAGATCATCATCGCCGAGAACCTGGGCGCGCTGACCGGGATCACGGTGTACGGCCACGCCGGGGACGGGTGGCCCGCATCGGGGCCGACGTGGCCGGTGCACGACTTCGCGGTCACCAACATCGACCCCGACGGCAGCGTGCCCGTGACCCCCGAGGCAAGCTGGCTGAAGTACAACGTGTTCCGCGCGCGGCCCGCGGTGGACGATCCCTCGTCGTCGGACCTCTTCGGCGACGTGACCGACATCTGCGTGGCCGACTGCGACAACGGCCCGATCAAGATCGCCGTGCAGGTGAGCAACCAGGGCGCCACCGACATCGTGGCCGGCACCCCGTGGACCTTCTACCGGAACGACGGCGGCACGCTCACCTACGTAACGAGCGGCACGCTGCCGGCGGTCCCGATGGGCACGTCCGCGGCGAGCTTCGAGATCGAGGTCGCCCCTGCCGACCTCGGCGTCAACGGCTTCATCATCGGCCTCGATGACGACGGCGCGGGCGTGAACGCGTCGGCGGAGTGCGACGGCGAGAACAACCTGGTGGTGTGGGGCGATCGCGTCTGCGGGTGAGCGTCCAACGCGGCGTTTTCCCGTGACCCGGGGCGGCCCGGCGGCGCGGACGCCGCCGTCGGGTCGGCTCCAGGCTCGCTGGCGCTCGGTCCGCCCACGCACCGAGGACGGCGCGCAGGCGGGACCGGCCGCGCGGACGCGGCCGCCTTCCGCGCCCCTGCCGCG
>JAUXTN010000125.1 GCA_030684355.1 Pseudomonadota bacterium
GGAGATGGTCATGCCGGGTGACCGCGTGGAGATGGAGATCGAGCTCATCACGCCGATCGCCATCGAGAAGACCCTCCGTTTCGCGATTCGCGAAGGTGGCCGTACCGTCGGCGCCGGCGTCGTCTCCGAGATCATCAAGTAGCTTTACGAGTTTCGTCATCGACCGGGCCGCTCCGGCGGCCCGGTTGCGCTTTTCCCTTGCACGTTCCGTGCCGTGGGATTAGATCCCGCCGGCTCAGTCCGTTCACTAGCTAGGTGCAAGTCTTCGTGGAAAACCAGCGCGCAGTAGCGGTGCTCTTCGTCATCGGCAGCATTCTTGCCGGCGTGTTTGCGCGTTCGCTTGTCCTCGCGATCATGGGCTACGGATCCTACCCGAACCCCTTGCTCGGCGGTTTGGTTCCTCTGTCCACGCTCATCGGTGTGATCGTGGCCATCGTCAGCATGGCTGTGCTCCTCCGAAACGAGAAGGCTTCCGTGTTCACGGACTCGGTGGTGGCCGAGCTCCGGCGCGTCACCTGGCCGACGCGCGAGGAGACCTTCGGAAACACGGGGATTGTGGTCGGTGCGACCATCTTCTTTGCCACCCTGCTCTCCGCCTACGACTTCTTCTGGGCGAAGCTCACCGGCATCTTCCTCTACACCACTGGATAGCCGGCTCCCCCGTCGGTCACTCCCAGGAGGTTCCCTTCCCATGGCCATGGCCTGGTACGTCGTACACACCTACTCCGGCTTCGAGAACAAGGCGAAGCTGGCGCTTGAAGAGCGAATCAGGCTCTTTGGGCTCCAGGACCGTTTCGGCCCCGTCCTCGTCCCGACCGAGGAGGTCGTCGAGGTCAAGAACGGCCAGAAGCGCACCACCACTCGCAAGTTCTTCCCCGGGTACATCCTGGTCGAGATGGAGATGGACAACCAGACCTGGCACGTCGTCAAGGAGACGCCCAAGGTCACCGGCTTCGTCGGCGCGGGGCGTAATCCGCCGCCGATGCCGGAGGCAGAGGTTCTCCGCATCACGAACCAGATCGGTGGAGAGGAGCAGCGCCCCAAGCTCGCGCTCTCCTTCGAGCGCGGGGAAGAGGTGCGCGTCGTCGACGGCCCGCTGTCCCCCGTGGTCGGCAAGGTGGAAGAGGTCAACTCCGCACGCGGTCGCGTGCGGGTCACGGTCACGATCTTCGGGCGCCCCACTTCGGTGGAGCTCGATTTCTCCCAGGTAGAGAAGGTCGGCTGATCTTCCCCCCGGAACGCGGAGTCTTCAATGGCAAAGAAAGTCATCAACACCATCAAGCTCCAGATCATCGGCGGGAAGGCCACTCCTTCGCCCCCGGTCGGTCCGGCGCTTGGTCAGGCTGGCGTGAACATCCCCATGTTCGTCAAGGCGTTCAACGCCCAGACGGCGCACATGGCGTCCGAGAACGTGATCGTCCCCACGATCATCACGGTCTACTCCGACAAGTCGTTCACATTCGTCGTCAAGCCGCCCCCCACGTCCGTCCTCCTCGTGAAGGCGGCCAAGGCTGAGAAGGGCTCCGGCGAGCCGAACAAGAAGAAGGTGGGTTCGGTCACCCGTGCGCAGGTGGCCGAGATCGCCAAGACCAAGATCGCCGACATGAACACCGCCAACCTCGAGGCCGCCATGCGGTCCGTCGAGGGGACGGCTCGTTCCATGGGCGTCGACGTAGTCCAGTAGTCAACCCGTTCGCGTCGTCATGGGGAGGAGCCCGCCGCTCCGCAGACCCGACAACGCAAGAATGATGCTTCCCGCGGAGGCGCACCTCGAGAGAGGCGCCGCGGCGAGCCGCATTCACAGGAGAATCAGTGGCACGTGGAAAGCGTTGGGAGGCCGCACGCAAGGCGGTCGACCCGGACAACCGATACTCGCTCGATCAGGCAGTGGAGCTGCTCAAGCAGACCGCCACCGCCAAGTTCGACGAGAGCGTCGATCTGGCCGTGCGGCTCGGGGTTGACCCCAAGCATGCCGACCAGATGGTGCGTGGCGCGGTCGCGCTCCCGCACGGCACCGGCAGGACGGTACGCGTCCTCGTGTTCGCGCAGGGCGATGCGGCGAAGGCCGCGTTGGCCGCCGGCGCGGACTACGTCGGCGCGGACGACCTGATCGAGAAGATCAGCAGCGAGAACTGGACCGACTTCGACAAGGCGGTCGCTACCCGCGACCTCATGGGCAAGGTCGGTAAGCTTGGTCGCGTGCTCGGGCCCCGTGGCCTGATGCCGAACCCGAAGATCGGTACGGTCGTCGGTCCGGATCAGGTCGCAGAGACCGTGCGCGAGCTCAAGGGCGGCAAGATCGACTTCCGCGTCGAGAAGGCGGGCGTTGTGCACGCTTCCATCGGCCGGTGCTCGATGACGCCGCAGCAGATCCGCGAGAACGCCTTGGCGCTCGTCGCGACCCTGCTGCGCCTGAAGCCGTCCACGGCCAAGGGCACCTACCTCAGGGGAGCGGCGCTCTCTTCCACGATGGGGCCGGGCATCCGGCTTGACCCCAATGACCTCGCCCGCCAGGGCGAGGCCTAGGAGGAACCATGAATCGAGCTGAAAAGGCGGAGCTGGTCAGTCAGTTCGGCGCCCGGGCCTCTGGTTCGGCGTTCGTGGTGCTGACTGAGTTCCGTGGCACCAAGGTGTCCGACATCAACCAGTTCCGGCGTGATCTGGAGAAGAACGGCATGGGCTTCCGGGTGTTGAAGAACACCCTCGCCCGGCGGGCCTTCACCGACATCGGCTTCGCCGGCCTCGAGCGTCACCTCAAGGGGATGACCGGCGTGGTTCTCAGCGGCCCGGACGGCATCGCTTCGGCGAAGGTGCTCCGTGACCTGCTGAAGCCCCTGCAGACCGTGCAGGTCCGTGCGGGCTACTTCGACGGCGGCCTCCTCGAGGCGGACGCGGTCAAGATCGTGGCCGACCTGCCTGGGCGCGAAGAGCTCCTGAGCATGCTTCTGGCGACGATCCAGGAAGGGCCGCGGCAGCTCGTCAGCGTCATTGCGGCGCCGGCGCGCGACCTCGTCCAGATCCTCAAGAACTACGAAGACAAGCTCGCCCTCGCCGAGGCGGATCAAGCCGCCGCTTCCTGATTCCCAAACCATTCGGAGGATTTACCTATGTCTCTCTCCCAGAACGAAGTTGTTGACTACATCAAGAACCTCAAGCTCGCCGAGGTCAAGGCCCTCATCGAGACCCTTGAGAACGAGCTCGGCGTCAAGGCCAGCGCGCCCATCATGATGGGCGGCGGCGCGGCCGCCCCCGCGGCCGCCGCGGCTCCTGTCGAGGAGAAGACCGAGTTCGACGTTATTCTCGCCGCCGTTGGCGACAAGAAGATCGACGTCATCAAGGTCGTCCGCCAGCTCACGAACCTCGGCCTCAAGGAGGCCAAGGAGCTCGTCGAGTCCGCGCCGAAGCCGGTCAAGTCGGCCGTCTCCAAGGACGACGCCGCGGCCGCCAAGAAGGCGCTCGAGGAAGTCGGCGCCAAGGTCGAGGTCAAGTAGTCTCTAGGCTGCCCGCGCCCCCGACTCGTGTCGGGGGCGCGCGGCCCGTACCGCCCCGTGATGAGACGGGTGGCGCGGGCCTCGAGCCGACCCGACATCGGCTCGCCCCACCTCTGATTCGACCGCCGGCGTGCGGTAGGGCGGAGTGTCTCATCGGTCCCCGATCGAACGCCGTAGCATCGAATCCATGGCGGCCCGCAACGAACGCGCGGCTGCCCGAAAGGAGCTCATCCCATGGCCAATCTGCTGGCGAACAACTTCCGGTTCCGTCGCACCTACAGCAAGACGCCGCATGTGCCCGTTTCGAACCTGATCTCGGTGCAGAAGGAGTCGTACGACCTGTTCCTGCAGACGAACACTCCGCTCGAAGAGCGCAAGAACGTCGGCGTCCAGGCGGTGTTCCGCAGCGTGTTCCCGATCAAGGACTTCAGCGGCAAGGCCGAGCTCCAGTTCGTCAGCTACGACCTCGAGACCCCCAAGTACGACGTGGACGAGTGCCGCGAGCGCGGCATGACGTTCAGCGCCCCCCTGAAGGTGACCGTGCGCCTCGTGGTCTGGGAGGTCGATCCTGAGACCAACCGCCGCAAGGTCTACGACATGAAGGAGTCGGACGTCTACTTCGGCGAGATTCCCCTCATGACGGAGAACGGCACGTTCATCGTCAACGGGACCGAGCGCGTCGTCGTCAGCCAGCTCCACCGATCCCCCGGCATCTTCTTCGACGAGAACCCGTCGAAGACCGGCGGCGCCGGCAAGACCATCTTCTCCGCCCGCATCATCCCGAACCGCGGCTCCTGGATCGACTTCGAGTTCGACACCAAGGACATCCTCTACGTCCGGATCGATCGCCGCCGCAAGCTGCCGGCGACCGTCCTGCTGCGCGCGCTCGGTTACTCGACCGAGGACCTCCTCAACCACTTCTACCAGCGCGAGCGGTACTTCCGCCAGAACGGCTCCTGGTTCAAGGAGTCGGCCGTCGACCTCCTGAACATCCAGGCCGCCTCGGTGGACGTGATGAACCCGGAGACGGGCGAGCTCGTCCTCAAGAAGGGCGCGAAGTTCGCGAAGCCGGCGCAGAAGAAGATGAAGGCCGCCGGCCTCATGCGCATGGTCTCCCAGATCGTCGACGGCCGCGAGCAGCAGGTCGAGGTGGGCGTGGTGCCCATCGTCGACGAGGAGCTCATCGGCAAGATCAGCGCCTACGACATCGTGGACATGGAGTCCGGCGAGATCCTCGTCGAGTGCAACGAGGAGCTCGGCAAGGAGCACCTCGCGCGCTTCGAGGAGCGCGGCATCGAGGACTTCGAGGGCCTCTTCATCGACGGCAAGTTCGTCGGTTCGTTCCTCCGCGACACCCTCGCGGTCGACAAGATCGCGACCAAGGAAGAGGCGGTCATCGAGATCTACCGGCGCCTCCGCCCCGGTGATCCCCCGACGTACGACGCCGCGGACGCTCACTTCCACAACCTGTTCTTCAACGCCGAGCGCTACGACCTCTCCCAGGTCGGCCGCTTGAAGTTGAACCACAAGCTGGGGCTCGAGTACCCGCTCGATCAGGTCACGCTGACCCGCGAGGACATCCTCAAGGTCGTTCAGTACCTGATCAACCTGAAGAACAAGAAGGGCGAGGTGGACGACATCGACCACCTCGGCAACCGCCGCGTGCGCGCGGTCGGCGAGCTCCTCGAGAACCAGTACCGTGTCGGACTCGTCCGCATGGAGAAGGCCATCAAGGAGCGCATGAGCCTCTCGGAGATCGAGGCGCTCACCCCCGCGGACCTCATCAACGCCAAGCCCGTCTCGGCGGTGGTCAAGGAGTTCTTCGGGTCCTCGCAGCTCTCGCAGTTCATGGACCAGACGAACCCGCTCTCGGAAGTCACCCACAAGCGCCGTCTGTCGGCCCTCGGGCCTGGCGGTTTGACCCGTGAGCGCGCCGGCTTCGACGTTCGCGACGTGCATCCGACCCACTACGGCCGCATCTGCCCGATCGAGACCCCGGAAGGCCCGAACATCGGTCTCATCGCGTCGCTGTCGACCTACGCCCGCGTGAACCACTTCGGCTTCATCGAGACGCCGTACCGCATCGTCCACGAAGCGCGGCCCACCGAGGAGATCCGCTACTTCTCCGCCCTCGAGGAAGAAGAGAAGGTCATCGCCCAGGCCACGGTGGACATCGGTGCCGACGGCGCCATGGCCGACACCCTGGTGTCCGCCCGCAAGGACGGTGAGTTCGCGATGGTTCCCCGCGAGCAGGTCCAGATGATGGACGTGTCGCCGAACCAGCTGGTCTCCGTGGCCGCCTCGCTCGTGCCGTTCCTCGAGAACGACGACGCGAACCGCGCGCTCATGGGATCCAACATGCAGCGCCAGGCCGTGCCGCTCATTCGTACCGAGGCGCCGCTCGTCGGCACCGGTATGGAGCCGGTGGTCGCGCGCGACTCGGGCGTCACCACCACGGCCCGCCGTTCAGGCATCGTCGAGTATGTCGACGCCGGCCGCATCGTCATCAAGACCGAGGACACCTCGGGTGAGGGCATCGGCGACGACGTCGATATCTACAACCTCACGAAGTTCACCCGCTCGAACCAGAACACCTGCATCAACCAGCGCCCCGTCGTCCGTCAGGGCGACCAGGTGACGAAGGGTGAGGTGATCGCGGACGGCCCGGCGACAGACACCGGCGAGCTCGCGCTCGGTCAGAACGCGGTCGTCGCGTTCATGCCCTGGCAGGGGTACAACTTCGAGGACTCGATCCTCATCTCCGAGCGCCTCGTGATGGAGGACTACTTCACCTCCATCCACATCGAAGAGTTCGAGGTGTCCGCCCGTGACACCAAGCTCGGCAAGGAAGAGATCACCCGGGACATCCCGAACGTCGGCGAGGAAGCCCTCAACAACCTCGACGAGAGCGGCATCATCCGCATCGGCGCCGAGGTCAAGCCGGGCGACATCCTCGTCGGCAAGATCACGCCGAAGGGCGAGACCCAGCTCTCCCCCGAAGAGAAGCTGCTGCGCGCCATCTTCGGTGAGAAGGCCGGCGATGTCCGCGACACGTCCCTCCGCGTCCCCCCGGGCGTGGAAGGCACCGTGATCGGGGCGCAGATCTTCGCCCGCGAAGGCGTGGAGAAGGACCAGCGCTCGGCCGAGATCGAGGCCTACCAGGTCGCGCGCATCAACCGCGACCGGGACGAGAAGCTCCGTACCGTCCGTGACTCGGCCGCGCGTTCGCTCGGTCGGCTCCTCAAGGGCTACAACGCGGCCGGCCGCATCCTCGACGACAACACCGGCGCCGAGATCGTCGCGCGTGGCGAGGTCTTCACGTCCGACGTGATCCGCCGCCTCACGCTCGAGCAGTACGAGCGCATCCAGATCGAGGGCGAGCACACCGTCCAGGACGCGATCTTCGCGCTCGTGGACAAGGTGCGCGAGAAGGAAGACGAGATCCGCAGCCGCTACGCGGCGAAGATCGAGCGCCTCACCAAGGGCGACGAGCTTCCGCCGGGCGTGATCAAGATGGTCAAGGTCTACGTCGCCATCAAGCGCAAGCTGTCGGTGGGTGACAAGATGGCCGGCCGGCACGGCAACAAGGGTGTCATCTCCAAGGTGCTCCCGATCGAGGACATGCCGTACCTGGAAGACGGCACCCCCGTCGACCTCGTGCTCAATCCCCTCGGCGTTCCGAGCCGCATGAACGTCGGCCAGATCCTGGAGACCCACCTCGGTTGGGCCGCCAAGGGCATGGGCGAGGCCATCGGGCGCATGCTCGAGGACAAGTTCGGCGTGGACTCCCTCCGGGCCTACTTGCGGCAGTGCTTCGCGGATCAACCCGAGGTGCTCGCCTTCATCGAGTCGAGCAGCGAGGACGAGCTCCGTCGCTTCGCCGGCAAGTACCGGAAGGGCATCACCACCGCCACGCCGGTCTTCTCCGGGGCCGCGGAAGCGGAGATCAAGGACGCCCTGGAGCTCGGCGGCCGCCACCGCGGCGGTCAGTCCCTGCTGTTCGACGGGCGCTCGGGCGAGGCGTTCGCCAATCGGGTCACGGTGGGCGTGATGTACATGCTCAAGCTCCACCACCTGGTCGACGACAAGATCCACGCGCGGTCCATCGGGCCCTACTCGCTGGTCACCCAGCAGCCCCTCGGCGGTAAGGCGCAGTTCGGTGGTCAGCGTCTCGGCGAGATGGAGGTCTGGGCGCTCGAGGCCTACGGCGCTGCCTACGCGCTGCAGGAGTTCCTCACCGTCAAGAGCGACGACGTGCTGGGCCGCACCCGGATGTACGAGTCGATCGTGAAGGGCGAGAACATCCTCGAGGCTGGCCTGCCCGAGTCGTTCAACGTGCTCGTGAAGGAGCTCCAGTCGCTTGCGCTGGATGTGGAGCTCATCGAGGACAAGGAAGTCCTGCGGCAGTAGCCGCGTCCCATGTCCTCGATCCCATCTGCTTCTTCTCCGAAAATCTTCCCCGGGAGTCTCCCTTGAAGGACGTCTACAACCTCTTCGAGAAGCCCAAGAACCCCCTCTCCTACGTCGCCGTGCGCATCTCGCTGGCGAGCCCGGAGAAGATCCGCTCGTGGTCGCACGGCGAGGTCAAGAAGCCCGAGACCATCAACTACCGCACCTTCAAGCCGGAGAAGGACGGGCTCTTCTGCGCCAAGATCTTCGGTCCCGTGAAGGACTACGAGTGCCTCTGCGGCAAGTACAAGCGCATGAAGCACCGCGGGATCACCTGCGAAAAGTGCGGGGTCGAGGTCATCCAGGCCAAGGTGCGTCGTGAGCGCCTCGGTCACATCGAGCTGGCGACCCCCGTCGCGCACATCTGGTTCCTCAAGAGCCTCCCCTCCCGCATCGGCAACCTGCTCGACGTGTCCCTCAAGGACCTCGAGAAGGTGCTGTACTGCGAGAGCTACATGGTCACGAACCCCGGCGAGTCGACCCTGAAGGAAGGCGAGATCCTCTCCGAGGAAGACTACCAGGAAGCCATCCGCACCTACGGGTACGGCAGCTTCGACGTGGGCATGGGCGGCGAGGTCGTCCGCGACATGCTCGCGAAGATGGACATCAACGGGATGTCGGAGACGTTGCGTGCCGCCATGCGCGACACCTCCAGCGAGGCCATGCGCCGCAAGCACGCGAAGCGCCTCAAGATCGTCGAGGCCTTCCGCGAGAGCGGGAACAAGCCCGAGTGGATGATGCTCGAGGTCGTCCCGGTGATCCCGCCGGACCTCCGTCCGCTCGTGCCGCTCGACGGCGGCCGCTTCGCCACGTCCGACCTCAACGATCTCTACCGCCGCGTCATCAACCGCAACAACCGCCTCAAGCGGCTGCAGGACCTGAACGCGCCCGAGATCATCATCCGCAACGAGAAGCGGATGTTGCAGGAGGCCGTCGACGCCCTGTTCGACAACGGCCGCCGCGGAAAGATCTTCACCGGTCCGAACAAGCGTCCGCTCCGGTCGCTCTCCGACATGCTCAAGGGCAAGCACGGCCGGTTCCGTCAGAACCTGCTCGGCAAGCGCGTTGACTACTCGGGCCGCTCCGTCATCGTCGTCGGTCCCGAGCTGCGCCTGCACCAGTGCGGCCTCCCGAAGAAGATGGCCCTCGAGCTCTTCAAGCCCTTCATCTACGCGAAGCTCGAGGAGCGTGGCCTGGTCACGACGATCAAGGCCGCGAAGAAGATGGTCGAGCGCGAAGAGGAAGAGGTTTGGGACGTGCTCGACGCGGTCATCAAGGAGCATCCGGTGATGCTCAACCGCGCGCCGACCCTCCACCGCCTCGGCATCCAGGCGTTCGAGCCGGTGCTCATCGAGGGCAAGGCCATCCAGCTGCACCCCCTCGTGTGCACGGCCTTCAACGCGGACTTCGACGGCGATCAGATGGCCGTCCACGTCCCGCTGTCCATCGAGGCCCAGATCGAAGCGCGCGTCCTGATGATGTCGACCAACAACATCCTGAGCCCCGCGAACGGCAAGCCGATCATCCAGCCCAGCCAGGACGTTGTCCTCGGCTGCTACTACATGACCCGCGAGCGCAAGTACTCGAAGGGCCATGGGCGCACGTTCGGCAGCCCCAGCGAGGTCGAGGTCGCCTACGACAACGCCGAGGTCCACCTCCAGGCGCCGATCACGGTGCGCATGCCGGCGCCGGGCCTCGAGTCCCGCATCCCGGACCGCATCCCGGAGCTTCAGGACGCCCACCTCGTCGTGGGTGTGGACTTCTCCTCCTCGGTCAACGAGATCTGGCACTTCCACCGCGGCGTGTGCATGCGGTACCCGGCGAACTCCATCGTCCCCGACCTCGCCGCGCTCGGCGGTGACGTGGCGGTGTCGGTCGACGGCGCCGTGGTGGCGGGGAACGTCTTCGCGTCGTTCGCCCTCAATCACCTCGGCAGCGCCAACACGGGCACCGGCGGATACGGCTTCGTCGTCTCGCACGGCACGGACGCCGCCGCGGGCACCTACACGAAGTCCAGCGGCGATGCCGAGGTCGTCGAGCTCGACGTGCCCGGAATCGAAGTGCGCGCGTACGTGCTCCCCCGCCTCCGTGGGAACGGGCGCGTGGTCGGCCTCGTCTCGCCGCGCCTCGCGACGGACGAGAAGGGTGCCCCGCTGTTGGACGCCCGCTTGAACACGACCCGGCGCCTCGCGCTGCTCCGCAAGGCCATCGCGGCCCTCCGGGTGCGCTTCGGCGACGACCTGGTCCTCGTGGCGACCCCCGCGGGCTTCTTCGGCTACCAGGGCGTGGTTCCGCTCAAGGTCGCGGAAGGCAAGGCGGGCCTCGAGGCGAAGGGCGAGCTGGTCAACACGACGGTGGGTCGGGTGCTGTTCTCCAGCATCGTTCCCAACGAGCTCCCGTTCTCGCTCGTGAACCGGCCGCTCGGAAAGAAGGCTCTCGGCGAGCTCATCGACCGGTGCTACCGCGTGGCCGGTGCCAAGAAGACGGTGCTCCTGGCCGACGCCCTCATGCAGATGGGGTTCCGCAACTCCACCTCTGCCGGCATCTCGATCTGCATCAACGACATGAAGATCCCGTCGAAGAAGCTGGAGATGCTCGAGAAGGCGAACACCGAGGCGCGCGACACCGAGGCCCAGTACAACGACGGGCTCATCACGGTGAAGGAGCGCTACAACAAGGTGGTCGACATCTGGTCGAAGGTGACCGACGACATCTCGCTCTCGCTCATCCGCGAGATCAAGGTCGACAAGGTCGTCAACCCCGATGGCGTCACCGAGGACCACGACTCCTTCAACGCGATCTGGATGATGGTTGACTCCGGCGCGCGCGGTTCGACCACGCAGATCCGGCAGCTCGCCGGTATGCGAGGCCTGATGGCCAAGCCCTCGGGCGAGATCATCGAGACGCCGATCACCGCGAACTTCCGGGAGGGCCTGACCGTCCTCCAGTACTTCATCTCCACCCACGGTGCCCGCAAGGGTCTCGCGGACACGGCGTTGAAGACCGCGAACTCGGGCTACCTCACCCGTCGCCTCGTCGACGTGGTGCAGGACACCATCATCACCGCCCGCGACTGCGGGACGCGCGCCGCGATGGACATCTCCTCGCTCATCGAGGGTGGCGAGATCATCGAGCACGTCGGTGAGCGCGTCCTCGGGCGCGTGGCGGCCGAAGACATCATGGATCCGTACAGCGACGAAGTCCTCGTGCCCCGCAACGGCATGATCGACGAGGCCGCGGTGGACAAGGTGGTCCAGGCCGGCGTGGACCGCGTGAAGATCCGCTCCGTCATGTCCTGCGACATGCGGTGGGGTGTCTGCGCGATGTGCTACGGCCGCGACCTGGCGCGTGGGCGTCTGGTCAACGTGGGCGAGGCGATCGGCGTCATCGCGGCGCAGTCCATCGGCGAGCCGGGTACCCAGCTCACGATGCGCACGTTCCACATCGGTGGCGCGGCGTCGAGCAAGGCGACCGAGTCGTACCTGGAGCTCAAGACCTCCGGTCTCATCAAGTTCAGCGACGCGCTGACCACGGTGAGCAACCGCCACGGCCGCACGGTCGCCATGTCCCGCAACGGCGAGCTCTTCGTCGTAGACGACAAGGGGCGCGAGCGTGAGAAGTACGCCATCCCCTACGGCGCCATCCTCCTCGTCCGCAACGGCGAGAAGGTGGTGGCGAAGACCCGGGTGGCCGAGTGGGACGGGTTCAACACCCCCATCCTCGCCACCGATTCGGGCGTCATCGTCTTCGAAGACTTCGACGGCACCGTCAAGGAGACGTCCGATCCGCTCACGGGTCGCAAGATCCGCGAGGTCGAAGACTTCCGCGACACCGACAAGCGCCCCCGCATCGTGATCAAGGAGATCGGCGGCAAGGGCAAGCCCAAGGTCCGCTCGTTCCTCAGCGCCCAGACCAAGATCGAGGTCGAGGAGGGCGTCGAGGTGGCGACCGGCGACGTGCTCGCCCGCATCCCCCGTGAGACCACGAAGACCAAGGACATCACGGGCGGTCTGCCCCGCGTGGCCGAGCTCTTCGAGGCGCGCAAGCCCAAGGAAGTGGCCATCATCACCGAGGTCGACGGTGTGGTCAGCTTCGGCAAGGAGACCAAGGGCAAGCGCCGCGTGGTCGTCACGCCGGAGACCGGCGAGGTGCAGGAGTACCTCATCCCGAAGGGCAAGAACATCATCGTGAACGAAGGCGACTTCGTCCGCGCCGGTGACCCCCTCATGGATGGTGCTGCGAACCCGCACGACATCCTCAAGATCCGCGGCGAGGCGGAGCTCGCGAAGTACCTGGTCGACGAGATCCAGGAGGTCTACCGCCTCCAGGGCGTGAAGATCAACGACAAGCACATCGAGGTCATCGTCCGCCAGATGCTGCGTCGCGTGAAAGTGCGCACGCCTGGCGACACGGACTTCCTCGTGGACGAGGCCGTTGAGAAGCACCGCTTCGACGAAGCCGCCGAGCGCGTCCTCGCCAACAACGGCAAGCCCGCTGTGGTGGAGCCCTTGCTCCTCGGCATCACGAAGGCCTCGCTGTCGACCGACAGCTTCCTCTCGGCGGCCTCCTTCCAGGAGACCACCCGGGTGCTCACCGAGGCGGCCATCCACGGCCGCGTCGACCGCCTCCGCGGCCTCAAGGAGAACATCCTCATGGGCCGTCTGATCCCCGCCGGTACGGGCTTCGCGTCCTACCAGAAGCTCGGGATGATGATCCGCGACCGCGCCATGGTCGCCACGACCGAGGGCGAGGAAGCCATCTAGCCGGAGGCGGTTGACAGCCGCCTATCAAACTCATAAGAGGCGGGGGCTTTGGGGTCCCCGCCCCTGCTTTCACGGGAACAGGATGCCGACAATCAATCAGCTCATCCGCAAGGGTCGCGAGAACCTTGCCGCGAAGACGGCTTCGCCGGCCTTGAAGGCCTGCCCTCAGAAGCGTGGCGTGTGCACCCGCGTGTACACGACGACGCCGAAGAAGCCGAACTCCGCGCTCCGCAAGGTCGCGCGTGTCCGGCTCACCAACGGGATGGAGGTCACCTCCTACATCCCCGGTGAAGGTCACAACCTTCAGGAGCACTCCTCCGTGCTCATCCGCGGTGGCCGCGTGAAGGACCTTCCGGGCGTCCGTTACCACATCATCCGCGGTACCCTGGACACGCAGGGTGTCAACAGCCGGCGCCAGGGCCGTTCCAAGTACGGCGCCAAGCGCCCGAAGAAGTAGAGGTAGTCGATGCCCCGTCGTCGTGTAGTAGCCAAGCGTCCCGTCCTTCCCGATCCGGTGTTCGGCGACGAGCTGATCACCCGCTTCATGGCGATCGTCATGGAGGACGGCAAGAAGGCCGTCGCCGAGGACATCGTCTACGGCGCGCTGGAGATCGTCGCCGAGCGTACGCGTGAGGAGCCCGTGAAGGTCTTCCGCCGCGCGCTCGAGGCCTGCCAGCCCATGGTCGAGGTCAAGTCCCGCCGCGTCGGCGGTGCGAACTACCAGGTCCCGGTCGAAGTTCGTCCGGAGCGCCGCATGTCGCTCGCGATGCGCTGGATCGTGGACTACTCGCGTGAGCGGTCTGGGAAGACCATGCGCGACAAGCTCGCCAATGAGATCATGGAGGCGTCTCACAACCGCGGCAACGCGGTGAAGAAGCGCGACGACGTGCATCGTATGGCGGAAGCCAACAAGGCGTTCAGCCACTACCGCTGGTAGACTACCGCCGGTAGCTCGCTCGCACCGTTTCCCACCCGCTCCCAGGAGGGCGCCCGCCCAACAACCGTATCCGAACAGCCTTCGCGCCGTAGATCGGTAGATCGTCCCTCGCAAACAGGAGCCATGACCAGCTTCCCGGGTGGCGACGATCCCAATCCGCAGTGCGAAATCACCTGACCGGCACGTTTGACGGTGGGTCTCCAGCTCTCTCTCTCTGAGAGCTGGAGACCAACGCGCGAACACCATGCAGAGCGATCTCGCCAATCTCCGCAACATCGGCATCATGGCCCACATTGATGCGGGGAAGACCACGCTTACCGAGCGCATCCTGTTCTACACGGGTGTCTCGCATGCGATGGGCGAGGTGCACTTTGGCTCCGCGGTGATGGACTGGATGGTCCAGGAGCGCGAGCGCGGCATCACCATCACCTCCGCGGCGACCACCTGCTTCTGGCGGGACCACCGCGTGAACATCATCGACACGCCGGGGCACGTCGACTTCACGATCGAAGTCGAGCGTTCCCTGCGTGTGCTCGACGGGGCCATCGCCGTCTTCACCGCTGTCGAAGGCGTGGAGCCGCAGAGCGAGACCGTCTGGAAGCAGGCCGAGCGCTACCACGTGCCGCGGATCGCGTTCATCAACAAGATGGACCGCGTCGGAGCGGACTTCGCGGCGGCTGTCGAGTCGATCCGTGTCCGACTGGGCGCGAATGCCGTGCCCTTCCAGCTCCCCATCGGAGAGGAAGATCGGTTCCGCGGCGTCATCGACCTCGTGCGCATGGTCGCGCTCCTCTGGGACGACACCGCGCTCGGTGCGTCCTTCCGCGAAGCGCCCATCCCCGAGGACCTGCAGCTCGAGGCGGAGGAAGCACGGGAGCGGTTGCTCGACGCTGTCGCTGCCGAGGACGAGGCCCTGCTCGAGGCATACCTCGAAGGCCACCCCATCCCGGAGGACCGCCTCCGTCTCGCCGCCCGGAAGTGCGTGAACACCGGCGTGTGCGTCCCCGTATTCTGCGGCTCGGCATTCAAGAACAAGGGCGTTCAGCCCCTGCTCGACGCCGTGGTCGACTACCTTCCGAGCCCGCTCGACGTGCCACCGCTCGTTGGCCGGGACCCCGAGAACGAATCCCGCTCCCTGGTACGGCGCCCGTCCGAGGATGAGCCGTTCTGCGCGCTCGCCTTCAAGATCCAGACGGATCCCTACGTGGGCACGCTCACATACCTCCGCGTATACTCCGGGCGCCTCGAGGCGGGGTCCGTGGCCCTGAATCCGCGCACGGGCAAGCGTGAGCGCATCGGGCGCCTGCTGCAGATGCATGCCAACAAGCGGGACGACATCACGGTCGCGACCGCGGGCAACATCGTCGCGGCCGCGGGCCTGCGCCAGGTCGCCACGGGCGACACGCTGTGCGATCAGAAGCAGCCCATCGTGCTCGAAGCCATGACGTTTCCGGAGCCCGTCATCTGGATGGCCATCGAACCGATGACCAAGGTGGACGAGGAGAAGCTCACCGCGGCCCTCGCCAAGCTGACCGAGGAAGACCCCACGTTCCGCGTGAAGGTCGACAAGGACAGCGGGCAGACCGTGATCGCGGGCATGGGCGAGCTCCACCTCGACATCATGTGCGACCGGCTCGACCGGGAGTTCAAGGTCCAGTGCCAGGTGGGCCGGCCGCAGGTGGCCTACCGGGAGACCGTCTCCGCGACAGCCGTGGGCGAGGGGCTCTTCAAGCGCCAGACGGGCGGGCGGGGCCAGTACGGCCACGTCAAGGTCCGCGTGGAGCCGTCCGCGACCGGCAGCGGCAACAGCTTCGTCGACGAGACCGTAGGCGGGGTGATCCCCAAGGAGTTCATCAAGCCGGCGCTCGACGGCGCTCGCGAGTCGATGGACCGGGGCGTGCTCGCTGGCTTCCAGATGGTGGACGTGAAGTGCGCGCTCGTCGACGGATCGTTCCACGATGTGGACTCCAGTGACATCGCGTTTCGGGTCGCAGGGTCGATGGCGGTCCAGGAGGCGGTGCGTGCCGCATCGCCAATTCTCCTGGAACCGATCATGAAAGTTGAAATATCTGTCCCGGAAGAGTATACGGGCGCGGTCATCGGAGACCTTTCGGGTCGCCGGGGCGCCGTGAACCGGATGGAGGCCCGCCCAGGGGCCCAGGTCATCGGGGCAGATGTCCCGCTGGCTTCCATGTTCGGGTACGCGACCGACCTGCGGTCCGCCACACAAGGGCGGGCCTCCTTCACCATGCAGTTTGAACGATACGCGGATGTCCCAGCCAACGTCTCCCAGGAGATCGTTGGCAGGCTTCGCGGATACTGAATCCAAGGGAATCCAACATGGCCAAGGCAAAGTTCGAGCGCAACAAGCCGCACGTGAACATCGGGACGATCGGTCACGTCGACCACGGCAAGACGTCGTTGACGGCCGCGATCACCAAGGTGCTCGCGAAGACGGGCGGCGCGACGTTCATGGCCTA
>JAUXTN010000128.1 GCA_030684355.1 Pseudomonadota bacterium
GCAGCACAGAGGGCGACCCTGGGCCGCGGGCGCAAGGAGCGAGAAGGGAGCATGCCCTTAGGCATGTGACCGACGAGCGACGCCGCGCACGCGAGCCCAGGGGCGGCCGAATGCGCAGGTTATTGAGGGACGGGCCCTTAGGGCCCGAGGAGCGGGGAGCGTTCCCAGCGCAGGCCGTCGACGTAGAGCGCGGGCGAGCCACCGTCGCCGAACATCACGCCGTGGCGCGTCGGGAGCATGCCGGGCACGAGGGACACGACGTCGCGGAGGGTTTGGGCGGGCACGCGGTCGAGTGGCTCGGTGTGGAGCGGCACGAGCAGGGTTTGCCCTTCTGGGAGCAAGCGCGTGGCGCCGCTGTTGCCGCTCGGGAGGTTCAGGTAGCTGGCGCGGGTGTAGCGGCGGCCGTCGAGGAGGTCGGCCTCCGGCTGGAACATCCCGGGCTCCAGCGCGCTCGCGTGGTCCCGCACCGGAGGCAGGCGCTCGATGGCGCCGGTCTCGAACGCGGCCTTGTCGGGCGGAGGCAGCGGCGCGGCGGCGTGGGCGTGAAGGGCTGCGGCGAGGAGGAGCATGTTCGGGCCTCTACGCAACCTACACGCGGGGGGCGGCGGTGCGGTTCCATGGTTGGGAACGGGGTGTGGGTGGGCGGCGGGCTCGAGACCAGGGCGCGCGCTGGTGCCGGTGGCGGGGTGATGGAGGGTGGGGTTGCGGCGCGGGGGGGATGGGAGTGACGTTGGGTTGCAGCCTGGCTCCATCGCAGCCCAGGCGCTACCGAGCCCCATCCAACACGTACACCGCCCCGGCGCCCACCCCGGCAAGGTCCACCCCCGCGGCCCCGACGACGAGGTCGAGGATCCCGTCCTCGTCCACATCGAGGAGATCCAGCGCGCCACCCAGCTCGTCGCCCGCGGAGGTGCCGAGGGCCATGAACGGAGCGTCGTCCAACAGGTGCCCGTCACGCCAGTACGGGCGCTCGATTCCGACCATGCCACGGCTGCCCTCGTAGTTGGAGCTCGAGGCGACGAACGCGCTGTGGCCGGCGTAGCCGTCGACATCGGTGCGCAACCAGCGAACGCCGTGATCGGAGTTCTCGAAGGAGAGCAGCGCGGTGGCGTCGTCCCAGGGTGTCACCGTCCCAGCGAGGGGCAGCGCGTAGCGGTCGACACCGCCCGAGGCCACATACCAGTCCATGACGCCGTCGCCGTCAGGATCGCAGACCCTCCCAAACGTGTTTCCTGCCGCGTAGAGTTGGGCCACGCTCTCGGTTGGGAGGTCATAGGAGCCAGGAGTACGGGCGCCTGTAACGAGGAGCCCCCCAGGACCTTCTTCGAACGAGACGAGCTGCGAAAACCCCAAATCCCCCAACCCATCCCCATCCGCATCCCCCACCGCCGCGACCGAGAGGAGCGCGCCGGCGTAGGTGGTCGTGAACTCGATGTCGGCGTCGGCGGCGCTCACCGCGCCGGTCGGGACGTCGAGGAAGAGGAAGGAGGCGCCGGCGTTGGTCGCCACGCGGGAGTCGAGGACGGCGGTGGCGAGGATGTCCATGATGCCGTCGCCGTCGTGATCGTGGCCCGATGTGACCTGGGCACCGAGGTAGCCGTTCGCCGCGACGCCGGTGATCGTGAAGAGCGGTGAACCACCCCAGCCGTCGCGAGTCCAGCCGTAGACCTCGCCCCGCGCCGAGTCGGCGCCCTCGGCGCTCACGAGCACGACGGGATCGGCCGCGGTGCCGGACCAGCCGAGGCCGAAACCGAGGAGGTCGCTGGCGGCGGCGCCGGAGACACGCCACTCGGCGTCGTCGAGCGTGGGGGCCGCCTCGAGCGTGGAGGCGCGCCAGCCGTAGACCTCGCCGCCGCCGGCGAAGGGCGCCGCGGCGAGCAGGACGGCCTCCTCGTCGAGCCAGCCCGCGGGAACGGCGAGCACCGCGGACCCGAACGCAGCGCCGGCCGCGGGGCCGGTGATGGGGGTCGCGAGATCGTCGATGTCGACGCGGGCGGGATCCTCCACGCTGCCGTCGCAGTTGTTGTCGATGCCGCCGTCCGCCCAGCCCTCGGCCGCACCGCCGTTCACGGTGGCGTCGCTGTCATTGCAATCGGTGCCGCCATGGTCGTCCGCGCGGTCCCCGTCGGCATCGGCGTCGTAGTCGTCCGCGCCGTCGCAATCCTGGTCGACGCCGTCGTACCAGACCTCGGCGGCATCGGGCCGGATCGCCGCATCCCCGTCCGCACAATCGTCCAGGTTGTCGACGAACCCGGCGGGGGCGTCGCAAGCGGCCTGCGTCACGCCCGCGCTCCCGAATCCGTCCTCGTCGGCGTCCGCGTACCAGACGGGGGCGTCCACGGCGTCCTCGTCCACCGCGTCGTCACAGTCCTGGTCGACGCCGTCGCACGCTTCCGGCGCCGAGGGGTGGATCGTGGCGTCGCCGTCGTCGCAATCGTCCGCGAGGGTGAACCCGTCGGCGTCGGCGTCGGCGTCGGGCTCCTCTTCCGCCGCCGTGAGCTCCGCGAGCCTCTTGTCGTAGAGGTCCTGGTTGATGAGGCAGGCGGTCAGCAGCGTCGGGAGGACAAGCATGAACGGATCCTACATCATCGCAATCCCAAGCCTAGAACCGCACACTCCCCGACAACGCGCCCGTCCACATGTCCGACTCCAACGGCCGCACCGGCGTGTCGATGAGGTCGAACCCCCATGCCAGCTCGCCCTGGACCCAGATGTGCTCGTTGATGCCCCACGCAACCCCCAACGGGAAGCGCGCCGATTGGACGAACCGGGCGCCGACGGAGGGGTTGGAGTAGAGCCAGAGGTCGTCGACGAGGCGGACCGAGACCGGGAGGCCGAGCGCGGCCCACAAGAAGCCGCCCTCGAGGTCGGTGCCGAAGCGGAAGCGGTCGAGCTCGACCCAGTGGAGGCGCGCTTGGACGCCGGCGCCGACGAAGCTGGTCTGGCCGCCGAAGATCGTGCCACCGAAGCTGAAGCGCTCGTTGAAGCGGTGCTGGTACCAGAGCTGGCCATTGAACCCGCCCTCGCAGAGGAAGATCTCGGAGGAGCACCCGCGGTCCCCGGTGCCGAGGCGGTCGGTGCCCGAGGCGGCGAGGCCGAACTCGTTGGGTTGGTCCAAATCGAGCGTCATGGGGCGCATCGTCGCGGCGGGCGCGCACGCCCAGAGGGCGTAGTACGCGGACACCAGCAGGGTGAGGGCCGAGACGGCGCGGCGCACGGACGACATCGACACTCCCGAGAGGCGGCGGAACGGTGCACACTACCACGCGTGCATCCCACCCTCTGCTCGATCCTCGGCCTCGACGTGCCGAGCTACGCGGTCCTCGTCTCGATCGGCATCGTGCTCGCCGCGTGGGTGCGGCGCCGCGAGGTGGCGCGGCTCGGCTACGACCGCACGCCCGGGCACCCGTTCATCGGGTTCGCGGCGCTCCTCGGCGGCTTGTTCGGCTCGAAGCTGGGGATGGTGCTGTTCGTGCCGCCGGACGAGCTGATGCGGCTGGGCCTCGCCGCGCTGGACTTCGACTTCACCGGGAAGACCGTCGTGGGCGGCATCGCCGGCGGGTACCTGGGGGTGGAGCTCGCGAAGAAGGTGGTCGGCGTGCGCCACTCCACCGGCGACGCCTTCGCGGTGGCGCTACCGCTCGCGCAGGGGGTCGGGCGCATCGGGTGCTTCCTGCACGGCTGCTGCGTCGGCGCCGAGACGCACGGGCCGCTCGGCATCGTCATCGCGGGGGTGCCACGCCACCCGGCGCAGCTCTACGAGACGGTCCTCGACTTCGCGCTCGCCGCGGGGATCTGGTCGATCCGCGCCCGGCCGCGCCCCGCGGGCCACCTCTTCAAGCTCACGCTGGTCGGCTACGCGACGATCCGTTTCGCGCTCGAGCCCCGGCGCGGAGACACGGGGTGGATGGTGGGCCCGCTCACGGCGGTCCAGGTCGTGTGCGCGCTCGCGATCGTCGGGTTCGGCGGGGTGCTCGTACGCGGGCGGGGGTCGGTCTCCGGCGCCGGTACTTCCCCGCAGGGCGGCGAGGCCGCCGGCGCCCCGACGCCGGCCCCGGTCGCCACCGAGTGACCCCCGAGACCCAAGGCGTCCTCGTCCACACCCTCTTCGAGGCCCTCGCCTACGCGGTCGGGCTGGGCCTCTTCCGCCACCTCCGCCGCCGCCACGGCCACGTCACGGACCACCCGGACGGCGGCTGGGTGCTCGTCGGGGCGGTGTTCGGGGCGTTCGTGGGGTCGAAGGTGCTCGACCTCGCGCAGTACGCGAGCTGGGTCGCCGCCCACCACACCGATCCCGCCGTGCTCCTCGGGGGCAAGACCATCGTGGGCGGGCTCCTCGGCGGGTGGGTCGGGGTCGAGGTGGCGAAGCGCGCCATCGGGCTCCGCGACTCCACTGGGGATCTGCTCGTGCTGCCGATCGTGGTGGGGCTCGCCATCGGCCGCTTCGGGTGCCTCCTGAGCGGCCCGGGGGACCACACCGGCGGGGTGTTGACCGACGTGGCGTGGGCGCTCGACCAGGGCGACGGCCCCCGCCACCCCACCCCCCTCTACGAGGTGCTGTTCCTCGGCGTCTTCGGGGCGCTGCTCCACCGGGTTCGCCTCGCGCGGTCCGGCGACCGCTTCCTCGTCTTCATGGCGGGCTACCTCGCCTTCCGCGTCGTCGTGGACTTCTGGAAGGCCCCCTTCGGCGCGGATCCCCTCCTCCCCGTCCCGGACCTGCTCCCCATCGGCCTCACCGCCATCCAGACCGTCGCGCTCGCGGGTGCGTGCTACGCTGCGCTCCGCCTGGTCCGGAGGCACGTTTGACGGGAACCCGCGTCCGCCCCTACCTCTTCTACGACACCGCCGTGTCCGTGTGCAGCACGTGCTTGCGCCGGATCGAGGGGAAGATCGTCATCGGGGACACCACGGTGGTCCTCGACAAGTGGTGCCCCATCCACGGGCGCGAGCGCGTGCTCCTCTCGGACGATCCGGCATACTACCGCCTCTGCCGCGAGGTCTACATCAAGCCGCCGGAGATGCCGCGGCGCTTCAACACGCCGGTCAAGTACGGCTGCCCCTACGATTGCGGCCTGTGCCCCGAGCACATGCAGCATTCGTGCCTGTCGCTCATCGAGGTGACGGACCGCTGCAACCTCACCTGCCCCATCTGCTACGCGGACAGCGGCACCCACCGCACCACCGAGCGCAGCATGATCGAAATCGAGCGCATGCTCGACGCCGTCGTGGCCAACGAGGGCGAGCCCGACGTCGTGCAGATCTCCGGGGGCGAGCCGACGCTCCACCCCGAGTTCTTCGCCATCCTCGACGCCGCGCGCCGCCGCCCGATCAAGCACCTGATGGTGAACACCAACGGCATCCGCATCGCGAAGGAGCCCGACTTCGCCCGCCGGCTCGCGGCCTACCAACCCGGCTTCGAGGTGTACCTCCAGTTCGATTCGCTGCGCGGCGAGGTCCACAAGACCTTGCGTGGCGCCGATCTGCGCGACGTGCGCGCCCGGGCCCTCGATCGGCTCGACGAGGCCGGCGTCTCCACCACGTTGGTGGTGACCGTCAAGCGCGGCCTCAATGACGACGAGCTGGGCGACATCATCCAATTCGCCCTCACCCGGCCCTGCGTCCGCGGTGTCACCTTCCAGCCGGTGCAGGTGGCGGGCCGCCACGAGAACTTCGACCCGCTGACGGACCGCATCACGCTCTCCGAGGTGCGCCGCCGCATCGCCGAGCAGTCCCCGGTCTTCTCGCTCAACGACATCGTCCCCGTGCCCTGCAACCCCGATTGCCTCGCGATGGCCTACGCCGTGAAGGTGGGCGACCAGGTGATGCCGCTGACCGGCCTGGTCGACCCCTCGGTCTTCATCGAGGGCGCCCGCAACACGATCGTGTTCGAGCGCGATCCCAACGTGCGGGACAAGCTCTTCAAGCTCTTCGCCACCAACCACTCCCCCGAGTCCCAAGCCGGGTGCCTCTCGGACCTGTTGTGTTGCCTCCCGCAGGTGCAAGCCCCGGCGGACCTCGGCTACCAGAACGTGTTCCGCGTCCTCATCATGCAATTCATCGACGCTTATAGCTTCGATCTGCGCGCCGTGAAGAAATCCTGCGTCCACATGGCGCAACCCGACGGCACGCTCATCCCCTTCGACACCTTCAACCTGTTCTATCGTGACGAGAACGCGAAGAAGCTCGCTCGGATCCGGGACGAGCTCGAAGCAGGCTACGCGCGGATGCGGGAGCCGGAATGAGCCAGGACAATGGCCACTGGGGGATCGGGCTCGCGCTGGCGCTAGCGGCGAACGGCTTCTCCCTGCTCCTCGCCTTCCTCGTCTCCCTCCTCTCGAACGGCGTCCCGTCGATCGAATGGCTCACCCTCGTCTTCCTCGCCGCGCCGGGCCTCACCCAGCTCCTCGGCGTCGTGCCGCTCGCGATCTGGCAGTGGAGCACGGGACGCAAGCGGACGGTCTGGGGGCTCCTGATCGCGGCCGGGATCGTGCTGCTCCTCAACAGCGCGTGCTGGGGCATGTTGGCCGTCGGGTTGATGCGCACCGCTACCCTTCCCCCACAGCCGCTCTCCGAACCCGCCTCCGTACCGGCCGCGCCGCCACCGTAGGTTCGATCCCGAGCAGCTCGCCGAACCCGTCGATGGCATGGTCCGGGGCGACCCCCACCGCGTTGACGCGCAGCCGCGCCTCCCGACGGATGTCGTCGGGGGTCCAATGCGAGACGCGGACGACCGTGTCCCAATCCTCCTCCGTGTAGCTCCGGCCGTACCGCGCCCATACCGCGCACACCCCCGCGCGGCGGGCCATCCAGATGTCACGCGTGAGGCTGTCCCCGACGTAGATCGCCTCCTCCGGGCGGGCGAGCTCCGACGCGCAGATGTCACGCAGCAGCGCCGGGTTGGGCTTGCGCTCGTCCCGCGGGACCACGTGCACCGGCACGCCGCCCTTGTCCTGCCACGTCGGCGAGGGGTGGGGACCGAGCGCGCTCTCCAGGCAATAGATGCCCGCGAAGTGCTGCTCGATGCCGAGCACGCGGAGCCGCCGGCGGGCCGTGGGGCCGATGGACTCGGTGTGGCCGACGATGAGGTGGCCCTGGGCGCGGAGCGCCCCCAACGTCTCGTCCACGCCCTCGTAGAGCCGCAGCCAGGTCGCGCGTGCGGCGTCGAACGCGGCGAGGGGGCGCGCGAGCGCGTGCAGGAGCGCCTCGGGCGTGGCACCGGGGAACGCCCGCCGCACGGTCGGGAGCTCGAAGATGGCGAACGGGTGCTCCGAGTTGTGGTGGCGCCGGTGCACCGCCCGGAGCTCGCTGTAGAGCGGATCCTCGTCGACCCCGAGGAGCGCCGCGAGCTCGCCGACCATCGCGCGGAGCGACCGCGCGAAGGGGGTCACCCAATCGTAGAGGGTGTTGTCGAGGTCGGTGACGAGGAGCCGCATGTCACGCCTCCTGCCGGTACGGCACGGACACGGCCAGGGCCTTCAGCTCCTCCGTCGGGTTGGTCCGATGGAGGGTGTGGAACGTGAGGTCGAGCGCGTCATCTCCGAAGCGGAGGAGCCCGAAGGTGTTCTTCGCGACCTCCCCGAGGTGGTTGGCGACGACCCCGGAGCTGCCCATGGCGGCGATGGTGATCGTGTGCCACGCGCCCTCCTCGTTGCGGAGGGAGAGCTTGGTGACGTGGGGTTGGTGCATGTGGCCGTGCAGGATGAGCCCCACCCGGTGCTTGACACACCAACGCAGGAGCGCGACGGCGTCGAGCACCACGCTGTAGCTGGCGTTGGCCTGCGGCAGCTCGCGGTGTGTCACCGGGACGACGTGGTGGTGGAGCATCACGATCCGGAACGGGAGCGCGCGGGTCGGCACGGAGGTCCACCCCATCTCCTTCTCGACGAGCTCCAACTGATCGTCGCCGACGAAACCGTGGCCCTGGAACGCCTTCTTGTGCTGCTGGAGGTTGGAGCTGTTGAGGCACGCGACCTCGACCGGCACGGCGTTCCCGACGAGGAAGCGCCGACCCGACGCGAGGCACGGGGGCGGCGGCAGGTAGAAGAGCTTGGCGTAGAGCTCCTCCTCGTACGCGCGCTTGGACTCGGCGCCGACGAACTTGATGGGGGCGTCCTTCTTGGCGGGGTCCTTCGAGAAGGCGAGGTCGTGATTGCCGGGCACGAGCGCCACCCGGTAGGACGAGCGCAGGCCCAACAGGCGCCAGATCATGTTCCGGGCCTGCACGAACTCGGCGGGGTCGGCCCGCCACGAGATGTCCCCGGTGAGCAGGAGCCCGCCGACCTTGGTCGCGCCGAGCTCGCGTTGGATGGCGTGCTCGATGGGGCGCTCGCCGGGCCGCTCGACCGGCGGGTCCTGCGGCCCGGGGGGCTGCGGGAAGTTGTGGTGCCCGTCCACGCTGAAGTGGGTGTCGGACAGCCACAGGAGCGTGTCCTCCTCCATCTGCTCGAACGTCTTGGGGAAGTTGCTCGGGCGGAGCGTGCGGGCGTCCAACAGGGACACGACGTTGGTGCGGTCCTCGACCTTGAAGGGGCGCACGAACCAGATGCTGCGGTCCTGCTGGCGCAGTTCCTCCGGCGAGGCGACCTGCTTGTCGTAGAACGCGTCGAACCGCGACGGCGCCTTCTCGAAGAAGGCGTTGATCTTGTGGTAGGTCCACGCGTGCAGGGTCTCGGGGTGGAGCTCCGCAAGGTCGATCGACTCGAGCTCGAACCACGCGAGGTACTGCTGCTCCCGGTAGTAGCTGGGCGTGCTCGGCTTCTTCGGGGAGGGCCCCGGCGTGGCCTTCCAATGCACGTCCGTGCAGCGCGCCCGATGCACGCGGGAGCGCCCGGAGTCGAACAGCAAGAGGTCGAGGCCCGACTTCTGCGCCACGGACTGGAGGTGCTGGAACACCTCCGCCGGCGCGCGCTCCCCGGCCTTGTTCCACCAGCCCCACCACACCCGCGGCTTCCGGGGGCCGAGCAGCTCGGTGTGCTGGCGGAGGGTGTCGCCCGGGGAGGTGACGAGGTCGCGAAAGCGGAGGATCAGGCTCAGTCCGTCAGGCCACATTCCGGGAGGCTCCTCGTCGGCACCTCCTTATTGCGCCGGCGCCGTCGTGGCCGCGCCGTCCCTCGAGGCGCCGGTCGTGGTCGCCGCCTTCGAGGCGGTCGAGGACGGCAAGAGGTCGTCCGCGATGTGGCTCACCGCGAGGGGCGAAGCGGGGTCGTAGGTGTGGCAGCTGAAGCAGTTGGTCTGCGCGTCCTGCACGAACGACTCCATCGTCGTGTTCGCGAGCTCGAGCGAGCCGCGCTGCACCGTGCCCGGGCTCGGCTCCGTCGACGCCACGCCGCCGCTCGTCCACAAGCTGCCCACGAGCGAGTAGTTCTTCCAGACGGACATCGGGTTGTCCGACGGGAGCTGGGTCAGGAAGCCCGACGGGCCCACGAGCTGGGCGTTGAGCATGTCGATGTTGAAGCGGTTCGTGTCATTGTTGTTGCCGCCGGTCGGGGAGCCGGGGTCCGTGCCATCCGGGTACACCCGACACACCTCGGCGGGGGTGCCGGTGAGACTGGAGCCGGTGGCACCCTGGTTGAATTGGACGGTGCTGCACCCGCCGGGTTGGGCGAGGCAGTTCGCGGCCGCCGCGCTGGTGAAGGACCACCCGGCCGCGGGGGATGCCTCGGGGCTCGTGCAATCCGGCGCGTTGGTGGCGTGCTCGAAGGTCGCCCACACGAATTCGGGGTGGTTCACGGTGTTGATCACGACGTGGAACCCCACCAGCGCGAGCGTCTGGGGGTTGTCGGGGAACCCCGTCACGTCCGCCGTCATCGTGTAGTAGCTCGAGAGCGTCGGGTCGTTCGCGGCCATGACACGCCAGCTCGTCTTGAGCTCCACGGTGTTGGGCTGGAACCCCGCGGAGGTCGCCTGGTACTCGTTCGGGCTGTACCGCACCGTGTAGAGGACCACGTTCCCCGCCTGATCGTAGAGCACCTCGTCGGAGCCCGCCTGCTTGATGTCCTCGGGGAGCACGGGGACGACACTGTCGTCCGCCGTCTTGGTCGTGCGCACGAACATCGCCTTCGCCGCAGCGGCCTTTCCGGTCGGCCCGGGGGACGCGCATTGGTTGGGCACCCCGGGGAGGAGCACCGGGTAGGTCTCGAACATGCGCTCCCCCGGCGCGGCGGCGGGCTGGACCAACGAGAGGAACCATTGCCAGGCGAACTGCTGGAACTGGCAATTGGTCTCGTCCCCGATGGGGATCCCGCCGCCGATCTCGCTGGGGGGCGTGGTGCTGGTGAGCCAGGCGGCGTCGGCGTTGCACGCGGCGGGCGCGGCGGGGGCGGCGGGGGCGGTCACCGCGGCGGGGGCGGCGACGACGGCCTCGGGGGCGGCTTCGTTCCCCGAGCAGGCGGAGACGGACAGCGCGGCGGTGAGGACGCAGAGGGCACGGAACGAGCGGGAAGAAGGGGACATCGGGGGCTCCGGGGGTGTCCAAGCCTACCTCTCCGCGCTCGCGACGAGCATTTCGACCCATTTCAACCGCTTCCAACGCCTCCCCCTCCGATCGTCCGGCCGACGCTCGCCCGCACCCCGACCGAGCGTAAGCGCCCGCACCATCGCTACAGGCGCCATCGGTGCTACGGTAGCCGCTCGAGGATCCGCCCATGACGCTGCTCGCCCTCTCCCTCCCCGCCCTCGCGGCCGTCATCGTGGTCGATCCCGCGGGCGGCGGCGACGCGACGACGATCCAGGGCGGCATCGCGCTCACGGCCACCGGCGACACCGTCGAGGTCGCGCCCGGCACCTACACGGAGAACCTGGACTTCCAGGCGCGCACGATCTCGGTGGAGAGCCGCGGCGGCTCCGGCGTGACGTTCCTCCAGGGCACCGGCGGCGGGTCCGTCGTGCGCATCGACTCCGGCGAGGGCGCCGGCACGCGGCTCGCGGGGTTCACCATCTCCGGCGGCGACGCGAGCGCGTCCTCCGAGACGAACTACGCCGGCGGCGGCCTCTTCGTGGAGTCGGTGCCCGTCGCCCTCGACGACCTCGTGTTCACCGGGAACGTCGCCAACTACGGCGGCGGCGCGATGATCTACGCCGCCGAGGGCGCCACGGTGACCAACTGTGTCTTCGAGGACAACCGCTCCCCCGCGGGCGGCGGCCTCTACGTGTACGACGGCGAGGCGACGGTCTCCAGCTCCTCCTTCAGCGGGAACGGCGCGGATGACGGCACGACCGGGTACGGCGGCGCCTTCGTCGCGTACGCCGCCGTCGTGCACGGCGCCGACCTCGCCTTCACCGACAACGCCGCCCGCGTCGGCGGCGGCCACGTCTACACTTCCGGCGCCACGGTCGACTGCGCGCGGTGCACGTTCTCGGGCGGGACCGCCGAGTACGGCGGCGGCGTCTACCTCCTCTCGACCAGCGCGGCGCTCCAGGGCGGCTCGCTCTCCGCCAACACCGCCACGCTCAACGGCGGCGGGCTCTACGCGGGCCGCGCCTCGACGGTGACGCTCGAGAGCGTCGAGCTCGTCGGCAACACCGCGGCGTTCGGCGGGGGCGGGGTCCTGACCGGCGCGAGCGTGCTCGACGGCGCCCACGCCACCTTCTCGGGGAACATCGCCCAGGGCGGCGGCGGGCTCTACGTCGACGACTCGACGCTGACCCTCCGCAACGCGCTGTTCACCGGCAACAGCGCCACCAGCTCCAACGGCGGCGCCCTCGCGCTCGACGTGAGCATCGCCGACGTGAGCGCATCGGTGTTCGCCGTCAACTCCGGCCTCTCCGGCGGCGCGGCCCACGTCAACGACGGCTCGGTCGCGACGTTCACCAACCTCACCCTGACCGAGAACGCGAGCACGAGCTCCGCCGGCGGCATCCGCGTCACCGGGCTCGGCGCGCTCACGCTGAAGAACTCGATCATCGCGTGGTCGTCGGACGGATCGGGGATCTCCGGGGCCACCGGGGCCTCGATCGCCACGACCTACGGCGACCTCTACCAGAACGAGGGCGGCGCCACGTCGAGCGGCTACGGGGATCCCGCCGGCACCAACGGGAACGTCGCGGTCAACCCCGACTTCACCCGCTTCGCCGCGGACGGCGCCTACACCGACGACCTCCACCTCCTCGCCACGAGCGCGCTGGTGGACGCCGGCGATCCCCTCGTCCTCGACGCCGACGGCAGCCGCAGCGACATCGGCGCGTACGGCGGGACCTACGGGAGCGCGTGGGACGACGGCGACGACGACGTGGACGGCTACTCCGTCGCGGCCGGGGACTGCGACGACGCCGATCCCGCCGTGCACCCGGGCGTGGCGAGCGACGGCTGCGGCGGCGGCGACGAGGACTGCGACGGCGCGGTGGACGAGGACTGCGCCGACGACACCGGGGGCCCCGACGACACGGGCGACGCCGATACGGACACCGACAGCGACACGGACACCGATAGCGACACGGACACCGACACGGACACCGATACCGACGCGGACACCGACGCCGAGGCGGACGACACCGGCGTCGACGAAGATGGCGACGGCGGCTGCGGCTGCGCGACCGGCGGGGCGGCCCCGCTCTGGTTGGGGCTGCTCGGGATGGCGGCGCTGCGGCGCCGGCGGAGCTGACGGCGGCGG
>JAUXTN010000131.1 GCA_030684355.1 Pseudomonadota bacterium
GAGCCAGGCCGTGGCCGGCCCGGCTCCAGGGCTGGAGACCGCGTCCAGGGGCCCGAGCCGGTTCCCCCCGGACGGGGCCCCACCGGCCCACCCTGGCCGCACTGCGCCACGGACCGCCCCATCGGGGCCTCCCGTTGCTCCACAGACTCCCTTCTTGGGGGGGATTGCTTCACAGGCTCGTTGCGGGGGGCTTGCCCCCCGCCCCAAAATCGTCGCCCTTCGTCACGAACCCGTGGACGCATACCGGGTGAGCCCGAACCGGAACGCCCCGTACCCGATGCCGAGCGCCGCGAGCCCCACCATCGGCTGCGCGAGCGCGTAGGCCTGCCACTCCGGGCGGTTCATCAGGAAGGACGCCGGGTAGAAGCCCGCGAAGCCGAGGGGGAGCCCCCACGTGAGGAGCAGGCGGAGCGGCGCCGCGAAGAGGTCGATCGGGTAGCGCGTGAAGGTCGAGAGCTGGAACACGAGCCCGACGGCCGTGCCGCGGTGGTGCAGGTGGAAGCCGGCCGACGAGACGGTGGTGAGGATGCCGCCGAGGACGCAGGCGCCGCCGAGCAGGAGGACGGGGAGCATCGCCCAGTGCCACGCGGGGACGGGCGCGAGGCCGGGGGCCGCCGCGATCATCACGGCGCCGCCGAGGAGCGCGATGGGGAGGTCCTCCCAGGACACGTTGTCGAGCAGCACCTGGAGGTAGGGGTCGACCGGACGCAGGAGCACACGGTCGAGATCCCCGCCGACGATGTAGCGCTGGTTCAACGACCACAGGCCCTGGAACAACACGAAGAAGAGCCCGACGACGGTCTCGGCGAAGCCCCAGCAGAAGAGCACTTCCGACGGCGTGTAGGCGCCGAGGCCCTGCACGTGGCGGAACAGCGTGCCGAGGAACACGAGGCCGACGCCGGCGAGCAGCACGTCGCCGAGGGCGTTGACCGCGAAGTCGAACCGGTACGCCAGCCGCACCTTCAGCCGTTGCGCCAGGTAGAGGCGGACGATCCGGGTCATCCGCCCTGCACCGTCAGCGTGCGCGCGGCGGCGTTCCACGCGAGGATCCCGATGACCGCGAGGCCCCCGGCCCACGCGGCCTGCTCGGCCAGCAGCACGAGGGCCGACCCGTCGCGCTCCAGGAAGATGGTGGCGGGGGTGTGCGCCATGGCGCGGAAGGGGAGGGCGTAGACAATGGGCCGGAGCACCGGCCCGAAGAGCTCGAGCGGGATGAGCGCCCCCGAGAACACCGACACGAGCGTGCTCTTGAGGTGGGTGAGCCCCGAGATGTTCTGCATCGGCAGGGCCGCGACGCCGACGAGGAACGAGAGCCCGTAGTTCGTCGCGTGGCCGAGCAGCAGCGAGCCGAAGGTGAGGAGCCACGTGGACGGCCGCGATGGGAGCGGCACGTCGAAGAAGAGGAGGCACGCCAGGAACAGCGGCGTGCTCTGGAGGAGGAACGTCGCGAGGGCGCGGCCGAGGTCGCGCGCGTACCAGAAGCGCTGGAGGCTCATGGGGCGCAGCAGATCCGTGCCGATCTGCCCGTCGCGGAAGCGCCGGCCGATGTCCTCGTTCACGCGCGTCGCGACGAACGAGACCGCCACCCACGCGACCAGCACGTAGGCGCGGAGGTCGGCGGAGGGGACGCCCCCGATGGCGTCCTTGCCGCGCGTCGCGACGGTCCACAACGAGCCGTTCAGCGCGGCCACGATGCTGATGGACACGAGCTGGATGACGACCTCGGCGCGGTAGGCGAACACATGCGTGAAGCCGATGCGCAGGGCCGCCGAAAACGCGTTCACCGGGCCTCGTAGAAGCCGGCGACGAGCTCCTCCAGGGAGGGGTCGACGAGGCGGAGATCGACGACGTCGTTGTCCGCGGGGGCGCGGGACAGGACGACGCGGATGAGGTCCGGGGCGGACGCGCCGTTGGCGAGGGGGAGGTGGAAGGTGTCGGGGGAGGCCCGCACCGACGGCGGGAGCCCGGCGAACAAGGCGGCGGCGTCGTCGTCGGAGGCGGGCGTGCGGAGCTGGACGTGGAGGGAGCGGCGGCCCCCGAGCCGCGCGGTGAGGGCGTCGATGGGGCCGTCGTGGAGGAGCTTGCCGTCCGCGAGCAGCAGGACGCGCGGGCAGAGGGCGGTCACGTCCGCGAGGTCGTGCGTCGTGAGGAGGAGCGTGGTGCGGCCGGCGTCCCGGAGCTCGGCGAGGAAGGCGCGGAGGCGCAGCTTCACGGCCACGTCGAGGCCGATCGTGGGCTCGTCGAGCAGCAGGTAGCGGGGCTCGTGGAGCAAGGCGGCGACCAGCTCGCAGCGCATCCGCTCGCCGAGGGAGAGCTGGCGGACGGGGGTGCGGAGGAGGGGGCCGATGCCGAGCACGTCGTCGAAGTGGGCGAGCCGCGCGCGGTAGGTGGCGGCGGGCACCTCGAACATGGCGGCGAGGAGGTCGAAGGCCTCGATGACGGCGAGGTCCCACCAGAGCTGCGTGCGCTGCCCGAACACGACGCCGAGCTGCCGCACGTGGCGCTGGCGGTCCGCCCACGGGTCGAGCCCCGCGGCCCGGACCGTGCCCGACGTCGGCTTCAGGATGCCGGTCAGCATCTTCACGGTCGTGCTCTTGCCGGCGCCGTTGGGGCCGATGAGCGCGACGGTCTCGCCGGGCTCCACGCGGAAGTCGACCCCGCCGACCGCGATGCGCTCGCGCTGATCGGTGCGGAACAGGTCGCGCAGCGAGCCCGCGAGGCCCCGGCTGCGATCGAACACGCGGAAGGTACGGGTGAGGCCCTGGGCGACGAGCACGGGCAGGGGCTAACCGTCGCGGGCGGCGCGTGCGCGGGGCACGCGATGGTCCGGCGAACACCGGAACCCGCGGCCCCGCTCGGACTCCAACGGAGGATGCTCCTGGACGCCACCCTCCGCGCCGCTCGTGACGAGTGGCGGACCCGTCGGCACTGGCACATGCTCGCACCGGTGCTGGTCATCGCGGGGAGCGCGCTCCCGTTCGCGCCGGGCACCTATGACCGGGCGCTGTGGTCCGTGTTTCCGCTCCTGGCTGCGGGGATCGCGGGCGCCCCGCGCGGGGCCGAGGGCGGAGGCTCGGTGGGGCCGCTGGTCGGCCGGTGGCTGGTGCAGGTGCCGCCGCTGGTGACCGCGCTCCTGGTGTCGTGGATCCGGGGCGTGGAGCACGCCGATCTGGGCGCCCGGGGGGGCACGTACGCGCTCACGATCACGACGATCTACCTCGCCACCACCGCCTTGCGCGCCGCGTGGCGCGGGTGGCGGCTCCTCGCCGCGCTTGTCGGGGTGGCCGTGCTCCTGGGCGCTGGCGTGTACGTGGACGATGGGCTCAGAGGCGCGTGGTGGCTGCAACGCTCGCTCGATCGGCACCTCCCCGCCCTCGCGGTGCTCGGCCTCGTACTGGCGGTCGCGAGCGAGGGGCGGCGCCTGCGCCCGCGCACCGTCGGCGTCGTGATCCTCGGCGTGCTGGGGCTCTTCTACGGCGCCCGGGCCGGGCGCTGGGAGCTCGAGCGCGCGTGGGACGCCCGCGCGCCGGCCACGAACACGTTCCTCGTGGACGTCTCCCCCGACGGCACCGGGATGCTGCTGCAGGAGGAGCCCTCCGGGCGGCTCCTCCTCCGCGACGCAGGCGGGGCGCGGATCGTGGGGGCGGACAAGGCGCTGCGGGCCGACCTGGGGCCCGGAGGGGCCGTCGCCGCGCTCCGCGTGACGTGGCTCCGGGCCTGGGAGTTCCAGCTCCACCCCGCGCGCGGGCGCTCCCGCTGCCTCGGCGCGCCCGCCAACGACGGCGAGTCCCTCCACGTCGTCTGGCGCGGCGACGGGCGCGGCCTGGCCCGGAAGGTGGGCGGCGGCGTGCTCTTCGAGGACCTCGACGGCGGCTGCGAATACGTTCGAGGCGCGATCTCGGCGGCGTACGCCGGGGCGCACCACGTGTGGAGCGACGGCGCCACCGTGTTCGTCGACGGGCGCGCGGTCGGCTACGGCGGCGACCTCACCACGATCGCGGGGGCGGCCTACCTGAACCGCGCCGGGGAGGACGCGCCCGTCCTCTACGAGGTCACCCGCGACGGCCTCGTCCGGCTCGGCGAGCGCCCCTCGCCGGGGCGGATCATCGAGGTCCCCGGCGGCGTGTGCCTCGTCGAACACGACGCGTGGGGCGCCGGCCGCGCCGGTCCTAAATGGGCCTCCGGCCAGCGATGCTGGCACCCGGGCTCGCCCCTCGCGCGCGAGATGCGGAGCGGCTGGATCCCGCTCGCGGTCGACATCGCCTACGACCCCGAGGCCCACCGCCTCGTCGACCTCGCCGCGGGCACGGAGCGGGCCCTCCCGCCCGCGTTCGCGGTGGGCGCACGAACGCGTCTACTTCCCGACGGCCGGCTCCGTACCTTCGACGAGCAGGGCTACGACGAGCTCGGCCCTGACGGCACGATCGCGGCGGTGCGTTGGGGGACGCCGCCGCTCTCGTCATCGAGCGAGGGCTGCTCCCTGCCGGTGGACTGGCGGTCGCCGGTGTGGCTCTGGCCGTAGCGCCCGACGATCGGGCGCCCCGGCACCCCCGACCCGCGGTGGCGCGCGTCCTCGCGCGTCCATCCGCCCTGGTTCGGCTGGCTCATCGACGAGGGGGGAGGGGCGAAGGGGCCCGTAAGCGGAGTTCTGTTCCCTGGCGGAGTCGCCGCCGCCTGGGTGGAGACCATTCCTCTAGGTCGGCCGTTACCGGACGACTCGAGCGACCAACCCGGACCTCAAACGGACGAGCAGTCCTGGCCCTCTTTGGTCTTGCTCCGGAGGGGGTTTACCTGGCCGATCCCGTTACCGGGACCGCCGGTGCGCTCTTACCGCACCCTTTCAATCTCACCGGGACCTTTCGACCCCCCTGCCTCGCCGGCCCGCGACCGCGGGGATGGGACCGGCAAGTTCGGCGGCGCGCCCCGTGTCTCCACGAGGGCGCGTCCGGGCGTTCTTCTCTCTGTTGCGCTTTCCTCCAGCTCGCGCTGACCGGGCGTTACCCGGCCTCCTGCTCTGCGGAGCTCCGACTTTCCTCCCGCGCCCGCCATCCGTGAGGACGGCGGCCACCGGCGGTCTCCTGGGCCCCTTCGACCCGCACGCGGTCTAATCGCGACGGGCGGGGTCGGCCAACGGGAGGGGGCGGTCTTTCGGGGGCGCGACCGTCCAGGAGGTCGCGCTGCGGGGCGGCGTCGCGGCGGGTGGTGCCGTGGGGTGGCGCGTGGCGCCCTCGGGCGTCACCCCGGCAGCAACGCGCGGGGGCGTCAGCCCGGCAGCAAGTAGCCGCCGCATCCCACGCAGGTGTGGACGGCGCGCTTCATCTGGACCTCGTTGAGCTTCTGGGGCGCCACACGCATGTGGCAGACGGTGCAGTTGCCCTCCTCGACGTTCACGAGCGCCACGCGCTTGCGGCGCCGGAGCTCGCTGTAGGGGGTCTGGTAGTCGAAGGGGAGCTCGCCCCAGACGACCTCGCGGGCCCGGAGCGCGGCGGTGAGGTCGACCCGGAGCGAGGCGTCTCGCGCGCCCAGGGCCTGCCGGGCAGCGCGCTCGTCGGCCTCGGCGGTGGCGAGGGCCTTCTCCGCCGCGGCGAGGCCGGCCGTGGCGGCGTCGAGCCGGTCGAGCAGATCGAGGCCCTTGGTCTCCAGTTCGTCGACCAGCGCGATGCAGTTCGCGAGCTGCCGCTCGGTGGCGGCGTAGTTTGGAGACGAGCCATCGTCGATCATGCGCTTCGTCGCGTCCCGCTTCTGCACGTAGCTGTCGAGCTCGCGGCTGTTCACGCGCTCCTCCGCCTTCGTGGCGTCGAGCACGGCCTTCGCGGCGTCGCGCGCGACGACGGCATCCTTGTGCGTCTGGATCGCGGCGTTCACCGTGGCCACGAGCCGCTCGTGCTCGGCCCGGAGGCTGTCCACGCGGACGTCGGCTTGCCACAGATTCGAGATGGCGACGAGGTCAGGATGCAAGCGGGCTCCGGAGTCATTTGAACTTAGCCCGTGCCGACGGCGGCCACCGCCTTCGGCAGTCGCACCGACCCGATGTGCGGGCTGGACAGCCCTCTGGGCTCGGCCGCCCGGCGGACGCTCGGGCACGGAGAGCGCGTGCTGCGCCGCGCCGTCGCCCCATCGGTGCTACGTCGGCGCGATGCTGCTGCTCCTCGCTTGCGCCGGCGCCCCCTCCGACGACACCGCCTCTACCGACGACACCGGCGGCGGCGCGCCCCTCCCGCCCGCTGTGCTGTACCTCTCCGGGGACTCCCAGTACTACGACAGCGACGGCGTCGCGCGGGGGCGGCCGACGAGCGAGCTCTTGCGACGCACCGTGACCCCCGAGGACGCCTCGTTGGAGGAGCGCGTCATCGAGAAGTCCGGTGGCGCGGCGGAGGAGTACCTCCTGCTCGGCGTCATCGACCCCGACGGCCCGACGTGGACCTATTCGTTCACGACGGCCGACGGCACGCTCGAGGGGAGCGGCACCTTCGACGAAGGGGAGACCTGGGCGTGGACAGCGTGGCACTCCACGTCCACCTTCGTCGACGGCGACTACGCGGGCTGGACCATCGAGTCCGAGGACCGCCTGGACGGTGACACGTTCACCGCCAGCAAGGCGTTCCACGACGCGACGGGCGCGGGACAGGGCACGGTGGAAGAGACCCTCGCGGTCATCGACGCCGAGACCTGGGAGGAGACCGCGGCGGAATGGTAGGCCCGGCTGGATTTGAACCAGCGACCAGGTGGATATAAGCCACCGGCTCTAACCCCTGAGCTACGGGCCCCCGCGGCCCCGAGTAACCGACTCCGGGCGTCGCGACGCTCCGGTCGGATGGGCGGGGGCTGAGCCTCGACGTTCGACCCGGCGGTGCGACGGCCGACCGCTCGTGGTTCGGCGGGGCCGCAGCGCCGTTGGTCGTCGCCAGCCCGGAGCCCGGTCCGTCGTGCGGGCGGACGTGCGGCAGCCCGGTGGACGGCGCCGAAGCCCGTAGCGGACGACCTGGCCCGATGAGCGGCCGGTGGTGGCGATGAGCTCGCGTAGGACGGCGCCGTCACGCCCGTCGGCGCCCGCCCAACACCGTCCACCCACCTGCCCACGCGCGGCGGCCGCGAGGCCCGCCGGCCGCCCCCAGCACAACCGCCCCCCTGTCACGAACCCGGCGGTGCGACTGCCGACAGTTCGTGTCTCGGCGGGCGCGAGCCCGCCGAGACACGAACCGTCGGCAGTCGAGCGCTTCCTCGACGTTGTTCGGCCGCCCGAAGGGCCGGCCGAACAATGTCGAGAAGCACGAACGTAGCCGACGTTCGGCGGGCCAGGGGCCCGCCGAATGTCGGCTACGTCTCCATGAAGGCGCGGAGACGCTTCGACCGGCTGTGGTGCCGCAGCTTGCGCAGCGCCTTCGCCTCGATCTGCCGGATCCGCTCGCGCGTCACGTCGAAGTCCTGCCCGACCTCTTCCAACGTGTGGTCGGACCGCTCGCCGATCCCGAACCGCATCCGCAGCACGCGCTCTTCGCGCGGCGTGAGCGTCGCGAGGACCTTGCGCGTCTGCTCGGAGAGCGAGTGGTTGATCACGTTCTCGCCCGGCGACGAGATGCTCTTGTCCTCGATGAAGTCCCCGAGGTGGCTGTCCTCCTCCTCGCCGATGGGGGTCTCCAGCGAGATGGGCTCCTTCGCGATCTTCAGGATCTTGAGGACCTTCTCGACCGGGAGCTCCATCTTGACCGCGATCTCCTCGGGGGCCGGCTCGCGGCCGAGCTCCTGCACGAGGTAGCGCTGGGTGCGGATGAGCTTGTTGATGGTCTCGATCATGTGGACCGGGATGCGGATGGTCCGCGCCTGGTCGGCGATCGCGCGGGTGATGGCCTGCCGGATCCACCACGTGGCGTACGTCGAGAACTTGTAGCCGCGGCGGTACTCGAACTTTTCGACCGCCTTCATCAGGCCGATGTTGCCCTCCTGGATGAGATCCAGGAATTGCAGGCCGCGATTGGTGTACTTCTTGGCAATCGACACCACGAGCCTAAGATTGGCCTCGATGAGCTCACACTTCGCATGCTCGGCCAGCGCCTCGCCGCGCTTCAACTCCCGCGCGAGCTGCTTGAGCTCCTCACGGTCGACGTTGAGGTCCTCCTCGACCTTGCGCACCTTGCGCAGCTCGCGGCGCACCCGGCTGTCGAACGCGGCCCAGCGCATCTCCTCGATGCCGGTGGTCTCCACGAGGTCGGCACCCCCCCGATCCGGGGTGCGCCGCACCCGGCGGATGGACCGGCGCAGCTCGCGCACGGGCAGCCCCGCCTCCTTGGCGACGCGCTCGATCTCCCGCTCGCACGCGCCGACGACGGACCAGCCCTCGTGGATCTGGCGCGAGATGTCGGCGGCGTGGCGCTTCTCCAGGTCGAGGGTGTCGAGCACGCCGAGGATGGCATCCTCCACCTCGGTGAGCGCGGTCTGCACCGGCTCGGTCTTGTCGGCCGGGCTGCCCCGGAGGCGCTCGACCTCCTTGCGCAGCGCGCGGCGCTGCTCGTGGAAGCCCTCCATCTCCGCGAGCACGACGTCGAGCGTCTTGCCGGCCTTCGTCTTCGTCTTGCGGGGCTTCTTGCCCGAGCGGATCGCCTTCTGCATGCGGTCCTCGTCCTCGGCCACGAGCGCCTTGACGATGCCGATGCCGAGGGGCGAGGTGAGCGTCAGGCGCTTCGTGAGGTGCTCGCCCTCTTCGATGCGCTTCGCGATCTCGATCTCGCCCTCGCGCGAGAGCAGGCTGACCGACCCCATCTTGCGGAGGTACATCCGGACCGGATCGTTGCTGCGGCCCGTCGGGGTGGTCTCGCTGACCTTCTTCTCTTCGGGCTGGTTGCCGCGGCGCTCCGCCTCGGCGCGCTTCTTGGCCTGGTTCACGACCTCGATGTCGAGCTCGGAGAACATGATCATCACGCCCTCGAAGTCGTCGGACGAGATGAGGTGCATGGGCAGGAAGTTGCTCATCTCCTCGGTGGTCACGAAGCCCCGCTTCTTACCCATGTCGATGAGCGCTTGAACCTCCTTGAGATCCTTGTCCTTCTGCATCATGTGGGTCCGATCCGGGCACGGGATTAGGGGTTCGATGAAGCGGGACCGCGGGTTGCGCGGGTCGCTACGACCGTTTTCAGGAGCCGTTGGCGCGCGTAGAGCGTGGATATCTCTTTCGCAAGCGAAACGTAACTTGACTTGTCTCCGCTTGTCTCGCAAGCAGCTATCTTCGCGTTGATGGTGAGGATCTCCGACTCGATGCGCGCCAACTCCAGACGCGCAACGAGGGCCCGGGCGGAAGATTGTGCCTGTTCTTCCTGGTACTCGGCCGGTCGGGCGGCGATGGCGCGGAGGGCGCGCGCGAGGTCCGCATCGCGACCCGGGTCGGCCACTTCTGCCAGGGGCGCGCCACCCGCGAGCGCAACAATGGCCTCTAGCACGCTCCTCCGGTCGGTGAGCACCGTGGGGTCCGCGTCGGCGAGCACCGGCGCCACCTGAGCCGGAAAGTGCAGGAGGAGCCAGAGCAGATGCGCGAGCTCGCGGGAGGGGACCCAGCGCGGCGGCGGCGCCATCGAGGGCGGCGGGCCGGAGCGCGCGTCCTGGGTGTCCACCCGGCCCACCTTCTCGATGAGCTCGTTGGGACGGATGCCGAGGACGTCGGCAGCCTTTGCCAGCATCTGATCTCGCACGTTGCGGGGCAATCGTCGTAACAGCGGGATGACCGCGGCCTCGGCGCGGGCCCGGCCTTCCGACGAAGACCCTTCCTTCTTGATCGTACGGTCGAACACGAGGTCGAGCAGGGGCTGGGCCGCGGCGAGGCGCCCCTCGAACGCCTCCGCGCCGAACTGTTGGATGAACTCGTCGGGGTCCTTCGCGGGCTTCAGGTCGAGCCGCTTGGCCTCTACGTTGGCGTCGAGGAAGAGCTCCATTGACTTGGTCGCGGCCTTCAAGCCGGCCTCGTCGCTGTCGAAGAGCGCGACCACCTTCCGCGTGAGTCGGGAGATGACCTCGAGGTGCGCGGGGGTCAGCGCCGTGCCGCAGGTGGCCATCACCTCCTCGAAGCCGCCCTGCCACAGCGACACGGCGTCGAAGTAGCCCTCGACGACGAGGACACGGTCCTTCCGCTGCGCCGCGAGCCGCGCCCACGACAAGCCGTAGAGGGTGCGCGACTTGTTGTAGATCTCGGACTCGGGGCTGTTGAGGTACTTCGGGCCGTCGGCCTTCGGTGCCTCCGAGCCGGGCGGGGTCGGCGGTCCGGGGAGGAGGCGCCCCCCGAAGGCCACGACCCGGCCGCGATCGTCCAGGATGGGGAACATCAAGCGGTTGCGGAACAGATCGTAGACGCGGTCCGAACCCTCCCGCTGGCCGACCACGCGCGCTCCCTTCGCCATCTGCATCGGGATGCGCTTGCGTTGGAGGTGGCCGGTGAGGCGGTCCCAGGCGTCCGGCGCAAAACCGAGGCGGTACTTCTGGGCGGTCTCCACCGTGATGCCGCGCTTCTGGAGGTACTCGCGCCCCGGCGCGCCCTCCGGCGCGGTCAGGAGCGTGTTCGTGAAGAACCTCGCGCTCTCCTCGGTCACGTCGTAGAGGTCGGCGCGGTGCTCCAGGCGCTGCCGCTCCTCGCGGGACAGCTCCTTCTCCTCGACCACGACCCCCGCGGCATCCCCGAGCTCCTTGACGGCCTCGTAGAAGCTCACGCCGCGGGACTTCATCAGGAACGCGAAGGCATCCCCGCCCTCGCCACAGCCGAAGCAGTGGAAGATCCCCTTGTCCGGCACGACGTTGAAGGAGGGCGACTTCTCGTTGTGGAACGGGCAGAGCCCGCTGTAGCTGCGGCCGGCGCGACGGAGGGTGACCGTGCGGCCGATCAGCTCGGCGATGTCGGTGCGCGCGCGCACCTCGTCCACGATGTGGCGGGGAATTGCCATTGGGGGGGAGAGCCTGGCAGGAGGGGGGGCGTTGCGGGGGGGCACCCCCCGCCCCATGAGCGGGAAGGGCGAGACCGTCACGCAGGAGTGCAGCTAGTAGTACTTCTCGACGTGGATGTGCTTGCGCTCCAGGCCGCGGCCCTTCAGGAGGTCCCGTGTCTCCTCGATCATCGCGCCGTTGCCACAGAGGTAGAAGTGCTCCGTGGGCGTCGGAAAGTCGGCGGCGAGGGCGTGGGTCACGCGGCCGGTGAAGCCGGTCCACGCGGGGGACGGGCGGGAGAGGCAGACCTGGTATTGGAAGTCCGGCAGGCCGCGCTTGTAGCGCTCCAGGTCCTCCAACCCGAAGAGGTCCTCCTCGCATCGAACCCCGAAGTAGACCCGGAACTTCCGGGGATCCTTCGTGGTCAGGGCCACCTCCAGCATGCTGCGGAAGGGGGCGAGGCCCGTGGCGGTCGCGACGAAGATGAGCGGATCGTGGTCGGGCTTCGCGGCGAAGATGCCGAACGGACCACGGAGGTGCAGGATGTCCCCGACGCGGGAGCCGCGCAGGTACTCGCTCGCCGCGCCGCCCTCGAAGAGCTTGATGCACAGCTCGAGCGCGGAGGGATCCCCCGGGCCGGACCACACGCTGTACGAGCGCTCGCCGCGGGGCTTCGCGTCGGGGACGGCGAGGTTGACGAACTGCCCCGCCACGAAGGGCAGGGGCTGGTCGAGCTGAAGCCGGTACACGAAGGTGTCGCGCGCGACCTCATCCGCTGCGGTCAGGACGGCGACGCGGGGCTCGGGACGCCTGGGATCCATGCAACAGGCTAACGCGGGCCACGCGCGGAGCTACCCACGCGTGGCCTCGTCTGTCCGGTGGCCGGGGTGGCTACCCGGCGGCGCGAGGGGCGGCGGCCGGGCGGCCCTCGCTCATGCGCTCGACGCGCGCGCCGATGGCCCCGAGCTTCTCCTCGAGGCGCTCGTAGCCGCGATCGAGGTGGTAGAGCCGCAGCACCTCGGTGGTGCCGCGCGCCGCGAGCCCGGCGAGGACCAGGGACGCGGAGGCGCGCAGGTCGGTCGCCATGACGGTGGCGCCGGAGAGGTGCTCGACGCCGTGGACGGTGGCGAGGTTGCCGTCGATGTCGATGCGCGCGCCGAGGCGCAGGAGCTCGGCGGCGTGCATGAAGCGGTTCTCGAAGATCGTCTCGCGCAGGCGGGAGCTGCCCTCGGCGAGCGAGAGGAGCGCCATGAACTGGGCCTGCATGTCGGTCGGGAAGCCGGGGTGCGGGCGGGTCTCGATGTCGATGGCGCGCACCGGCCCGTCGCGCCAGGCGCGCACGAAGCCGTCGCCCCGCTCGACGCCACAGCCCGCGGCCTCGAGCGCGGTGAGCACCGGCGCGAGATCGTCGGCGTTGGCGCCGTCACACCGCACGTCACCGCCGGTGATCGCGCCGGCCACGAGGTAGGTGCCGGCCTCGATGCGGTCCGGGAGGATGGAGTAGGGCGTGGCTGCCGGCTTCAGCGAGGTGGCGCCCTGGATGACGATGCGGGAGGTGCCCGCGCCCTCGATCCGCGCGCCCATGCCCTGGAGGAACCGGGCAAGATCCTCGACCTCGGGCTCGGCGGCGGCGTTCTCGAGGATGGTCTCGCCCTCGGCGAGCACCGCTGCCATCAGGACGTTCTCGGTGCCGGTGACGGTGGCGACGTCGAACGCGAAGTGGGCGCCGCGCAGGCGCTCCACCTTGCCGTGGACGTAGCCGCCCTCGAGCTCGAAGGTGCACCCGAGCGCCTCGAGCCCCTTCAGGTGCTGGTCGATCGGGCGCATGCCGATCGCGCAGCCGCCGGGGAGGGAGACGTGGGCCTCGCCGCAGCGCGCGAGCAGCGGGCCGAGCGCCAGCACCGACGCGCGCATCTTGCGCACGAGATCGTAGGGCGCCTCGCAGAAGGTCACCCGGGAGGTGTCGATGCGGTTCACCGGGCCGACGAGCGACGGGCACCCGATGCGGCCGAGGAGCGAGAGCATCGAGGAGACGTCGACGAGGTCGGGGACGTTCGCGAGGCGATGCTCGCCGGGCGCGACGAGCGTGGCGATGAGGATGGGAAGTGCGGCGTTCTTGGCGCCGGAGACGGGAACCGTGCCGTGGAGGGCGTGGCCGCCTGAGATGACGAGCTTGTCCATGCGGGGAGACCGGGGAGCGAGGGAAGGGGAGGGGGGAGGGGACGTGCGGAGGGGCTTGACTATACGCCTCCTGTCCTCCCATCCAGTGCACGAACCGTGCCGGGCTGCGGCGGCCGGGGCCCCGCCTGCGCTACGATGCGCCCGTGGCCCTCCACACCCCTCGACCCACCTTCCGCGGCGCGGACTTGCGAGACGTCTCCCTCGGGGAGGTGTCTCTTGCGGGGGCGGATCTGCGTGGGGCGGATCTACGAGGTGTGGATCTCGCGCGACGGGATCTGCGCGAGGCCGACCTTCGCGGGGCCGATCTCCGGGGCGCCCGGCTCGTCGGCGCGGACCTGCGGGACGCGGACCTCGACGGCGCCCTGCTCGACGGGGCCGATGCCACCGACGCCGATCTTCGGCGCTCCCGCGGCTATGCCCTCTCCGCCAACGGGCTCCGTGCGGAGGGGGCGCGGCTCGACGGCGGCGAATGGCGGGAGGCCTCGCTCGAGGGGGCCCACCTCACCGGGGTGCGCGGCGCCGGGCTCCGGCTCGATCGCGCGCGGCTCGTGGGGGCGACACTGGTGGGGGCGTCGCTGAACCGGGCGGTCTTCGACGACACCGAGGTGGAGGGGGCGGACTTCGGGGGCGCGCGGCTGGTGGACGCCGCGTTCACGGGGGCCCGCGGGCGGCCGTTGCTCCTGGACGCGGACCTACGGCGCGCGGACCTCCGGGGCGTGCCCCTCGGTGAGTGGCTGCCCGAGCGCATCGTGCTCGGCGGCGCGCGGGTGTCGATGGCGGACGCGCGGGCCCAGCGGGAGCGGCTGGCGGCCCTCGGGTGGGTGCCGGCGCCGACGATCCGGCTCGCGCTGCTCGTGGAGTCCCTCGTGGGGGGGATGGCGGGGCCGGCGCGGGAGCTGGTCCAGTGGGCGCGGGAGGCCCGGACGCGGCGGGCGCCCGGGCGTGCAGGGGCGGCCCCGGAGGCGGGGGACCGCGAGGGCCGGGAGGTCGCGGACGCGGCGTCGGTGCCGGAGGCGGCGTCGGCCTCGGAGGGGCCAGCCGGGCCGGTCGCGGCGGCGCGCCTGCTCCCGGAGGTCGGCGCGCGGGTGGGGACCCTCGCGGGGCAGGTGCGGTCGATCGGCCGGGCGGTCTTCGGGGACCCCCGGGAGCCCAGCGCGCCGCCCGCCGAGGACGGCCTCGACTTCCAGCTCGAGTCGGTGTCGCGCGATCGGATCCTGCAGGGGCTCGGCGCGTCGCGCGACGACGTGGCGCGGCTGCTCGCGGTGCGCGGCCGGGCCGCCCGTCAACGAGAAGCGGAGCGGGACGCGGCTCGCGCGCGGCGTCGCGCCGCATCGACGGGGCCGGTCGCGCCCGATCCGGTCGCGGAGCAGGAGCGGGAGGCCGCGAACGCGGTGCGGGCGGCGGCGGCGAGCGCCCGGCGGGCGCGCGAGGACGAGGGGGCCGAGGCCGCGGCGGCCGATTGGCACGCCGTCGAGCTCGCGGAGCCCGTGTCGGCCGGGGAGGTCTACGGCCCGGCTCAGGACGCGCTCGTGGCGGCCCCGTGGCTCGCCGGGGAGGCGGAGGGCGCGTCGCACGAGCTCCTGGAGGCCGAGGACGACGAGCACCACGCGCCGGCGCGGATGGCCCCGGTCTCACCGAGCCGCTCGCGCGCAGGCGTGTCCGGGCCCGCGGCGCGCCTCGCGGTCGGGCCGCCGGGGTCGAAGCGTGCCGCCGTCGAGGCGGCCGTGCACGCCGAGGCCGCCCGGATCGAGGCCGAGCTCGCCGAGGCCGCCCGGATGGAGGCCGAGCGCGTCGAGGCTGCCCGGATCGAGGCGGCGCGGGTGGAGGCCGTGCGGGCCGAGGCCGCCCGCCTGGAAGCCGAACGCCTCGAGGGCGAGCGGCTCGAGGTGGAGCGGATCCACGCCGAGCGCGTCGCGGCCGCGCGGGCGGAGGCCGCCCGGATCGAGGCGGCGCGTGCAGAGGCCGAGCGCGCGGAGTCCGAGCGGATCGAGGCGGCGCGGACAGAAGCCGGGCGCGTGGAGGCCGCACGGGCCGAGGCGGCGCGGATTGCCGAGGCGCGGGCGGTGGCCGCGCGGGCGGAGTCCGAGCGGATCGAGGCGGCCCGGATCGAGGCGGAGCAGGCCGAGGCGGCCGCGTGGATCGAGGTCGACGCGCCGCGGCCCGTGGCTGAGGGAGCGTTCCTCCGGGAAGTGCACGACACGCACGTCTTCGCGCCCTGGGTCGAGGCCGCGGACGGCGTGCGGATCGGGTGGGCGCCGGAGGTCGAGGAGCCGATGGAGGCCGACGAGGCGCCTGGGCACGAAGCCGACCACGACGGCGCGCTGTCCCTCCGCCATCTCGGCCCGACGGTCGACCTCGGCGCGCTCCGGAACGCGGAGGCGGCGCGGCTCGCGGTGGCGCTTGCCGAGCAGGAAGCCGCGGCGCAGGCGGAAGCCGTGGGGCGCGCGGCGACGCGGGAGGCCGAAGCGGCGGCGGCGCGGGTCGTGGCCGAGCGGGAGGCCGACGCAGCGGCGGCGGCGC
>JAUXTN010000140.1 GCA_030684355.1 Pseudomonadota bacterium
CCGCCCGAGGCGGCGCCCCTCCGGCCCCGCTGGGCCCCCGCGCCGCCCGAGCGCGCCGCCGCGTCTCCTCGGCCCGTGCCCCCTCGGCCGCGACCTCGCCGCGCCAAACCAACCCCCCTCACCGCACCCGCGAACCCGCCCGCCCCACGACCCCCGCCTCCGCCCCCGGCCGCGCCACCGCGCCCATGCGGATGGCGTCGTACCCGAAGCGGTCCCGCACGGCGTCGATGGCGGCGCCCATGCGGGGCCGGGGCGGCGCGAAGAGCGCGACCTGCGGGTCGGGCTCGACGAGGTTGGAGAGCTGGACCCCGAGGAGGCGGATGCGCGCCCGCTTGGGCCACGCGCCGCGGAGCAGGTCGAACACGACGGCGAGGACGTCGGACTCGTTGTGGGTGGGGGGCACGGAGCGGCCGCGCGTGATCGTGGTGAAGTCGGCGAAGCGCAGCTTCAGGGTGATGGTGCGGGCGCGGGCGCCGCGGCGCCGGAGCCGCCAGGTGACACGCTCGGCGAGGGCGCGCAGGGCGTCCTCCGCGACGAGGGTGTCCCCCACGTCGACGAAGAAGGTGCGCTCGTTCGAGAGGCTGCCCTCGGCGGAGGCGTCGTGCTCCTGGAAGGCCGGGCGGTCGCGCTCGGGGAGCCGGGTGCCGCCCCCCGCGCGCAGGCCCGCGCCGAGGCCGACGCGCAGGGACGCCGCGAGGGCGCCGACCCGCGCGTCCTCGTCGGGGACCTCGAGGAGCTGGCCGAGCGTCGTGATGCCCATGCCGGCGAGCCGCGCCTCCGCCACCGGGCCGATGCCCGGGTAGCGCCGCACCGGGAGCGGGCCGGCAAACGCACGCTCCTCCCCGGCGCGCACGAGGAGCACCCCCGCGGGCTTGGCCCGGCCGCTCGCCATCTTGGCGACTGGGCGCGTGGTGCCGATGCCGACGCTGGCGGGGAGCTTCACCTCCGCCTGGATGGCCTCGCGCAGCTCGCGCACGACGCGGAGGATGGTGGCGTCGGCGTCGATGTCCCCCGGGCGCGCGTAGAGGCGCTCGCACCCCGCGAAGTCGAGGAAGAACTCATCGATGCTCGCGGTGCGGACCACGGGGCAGTACCGCTCGAGCACCGCGCGGACCTGGGCCGCGTAGGGGCCGTAGGTGTCGTGCCGCGTCGGGACGAAGATGGCGTTCGGGGCGAGGCGGGCCGCCTCCATCATCGGCATGCCGGAGCGCACGCCGAGCGTGCGGACCTCGTAGCTGGCGGACGTGACGACGCCACGGGAGCCCTTGCGCCCACCGACGACCACGGGTTGCCCCACGAGGGAGGGATCGAGCAGGCGTTCGACGGAGACGAAGAACGTGTCGAGGTCCAAGCAGGCGATGCGCGCGGCCACGCGGGCTCCTGAACGCCCGTATAGTATCTCACGCGGCGGGCGCGGTCACCTTCAAGCCCACGATCGCCGCGACGAGGAGCGCGAGGAAGAACACGCGCGCGGGCGTCGCGGGCTCGCCGAAGAGCGCGATGCCGAGCACGGCGGTGCCGAACGCGCCGATGCCGACCCACACGGCGTACGCGGTGCCGACCGGCAGATCGCGCAGCGCGAGGCCGAGGAGCCCCATGCTCGCGACCATCGCGCCGACGGTGAGCACGGTGGGGACGGGCTTGGAGAAGCCCTCCGTGTACTTGAGGCCGATGGCCCAGCCGGTCTCGAGCAGGCCGGCGATCACGAGGAGAAACCAGGACATGTGTGCTCCGCGCGTCGGCTTTCGGGACCGGGTCCGGCGCGTGTCGTCCGGCCGGAGGCCTTAACCCGGCACCGGTTCCCGCCTTCGCGGGCCCGCCTCCCCCGGCGTCCGGAGCGGATCGCCGAGCAGGCGGTGTTAGCGAGGGAAGATGTACGACTTCGACTGGCTCGTCATCGGCTCGGGGTTCGGCGGCTCCGTCTCCGCGCACCGGCTCACCGAGAAGGGCTACACCGTCGGCGTGCTCGAGATGGGGAAACGCTGGGCCGCAGCGGACTTTCCGAAGACCAACTGGGACCTGAAGCGCTTCTTGTGGGCGCCGCTCGCCGGGTGCCACGGCATCTTCAAGATGACGCTCCTGCCGCACGTCTTCATCCTCTCCGGGGCGGGCGTGGGCGGCGGCAGCCTCGTGTACGCGAACACCCTGCTCGTGCCGCCGCCGCGGGCGTTCGAGGACCCCAAGTGGAAGGACCTCGCGGACTGGAAGGCCGTCCTGCCGCCCTTCTACGCGCTCGCCAAGCGCATGCTCGGCGCCGTCGAGACCCCCCGGTTCTTCGCCGCCGACGAGCTCGCCCGTTCGCACGCGAAACGCATCGGGCGGGAGGCGAGCTTCGCGCCCACCACCGTCGCCGTCTACTTTGGCGAGGCGGGCAAGTCGACGCCGGACCCCTTCTTCGACGGCGAGGGCCCCGCGCGCGAGGGCTGCACCTTCTGTGGCGGGTGCATGGTGGGGTGCCGCCACGGCGCCAAGAACACGCTCGACAAGAACTACCTGTTCCTGGCCGAGAAGCGCGGCGCCACCGTGGTCCCCGAGCGGCGCGTCACGCTCGTCGAGCCCCTCCCCGACGGCGGCTACCGGGTGCACACCGAGCGCTCGACCTCGCTGTTCCGGAAGGACCGCAAGGTCTACACCGCGCGCGGCGTCGTCTTCTCGGCGGGCGTGCTCGGCACGGTGGACCTCCTGCTGAAGTGCAAGGAGAAGGGGGCCCTGGCGAAGCTCTCCGACCGCCTCGGCGACTTCGTGCGGACCAACAGCGAGGCCGTCCTCGGCGTCACCGCGCGCGACCCCGAGAAGAAGATGAACCAGGGCGTCGCCATCGGCTCGCAGATCGCGCTCGACGACCACACGCACCTGGAGCCCGTGCGCTACTCGTCGGGGTCCGACAGCCTCGCGCTCATCACGACGCCGCTGACCGACGGCGGCGGCAAGGTGCCCCGGTGGCTGCGGTGGATGGGGGTGGTCCTCACCTCCCCCCTCGACGTGCTGCGCGGCTGGGTTCCCTTCGGGTGGGCCGAGCGCACCGTCATCCTGCTGGTCATGCAGACGCTCGACAACCACATGCGCATCCGCCGCGGGCGGCGCTGGTTCTGGCCGTTCGGGCGTCAGCTCGTCACCGAGGTCCCCGCGGACCAACCCCCCGTGCCGACCTACATCCGGAGCGCCAACGAGGCCGCGCGGGCCATCGCGAAGGACCTCGGCGGCATGGCGCGGAGCTCCGTCACCGAGGCCGTGCTGGACGTGCCGACCACCGCCCACATCCTCGGCGGGTGCGCGATGGGCACCTCCGCGGCGGACGGCGTCATCGACGCGAAGTGCCGCGTGTTCGGGTACGCGCACATGATGGTGGTGGACGGCTCGATGATCGGCGCGAACCTCGGCGTGAACCCCTCGCTCACGATCACCGCGCTCGCGGAGCACGCGATGAGCCACGTGCCGAAGAAGGGAGAGCCGGGGGCGGTGGGCTGACGGCGCGCTGTCCGGTACGCCCCCGTCGCGCGTCTCCAGCCCAGGCCGACGTGCCCGCCCGCGCTCGGGTGTGGCCGTCGCGCCCGGAGCTCTCCATGCGTCTCGTTGCCTCCAGCCTCGCCCTTCTCACCGTCCTCGCCTGCGCCGGCGCCGAGCCGAGCGACGTCGCGGCGGCGCCACCGACGGTGCCCGCGATGTCGACCGTGCCGGCCCCCGGCGGCGCGGCGGCCGCCCCCGCGGTCCCGGCCCCGATCACCATTCCGGTGTTCGCCCCGGCGATCGGCGATCGGTTCGCGGTCACCTCGTCGTTCGGGATGGACCTCGACGTGACGCACGGGGCCGAGCACGCGAAGCTCCACATGGAGGAGGCCTGGGCCGGCGAGGCGACGGTCCGAAACCTGACGGACGGCCGCGTCGTCGGGGTCGGGGTGCGCGTGACGAGCGGCACGCACGTCGTCGTGTCGCCGAAGGGGCGGGAGGAGGCGTTGCCGGACGCCGTGGGGAAGGAGTACGTGGTCACGCGTCGCGACGATGGCGAGCACCTCGTGCAGCGCGCGGACGGCGGGGCGGCCACCAAGGACGAGGCCCGGGGGGCGCGGCAGATCGCCGGGAAGCTCTTCCCGGATCGCACGACCATCCTCACCGCCGACCCGGGCGGCGCCGTCGACGTGGAGCTGCTCCTCGGCACGCCCGAGAAGGGGGAGACGCTCACGGGGATGCTCACCCTGGGGATGCCCACGCCCGACTGCGCGGCTCCGTTCGCGGGCGTCTACGCGGGCACCGACGCGAGCGACCGCGCGATGGCCGCGTCGAAGTCGATGACGGGCACGCTCTGCATGGATCCGCGGCTCGGGCTGGCGACGCGGACGAGCTTCTCCGGCAGCGCGAAGCTCGCGGGCGCGACGGCGTCGGGGAGCGGCACCGCGCAGGTGTCCACGTCGGTGGAGAAGCTGTAGCCAGGCCGGTGTACTGCGGCCGCCGGCCCCCGCCGCAGTGGGGCGGCTCCCGCAGCGCCGGGGGCATATAGGACCGGTCAGCGTGGCGTCCGATGACGAAGACCCAGAGGTTCTTGCGGTTGGTGGCGGGCATCGCGACAGTGGTCGCGCTCGGCGCCCTCGCGGGCGAGTCGCTCCTCGCCCCCGCCCTCGCCGCCCCGCGCCCCGCGCCCCTCCCCGAGGGCCCCGCCCGCGGCGAGCCCCCCCTCGGCGGCGGCACCCTGCGCGCCCCGCTCCTCGGCGACGACGGCCTCTTCCGCGCCGTCCTCATCGGTGACGGCGGGTCGCGCCCGGCGGATCCGAGCGCCCGCGCGCTGGTCTCGGCCGTGGCGGCGGCGTGCGCGGCCGGCCCCACCTGCGACGCCGCGGTGCTCCTCGGCGACAACTTCTACGGGCTCGGCGCCCTGGGCCTCGCCGCGCCCGAGGGCCCGATGATGCGGCGGCGCTTCCACCAGCGCTACGCCCCGCTCGCGCTCCCGTTCTACGCGGTGCTCGGCAACCACGAGTACCTCTCGCCCGCGCCGCTCGCGTCGGTGCGCCACACCTTCCGCCACCGCGAGGTCGCGATCGCGGGGGACATCCTCGTGGTCACCCCGAAGGGCCCCACGTGGGTCCAACCCTGGCGCTACTGGGCGTTGCGCGACGGCGACGACCTGGAGCTCATCTTCCTCGACACCCTCGCGCTCGTCGGGGCGGTGCCGGGCCCGCTCGAGGCCCTCCACGATCGGCAGCTCGTCTGGCTCCGCGACCACTGCGCCGCCACGACCGCCCCGCGCCGCCGCATCGCGTTCGGCCACCATCCCGCTGCCACCTTCGGCAAGTACCGCGACAGCCCCGACGATCTGCTCTCCACCGAGGTCGTAGAGGCCCTCCTCGCCTGCGGCGTGCGCGACTACGCCTCCGGGCACGACCACCACCTCCAGCGCATCGACCTGCGCACCACGCGGCCGGACGGCACCATCGACGCGTTCCACCAGGTGGTGTCCGGCAAGGGCGGCGCCGTGCGCAAGGCCTACCCCTTCGCGGACGTCGAGGCGCGGGCACACCCCCCGACCAAGCCGTGGGACGGCCTCTCGTGGGTGGCCACCCTCGCCTCGGACCACACCGGCGATCGGGTCGGGAACCAATACGCGGGGTGGACCGATTTACGTGTCACCCGCGGGCCGGACGGCGCGGTCGACGTGACGACGACGTTGGAAGGGGTGGACCCGCCGGCGCGGTAGGGGGCGGGCGCCGCCACCGTACCCTCCGACCCCCCGCCCCGTGCGCATGTTGGGGGAGGAGGAGCCGAGCGATGCCGAAGCCCCACGATCCGCGCGAGATTCCCCCAGGGCCGCCCTACGCGCCCACGCAGGACCCCCGCGTGCCCGACACGCTCCCGGGGCCCGTGCGCGAGCCCGCGACGAGCCCGCCGCTCGAGGAGCCCGGCGTGCCTTGGGGGCCGCGGGAGGCGCCGCCGACGCAGCCGCCCGTGCCCGAGCGGGAGCCGCCGCCGGGGGGGCCGCCCTTGAAGTTCTGACGGACACCGCGGGGCGCCCCGGCTTCGCCGGCGGCACCCTGCAGGCTCGCCCTTTCGGGCTCGGTCCGCCCGCGCCGCCACGGGCGTCGCGGACGGGACCGGTCGGCGCGGACGCCGACCGCCTTCCGGTCGCCTGGCGCGCGTGGTCGAGGGCCTTGTCGTGGGGCGCCCCCCGCGCGCATCGGCGGGCGGGGGGGCGTCCGCTACGAGCCTTAGGGGAGGTCGTCCGCCGTCATTCCCAGCAGCGTGGACGACATCCGCAGGCGTCCCTGCACGTTGTAGACGCTGTCCTTCTCGAGCTGCATGACGAAGGACTTGCGCGTCTCCGGGTACTTGATCTGGATGTCCTGGATGAACGAGCTCGACTTCGGTGCGCACTTGTACTGGACGGTGAAACCGCCGAGGAAGTCGGAGCTCACTTCGGTGACACGGAGCTTCCAGGCGAACGTGCGATCGGCGTACTGCTTCCAGAGCTCCTCCTTCTGGAGGTCGGAGAGCTTGGAGCTCGTGCCGAACCGTCCTGCGAGGTCCGCGCAGCTCTCCGTCAGCGGAGCTTCCACCACCGGCGCGGGGGCCGCCTGCGGAGCAGCCGGCGCGGGCGCGGACGGCGGAGCCGCGGGCGCGGGGGGCGCGACGGACACCTCGTCGACGCGTGACACGGGAAGGTCGGGTTTCGCCACCTGGCCGATCGCCATGAGCACCACGTGGAGCATGATTGCCCCGATCGAGATCCCGATTCCGGAGAACGCCAGGATGCGGGACGTGGCGCTGTAGCCGTCGGACCGGTTCCTGGACAGGGCAACCGCGCCGAGCACGATGGCCACGATTCCTACTGGGTAACCAATGCAGCACCAGACGGTCATGAAGGTGACGAGACCGAGGATGAGCGATGCCAACCCCAGCGTGTCGAGCTTTCCGGGGCGTTCATCAATTGTCATGCGGGTCTCCAGCGGGGCGCACCCTCCCATGAGCCGACATCCTTGTCAACGCGACCCTCGCCTGACCGCGGCCTCTCGCGGCGGCGGATCCACCTCCCGCCCTCCGCCCGGCGCCGCCCGGTCGGGGATACAAGGGCGCCCATGTCGCTTCCTTCCGCCGATTCCGTCGCCGCCCGCGCCCGCGCCCAGGTCCCCAAGGCCCTCGCCGACCTGTGCGACTACCTCCGCATCCCCGCCATCTCGTGCGAGCCCGCCCACGCCGCCGACGTGCGTGCGCTCGCGACGCGCGTGGCCTCCGACCTCGCGGCGCTCGGCTTCGCCGAGGCGCAGGTGCGCGAGCTGGACGGCGCCCTCCCCATCGTGACCGCCGAGTGGATGGGGCAGCCCGGCAAGCCGACGATCCTCATCTACGGGCACCTCGACCTGCAGCCCGTGAAGGGCGAGGTGTGGACCAGCCCGCCGCACGAGCCCACCGTGCGCGACGGGCGGCTCTACGCGCGCGGCGCCGCCGACGACATGGGCGGGTGGGTGAGCCACCTCGCGGCGCTCCGGGCGTGGCTCGAGGAGACCGGCACGCTGCCGGCCAACATCAAGCTGGTCATCGAGGGGGAGGAGGAGATTGGGAGCCCCAACCTCGAGCGGTACATGGACGCCTTCCCCGCGGCGTTCCAGGCCGACGTGATGGTCCTGACCGACTGCGAGAACCCCTCGCCGGAGATCCCGGGGCTCACGACGAGCTTGCGCGGCCTCATGGAGTGCACCGTGCGGTGCGAGGCGTTGGAGGCCGACATCCACTCCGGCCTCTGGGGTGGCATGGTGCCCGACGTGTCACTCGCGCTCGTGACGTTGCTCGCGCGCCTCGTCGACGAGAACGGCCGCTTGAAGAAGCCCCGCGCCGACGTCCCCGCCGAGTGGAGCGCGGGCGCGTGGAACGTGCCGCTCACCACCGAGGTCATCCGCGCGGGCGCCCACTTGTGTCACGGCGTCGAGCCGCTCCCCACCGAGGGCGCGCCGCCGGCCGAGCACCTGTGGCGCCAGCCGGCGATCACCGTCGTGGCCACGACGCTCCCGACGAGCGACCGCAAGAAGAACGCCCTGCGCATGTCCGCCGAGGCGATCCTGTCCGTGCGCGTGGCCCCCGGCCAGGACGACGACACCGTGCGCGACGCCCTGCGCGCCGAGCTCCTGCGCGATCCGCCGGGCGGGGTGAAGGTCACGGTCGACATCACGACGGCCCCCTCGGGCGCGTGGCTCTACACACCCCAGGGTCCCGCGTTCCCTGCGGCGGACCGCGCCTACGTGAAGGCGTGGGGTCGGCCGCTCCTGCAGGTGGGCGTGGGCGGCTCGATCCCGTTCGTGGCGCTGTTCGGGCGGCGCTTCGGCGACCTCCCGCTCATCCTCAACGGGGTCATCGATCCGCAGACCACCGCGCACGGCCCCAACGAGAGCCTGCACCTGGGCGTGTTCGAGAAGGCGATCCTGGCGAACGTGTACCTGTACGAGGAGCTCGGGAAGGTCTCCGCCTTGGTTCGTCCGTAGCGCCCGTCAAACCCCCGCGACCACCACCGCCGCCACACCCAAGCCAGCCGGGAGCACCCAACCGAGCGTGCGCCCGACGGTGCCGCCGCGGCGTGCGGCGAGGGGGGCGGCGCCGAGCGCGGCCACGAGGAGCGCCACGGCTACGGGCGACACGCCGGCGGCGACGCCGAAGCCCCACACCGCCAGGAGCAGCAACGCGACGACGATCCAGGCGCCTGCCCGCGGGTCGGGGTCCGCGAGGCGGGGTGGGCCGCGGTCGGGCAGGTGGGTGCCGAGCATCAGGCCGAGCGCCGCGCCGACGGGCACCAGGGCGAGCTCGGTGAGGCGGGTGTCGTGGGCGAGGTACAACACCACGGCGCTCGCGACGCCCGCGACGAGCACGCCGGCGCGCGTGGGGGCGGCCACGGCGGCCTTGGGTGCGGCCCGGGCGACGATGCGCGGGAGGAGGAGCGCGCACACGACGGCCACGAGGGGCAGCACGCTGACGGTGTCCTCGGGGTGGAACCCGCCCCCGGAGACGGCGTTGTAGCCGACGGCGAAGGCGATCGCGACGGCCGCGGCGGCGACCCGGTCGGTGCGGTGCAGCGCGGCGGACGAGAGGGCGGACGCGAACACGAGCGCAACGGCGGAGATCGCCGCCGGAAGCCCGAGATCGCGAAGGATGAGGAGCGCGGCGGAGAGGGGTGGCATGGGCGGTGCGGGCATAACGCGGGGGGGCGGGAGGGCGCGGGCCTACGTCAGGCTGGAGACGCGCCCGTGGAGCGCGTCTCGGAACCGTAGGAAGGCGGCGACGGTGTCCTCGATGAGCCCCGGCCAACGCTCGCGCTCCGCCCAGCCCCCGCGCTCGAGCGGCGCGTAGATGCGGCAGGTCCGCTTGTCGTCCAGGCGCTGCCAATCGATCGGGCCGCCGAACGTGGCCTCGACCTCGGCGCGATGCTGGTAGAGCTTGTCGAAGAGGTCCTTGTTCCGCTCCCGGTCGCCGGTGTTGATGTAGAGCTCCACCCGCGTGGCATGTTGGAGCACCACGAAGTTGTAGGTGAGGCCGGCGCGCCCAGCGCCGAGCCCGATCCAACTGTCCGTGCCCGCGCTGAGGCGATCGAAGTTGGACGCCTTGGTCCGCGCGTACTCCAGCAGCGCCGTCCAGAACGCGAACCGCTCGCCGTACCGGAGCGGCTCGGACCCCTCGGTCTCCGCCTCCACGGCCTCCTGGCCGCTCTCCGGCTGGAGCGGTTCGTGGACGGGCGGCTTCTCGCCATCGAGATCCACCCGCGACGGGTTCCACACCCACTCGGCGATGCGCACGTACAGGGCCTGCCGCTCGGCCTGGTCCGCGGGACCGAAGGTGTCGTAGTACCGGAAGGGCAGCCCCGTGCTCGCCAGGAGCTGGGTGAACGCGGGGTTGTTCTGGTACGCGAACGGGTGCAGGCTCCGCGCCAGCAGGTTCTGTCCGTGGCTGACGTAGGCGTCCCGCTTGGCCTCGTACGTGGCGTCGCCCAGGCTCTGGTTCAGGCCGCGCTGGAGCAGGAGGAGGCCGCCGACGCGGTTGCGCTCCGTGTCGAAGTCGGTGGGGTGCTCGTACCAGTCGGTGTGGCGGAGGGGCTTGTCCGCCCAGATGTGCTCGATCTCGAATGGCCGCGCCCGCCCTTCGGACACGAGGTCCTCGAAGTGGGTCGCGAGCCCGCACCGTGCGTCCACCCAGCCCGTCAGCCGCGCGAGGATGTGGCGGACCTGCCGGTAGTTCTGGTTGTGCAGGCGGAGCCGCGGGCTCCGCGCGAAGGACTCGGGCTGCGCATCGAGCTGTCCGCGAAGGTACTGCGACAGCTCGGGGACGCTCTTTCCGCGCAGGTCCCGCGTCAGGTTGAACAGGGTGTAGCGCACGGACGAGTACGCGATCGTGCGGAAGCACCACACCCGCCGCGCGAGCCAGATGTCGAGGAAGTTTGCGACGAGCTGGAGCTTCTGCCGGGTGACACCGGGGGAATCGGCAGGGTCGAGCGGGGCGAGGAGGAGCTGGGTCTGGAGCGTAAAGCCGCGCTCCTCGGTGTAGCGGATCGCCTCCAGGCCAGGGGTCAAGCTCCGAGCCGCGCGGCGGATCGTCTGGGTCTGCCTCGCGTAGAAGTCGAGGTCGCGCTTCACGAACGTGAGGAAGGCATCCCCGTCCACCAGGCCCAGCCGATCCCGTTGATCGCGCACCCAGCGGTGAAACTCGCTGCCGATCCGCTCGAAGTCCTTGTTCTCCGCTCCCTTCTCGCCAGGCCGGATGGTCTCGGCGTGACGTGCCCGCAGCCAGTTCTTGAAGAAGTCGAGGTCCTCGTCCTCCCCGAGATCCTTGAAGGCCTGCATGTGCTGCTTCCACAGCGCGTTGACCGTCCGCTGGTCGTCCTCGTGCCGGATGTTGGCGAGGACGTAGCCCTTGAGCATCTCCGCGAGGGACAGCGACAGGCCGCGGTCGTTCATCGTCTCGAAGATCGTGTAGGCGTCCTCGTCGGAGAAGGCCTCGATCTCGACGAGGTGCACGTTCTCCAGGAGCCAGTCCACGAAGAACGGCAGCGCGACGCCGTGGACTTCCTCCGGGAAGTGGTCGGCGATGTTCGCGTAGCGGGCGGCGATATTGCGGACGGACTCGCTCGCCCCCTCGAGGTTCACGGGGGCGCCGCCGAGCAGGCTGTCCATGACCCCGAGCCGATCGGGCACGTCGAGGTTGAAGCTCTTGCGCCCGAACTTCTCGCCGTAGACCAGCTTCCGAACGTCGACACGGTCGGGTCGATCCCCCTGGAGGTGATGGAGGAAGATGAGCAGGAGGGAGAGCGTCGTGAGCCGTTGCTGCCCGTCGACGACGAACCGCTGGTTCCGCTTGTGGCTGACCACGACCGAACCGAGGAAGTAGTGCCCGTAGTGCTCGACTTCGTGGCGCGCCTGTCCAGGACCCCAGAAGTCGAGGAACTTCCCGGTGAGATCGTCGATGAGCTCGCGAACCTGCCGTTCCTGCCACGCATACTCGCGCTGGTAGAAGTCGATGGCGAACTTGGCGCCGTCCAACAGCTCCCGTACCGATCGGGCGCGCCCGTCAATCCCCTTCATCGCCAGCCTCCGTGCCCCGCCCGCGAGACCGCAGTTCGGGGCCCGGCACGGTACCACGCCGCTACCCCCCGCCCACCATCCCCGCCGCGATCGCCGTCGCGACCGCCATCGTCGTGAGGCTCGGGTTCACCCCCAGCGAGGTCGGGAACACCGAGCTGTCCGCGAGGTAGAGGCCCTCGAGCGCGTGGCTGCGTCCGTCCGGGCGGATGACGCTCGTGGCGGGATCGAGGCCCATGCGGCACGTGCTCATCGGGTGGGCGGCGTAGAGGGTGAAGTCCGCGATGGTGCGGCGCGAGAGCTGGTCCCGGAGGTCCTCGGCGCTGTTGGTCCGGGTGACCCCGTGGACGGGCGCGAAGAGCTCGCGCGCCCCGCCCGCGAGCAGCACCTTGGCGGCCCAGTACATGCCCTGCTTGGTGCGCTCGAGGTCGATGTCGGCGAAGTCGTAGCGGATGTCCGCGCGGCCGTCGGCATGCGCGCCCACGGTGCCCTCGCCGGTGTCGGACACCATCACGATGAGGCCGCACAGGTAGGGGAGCAGGTCGATCGCCTTCTTCATCTCGGGGCCCGGCGGCGCCATCATGCCGAGACACACCTCCGGCGGCGCGGAGAACGTGTGGGGCAGCACGCCCGGCAGCTCGTCGACGTGGAAGTAGGCGCCCTGGGTCGCGCCCTTCCACATCTCGACGGGCTCGTCGCAGATGCCGAGCACGGCGTTGCCCGGGTGGACGTGCAGGCCCTTGCCGACGGCCGGGCCCAGGCGTTTGGCCAGGCCGGCGTGGTGTAACAATCGCGGGGTGCCGATGCCGCCCGCGGCGATCACGGTGCGCCCGGCACGCACGGTCACCCGGCCGCCCGGCGCGCGGGAGTCGGGGTGGGACATGCGGCCGGAGACGCCGACGACGCGGTCCCCCTCCACCAACACCGTGTCCACCTTGGTGTCCGCCACGATGCGCGCGCCGGAGCGCGTGGCCTCGACGAGCAGGTTCAGGTTCATGCTCGCCTTGCCGCCCGAGGGGCAGCCGAAGTAGCACACCCCGCACCCGACACACCCGGGCGTGGCGCGGGGCACGTAGCCGCCCTCCAACCCGAGGGCCCGCACGCCGCGGACGATGAGATCGTTGTTCTTTCCGGCGATCTCCGGCCGCGTGGGCCACACCCCGAGGAGCTCGGTGAGTTGGTCGAAGAGGGGGGCGAGCGCCTTGGGGCCGTAACGCTCGTCGCCGAGGCGTGTCACCCAATCGTCGAGGACGTAGTCGGGGGCGCGCCATGCCATGGCGCTGTTCACCAACGTGCCGCCGCCCACGCCGCGGCCCGATGCGATCGGCATGTAGGCGTTGCCCGCGGCCACCATCGCGCCGCCCTCCTGCATGTGGTAGCGCATCACGTCGCCCTGGTTCTTCGCGAAGCGGCTCTCGGGGGGCCCCTCCTCGAGCAGGATGACGCGCGCGCCCGCCGCGGCGAGCACCCGGGCGACCGACGCGCCGCCGGGGCCGGTCCCGACGATGACCACGTCACATTCGAGGTCGCGGTCGGCGGTGGAGTAGCCCTCCGCGGGCGCCGGGCCGGTCAACAACACCCCGTCGCCGGGCTTCCAGACGCTCACGACGCTCCCAGGCGGTCGGGCAGGCCGCCGGCGTCCGCGAAGCCGCAGCCGAACATCGGCGCGATGCGCGGGCGCACGGCGGGGTGGGCCATCCACGCCATGCCGACGAAGATGGAGAACGATTGGGCGAGGCCGCGCAGCTCGGGGCGGGGGCTGCGGAGCCACGATGCCAGGGCGTCGCTCGCGTCGGGCACGGGCAGCTCGGAGAGGTAGCCGCCGTGCGTCGCGAGCGGCAGGGCGTCGATCGCGTGGAGGGCGAGCCGCAGGAGCTTCTGCTGTTCGAGCGCGAGGCCCTCCAGCACGCCGTCGAAGTACCGGCCCACCCCGGCCGCGGCGCCGCCCAGGGCGGGGGTGCCGCCCGCGGGGAAGCAGGCCTCGGCGAGGGCGTCGAGGATCGCGGCCTCGTCCTCCGAGAGCACGGCGTAGGGGGTGCCGGGGGCCTGGTCCCACCAACGGATGGCCACGCTCCCCGCCCCGGCGACGACGGCGCCGCCGAGCAGGGTGGTGGCCGCGAGCAGTTGACGTCGGGTGACGCGCATCGCGCCATCGTAGCGGATACGTCGCGGGCGTGGCACGCACGCTCGACTTCCAGGACCACCGTCGCGATCTTGGTGACAACCGCTACGTCTACGCGGTCGTCTCCCGGCGCGCCCGGGGCCTGTCCATCGGCGTGAACCTCAACCCTGACAAGGTGTGCAACTTCGATTGCCCCTATTGCCAGGTCGACCGCACCGTGCCCGGCGGCCCCGCCACCATCGACCTCGACACCCTCGACGCCGAATTGTCCCGCCTCCTCGGCTGGGTCGCGGACGGTTCGCTCTGGCAGCACCCCCCCTTCGACACCGTGGCCCCCGCGCTGCGCCGCGTCGCCGACATCGCGTTCGCGGGGGACGGCGAGCCCACCACCCCCGCCGCCTTCCCCGGCGCCGTGGCGCGCGTCCGCGCGGCGCGCGACCGCTTCGGCCTGACCGTCCCGGTCCGCCTCCTCACCAACGCCACGATGTTGCATCGCGAACGTGTCAAGGCGGCGCTCCCCCTGGTCGACGAGGTGTGGGGCAAGCTCGACGCGGGCACCGAGGCCTGGTACCGCCGCGTCGACGGCACCACCTTCCCGTTCTCGCGCGTGTTGTCCAACCTCGCGGAGACCGCCGCCACGCGCCCCCTCGTGATCCAGAGCATGTTCTGCACGTTGGGCGGCGAGGGCCCCTCCGACATGGAGATCGACGCTTGGGTGGGGCGCCTCGGGGTCATCGCGGCGGGGGGCACCATCGACCACGTCCAGATCTACACCGTGGCACGCAAACCGTCGGACACGACGGTGGGCGCGCTCTCCCAGGCGCGCTTGGAGGAGATCGCGGGGAAGGCGCGGGCGGTGGGCGTGCGGGCGGAGGCGTTCGGGGGGGTGTAGCGGGCCTACCAGCGGGACGCGTCCTCCCAGGGAATGTCGAACCCGGGCGTGACCAGGATGCGGCCTGCCTCGTGCAAGGTGTCCGTGCTCCAGGAGTACTCCGTGCCCAGCAGTTCGGGGAATCCGTCCTGATCGAGGTCGATCGCGCCACCCATGCGTGACGCAGCGGAGGTCGAACCAAAGCAGTAGGGGCGAACCTCGTCCATGAGGACGGTGCCGGTGGCGGGCATCCGACCGCTCGGGATGATGCAGCCGGCGCGGTCGGCGGTGCCGCCGGTGTCGCTGAACACCACGTCCGGCACGCCGTCGCCGTCGGCATCGGGACCCACCTTCCCGCCAACCAGAATGCCGCCTTCAAGACCGTCGAAACATGCGATCCCACCGAGGAGGTCGTCAGGATCCCCGGTGCGGAGGCTGGTGCCGCCATGGAGCGTCGTTGCGCAGACGTCGTATTCGGCGTCCCCGGTGATCTCCTTGGCGATGGCCCACGCAATGTCGGTGAAACCGTCCCCATTCACGTCTCCAAGGTCGGACCGACCCTCGAACAATACAAACACATGGCTCTCGTCGAACTGTACGGCGTCCACCGCGGTCGAGAGGAGGGCCCCGCTTGCCCCTGAACGCAAGGTGTCTGCCGGTAGAAACCCAAGTGTACTGGTTCGGGCGTAGGAGACATCGATCGCCGCTTCTCGAGAAAGGTGGGGAACGGGGTTCCCGAACGACGGTCGATCGCGCCGCGCGAGGTCCCCTGGAGGGCGGCCGCGCGTCCGCGCGCGGCCGGTCCGTCCGGGCGCCGCGCCCGGACGACCGAGCCCGAAGGGCGAGCCCGCAACGGGGACCGACCCGCCGTCCGCGGCGGGACGCGCCCCCTCGAGGCGGTCCACGATCCCGACGTGGTGCGGCTCGTGGCCAGGACCCGCTCGGCCAGGAGGCGCAGGGAGGGCGCGCGGTCACGGGGTCGGGGGGGTGCGGGCGGCGGCGTTCGGGGGTCGGGGGCCTGCCGCGACGAACCCGCCCCCCCGCGCTAAGCCGCGCGCATGGTGCGTCCTGGAGTCCCCGAGCACGAGGCCGCGCGAGCCGGGGCGGGGGCATGCTGCACCGACCTCGCACTCCTGGCCGAGCAAGCGGCGAATCCGGCGTCGCTACAGCGCGCTGGGTCTCCATCGCCGCTCGAACTCCCTCGTCTACCTCACCGAAGCCGCCCCCGAAGACCGTTGGAACGCGCTGTGCGCGAACACCGCACGCACGGTTTGAACGGGGGCTTTGACAAACCCGCCGGCGTCCCGCCGGTGGTGCACTGAAGGTCTACCGATGCCCCTCGAACGCTACGGCACCCTCTCGCCCCAGGTCGATCCCACCGCCTACGTGCACGCCAGCGCGCAGCTCCTCGGCGACGTCACCCTCGGCCCCCGCGTCAGCGTGTGGCCGGGCGTCGTGCTCCGCGGCGACCAGGGCGCCATCCGCGTCGGCGCCGATTCGAACCTGCAGGACCTCACCTGCGCCCACGCCACCGGCGGCTTCTCGACCGTGACCATCGGCGCCCGCGTGACCGTCGGCCACCGCGTCATCCTGCACGGTTGCACCGTCGAGGACGACTGCCTCATCGGCATGGGAAGCATCCTCCTCGACAACTGTCACATCGAGCCCTGGTGCATCATCGGCGCCGGCGCGGTCGTCCCCGTCGGGATGCGCATCCCCTCCGGGTCGCTGGTCCTCGGCATGCCCGGCAAGGTCGTGCGCAAGCTCCACGATGGCGACCGCCAGCAGATCGCCGGCGGGCGCGAGGCCTACCTCCAGCTCGCCGCGAAGTACCGCGCGCAGGGGTAGTCGACCGGGGGGTGGGGGCGGTCCTTTGGGGTCGGACGGCGGGTCGTCCGGGCGCGGCGCGGCTGCGCCTCGCGTCCCGGTGTTGGATGTCACGCAAATGTCGCGGCCGCGATCGTTGTCGTGAACGCCAATGGCGGCGACCGCGGCGCCCACGGTGCGGATCCGTTCCCCGTGGACGCCAGGGAGCCCGTGGACCACAAGCCGATCGTGCGCTGGCGAGGCGTCGGGCTCGTCGTAAGCGCAGTCCGCTCGAAAGACCGATCTCCGATGCGCAGCCCCTTCGAAAGACCGTTTTGGCGGTGATCTTGCCGGGCGCCATGGTGGTGATTGGTGCCCCGCGCGCCCACCCCGCGGAAAATGGGCGTTGGCCCGTCGGGCCCGGTGCGGCAGGGACTGCCCGAGGGCGCGCGGGTCGTGGACCGCGGTCCCCCCTTGTCGTCAGGTCCCCGTCCGGTGACCGCGTGGCGGTCATGGCGGTCCCCCCTTGTCGTCAGGTCCCCGTCCGGTGACCGCGGCGAGCCGGTGACCGACCTCGTCGTCACGCCGGCGACCACGTCGCAGTCACAGCGCTGTCGGCCACGCCCCTGGCGCGGCCCGTTCCGGCCGGTGACCGCGTGGCGATCCAGGGCCGCGCCCTACCCGGGCACCGCCCCGTAGAGCTCGTCTTGCGCCGCCTGCGCCGCGATGATCGCGGTGATCAACGCGATGATGAGCATGACAATCACCGCGGTGAACACGAAGAGCGAGCCGATGATGAGCACCGGGTTGCTCAGGGCGACGCCGAGGCCGAGGAACACCGCGCCGCCGACGAGCAGGCCGGCGCCGATGAAGGCGTAGACGGACGCGCGTTGGCGCAGGCGGTCGCCGCGGGACTCGAGCGGCTCCTGGTATTGGGGGAGCTCGGGGCTCTCGGCGGCGTCGGCGTCGGTCACGAAGGCGCGACGGATGCGCTCGGTGGCCTCGGCCCACGGGCCCTCGCGGGTCGGGCCGGGCGCACCGACGAACAGGGCCTCCTGGGCGCGGGTCTTCTCGACGGCCTCGCCGAGGACGAGCGCGAGCGGCTGGTGCGTGAGCCGCCACGTGACCTGCTGGAGGAGCGAGCGGAGGTGCAGCCGCCGCGCGGTGGACGCGCCGCCCTTGCCGGCGAGGTGCTCGAGCTCGATGGCGACCTCCTCGGCGACCTCGGGGCGCTCGCGGAGGGCGGCCTGGACACGGCGGCGGTCGGCGTCGGGCAGGGCGGCGAGGCGCAGGAAGGAGCCCTCGACGGCGTGGTCGAGCTCGGGGCCGAGCTCCGCGACGAGGCGCTGGGTGTCGGGGTGGGCGCGGCCCTCCTCGCCGAGGTCGAGGACGGCGCCGGTGACGAGCAGCGCGCGCATGGACGAACGGATGAGCGTCGCGTCGATGGAGGCGCGCTCGAGCGCTTCGGGCGGCGCGTTCGGCGGCACGCTCAGGAAGTCGAGGTCGAGCGTCTCGGTGCGCGTGAGGCGGCGGCGGAGGCGGGTGATGGCGGCCGGGACGGTCTCGCCTTCGGCGGCCTCGGCGTCGAGCGCGAGGCCCGCGCCGATCCCGGCGAGGCCAACCTTCAACAACTCACGACGATTCAAGCAGCACCTCCGGGCGGTAGGGTAGCGGAAGCGGGCAGGATGGCCACCGAAATCGTGCCTTCGGCCACGGGGGTCCGGCCGACGCGCGCCTCCACGAGCATGCGGAAGCCCGCGCCGAACGCGCCGGCGAGGTCGACCCGGTAGGTGAGCGTCTGGCCGGGCAGCACGGGCCGGAGGAGGCGCACGGCGACGTCGGTGAGGACGCCGATGCCGGGGGGGAGCGGGGCGCCGGCGGCGACCGCCACGCCACCAACCGGAACCCCCTCGACGAGCGCCGCCCCACCCAGCGCCACCCCGCCGCCAGCCCCCGCCCTCAACACCAGGAGCAGCTGCGCCGCCTGCGCCAGGCCCTCGATGATCAGCGCCCCCGGCCAGATCGGGTGGCCGGGGAAGTGCGCGGCGAACACGGGATCGTCGGGATCGAGGTCGCGCTCGGCGAGGAGGGCGGGGTCGGGGTCCGCGCGGAAGCCGACGACGCGATCGACGAGCACGAGAGGCGGGCGATGCGGAAGGAGCGCGCGCACCTCGGCGGGGCCGAGGACGGGCCGACGGGGGAGGGGTCTCACGGGGGCTCCACGGGCGCGCCACCACCCCGACGCGCGATCCGCGTGACTGGTCCATCGGCCGAGGCGGCGAGCGTCCGGCGCGAAGCCACGGTCCTCCCGGGCGAGGCGAAGCCGGGACCCGCCCCGGGACGCGAGCCGCGCGGGGCCGCCGTCACGGGGCCTGACCGGGGATGCCGCACCGAGCGCGCCGAGGCGGATCCGGATGCCGGCTGCGTTTCGGCCGAGCGCGCAGGCCCGCGGCCTGTAATCGAGGCCGGGGCACGGCCGGCGCCCGCGTCCAGCGGGTGACGGGACGGAGCTCCCCTCAATCTCTCCGCCCCCCTCACGCCCACCCCCCGGCCGCCGACACCACGCGCAGCGCCGGCGCGATCTCCCGCACCATCGCCGCGAGGTGCCGCGACGGCTCGGCCACGATCACCTCGCCCACGCCGAGCGCGACGAGCCGCCGAACGGCCCTCACCCACCGCACGGGGGTGGAGAGCTGCGTCACGAGCAGGTCGGGCAGGTCCGCGGCGGTGACGAGCCCCTCGCTCCGCCCGCCCCACGGGTCCGCGGCGACCAAGCCGCCGCCCCATGGATGCGCGTTGGTGACCAGCCGGCCCGCTGCCACGTCCTCGGTCAGGTTGGCAGGGAGCCCCTCGCTCCCGCCCCCCCCGCCCCCCCCATGCGCGCTCACCACGCCCACGCGCATCGGCCGAAACCGCACCCCCGCGAGCGCATCCCGCACCGCGGGCGCCAGCGCGGCGTGCGAGGGGTGGTGCCACGCCCCGGCGTTCGTGACGGGGGTGGCGCGGGTGCGACGCCCGAGCGCGGCGAGCGCGGCCGGCGGTCCGCACATCGACCAACCCGTGGGCGTGTTGTGGGCGGCGACGGCCTCGGCGTCCGCCCGGATCGCCACGATGCCGCCCGGGGCCCGGCGCGCGGCCTCCCCCATCGCGCGGCCGCGCGCCGCGGCGAAGGCGAGCCCGGCATCGACGTCGACCCCGCCGGCGAACAGCACGGCACCGAACTCGCCGAGCGAGTGCCCCGCGGCGTAGGCGACGTCCGGCACGTCGTGGACCGACCCCAGGCTGACCGCGAGCGTGAGCGCCTGGACGACCTCCTGCCGCCGGAACGCGGGGCCGCCACCCGCGAGCACCGCGCGCGCGTCGATGTCGACGAGCCCGGACACCACGTCGAGCAGCCGCGCAGCGTGGGCGTCGGCGTCCGCGCGTGCGAGCCCCATGCCCGGCGTCTCGAAGCCCTGGCTCGGGAAGAGCACCGCCCTCACAACGACAGCCCCCCGTCCACGACCAGGGCGTGTCCCACGATGTAGCTCGCCTCGTCCGAGGCCAGGAACAGCGCCGCGCGGGCGACCTCTTCCGCCCGCCCGACGCGCCCCGCGGGGATGGCGGCCAGCCACCGGTCGATGATGGGGCGGGGGGTCCGGTGCGTCATCCCGGCGTCGAGCACCCCGGGGATCACGGCGTTGATCCGCACGCCGCGCGGGGCCATCTCGGCGCCGAGCGTGCGCACGAACGCGACGAGGCCGCCCTTCGCGGTCGCGTAGGCCGACTGGCCCGGCACCGCGCGCAGCCCCGCCACCGAGCCCACCACGAGCACCGCGCCCCGGCCCCGCGTCAGCATGCCGCGCGTGACGGCGCGCACGGTGGCCGCCGTGCCGAGGAGGTTCACCTGCACGATGTCCTCCCAGTCCTCGGCGCCGCCCATCCCGAAGAACCCATCGCCGGTGATGGCCGCGTTGGCCACGAGCACGTCGATCCCCCCGCGCCGCTGCTCCAGCCCCTCGATGGCCACGCGGGTGGCTGCCCGGTCGCGCAGGTCGAACGCCAGCACCTCCCCGTCGCCGCCCGCCGCGCGCACCCGCGCGAGCACGTCGCCGGCGTCCTCCGTCCGCACGCGACACCCGACGCCCACCCAGGCCCCCTCGGCCGCGAACGCCTCGGCGAGCACGGCCCCGAGCCCGCGCGACGCCCCGGTCACCAGCACCGTGCGCCCGGCGTAGCGGGTCATGGGCCCCCCCTCACCGCCACGCCGGCGCCAACGGCGGGAACACGTCCGTGGCCCGCGACGCCCACGCGTGCCGCTGCGCGTCCATGAACAGGCTCCGGTTGTGCAGGACCGGCGCCGACACCGTGCGCAGCGGCTCGCCCCCCACGCGCACCTCGAGCCCCGGGTGCGCGAACGGCCGCGCCAGCAGCGCCTGGCCGACGGGACCCTCCAGCACCAGCGACCGCCGCGCCACGAGCACCTCGCCGATCCGCTCCCCATCGAGCTCCACGGGGGTGCCGACCGCGGGGATGGGCGCGCCGGGCGGGCCGCGGAGCCACGTCACGCGGGGGGGCGCGGCGTCGCGGGCCCGCTCCAGGGCGGCGCGGCCGGGGAAGGTGCGGCGGCGGTCCACCCGCCATTGGAGCTGCAGCTCCACGGGGGTGAGCTCGGTCACGCCGGGGGTGCGGATGGAGAAGAACGCGTTCTCCAACGCGCACAGATCGAGCGCGTCGAGGCTCGCCTCGGCCAGCTCGAACGCGGCGGCGGGCCCGGCCAGCGCGGCCTCGAACGCCGGGAGCGAGGCGACGGGCAGGAGCAGGTCGTAGCCGTACTCGCCGCTCTTGCCCGCGCGCAGCCCGATCCCCTGGAGCTCCGGCCAGAAGAACAGCGTCAGGTAGGGCACCCCCACCACGTCGGGCCCCACGAGCCGGCCGAGCAGCTCCCACGAGTAGGGCCCGTCCAGCCCGATGAGGCGGTGCGTGGCGGAGAGGTCGTGGAGCTCGGCGTCCAGGCCCGCGGGCACCCGGGCGCGCAGCCAGGCGACGAGCGCCTCGGGCGACGGCCCCTCCGCGAACAGCAGGTAGTCGAGATCGTCGCAGGCGATGTACACGTCGGCGTACGGGTGGGCGTCGTCGTCGAGCAGGAGCGTGTGGAGCGCCTGCCCGTCGCGCAGGAACAGCGGGCGCGGGCTGACGGCGTCGAGCAGGTCGAAGGCCTGGCCGCCGGTGACGCGGAGCACGGTGGTGGGGCGCACGCTGCGGGCGACGCCCGTGCGCAGCGCGTGGATGGCGTCAGCGAGGCCCAAGTGCGCCCTCGTGCTGCTCCAGCAGGTCGACGAGCGTGTTGACCGAGCGCAGCCAGACGCGGCCCTGGGCGTCGTCGGGCACGCGCACGCCGGTGCGGCGCTCGAGGTGCGTCACGAGGTCCACCGTGTCGACCGAGTCGAGCCCCAGCCCCGTCCCGAACAGCGACAGGTCGGGGTCGATGCTCTCGCGGTCGAGCCGGATGCGCAGGTCCTCCACGAGCACGGTCCGCACGAGCTCGAGGAGCGCGCGCCGTCGCTCCAGGTGGGTGTCCGCGTCGCGCATGGTCGCCTCCGGGCGGCGTAGGGTAATCCGGGCTCGGCGGAAGAGGTGGCGCGGATCGGCGCTCCGCTGCGAGGCGACGGCGATCGGGGCGCGCCCCCCGCGCGGCGCGGGGGTCGGGTGTCCGGCGGGGTCGGGCCGGAGGCCCTCCGTCGGCCCGCTGCGCGCGGCCCGACCGACGCGGGCCGTCGAACGTGCGCGCGCCTCCGGCCCGGGCCCCCCCGCGCCCGCGTCGCCCTCTGGCCCCCCTCGCGCGGCGTGGTGGCGGCGATCCCCTCCCCGCGAGCCGGCCTGGCTACCGCTCCTCCACCCCCAGGATCACCGGCACCGCCCCCAGGTTCGGGACCGTCCGCGCGTGCCCCTCCACGCGCAGGGCCGTGCCGGTGCTCGACCCGCCGTCGAAGGCCATGGCGTCGACGCAGCCGAGGCCGCCGAGCACCGTGGCGAGCTCGGCGAGCGAGAGGCCGTTGGTGACGGTGTCGGTGACGAGCAGCATGACGGCGCCGTCGGCCTGGGTGCACGCGGCGGTGCGGCGGTCGACCCGCCACACGTCGAACCCGCGGCCGCCGTAGCGGAGGTAGGCGTAGGTGTTGCCCCCGGTCATGATCGCGGGGAACCCCTGGAATCCCTGGGCGAGGGGGCCGAGCACGGCGCCCTTCTCGTTCACGATGCGGGGGGCGGCGTCGGTGCCGTCCGCGGCCTGGCCGACGACGAAGTGGGCCGCGCGGTTCTTGCCCTGGCGGCCGCGCGCGGCGCCGTCGGTGACGACGAGGCCGAGGGGGCCGTCGTCGGAGAAGTACGAGGCGTTGACGGCGAGCGCGAGGTCGGCCTGCGCGGCGAGCGCCCCGACGGGGCCGGGCGCGAAGTCGGGGGTGCCCCAGACGCGGAAGCGCCAGCGCGCGGGGTCGACCCGGGCGAGGAAGATGTCGACCACGAGCGGGTTCGGGGGGCGGCGCAGGGCGAGGTCGGCGATAGAGAGGCCGGGCGCGACGGACCGCCAGGGCGGCGTGAGGAAGGTGTGCTCGGGACCCCAGGCTCGGCGGCGCGCGTCGGCGCGGTCGATGGGCACCCACGCGGCCGCGCCCTGCCACTCCAGGGTGCCGACGCCCGCGATGCGTTGCCCGATCGCTCGAGCGGCGTCCAAGGTAAGATCGCTGCCCATCCCCAGCGCCAGGATCACCGCCGCCAGCGCGAGCAGCGGGCCCCGTGTCGAACGACCGCGCGGTGGGGGTGGCGCGGGGGCGGGGGCGTCGTCAAGCGGGTTCATGGGCCGTGTCGGGGCGTGCCGATCGTGCTAGTTGACGTGTCCAATGGGCAGGCCTCGCAACATCATCCTGCTCGTCGCGGACTCGCTCCGCTACGACTCGGTCCATCCTACCGCGCAGGTCCAGCCTGACGCGCAGGGGCCTGCGGGCGCCAGCGGCCTCCCGTTCGCCACGGCCCACGCCACCCGGTTCACCCAGGCGCGCTCCGGCGGCTGCTGGACCCTCCCCGCGACCGCCTCGCTGTTCACCGGCCTGATGCCCCACGAGCACGGCGCCGACAGCCAGTCCCGCGGCATCCGCGCCGACGTGCCGACCCTCGCCGAGGCCATGCGCGAGAAGGGGTTCCGCACCCACCAGATCACCGCCAACGTCGCGACCACCGAGATCTTCGGGCTCGACCGCGGGTACGACGAGGTGCTGCGGATCTGGAACGAGGTCCCGTCGCAGCACCGCAAGGTGCACGAGGCCCTGGTCCTCATCGGGAAGCCGCGGCTGCGCAAGAAGATCCTCTCCGCCGACTTCGTGAGCGGCAAGCTCTCGGAGGACCTCGAGGCCTCCAAGGTGTGGCTGCAGGACACCGTGGGGGACGTGTTCAACGCCGCCCGCGCGCGGCTCGAGAGCAACGAGAAGGACGGAAAACAATCGTTCCTCTTCCTGAATCTGATGGAGACCCACTTCCCCTACCACGTCGGCCCGACCTTCGAGACCACCGCCGAGGGCTGGATCGGGAAGATGCGCGAGATCGTGAGCCTCTTCCACCTCGTGAACCAGACGTGGCTCACGCAGGACAGCCAGCCCATCCGCGACGACATGATGCGCCTCCTCCGCCAGCGGCAGCGCATCGCGTGGGAGCGCCTCGCCCCGCGGGTGGACGCCTTCATCGAGGAGATGCACGCCCAGGGCAACCTCGTGGTCTTCGGCTCTGACCATGGCGACAACTTCGGTGAGCAGGGCTGGGTCTACCACTTCTCGAACGTGACCGACGCCGGCAACCGCGTGCCGCTCTACTGGGTCGACCCCGCGGACGACACCGCGCGCGTCGTCGACACCCCGGTCAGCGCGCGGGACGTTTACCACGGCCTCCTCTCCTCCATCGGGGACGACCGCGGCAGCTTCTCGCCGGTGAAGGAGCCCGAGCGCTCCTTCCCGATCATGCAGAGCTGCTGGTACAACAACCAGGGCAAGACCCTGGAGAAGTACCGTTACAACCAGATCTGCCTGCTCGAGGGCGGCACCCGCTGGATGCGCCGCCGCAACGAGTGGTTCTCCGCACCCCCGGCCACCACCGGCCCGGAGGTCGCGTTCACCCGCCTGCCCCCCGCCTTCGATCCGCTGGAAGAGGGCGTGATCGCCCCCGAGCGACGCAAGTACCTGCGCGCGGTCCTCCGGGATTTCGGGGACTTCTCGGCGCGCGTCGAGGCCTGACGCCGCCCGTCCGGGCCGCACCGGGCGCCCAGGGCACGCGCGCCACGCCACCCCCCGCGTAGCGCCGCCCGATCGTCGCTGCGCCGTGGGCGCGCCAGCGCTGGGACGCGATCCCGGCGTGGAGCGCGGCGGGGGCGGCGTGGCCGGTCGGCGTGGTGGGCGTACCGTCGGTGTTCTACATCGGGGGTGGGACGTGGTGAACACGCAGATGAACGGTCAGCTCTTGCCGCTGGGCATCGTGTGGGCGGTGTGGTCGAGCGTGACCGCGGTGATCGGCGCCGCGGTCGCCCTCGTCGCGCTCGGCTTCGGCGGCCTGATGACCCACCTCCCGGACGCCACCAGCGGCGAGCCCGCGCCCGCCTGGGTGGGCTTCCTGTTCGGGGGCCTGGGGCTCATCATCGGCGTCCTCTTCGCCCTCGTGGGCGTGCTCGGCATCGTGGTCGGCGTGGGCATCACGAAGGGGCAGCGGTGGGCGCTCTTCACCGCGTGCGTCCTCGGCTTCCTCCAGCTCTCCAACTTCCCGATCGGCACGGCGCTCGCGATCTGGACGTTCGTGGTCGCGGGGCGCGAGCTGACGCGGTCGCCGGACTAAGCGCGCGGGGGGACCCGGCTCCCACGGGCCGTCGCATGGGTCGCCGATCCCACCCGACCGGGCGTAGGATGACGCGCTCTGGCGGCACGCATGCTCACCCTGATCCTGGCCCTCACCGCCTGCACCGGCGACAAGGCCCCCGTCGACGACACCGGCGAGGCCGCCGACACCGATACCGACACGGACACCGACACCGACACGGACACGGACACGGACACCGACACCGACACCGACACCGATACGGACACCGACACCGATACGGACACCGACATCGGGCCCGCCTCGTTCACCTTCGTGCTCGGCGGCGAGACGGACGCCAACGTCCTCCAGGTCGACTGGCTCAACGAGGACCTCACGGTCGGCAGCCCCCTCGCCGGCGCGCTCGTCCTCGGCGACACCGTCACCCTCGAGCTCCCCGTGCCCGCCGACACGGACCTCTTCGAGTCCGCCGACGACCCCGGGCTGCTCTACCGCTTCGCCGTCCCGTTCGTCTTCATCGACGCCGACGGCGACACCCTGCACAACGGCGAGGTCATCGAGGGCGCCGGCCGCGTCCTGCCCATCTTCGTCGCCGGCACCATCCCCTCGGCCTTCGCCTTCCTCGGCATCGAGGCCGGCTGGAACGCGCTCTACCTCGCGGACGGCGAGACCCCCGCGACCTACCCGCTCGACGCCGTGCCGCTCCCGATCAACCTCCTGCCGGTCGAGACCTACACCATCGCCGGCGGCTCCGCGATCGACACCGACGCCATGCGCATCGTCCTCGTCCCCTCGACCGCGTTCGAGGGCGGCGGCGGCTTCACGTCGCTCACCTACGACCAGCCCATGACCCCCGACGGCTTCGAGCTCACCGTCACCGGCGCCCCTCCTGCCGATCACCTCGTGGACATCGACGGCACCGGCATCTACGGCTCCACCGAGGTGCCGATCGTCTACGCGGATGCCGACGGGGACGCCACGCCTACCGAGTCCGAGTTCCTCTCCGCCGTGTGCGCCGGGGACGTCGTGGCCGCGCTGTTCTGGATCGACCCGCCGACGGACGTGCAGGGCGCCGTGTCGTTGTCGGCCGGCGGCGTCGGCACGGGGTGGAGCGCCATCAAGGCCGACGCCACCGAGGACTTCGTCTTCATGACGGAGGCGGAGGCCACCTCGCTGATGGTCGGCTCGGGCTGCACGTTCGAGTAGCCGCACCGGCTCGGCGAAGGGGGCGCGCCCCCGGCGGAGGCCGCCGGGGTCGGGCCCTTCCGGGCTCGGCGCGAAGCGCCTCGGTCGTCCGGGCCCGAGCGCCCGGACGGACCGGCCGCACCAGGGCGCGCGGCCGCCCTCCAGGCCCCTCGCGCAACGGACGCATCGGCGGGCCGCCAACGTGCCTGGCCACCCCGCGGCGTCATGATGCACGACCCGGCGAGTTCGGACCCAAATACCGTCCGAACTCGGGGGATGAGGCACGACCCCTCGACTTCGGACGGAAATACCGTCCGAACTCGGGGGATGAGGCACGACGACGCCCCGAACACAATGCAAACTCTGGCGTCGTGGGTCACCCGGGTGGGGATCGGCGACCTCCGGCGGTACCGCGCGCGCCCGCGTCCCTTGACTTTCGGGCACGAGGTT
>JAUXTN010000142.1 GCA_030684355.1 Pseudomonadota bacterium
GCGAGGGCGGGCGCGGCCACCGGCGGGGAGACGACGGCGGGCACGGCCGGGACCACGGGCGCGGCGGGCGCGGCGGGCGCGGCGGCGGCGTCGATGGCGTCCATGGCCTTGACGAGGGCCATCTCCTCGCGGTGCGGCATGGCGCACGCGAGCGCGGCGGAGGGGGTGAGGAGCGCTAGGAGGAGGGTGGACACGAGGCGGCGGGACATGTGGGCTCCGGGTGCGTGGGGCAACGGCGTCGGGCGGAGTCGCTTACGTCTTGCCCCGATCTGTCGGACCATCCGCCGGGCATGCGGTTCCCAGCGCTCGTGTGTACCGTCTGAGCAGCGGTTCGAAGGGGCGCAGCATGATCCTCTGGGGGCTCTTGGCGGGATGTTGGATCGACCTGTCGGACCTGGACGGGAAAACCGCGAACGCGACGTGCTCCGGCGGCGCTCTCGCCGTCACCTGGTTCCGGGACGGCGACGGCGATGGTTACGGCAACGACGCGGAGGCGATCGTCGCGTGCGATCCGCCGCTCGGGTTCGCGACCGCCGGCGGGGACTGCGACGAGCGGGACCCCAACGTGAACCCCGCGACGCCGGAGACGTGCAACGGCGCGGACGACGACTGCGACTTCCAGGTGGACGAGGGCGGCGCCGCCTGGTGCAACGACAACGACCTCGACGGGCACGGCGATCCCGAGGACGTCATCTACGCATGCGAACGACCGTTCGGGTACGTCGGCGGCTGCGACGACTGCGACGACGGCGATCCCACGAGCTACGCCGGGGCCCCCGAGCTTGCCGACGAGATCGACAACGACTGCGACGAGCAGGTAGACGAGTAGGCCGGGGGGCAGACGGTGCGACCGCATCGACTGCCAGCCCCGATCACCCCCGTCCGCCGCGTCGGAGTCCCCCGTGAAGCGCATCCACCTGGTCGAGCTGGAAGATCTGCCCTGGTTCCCCGGCATCCTCCGCGACGGCGGCACGTCGTACCTCGCGCTCGCCCTGCGGGTCTCCGGCCACGCGAAGCTCCTCGCGCCGAAGCTCGGCGAGGCGCTCCGGGCCACCGGGAGCACCGAGATCATCGACCTCTGCTCCGGCGGCGGCGGCCCCGTCGGCATCCTCTCCGAGGCGCTCGCCGCGGACGGCAACCCCGTGAAGATCCGCCTCACGGACTTCTACCCGAACGTCCCCGCGCTCCGGCACACCGCGGAGGGCTCCGGTGGGCGCATCACGTTCGAGGCCACCCCCGTCGACGCCACCGCCGTCCCCGCCTCCCTCACCGGCTTCCGCACGATCTTCAACGCCTTCCACCACTTCCGCCCCGACGCCGCGCGCCGCATCCTCGCCGACGCCGCCGCCGCGCGCCGCCCCATCGGCGTCTTCGAGGTCGTGAGCCGCGAGGCCCTCCCGCTGTTCGCGATGCTCACCGCGCCGCTCGTCGTGATGCTCACGATGCCGTTCTGGCGGCCCTTCCGGTGGCAATGGATCCTCTGGACGTGGCTCGTGCCGGTGATGCCGCTCTTCGTCCTCTGGGACGGCATCGTCTCCTGGCTGCGCGTCTACGACGAGGACGAGCTCCGCGCGCTCGTCGCCGGCATCGACGCACCCGACTACGCCTGGGAGATCGGCCGCATCAAGCTGGGGGATGCCCCCGCCCACGCGACCTGGCTCATCGGGCGGCCGCTCGCCCCGGCGGGCGCCGTCACCGCGTCGGCGGGGACGAGCGGATAAGCGGCGGCAGTCGTCGCGACCGAAGGAGGGCGCCGCGGTGAACGAGCCCGCCATCGGCACGCCCCCGTCGCACCCGTCGCGGCTGCCGCTCCCGGCGCGGGTGCTGGTCACCGGCGTGGCGGGCTTCATCGGGAGCCATGTCGCCGCGCGCCTCCTCGACGAGGGCGTCGAGGTGCTCGGCCTCGACGACCTCAACCCCTACTACGACCCCGCGCTGAAGCGGGCCCGCCTCGCGCGCCTCGTCGACCGCCCCGGGTTCCGCTTCGCCCACGCCGATCTCGCCGACGCCCCCGCGATCGACGCCCTGTTCGCCACCTTCCGCCCCGGCGCCGTCGTGCACCTCGGCGCCCAGGTGGGCGTCCGCTACTCGCTGGTCGACCCCAACGCCTACGTCCGCGCCAACCTCGTCGGCTTCGCGAACGTGGCCGAGGCCTGCCGCCACCACCCCGTCTCGCACCTGCTCTTCGCCTCGTCGAGCTCCGTGTACGGCGCCAACACGACGCAGCCCTTCGCCGAGGCCCACGCGGTCGACCACCCGGTCAGCCTCTACGCCGCCACGAAGCGCGCGAACGAGCTCCACGCCCACGCCTACGCCGAGCGCTTCGGCCTCCCGTCGACCGGCATGCGCTTCTTCACGGTCTACGGGCCCTGGAGCCGCCCGGACATGGCCGTCTGGGGTTTTACCGAGGCGCTGCTCGCGGGCCGCCCCATCCCGCTCTACAACCACGGCGAGATGCGACGGGACCTCACCTACGTGGCCGACGTCGTCGAGGCCGTCGTGCGCCTCCTGCCCCGCGCGCCGGTGGCCGGCGGCGCCTACACCGGGCCCCACCGCTCGGCGGCGCCCTTCCGCGTCGTCAACGTCGGCCGCGGCGCCCCGGTCGGGCTCCTCGACATCGTCCACACGCTGGAGGCGCTGTTCGAGCGCACCGCGGCGCTGGAGCTCCTGCCGCTCCAGCCGGGCGACGTCGTCGAGACCTTCGCCGACGTGTCCGAGCTGCTCGCGGTGACCGGCTACCGCCCGTCGACCCCCCTCGCGGAGGGGCTGGCGGCGTTCGCGGCCTGGTGGCGGGCGGAGCGGTAGGGGGGCGAGCGGTAGGCGCCCGCCCCGAAGCTCAGCTTAGAGGCGGTACATCATGTACTGCAACGTCGCCACCACGTCGTCGTTGGCGTTGCGCGCCACGCGGAACGTGCTGAACACGACCTTCCCATCGCCGGCGTTGAAGCTGTAGAGCAGCGGGGCGGCGGTGAGCTGGAAGTCGGAGAGCCCGTCGGAGTAGGGCACGGTGCCCGTCACGTGGACGGAGACCGAGTCGGCCACGCGCTCGACCGGCGGCCAGACCGGGAGGTCGTAGGTCACGTCGAGGTAGGTGCTGCCGAGGAACTCGGAGAGCGAGGCGTCGCTGATGGCGGCGGTGACGTTCTCGTAGTCGCCCATCTGGGCGTCATCCGGGATCTCGTCGACGCCCACGAACTCGGCGCGGTCGGGCCAGCCCATCTCGACGAGATCGTACGCCCAGTCGGAGGCGTAGATGCTGCCGCCGGACTCGACGTAGTTCACGACGTTCGCGATCCGCTGGGAGGGCGCGGTGTTCGTGTCGTCCTCGAGGTCGTAGATGATCCCGTCCTCGATGAAGCCGCCGTTGAAGAAGATGATGTCGTACTTGGCGAGCTCGTCCGGGTCGTCGAGGAAGTCCGTGAGCGCGGCTTCGTCGAGGCCGTCGATGAGGACGTAGTTGGCGAACCCCATCTGGTTCAGGACGAGGTTGAAGTCGTCGTAGTCGCCGGTGACGACCGCCACGTCGAGCGTGAGGGGGTCGAAGCAGTCGGGCTCGGGGAGCTCGATCACGTCACCCGAGCCGAGCCACAGGGTCTCGGTCTCGAGGACCTCGGGGCCGTACTGCACGTAGTAGGTGTACTCGCGCTCGCCCGGCAGGTCGCTGATCTGCCAGTACCCGTCGATGTCGGAGTAGGCGATCTTGGTGTCGACGATGAGGCCGTCGCTGTTGACGATGTTGATGTACGCCTGGGCGTCGGGCAACCAGGTGCGGCCGGAGGGATCACAGACGCGGCCCTTGATGACGCCGTCGTCAATGGTCACGACGTCCGGCTTGCGGTAGACGAGCCCCGTATCGGAGCAGGCAACGAGAGCGAGCGAGAGGGCGATGAGCCTCATGTGGTCTCCGAGCCCCGACACTATAGCCCCAGCTCTCCGGGAACGGATCATCCATCGTCGGGTTCCGGTGCGGCCTCGGCGGGCGGGGCCTCCGCGAGCGCCTGGAGCCGCGCCGCGAGGGACGCCGGACAGCTCGGATCGACGCGGGTGAGGTCGCGCAGCTCGCCGGGATCGAGCAGGAGATCGTAGCAAGCGAGCGCGGGGAGCCGACGTCCCTTCGGCGCGAGCCGGAGCGCCTGCACGAGCTTGCGCCCGCCGCTGCGGACGGACTGCAGGGACATGCCGTCGAGGTCGAGCTCGGAGAGCGCGTCGCGGCTGCCGGGGTGCTCGGCCCACGTCGGGGGCGTGAAGGCGGCGACCTCCTCCGCGGACCACTCCTCGGCGTCGGGCGGGTGGAGGAGCGCGAGGTGGTCATCGAAGGCGTCGTCGAAGAGGGACGTGCCCTCCCACCCCGCGTCGGCGTCGAACCCCGCGAGGTCCGCGACGGTCGGCGCGAGGTCGACCTGGCGCACCTGCCACGGGACCCGGGTGCCGGCGCGCGCCCCCCCGGGGAGCTTGATGAGCAGCGGCACGTGGAGGAGCTCGTCGTAGAGCGATGCGCCATCCCAGGCGCCGCCGTGGTCGCCGAGCTCGAGGCCGTGGCTCCCGGTGACGACGATCAGCAGGCCGTCGTAGCGGCCGCGCGCCTTGAGGTCGGCGAAGAAGCGCCCCAGCGCCCCGTCGACGCGCTCCACCTCGGTCAGGTAGCGGGGGCGGAGCGCCGCGGCGCCGTCGGGCGGCGGCATCGGGTGGTCCGCGCGGCGGTACGCGGTGCCGTCGGCGGGCTCGGGGAACCAGGGGCCGCCCGGCTCCGCGAGGTGGACGAAGACGAAGGTGCGGTCGCCGCCGGTAGCGCTGCCGTTGGCGTCGAGGACCTCGCCGACCCGGTCGAGCTGCGCGGGGGCGGGGCGGTAGTGGTCGCGGGCCCGGTCGGTCGGCTCGACGCGCGCGTAGAGCCGCGCGGCGGCGCCGTAGAGCGTGAGCATGCGCGCGCTCGCGGAGGCGGCGAGCGGGTAGCGGGGGTCGAAGGGGTACCAGTCGAAGCCCTGGTCCAGGCCCCAGGTCGCGGCGAGGTCCGCGGTGTCGGGGAGGCCGGCGGTGGCGTAGCCGGCGTTGCGGAGGAGCTCGGCGAGCGTGACGACGTCGTCGCGGAGGACGCCGGCGCGAGCGGCGGCCCCGTGGCGGGAGGGTGCGCGCGACGCGAGGAGCGAGGCGACGGCGGCGCGGCTCCACGACGAGGCCGCGACATGCTGCTCGAAGACCACGGCGTCCCGCGCGAAGGCGGCGAGGGCGGGGGTCCGGGCGCCGGCCCCCGGGACGGCGGGCGCCTCGGCCGCGCCGAGCGTGAGGGCGTCCGCGCGCAGGCCCTCCACCACGATCAGCAGGACGTCGGGCTTCTCGGCGAAGGAGCCCGGCTGGGGGCGGCGCGGCGCCACGGTGCCCTGGGCGCCGGGCGCGGGCGAGAGCGACAACATGGTGGCCACCACGAGCCCGCCCCCCCAGAGCGCGAACGTGCCGCGCGGCCGCGGGAGGACCCGGAGCGGCGTCTTCGTGAGGAGGTGCCCGCCGAGCCACACGCCGACGAGCGCGCCGACGCCGAAGCCCACGCCCAGGAGCCCCTCGTAGGTCGCCGCGCCGGGCAGCGCCGCCCGCGCGATCCCCGTGCCGAGGCCGGCCGCCACGGCGAAGAAGCCGAGGCACCACGCCCGCGCGGCGACGACCCCGACGAGCCGTCCGACCGGGACGAGGAGCGCCCCGACGCCCGCGCCGAACGCGGCGCCGACGACCCCGTAGAGGAGGTAGGCGTACGCGAGGGCCTCGTACTCGGCGGGGCGCGTGACCGAGAGCACCGCGAGGGCCTCGATCGCGCCGACCGCGGAGCCGCCGCAGAGGCCACCCGCGAGGCCGTACCACGCGTAGGCGAGCGGGTGCGGGAGGGGCGGCGGAGGGGCGGGCCGGGGGTTCACCGGGCGGCGCCGTAGACCCGCACCGGGGTGACGCCGACCACGATGCGATGCCGATCCGCGACGGTCTCCGGGACGAACTCGACGCCGGTGGTGTGCTCGTAGGCGTACCCCACGGTCAGCCACCCGCCGGCCGGGAGCCGCCACATGCCGTCGATCCCGCCGCGGAGTCGATGTTCCTCGGTCATCAGGGTGAACAACTTGTCGTTGAGGGCTTCGACGACGCCGACACGCCGGGTCCAGTCCATCCAGCCGCGGACCCGGAGCGGGGTGGCCTCGCCGCCTTCGAAGGCGACCGCGCCCAGGAGGGTCTCGCTGTCGGGGCCGCCGAAGTGCCCCATGATGTGGCCGTCCTGCGCGAACCCGTCGTGGTAGACGCGGTGCGCGACGTACCAGCGGAAGTAGTCGTCCAAGAGCCGCGTGTACTCGGCGGTCACGACGATGGGCGCGATCTTCACCGCCCCGCCGTAGAGGTTGCCGACGCCCGCGAGCGACGGGTAGGGGATGGGCCCGAGCTTCAGCCCGATGACGTCCTCCCCCCCGTACTGCCAGTACGCCTCGACGTACTCGACCGGCAGGCCGGTCCAGGCGCCCAGCGGGAGCGTGACCCGCGCATCGAGCGACGCGAGCTCGTTCTGATCCGCGAGGACCTGGTCGGGGTCGTCGTAGACGTGCGGCTCGGTGGGGAGGAGGAGCTGGCCCACGTCGACGGGGGGCCGGTCGACGCCGCCGAAGAGGGAGAGGCGCGTGGCGCCGAGCTCGATCCAGGGCACGGGGGCCCACCGGAGGTCCATGAGGAGGACCCCGGGGCGCGTCACGTCGTCGCGGGGCTCGCCGAGCCAGCCGGCGCCGGCCTCGACGCGGAAGCGGCCGAGGCGATCGAACCACGCGGGGAGGCGCCCCTCGACGACGCCGGTGCCGAGCCAGGGCGGGCGCGCGTTGTCGGAGAGGAGGAGCGAGCCGTGGCGCCCGGGGCCGAGCCAGCGATCCCGGAGGCCGAAGCCGAGCGAGAGGCCGCGCCACGCGATGCCGGCCCAGAGCTGCGCCATGCGGGCGTCCCCGGAGATCCCGGGGACCCCGCCGCCCTGGACCTCGGGCTCGACGAGCAGCGTGAACGGGCCGGTGTAGAGCGCGCCCTGGGCCCCGAGCGTCGCGGTGACGAGGCCGGGCTCCTCGTCGCCCCGGAGGTTGTCGGGCACGGCGTCGCCGCCCGAGAGCCGCAGCCAGGGCCGCACGCTCCACGTGGGGCTCCAGCCGCCTTCGAGGCCGAGGTGTGCCCGCTCCGGCGCGAGGTCGGCCGCCAGGACGTCGCCGCAGGCGTCCCCCAGCTTGCGCGCGAGATCGATGGGCGCCCGCCGCCCGTCCCCCAGCACGGCGTCGACGCCCTCCGCGCGCGCGCAGTCGCCGGCCGCGGTCGCGACGGGATCCAACCACGGCTCCGCCGCCGCCGGGAGCACGAACAGCCCGAACATGGCCGCATGGTAGCGTGCTGACGATGCTCGTGCCGCTCCTCGCGGGCGCGTTGGCCGCGGCGCCGGCGCCGCCCGGGCCGCTTCTGGGCCCGCTGCCGGCGGAGCTCGCCTGGGCGGCCCCGATCCCGGCGGACCTGTACGTGCCCGATCCGGCGCCGTCGCCGACGTGGACCGCCCTCCCCGTCAGCGACGGCGTGCACCCCGTAGGGTTCCACTACGGCCGCCGCTACCAGGAGGTGCTCGCCGGCACGATGGGCGGCCCCCGGGCGAGCGCGGCGTTCGGGCCGACCGTGGCACAGGCCGACGTGCACTGGCGCCTGCTCGATGCCACGGGGCGCGGGCTCCCCGAGGGCGCCCTCTCGGCCACCGCGTGGCGGGATGCCGCCGTTGCCGGCTCGCTCCTCGCCGGCGAGCAGCTCTTCGACGAGACGGTCGAGCGCGCGCCCGTGCTCTACGGCGTGTACCTCGCCGCCGACACCGTGCTCTCGCCCTCCTTCGACGTGCGCCCCCGGGAGGAGCGGGTCGAGGTCCGGCATCGCAGCGGCGGACCCGCTCGCCGCGCGGTCGAGCGCGCCGAGGAGGAGCTGGGCGGGCCGCGCCCGGGCCGCAAGCCCTCCCCCGGATTCGGGGTGGGCCTCGACTGGAACCTCCGCGACCTCGACGCCCCCGACGATGCCGCGCTGGTCAAGTACACGGCCTGGATGAACCTGACCGAGCTCGGGCTCTCCTCCCTCCGCCTCGAGCTCGTCCCCACGAGCCTCGCGTGGGTGGTGTCCGGGCGCGAGCAGCTCCGACCCCGGGTGTTCCTCATCGGGAGCGCGCGCAGCGCGGAGCTGACGCCCGACCCCGCGCGCGTCTCCGGCGGGGTCATGTGGCTCCTCCCGTGGCGCGGGAGCTGGAACCTGCGCGTGGAGCGGATCGTCTCCCTCCAGGAGGTCGACGAGCGCTGGATGATCACGCTGCGCTGCGAGAACCGGACGGGCGTGCCCGCGCCGCTCTCCCCCGCCCTCGGGGATCGCGGGCGCGGCGGCCCCGGCCTGCCGTGGGTGCCGGAAATGCGCCCGAACACGGTGACGTCGTGGTGAGCGACGTCCCCCGCGGCTACTTCAGGGTGCGCAGCGCCGCGTTCGTGTTGTACCGCACGTAGCGGTCGGTCGTCGTGTCGCGCACGTGCACGAGCGCGACGAGCGCGGACTTCTTGACCTCGGGGTCGAGCCCGCCCTCGTCCCCGATGTGCCCGATCGCCCAGATGGCGGCGAGCTGCTCGCGGTCGTCCGCCCCGAAGGTGGCGAGGTAGGCCAGCAGCGCGGGCATGCCGTCCTTCGCGACGAGGCGGCCGATGGCGTCCGCCGCGGCGCGCTTGACCTTCGGGCTCGTGTCGCCCTCGAGGCGCTCGACGAGCGCGGGGGCGGCGCTCGTGGCCTCGAGCTCGGCGATGGACTCGATCGCGTTGAGGCGCACCTGCTCGGAGGCGTCCCCCAGCACGGAGACCAGCGCCTCGACGACCACCTCGTCATCGAAGTTCTGCGCGATCTTCGCGCCGTCTTCCCGCATCACCGGGTTCTCGGACTTGATCGCGATCGCGATCTCGTCGGGCCCCGCGCCGCACGCCGCCAGGAGGAGCAACACCATCACGCCCCCTTCGCCTTCGGATTCTCGGCATCCGCTGGGCGCTGCGCGTAGAGCCGCGCGTACGAACGGTAATTGCCGTAGCCGCTCGCGCGGCCGTCCACCTTGTTGAGCACGACCCCGATGGGCTCGAACCCGCTCCCGTCGATGCGGCTGCGGAGGTCCGCCACCATCCGGCGGGTGGTCCGGCCGGACTCGACCACGATGATCGTGCCCTTCGACGCGCGCCCGAGGTTCAGGGCGTCCCCCACCGCGAGGATGGGCGGGGCGTCGACCAGCACCATGTCGAAGCTGCGCGCGAGCTCCTGGAGCATCTGCCGGAGCCGCAAGCTCTCGACGAGACGCCCCGGGTTGTTCGGCAGCGGGCCCGACGTGAGGATCGAGAGGTTCGCCACGGGGGTGGCCTGGATGGCGTCCGCCAGCGGCATCGTCTGCGAGAGCACCGAGGAGACGCCACGATCGTTGGCGAGCGTCGGGAAGCTCTTGTGCTGGGTGGGCCGGCGCAGGTCACAATCCACGATGACGACGCGCTTGCCGTCGTTCGCGAGGCAGATGCCGAGGTTCGTGCAGAAGGTGCTCTTCCCCTCCCCCGGGATGCTCGACGTGACGGTGAGGATGTCGATCGGCGAGTCGACCCCTGCGAACGCGATGCTGTTCCGGATGGCGCGGTAGGCCTCGAAGAGCGGGTCGGTCGGCGGGAGGAGGTGGATGAGCTGGGTCGGCCCCTTCAGCTTGTAGACGGGCACGAGGCCGAGCACCGGGAGCGACCAGACGATGCGGAGGTCCTCGCCGGACTTGATGCTGTCGTCGACGTACTCGAAGAGGAAGACGAGGCCCACGCCCACGCCCACACCCACGATCCCGCCGAGCACGATGTAGACGAGGAGCTTCGGCGCGGCCGCCTTGTCCGGGGCCTTCGCGGGCTCGACGGACTTCATGTCCGACACGGTCATCGCCTCGGCCACGGCGATCTGGTACTGCTGCTCGAGCAGGGACTTGTAGATCGCCTGCGTGGCGTCCGCGGTGAGCTGGAGCTCGGCGATCTTCCGCCCCTTCTCGGGGAAGGTGCCGGCCTCGGCGACGGTCGCCTGGACCGCCGAGACGAGCTCGCTGCGGCGCTGCAGGAGGCCCGCGAACTGCACCTGGAGGTTCTCGACCGCGGGGTCGAGCTCGTGCTGCTCGCGCAGCGCCAGGGTGATCTCGGCCTCGACGCTGGCGATCTGGCGGTCGAGATCGAGCATGTCCGGGTGCTTCGGCGTCTTGTCGAGGAGCTGGGCCTGCCGCGAGAGGCGGAGCTCGGTCAGCTTCCCGCGGAGCTCGCGGACCTGGACGTTGCTCGCGATGGAGCCGGGGCTCACGAGGGCAACCGACTCGGCCTCGTTTCCGCGCTGGATCTGGCGGATCTGCGCCTGGAGGTCGGCCATCTCGGCCTCCGCCGTCACGATCTCGCCGACGAGCGTGCTCGCCCGGCCCACGGCGGCCTTGGTCTCGGCGTCGAGGTCGATGACCTGCTCGGCCTGGAGGGCCGCGGCCACGCGCTGGAGCGCGATGTCGAACTCGGACTGGAGCTTGTCGAGCTCGCCCTGCACGAAGGTCAGGGCCTCGCGCGTGTCCTTCTTGGCCGTCTCCATCGTGACGGAGAGGTAGACCTCCACCATCGTGTCCGCGAGGAGCGCGGAGAGCTCGGGGGTCTCCGAGGTGGCCGTGAACAGCAGGATGTTGGTGCCCTGGGCCTGCACGATCTCCACGTACGGCTGGGCGAGGATCTCGCCGTCGATGCCCGGGACGAGGAGCTTCTCGGCCATCATCAGCTCGCCGTCGGAGTCGCGGAGCTGGAGGCGCCAGATCACCTCGTCCAGCACCGGCCGCATCTGCGCGAGCGAGATCTTCGTCTGCATGTCGTCGGACGAGCCGGACAGCGACTGGGCCATCTCGCCGAGGTCCATCTCGCCGAGGATCGAGAGCTCCGCGGAGGAGGACTCGACCGCTAGCTTGGCGGTGGCCTGGTAGCGCTTCGGGAGGACCATGGCGAGGGCGCCGGCCCCGACCGTGAAGAACACGATGGCCTGGAGAAAGATCCACTTCCTCCGGAGCAGCGCGGCGTAGACCTTGAGAAGTTCCATGAACCCCGTTTGTGCCCTTCGGAGGGGGGGCTTGGCCGCGGACGGCGGTCGATAGGCCCTCCGCCGGTCGGCCCGGGCCCTATAGCCACACGAGTCCCTCCGCTGCAAGCGGGCATGCTCCGCACGCTCGATGCCGGCGCCCGTCTCCTCGCGGCCCTCGCTGCCAACGCCCCATTGTGGTATGCGGGCGACCATGCGGGCGCCCCACATCCTTTGGTTGACCTTTGCCTGTGCGATGGGGCTGGCCGCGTGCGCGCCCGTCCAGGCGCCGCCGAACGTGGCGGACACCGACGAGGTGCTGCGCCTCCCCTCTACGGAGGCCTTCATCTTCGGCCCCGGGGACAGCCTGCGCATCTGGGTCTGGCGCCACGACGACCTCACGGTCGACGTGACGATCGCCCCCGACGGCGCCATCACCTACCCGCTCGTCGGCCGCGTGGTCCTCGCGGGCCTCGGCTACGAGGCCGTGGTCGCGAAGATCCAGGGCGCCATCAACGAGTACTACGTGGACGCCCAGGTCTCCGTGAACATCGTCGCCGTCACCAACCAGAAGGTGGTGGTCATCGGCGAGGTGGACACCCCCCAGGTGCTCCAGATCGTGAACGAGATGTCGCTGTTGGAGGCCCTCACCCGCACGGGCGGCATCAACCCCGACGCCCGCACGAGCAACGTGCTCGTCATCCGCGGCGGCGTCGAGAAGCCCACGCTCTTCACCGTCAACGTGGACGCCATCTACGGCAAGGGCGACTTCTCCCAGATGGTGTACCTCCAGCGTGGTGACATCGTGTACGTCCCCGCCAAGACGATCACGAACGTCGAGCGCTTCTTCCGCCGCATCCAGGCCGTCCTGGCCCCGGCGGTCTCCGGCTCCGCCATCTACCGGAACATCATCTCCGGCGGCGCCGCGGGCTCGAACGTCGTCCCGAACTGAACGATGCGTCGCCGCGTCGCCTTCGGTCTCGCCGTCCTCGATGCGCTCGCGGTGTTCGCCGGCGTCGTGACCGCATGGCTGTTCTGGCTCTGGCTCGCGCCGAACCTGCAGCACCTCGTCCAGGTGCGCCTCTGGGAGCTCTTCCTCCCGAACCCGTGGATGCCCGCCGGCTCAGTCTACCTGGTCGCCTGGCTCTTCGCGCTCCGGCAGCTCGGCCTGCACGACCCCGGGCGCATGGAGAACAGCGTCCGCATCGTCTCGGCGACCACCCGGAGCGCCGTCTACATGACGATGTTCACGCTCGTGGTGAACGCCGTGCTCGCCGAGCGGGTCTACCCGAAGGGCCTCGTCCTCCCGCTCGTCGGCTTCTGCTGGTTGTACCTGACGACCGCGCGGCTCCTCGTCTTCCGGCTGCTCCTACGGCTGGAGGCCCCCCCCACCGCCGTCAACGCGCTCATCGTCGGCATCGGCCCGGACGCCGCGGCGATGGGACAGCACATCCTCCGCGACGCGAGGCACGTATGCACGGTGGCCGGGCACGTGCGCACGGCCATGTCCGGCGCCCCCTCCGTCGGCCCGGAGCGGATCCTCGGTGACATCGGCGACATCCCGGCGCTCGTGAACAAGCACGACGTGCGGGTCGTCATCCTCGCCACGCGGACCCTCCCGCGCGGGGACGCCATGCGCCTCGCCGTGCAGGCCGACCACATGGGCCTCCGGGTGCTCCAGGCCCCCTACTCGTGGGGCGTCGTGAGCCCGCGCCTGGGGTTCGCGCGCATCGGCGGGCTCGACCTCATCGATCTCGCCGGCATCCGCTACCCCACGCTGGGCGAGCAGGTGAAGCGAGGCTTCGACCTCGCCGCCGTGCTCTCGGGGGGCGCGGTCCTCCTGCCGTTCCTCCTCGTGGTGGCCCTCGTCATCCGCCTCGGGGACGGCGGGCCCGCGCTCTACACCGCCAAGCGCCTCGGCCGCGGCGGGCGCACGTTCGACTTCTTCAAGTTCCGCTCGATGGTGGTCGGCGCCGACAAGATCAAGGACCAGCTCCGCGACCAGAACGAGTCCGACGGGCGGCTCTTCAAGATGAAGAACGACCCGCGCGTGACCCCCATCGGCCGGTTCATCCGGAAGTACTCGATCGACGAGCTGCCGCAGCTCCTCAACGTGCTCCGCGGCGAGATGAACCTCGTCGGGCCGCGGCCGCTGCCGGCGGAGGATCTCGCGGGGATCGAGCACGATCCCGAGATGCGCTACTGGTTCGAGCAGCGCGGGAAGGTCAACCCGGGGATCACCGGGCTCTGGCAGGTCATGGGCCGCTCGGAGCTCGGGTTCGCCGAGATGGTCCGGCACGACATCTACTACATCCAGAACTGGTCGCTCTGGCTCGATCTGCAGGTGCTCGTGAAGACGGTCCCCGCGGTGCTGCGGGGCCGGGGCGCGAGCTGACCCGGCCTACATCCGCGACTCCAAGAGCCCCGCGAACCACTCCTTCGTGCGCGAGAACCAGCTCCGACGGTGCCACGCCGCCAGCGTGACCTCGTGGGACTGCGCCTTGTCGCGCTCGAAGATGGCGACGTGCTCGGCGGCCACGTTGGCGTCGAGGATGTTGACGTTCACCTCGTCGAGGAGGCGCAACGAGAGGCTGTCGACGTTGGCCGAGCCGACGGTGGCCCAGATGTCGTCGATGACCATGGTCTTCGCGTGCAGGACCGCGGGCTGGTACACGAAGATGCGGACGCCGCCGCCGAGGAGCGCGCCCCAACGCAGGCGGCCCGCCCAGCGCGTGAGCGGGATGTCGGTGGGCCCGGCGACGAGCAGCTCGACCTCGACCCCGCGCACCCGCGCGTCGAGCAGGGTGCGCATCATGAGCTTGTCAGGGACGAAGTAGGCGTTCGCGATGCGGATCGTGCGGCGTGCGGACGCGATGGAGAGGTGGTACATCACGCGCGCGTTGTAGTTGCCCTCGTGCGGGGAGCTCCAGAACGCCTGGGCGACGACATCGCCGCAGGGCGGGAGGTCGGGGAAGTAGGCGTCGCCGTGGAGCAGGGTCCCCGTCGACTCCACCCAGTTGTCGAGGAACGCGCCCTGGAGCTGCGCGACGACCGGCCCCTCGACCCGCACCGCCGTGTCGCGCCAGTGCCCGGGGCCCTGGGCGTCGCCCGTCCACACGTCGGTGATGCCCATCCCGCCGGCAAAACCGATGCGCCCGTCCACCACGAGGATGCGACGGTGCGTGCGCTGATCGAAGCGTCGGAGGTTTCCCCACGAGGGCGGGCGGTACAGCGAGAGCTCCACGCCGGCCGCGCGCAACCGGGCCCGGGCGTCCTCTCCGAGGCGTCGGCTCCCGAACCAGTCCAGCGTGATGTGCACGCACACGCCGGCCCGCGCGCGCTCCGCGAGGGCGTCGACGAACGTGTCGGCGATGCGCCCGCTCCACATCATGTAGGTCTCGAGCGTGATCGTGCGCTCGGCCGCGCGGATGGCCTCGAGCATGGCCGGGTAGAAGCCGTCGCCGTTCACGAGCGTGGTCACCCGGTTGCCCGGGAGGAGCGGAGGGCCGAGCAAGGCGCCGATGGAGCGGCGGAAGACCGCGTCTTCCACGCCGTAGAGGGCCTCGACGGAACGATAGATCATTGTCGAGATCCCGCTCCAACGACGCCCCTATCGCATCCGGCTCAACCCCGCCCGAGCGCCTTCTTGAGCGCGTCCGCCATCGCTCCGTCGGGCTGCCGGGAGACGGACGGCGCCGACGAGCGCATCGCCGGCCCCGGGTTCCGCTGGCCACCCTGGCCACCCCGGCCCTGGTCCGACGGCCGCTGGGGCCCCCGCGGAGGCCCGCCGTCCGCCCGCCCCGAGGGCGCCGGCGCCGGCGACCCGCCGCCGCTCGTCGCCGCCGCCGCGTCCGTCCGCATCGTGAGCGCGATGCGCTTGCGGGCGTGATCGATCTCGACGACGCGCACCTTCACCGTCTGGCCCGTCCGGACGACCTCGCGCGGGTCCTTCACGAAGCGATCCGCGAGCTGCGAGACGTGGACCAGCCCGTCCTGGTGGACCCCGATGTCCACGAACGCGCCGAACTGGGTCACGTTGGTGACGGTGCCCTCCAGCTCCATGCCGGGGTGCACGTCCGCGAGGGTCTCGACGCCCTCGGCGAACTTCGCGGTGACGAAGGACGGGCGCGGATCGCGGCCCGGCTTGCCCAGCTCGGCGAGGATGTCCTTCACCGTCGGCACGCCGAAGCGCGCGTCGACGAAGTCGGCGGGGCGCAACGTCGTGAGCACCGCGGCGTCCCCCATGAGCGTCGGCAGCGTGCGGCCGGTCTTCTGGAGGATGCGGTGGATCACCGGGTAGGCCTCGGGGTGCACCGCCGAGGCGTCGAGCGGATCGTCCCCGCCGCGGATGCGCAGGAAGCCGGCGCACTGCTCGAACGTGCGCTCCGTCATGCCGGAGACGGCGAGGAGCGCCTGCCGGTTCGGGTAGGCCCCGTGCTGGTCGCGCCACCCGACGATCTGCTCGGCGAGCCACGGATCGAGCCCGGCGACCCGGCGGAGCAGCGCCGGGGAGGCCATGTTGAGGTCCACGCCGACCGCGTTCACGCAGTCCTCGACCGCGCCGTCGAGCGCCTTCCCGAGCTGCCACGCGTCGACGTCGTGCTGGTACTGGCCCACGCCGATGGACTTCGGGTCGATCTTCACCAGCTCCGCGAGCGGATCCTGGAGGCGACGCGCGATGGAGACGGCGCCCCGGATCGACACGTCGAGGTTCGGCAGCTCCTGCGAGGCGATCTCGGAGGCCGAGTACACGGAGGCGCCGGCCTCGCTGACGGTGACGCGCTCGACGCCGGGGCAGCGCTTGATGAGCTCGATGGCGAGCTTGTCGGTCTCCCGGGAGGCCGTGCCGTTGCCGATGGCGACGAGCTGCACGTCGTGGCGGCGCGCGAGGGTCTCCAGCGTGCGCAGCGAGCCCTCCCAGTCGTTGCGGGGCACGTGCGGGTAGATCGTGTCCGTCGCGACGACCTTCCCGGTGACGTCGACCACCGCGACCTTCACGCCGGTGCGCAGCCCGGGGTCGAGCCCCATCGTCGCGCGGGGGCCCGCGGGCGCCGCGAGGAGGATGTCGCGCATGTTCTGCGCGAAGACGTCGATGGCGTCGGCCTCGGCGCGCTTGCGGAGCTCCTCGGTGAGGTTCAGCTCGACGTGGAAGCCGATGCGCCATCGGCCGGCCTGCCGCGCGGTCTCGACGAGCCAGGCGTCTCCCGGGCGCCCGCTGTCCTTGATGCCGAAGCGCGCCGCCACCATGCGCTCCGTCGGGCGGAGCGGCGCCGGATCGTCGGCGTCCACGGCGAGCTCCAGCCGGAGCACGCCCTCGTTGCGGCCGCGCAGGAACGCGAGCGCGCGGTGGCTCGCCACCTTCGAGAGCGGCTCCTCCCACGCGAACCAGTCGCGGAACCGGGCGCCCTCGGCCTCCTTGCCCTCCATCACGCGCACCCGCAGCACGCCCACCTGGCGCGCGTGGTCGCGGATCTGCCCGACGAGCTCGGCGTCTTCCGCCATGCGCTCGGTGAGGATGTCGCGCGCGCCGGCCAGGGCCTCCTCCACGGAGGCGACCTCCTTCGCGGCGTCGACGTAGGCGGCGGCGGACGCCTCGGGGGCGAGCTCCGGGTGGTCGATCAGCGCGTCGGCGAGCGGACCGAGGCCCTTCTCGCGCGCGATCTCGCCGCGGCTCCGGTACTTCGGCCGGTAGGGCAGGTACAGGTCCTCCAGCCGCTCGCGCGTCTCCGCCGCGATGAGCTCGGCCTCGAGCTCGGGGGTGAGCGCGCCCTGGTCCGCGATGCTCTTGAGGATCGCCTCGCGCCGGGACTCGAGCTCGCGCAGCTCGCCGAGGAGCGTCTCCAGGGCGCGGAGCTGGATGTCGTCGAGGCCGCCGGTGACCTCCTTGCGGTACCGGGCCACGAAGGGCACCGTGGCGCCCCCGTCGAGGAGCTCGATCGCGGCGTTGACCTGCTGGGCGAGGGCGCCGATGGACGCGGCGATGCGCGCCGGGATGGTCGTCTTGGACATGGGACCGGGGGAGGGAGGGCGGGCCCCCGACGCGCGAGCGCGAGGCGGGGTGGGGAGGCCGCGGGGAGCGGCCGGGAGGGCCCATGGGGTACCCCGCCGAGGTCCCGCTGTGCAAGGGCTCGCCGACGATCCGGCGCACACCGCGGGGGCGGCCTCCCGGGGACACGGCCCCAGCCGCCGACCCCCTCCCCCTCCGAGGGTCCTACGCCGGCTCGGTCTCCCGCTTCGGGATCCGCGCGGGCTCCTCGATCGGCTCGGAGACCTCGCGCACCACGTTGGTGTCGCCGGTCTCCAGCACGATGTCGGCCAGGGAGACGATGCCGACGCACTCGGCGTTCTCGTCCACCACGACCACGCGGCGGATGCGGTGCTGCATCATCAGGTCGCGCGCGGCGTTGAGGTCGCTGTCGACGGGCACGGTGACGCACGGCGTCGTCATGCAATCGCGCGCTTCACAGTCGAGCGGGTTGCGCCCCTGGGCCACGAGCCGGCACACGATGTCCCGGTCGGTGACGGTCCCCACGGGGGTGCGATCCTCCTCGGAGGTGAGCACGGGGATCGAGCCGCAGTCGGACTCCACCATCAAGCGGGCCACCTCGTGCACCCGGGTGGTCGGGGTGCAGTAGGCGGGGTTCGGGGTCATCACGTCGCGGACGGTCTTCACGGTCACCTCCAGGAATGCCCCATGGAGGTGCACCCGGCTGGCCGGACGACATCGTGCGCGCCTGTCTCGGTTGGTCTGGGTGCCGGGCGCGTCGGAGCGCCGTCGGGCAGGCGCTCAGGGCGAGAGCGTGTAGGTGTCCAGCACGTTCCCACCCAGATCGTACGCGGTCATCGTCAAGCGGTTCCCCTCGACGACACCGATGACGTAGTGCTGGGTCTCGACGGAGACGGCGGTGTAGCTCAAGCCCTGGTTGTTGTCGTAGAGCGGGGCGCCGCCGCCGGCCGTCACCACATAGGTGATGCCGTCGGTCTGCGCGACCTCCAGCCCCCCGGCGAGCGGCACGCTGCGCTCGTAGTTGTGGTTGTGGCCCGCGAGATCGAGCTGCACGCCGCCCGCCTCGGCCACGGGCACGAAGTAGGTGCGGACGTTGGCGTCCTCGCCGTTGGGCCGGCAGCCGGAGTACGCCGGCTTGTGGTGGAAGACGATCTTCCACGGCTGGGTCGTCGCCGCGAGGTCCTCGGTGAGCCAGGTCGCCTGCGTGGCCCAGTCGTTCGTGTTGGCGACCGTGTCGTTCCACGACGCGAAGTGCACGTTCCCGTAGTCGAAGCTGAACCACTCCTCGTTGCCCGGCAGCGCGGCGAGCGCGAAGTACGGCTGCGCGAGGCCCTCGTGGTTGCCGTTCGCGGCGATGGTCGGGACGCTCTCGATGTAGCCGGCGCCCGCGTCGTACCAGTCGTCCCACTCGCTGACCCGCGAGCCCATCACCACGGCGTCCCCCGTGAAGAGCCGGAACTCGACGCCGTGAGACGCCATGCCGGCCAGGATGGACTGCCAGGTCGTGGGGCTGCCGCGGGAGTCCCCCGCGACGCCGAACACGAACGGCTCCGTGCTGCCGGGCGGCGGGGCGGTCGTGAACGTGTAGTCCGGCGACCACGCGCCCTCGGCGCCGACGCGGTAGTGCCAGGTCGTGCCGGGCTGGAGCCCGCAGACACGCACCTCGTGGACCCGGCCGTCCAAGAGGTCCGTGCCGAGGAGGAAGCTGCTGCCGGCGAGGGTGGTGCCGTAGGCGTCGTCCACGCCGATCTGGAGGTGGGTGGCGTACGTGTCCGAGTCCGTACGCCAGATCATCGTCATGGAGGTCGAGGGGTCCCCCGACCAGCCGACGTGCACCTGGCTGGGCGCCGGGACCGCGCCGAGCGTGTCGGCGTGCGGATCCGCGAGCACGGGGGCGTCCACCGTCCAGCCCGTCTGCGCGACGTAGATGGGCTCGTCACACGCGAACGGCACCGAGGAGCCGACGGTCGAGAGCTCGGCTGGGGGCGCGGCGAGCTCGGACAGGACGATGTCGACCACGGGGGCCGCGGTCGGCGTGGCGCTGTCCGCCGGAGGGGGCTCCGACGACGTGCAGGCGGCGAAGGCGAGGAGGAACAGCAACGATTTGAAGTCTACCGTGTGTCGGGCGAGCCCGCTGCGCCACACCGTTAGACTGCGCGCGGATGTCCATCGGCCGCACCTCCCTGCTCCTCGCCCCGCTGGCGGTAGCCGCCCGTGCCGTCGCCTTCTTCGTGCCGGTCTTCATCGCCCGCTGGTACGGCGTACAGTCCGCGACCGACGCCTTCTATTGGGCACTGTCCGTCCCCACGTTCCTGCTCATCCTCGGTGGCACGACGATGGGCACGGTGCTCGTGCCGGTGCTCGCCCGCCTGCGCGTCACGGCCCCCGATCGCGTCGCCGGGTTCATCGGATCGAGCGCCACCCTGGCGTTCGGCCTCGCCGTCGGCCTCGGCGCCGCCGTCGCGCTCGTGGCCCCCGCCGTCGTCCCCCGCGCCTTCGACCCCGACACGCGCGCCCTCACCGTGCGATTCGTCTGGGCGCTGGTGCCCTTCCTCGGGGCCGTCGCGGTCGCCGCCGTGCTCAAGGCCGCTTGCGAGGTGCACGGTCGCTTCTCCGGCCCCGCCGGGGCGCCGGTTGTCCGTGCGCTCGCGACGATCGGCGTGGTGTGGGCCTTCCAGGACCTCGGCCCCATGGTCCTCCCCGCGGGCGTGCTGTGCGGCAGCGTCGCCGAGGTCACGCTCCTCGCGTCGGTGCTCTGGATGCAGGGCGTGCGCCCGCGCCCCTCCCTGGATGTGCCGCCAGAGCTCTCCGAGGCCGTGCGCGCGTTCGGCCCCGTGCTCGGCGGCGAGACGATGGTCGCGCTCAACCTCGTCGTCGACAAGCAGTTCGCCGGCGCGGGCCCCGAGGGCAGCGTCAGCCTGTTGGAGTACGCCGACCGCGCCCGGATGATCCCGCAGACGCTCCTGGAGAGCACCCTGCTCGTCGTGGCGTTCAACGCCTGGGCGGCCGCACGCGCCCGTGGCGAGGACGAGGGCCGCAACCGGGCCGTCGCGACCGCGCTCTGGTGGGTGTGCCTCCTCGCGCCGCCCGTCCTCGGCGGCATGGCGATCGGCCGCGAGGCGCTCGTACGGCTCCTCTATGAGAACGGCGCCTTCACGGCGGAGCACACGGCCATCACCGCGGCGACGCTCGGGGCCTACCTCCCCGGGGTCTTCCTCTCGCTGCTCGGCGCCCTCATCGTGAAGGCGCACATCGTGGCGGGCCGCTACCGGCTCGTCCTCGCGCTCGGCGCCCTCTCCCTCGCCCTGAACGCCGCGCTCGACTGGCTCCTGATGCCGAGCATGGGCCTCGTGGGCCTCGCCATCGCCACGAGCATCACCACCGCCACGGTCACCCTCGTGTCGTTCGCGCGGCTCCTGCCCGACCTCCGGGGCGCCTTGCCCCCGGCGCAGGCCTGGAACGCGGTCGCGCTCGCGGCGCTCAGCGCGGGGATCACGCTGGTGGCGGTGTTCCAGGGGTTCACGCCGGCGTCGGTCGCCGACCCCGCGTTGTGGGTCGCGGCCGCGCCCTTCTTCGGCCTCCTCGGGGCGGGCGCCCTCCGCGCGCGGCGCGCCTCGTGACCCTCCCGCGGGGGCTCCGGACCGGGCTCCAGGTCGTCGCGGTCGCCCTGCTCGCGGTCCTCCTCGCCACGTTCCCGTACATCGATCTCGGCGTGGATCTCGACCTTCACGGTCGGCACCTCGACACGCCGCTGGCCGATCTCGCGGGGGCCGCGCTCCTTGTCGTGGTCGCGGGCCTGTCTCTTGGGGCGGGGGGCTCCGCCGCCCCCCGCAACGCCCCCGGGATCCCCTCGGGGCTCCGCCCCCCCGGGCGCTACTCGGGGCTCCGCCCCCCGGGCCTCTACGGGTACGCCCTGCTCGTCGCCGTCGGCCTCGTCGCGCTCGCCACCGTGCCCGATCGCGGCGCGTCGGCGTGGTTCCTGCTCCGCAAGCCGCTGTTCTTCTACGTCGCGTACGGGGTCGGCCTCGCGTGGGTGGTCACCCACGTCGTGAGCCGCGCCACGTTGCGGCGCCTCCTGCTCGCCACGGTGGTCGCGACCTCGCTCGTCTCGCTCACCACCTCGGTCGGCCGGATCGCGGCGGGCAACACCCTCTGGTTCGCCGCCATCGAGGGCCTCACCAACAACCACAAGACGCTCGCCGTGGCGCTCGCGCCGCTCGTGCCGCTCGTGCTCGCCTTACGACGCGGCCGCGTCGATCTCGGCGTCGCCGGCCTCGCGGCCGTCGCCATCGCGCTCTCGCTCTCCCGGACCGCGTGGATCGCCACGGGTGCTGGCCTCACGTTCTTCGCGGTGTGGAAGGGGTACACCCTTGCCTCCCGACGCGGCGTGCTCGTGGGCGTCGTCGTGGTCGGCGTGCTCGCGGCGCTCTACGGCCCGCTCCTGATGCGCTCGAACGCCCAGCTCGACGCCGCGCGTTCCCGGCACTCGCTCGACAAGCGCGCCTGGACGATGGTGGGCGAGCACCCCGCGCTCGGCATGGGCGGCGGCGCCAACGTGCGGGTCGAGATGCAGACGTTCCCGCACTACCGGGTCAACGGCGTCGATGCCCACGGCGTCGTGCAGAAGGTGGCCAGCGAGTACGGCGTGGTCGGGCTCCTCGGCTACCTCGGCTTCGTCGGGGCCATGGCCCTCCGCTTGCGACGCCGCGCCCCGGTCGACGCGCGCTACGACGCGCACCGGATCGCCCCGGCGCACCTCGGCCTCGGCTTGTGGGCCACGTTCGTGGCGCTCCACGTGAACCTCCTGCTCTCCACCGAGACCTTCTCCCAGACCCACTGGATCCCCCTCGGCGTGGTGTGGGGCTTGTCGTGGCGGCGGGGATCCACGTAGGAGTCGCGATCCGCCCGCGGAGGCGCTAGGGTGGCCCCCGATGCACGCGCCGCCGCCCCGCTTCCCCGCGCCTTCCGCCCCGGCGCCCTCCGCGTGAACGTCCTCCTCTGCTCCTCGTTCCTGCACCCGCGCGGCGGGGACACCACGTGCGTCTACGCGATGTGGCACGGGCTCGAGGCGCGCGGCCACACCGTCGCCCCCTTCGCGATGCGGCACCCCGCCAACCTCCCGAGCCCGTGGGAGGTGCGCTTCCCGCCGCAGCTCGACGTGTGGAGCGTCCGCGGGGTGGCGCGCCTCGCCGCGGTCGCGGCCTCGATCCACTCGTTCGCCGCCGCCCGCGCGATGACCGCGCTCCTCGCCGACCACCGGCCCGACGTCGCGCACCTGCACCACGTCCACCGCCACCTGACGCCGTCGATCCTCGAGCCGCTGCGCAAGGCGGGCGTCCCCGTGGTGTGGACCGTCCACGACTACGAGCTCATCTGCGCGAACGGCCAGCTCTACACGCAAGGCGCGCCGTGCACCCGCTGCAAGGGCCACGCCTACGACAACGCGGTGCGCTACCGCTGCAAGCGCGACGACCTCGCGCAGTCCGCGGCGGTCGCGCTCGAGAAGTGGGTCCACGCGCGCATGGGGCTCTGGACCCGCGTCGACCGCTTCTTGTGCCCCTCGCGCTTCCTCGCGGAGCAGCTCGTGGCCTTCGGCGTGCCCGCCGACCGCGTGACGCACCTCCCGAACCCGGTGCTCCCCGCGCCCGCCGGCGGCCCGATCGGCGACCACTGGCTCTACGCCGGGCGCCTCTCCCCCGAGAAGGGCGTCGACGACCTGCTCGACGCCGCGCGCCGCCTCCCCGCGCGCCTGCTCCACGTGTACGGGGACGGCCCGGAGCGCGCTCGGCTGGAGCGCACCGCCCCGCCGAACGTCCGCTTCTTCGGCAACGTGCCCCCGTTGCGGCTCGCGGCCGCCCTCCGCGAAGCCGGGGTCGTCGCGGTGCCGTCCCGGTGGCCGGAGAACTTCCCCTACGCGGTGCTCGAGGGGCAGCTCGCCGGGCGCGCGGTCGTCGCGAGCGCGGTCGGCGGCATCCCGGAGCAGATCGACGACGGCGTCGACGGCGTGCTCGTGCCCCCCTCGACCCCTGCTCGCCTGGCGGATGCCGTGGAGGCCCTGCTTTCGGACCGGGCCCACGCCGCGCGTCTCGGTGCCCGGGGCCGCGAGCGGGTGCTCCGCGACCGCGCGGTCGACCCCTTCATCACGAGGTTGGAGGCGATCTACCGGCACCCTTCGGACCACGTCGTCGTGTGAGCCGCGGCACCGGACCGCCCGGTGACGCGCTCTCCCACGCGATCTCCGCCGGCTTCCGGCTACACTCGGCCACTTCCCTGTCCGGAGCCACTCGATGCGCGCGCTCTTCTACGTTCCCCCGCCCGATTTCAATCGGCGAAAGAGCCCGATCGACCGCGTGTATGGCTGCAACTTCGGGTACGACTACAAGCCGCCCATCCACCTCCTCCAGGTGGCGACCGCCATGCGGGAATGGGCCGGGTGGGAGGTGCGCTTCCTCGACTGTCCCGCCGAGGGGATGGACGCCGCTGCGTTCACCGCGTTCGCGGAGGCCGAGCGCTTCGACGTGGCCTGCGCCTGGGCCGTCTACCTCTCCGCGGAGGAGGACCTCCTCGCGATGCGCATCCTGCGCACCCGCAACCCCGCGATGCGCGCCGTGTTCATGGGGACCGCCGCCACCTGGAAGCCCGAGGAGTTCCTCCACGACGAGGATTGTTATTGCCTCCTCGGGGAGCCCGAGCACACCCTCCTCGAGCTCGACCGCGCCTGGAAGGACGGCGGCGGCTTCGCGGCGATCGACGGGCTCGCCTGGAAGGAGGGCGCCGGCCCGGACGCGCCGGTCCGCCGCAACCCGTTCCGGAAGCTGCTCGACGTGAGCGCGCTCCCCATGCCCGACCGGCGGATGCTGCTCGGGAACTACCGGGCCAACCGGCTCGACGTGCACCCGATCACGACGATGGTGGTGAGCCGCGGCTGCGGGTTCCGCTGCACGTTCTGTACGCCCAACGCCATCGACCAGGCCATCGAGCTCGAGTTCAAGCGGCTCCAGCCCGAGTGGTACGTGGACCGCCCGCCGCTCCGCAAGCGCACGGTCGACCAGATCGTGGCCGAGTTCGAGGACATCGCGGCCCTCGGCTACAAGGGCGTCGAGGTCGCGGACAACATCTTCACCTGGGGCAAGGCCCGGACCCAGGAGATCTGCGAGCGCATCGCGCCGCTCGGCCTCCACTGGATCTGCCTCGCCCGTGCAAACATGCTTCACGACCCCGCGACCATCCAGGCCATGGCGAAGGCCGGCTGCAAGATGGTCTACATGGGCTCCGAGAGCTTCGACGACGGGCTCCTGGAGGACATGGTCAAGGAGATCAAGGTCAAGGACATCGAGAAGGCCGTGCGCGTGTGCCGCGAGAACGGCGTCGAGCCGGAAGTGAGCGTGCTCATGGGCGCCTCCCCCAACGAGACCTGGAAGACCCTGTGGTGGTCCTGGAAGGCCTCGCGCCGCCTCGGCACCCGGTTCGTCCACTTCTCCGTCGCGCTCCCCGCGCCCTCGACCGAGCTCTACGACATCGCCCGCAGGGAGGGCTGGTTCGTCGAGGGGGACTTCACGCCCGCCGACAACGTCCGCGACGTGATCGTGAACCTGCCGCACCTCTCCGCGAAGGAGCTGCGCATCGCCCTGAAGCTCGCCTACGCGGGCCAGTACCTCTCGCCGCGCGGGCTCTGGGAGCAGGTGCGGAACGTCGGATCGCTGACCGATCTGCGCCACAAGGCCCAGAGCGCGGGCAAATTGTTCACGTTCCTCGCCGAGCGGGATCGGCGCCTGCCGATCCCCCCCGGTCGGGTCACCCCCGAGCCGGCGTAGCGCTCTGCCCACGCCGGCACAAGAACCCCCGCCCTTGCACCCCCGGGCACCCGGGTCTAAGCTGAGGCCGCGATGCGGATGCTGACCCTCCTCTGCCTGCTCCCCGGCTGCCAGTTCGGCCTCGAGCAACTGATCCTCGAAGACGGCCCTCGCGGCGGTTCGGGCGACACGTCCATCGACGAGACCGACACCGACACCGACGCCGACTCGGACACCGATACGGACAGCGACACCGACAGCGACACGGACACGGACACCGACGCCGACACGGACAGCGAGCTGCTGAACGTGCGGGACGTGACCCCCGCCTACGGCACCACCGTCGGCGGCACCCAGGTCGTCATCACGGGCGGGCCATTCGACAGCTCCGCGACCATCCGCTTCGGCACGGCGGTCGCCACCCGCGTCTCCGTCTCCGCGAACGAGATCGTGGTCCAGACCCCCGCGCAGACCGCCGAGGGCATGGTCGACGTATCGGTCACCACGAGCGACGGCACCGGAGCGCTCACCTCCGGCTTCACCTACTACGAAGACGGCACCGACACCTACGGCCTCATCGGCTCGATGGAGTGGGTCCACTACGTCGGCTCCTACTGGAGCGGCACGGACGAGGGCTCCGCCTCCTTCTACCTGACCCCCCCCACCGACATCGACTACTGGGAGCTCTACTCCCGTACGCTCGACTCGTGCGGCTCGGAGTACGTCGGACCCGACCTCTACTACTACGAGCCCGCCCTCTCCTCCGCGTCGCTGACGCTCCCGAGCGGCGGCACGCTCGCCTTCCCGTGGGACACCACGACCACCACGTTCGCCGCGCGCGCCGTCACGAGCGCGCAGTACGTGCAGGGCGGCAGCTACGACCTCGACCCGATGCAGCCCGACGGGTTCCCGCTCTTCGACGTGCCGAACGTCCTGACGCTCCCGAGCTCCTTCACGGTCTCGGCCCCGGCGATGAGCGGCGGCACGCCCCCCAACCTCACCCGCAGCGCGCTCAACCTCACGTGGAGCGGCAGCGGTGGGGACGCCATGGTCGCCATCCTCGCGCTGCGCAACGCCGCGCAGGACGACTGGGACGAGACCATCACCTGCGCCATGCGGGACGACGGCAGCTTCACCGTCCCCTCGGCGACCTGGAACCGGTGGACCTCCGCGCGCTACGTCGACATCCTGATCGGCCGCGTGAAGATGGCGTCCGGGACCATCCCGTACAACAACGCCGACAGCGGGTTCGCCGGCATCTACTGGAACTACGGGCTCGGCCGCACCCAGTGAGCGGGCGGTCGGGGGCTCGCACGGGGACCGGGTGCGCGTGACGCTGCTCGGCGTCCGGGTGGATGCCGTGAACCGGGTGGGCCTGCTCGACCGCGTCGCGGGGATGATCCACGCGCGTGGCCGCTCCACCGTCGCCTACGTGAACGTGCACGTCCTCAACGTGGCCGCCGCGGACCCCGCGCTGGGCGCGTTCCTCGCGGACGCCGACCTCGTCTACTGCGACGGTGGGGGCGTGGTCCTCGGGGCGCGGCTCCTCGGCCAGGCGCTGCCCGAGCGCATGACCGGCGCCGACTGGATCTGGGACCTCGCGGCGCGCGCCGAGGCCGCGGGCTGGCACATCTACTGGATGGGCGGCGAGCCCGGCGTGGCGGCGGAGGCCGCGCGGCGCCTCCAGGAGCGGCACCCCCGGCTCGTCATCGCCACCGCGCACGGGTACTCGAAGGACGACGACGCCGTGGTGGCGGCGATGAACGCCTTCGCCCCCGATCTCGTGCTCGTCGGGATGGGCACTCCGCTGCAAGAGCGCTGGGTCGCGGCCCACCGCGCCGCCATCGACGCCCCCGTCGTGTGGGTCACCGGCGCGACCGCCGACTTCGTGAGCGGCAAGGTCAGCCGCGGGCCCGCGTGGCTGCACGACCGCCAGGAGTGGCTCGCGCGGCTCCTCGTCGACCCGACCCGGCTCTGGCGCCGCTATCTCGTCGGCAACACCGTGTTCCTCGGGCGGGTGTTGCGGGAGCGGGCGCGGCGGTAGCGCGACATCCCGAGCCTGCTCCCCGGCGGCTAGAACCCCTCGATCTGCGCCTTGTACCGATCGATCTGGCGGGCCATCGCGTGGCGCTCGCCCTCCAGCACGATCGCCTCCTTCGGGCACACCCACCAGCAGTAGAGGCACTGCACGCAGTCGGGCGCGCTCGTCGTCTTGCCGATCTGCTCCAGGGGCAGCCCGGTCGGGCAGGCGTCCGCGCAGCGGCGGCAGTCCCCGCACGCCTCGGCCTTGCGCGCGACGACTCGTAGGGTGTCGTCCTCGCGCGAGTAGACGTCCTGGATGATCTTCAGCTTGTAGGCGGTCTCCGCGACGATCGGCTTCTCGATCAGCGGGCGCACCGCGAGCTTCAGCCACGTCAGCGACCGCGCCTCGGAGAGCTCCGCGAGCCGGCTCCGCGGCGGCGCACGCTTGATCGGGCGCACCATCGGCACCTTCTCCACGATGTCCGCCCACAGCCGCGCGGTCAGGTGCCCGGAGTCGAACGCGTGGACGAGGTACGGCACGTCCCGCCAGGGCATGTCGACGAGCCGGCAGACGACGAGGTCGTTGAGGAAGGCGTCGTCGCTCATCAGGAGGTGGCCGAAGCGGAAGGGGTCGCCGTCGCCGGGGCCGTTGCCCTCCATGCCGACCAGCCCGTCGACCAGCACCAGGTCGGGCATCACGACCTCGTTGAGCGCGAAGATGTTGCGCCCCAGGTCGTAGTGCATGTGCCGCTTGTCCTGGCCGACCGCGATGCCGACCCAGTTCTTCATCGCGCTGGAGAGGCCGGCCTCGCAGTGGGTCTTGATCTTCGGCACGCTGATGAGGAAGTCGGCGTCGAGCACGGTGCGCGCGATGGCCGGGTGGGCGTCGCGATGGAGCACGACCTCGCGCCCCTCGTCCGTGTTGAGGTTCACGACCCGCACGCCGTGCCGCTCCGCGACCGCCGCCACGCGCAACCGCTTGAAGGTGTCGATGTTCCGCCGCGCCACGCCCACGTTCGAGCCGTCGGCCACGGTGAGGTCGGTGTAGCCCCGCCGCCGGAGCGCCGCGAACAGCCCCTCCAGCACGCGCAGATCGACGCAGTTGCCGGTCAGCGCGACGAGGTCGTTGTTGAGGTTCGGCTTCACCACGATGCGGGCGCGGCGGTCGGACGGGAGCTTGTGCTCCCACGCGGCGACCATCGCCTCGATCGTGGCGAGCACCTCGCTCGTGGTCCAGGCGCGGTGCACGTCGACGCGGCCGCGTTCGCAGGTGTAGGTCAGCACGAGGCGAAGATAGCCGGGCTTGCCGCTGGATGGGAGAGCGGCGACAATAGGGGCATGTCCGCTCCGCGTCGACACCCGCTGGTCACCGAGGAGGAGTTCTTCGAGCTCCCCGAGAGCCACGACCACATCGAGCTCCTCGACGGGGAGGTGATCCTGGCTCCCGCCCCCACCAGCGCCCACCAGATCCTTGTTCACTACCTCTCGATCGAGCTCGGGCTCTGGGCCCGGCAGCACCGCCCCGCCTTCGTCGGCCTCTCCCCGTTCGACGTGCGCATCGCGCCCGGCCGCGTCGTCCAGCCCGACCTGTTCGTGCTCCTCGACGGCCTCCCCTCCCAGCAGGGCGTCTTCCACGGCGTGCCCGGCCTCACGATCGAGGTCCTCTCCGACGATCGCCGCTACGATCGCCTCGCCAAGCGTCTCGTGTACGCCGAGGCAGGGGTGAAGGAGTACTGGATCGTCGATCGCCGCCGGCGGTTGATCGAAGTGGTCCGCGGCCTGGAGACCGTCGCCGAGATCGAGGATCGGCTCGCCTCCGAGCTCCTCCCCGGCTTCACGCTCGACGTGAAGGCCCTCTTCGAGGACGTGTAGTCAGCGAGGACGTGTCGTCACCGCCGGATCCCGTCGAGCACCGCCTCGTACCGCCCCCACACCCGGTCCCACGCGCGCCCCTCCACGTAGGCCCGCCCCTCGCGGCCGAGCCGGGCCCGCTCCTCGGGGTCCGCGATGAGCTTCAGCATCGCGTTGCGGAGCGCGTCGGCGTCGTCCCGCGGCACGGCGATCCCGATGCCCCCGGTAGCCTCGCGGATCGCCGGCTGGTCGTAGTAGATGACCGGGCGCCCGCACGCCATCCCCTCGACCGCCGTGAAGCCGAACCCCTCCTCCATGAGCGTCGGGAACAGCACCACCTCGCTGTCCTGGTAGTAGGGCACGATGTCGGGCACGTCGTGCGCGAAGGTGACCGGCTGGTTGTAGGCCTGGACGCGGAGCTGATCCGCGTAGATCCGGTCAGCGACCGCGCCCACGATGGTCAGGTGGGCCCGGTAGCGCTGGTCGGGGCGCATGCGGCCGAGGGCGTCGATGGCGGCGTGCTGGCCCTTCCCCGGCAGGATGCGGCCCGGGTACACGAACCGGACCGGCGGGAGCGCGGGGAGCTTCATGCCCGCGGCCCCGATCGGCGCGGCGGGGACGGCCTCGCGGGGGAAGAACCGTCGGATGTCGACCCCGTTCGGGATGACCGTGATCCGCGCCTCGGGGACCCCGATGCGGACGAGCTGCGCCCGGCTCGCCGCCGACACCGTGATCACCGCGTCGAGCCGCTTCCCCTGGGCCTTGTAGAGCTGCTCGCGCAGGATCACGCCCACGTCCCGGCGCCCCTCCCCGAACGACGACCTCCCGAAGTTCAGGTCGTGCACGATGAGCGCGTTCGGCACGCCCGGGACGGCGATCTCCACCGAGTTCGACAACACCACGTCGGGCTTGAAGCGGCGGGCCTCGCGCGCGGCGGTGAACGCCATCGCGAGGTAGCCGGACGCGCCCTTGTCGCGGAGGTCGACCGCGACCGCCTCGGCGGGCACCTGGTCGCGGGCGGTGCGGTACCCGACGACGAGCCGCACGTCGTGGTGGCGGCGGGCTTCCTCGTAGAGGGCGGCGAACACCGTCTCTGTGCCGCTCCTTACATCGGGCGGGTAGCGACGGGCCACCATCAAGATACGCATCCGACCCTCTATCCGGCGCGCTATCCTCGGTAGATGCTGCTCCTCCTCGCGACCGCCTCCGCCGCCGGTTTGCCCTGGGAGTGCCCGGCCCTCGACGCCCCGCCCGACGCGCCGCAGTTCCGCACGGACGCCGGGCTGGACGACACGTTCACGCTCCTCTCGGACCTGCAGGACGCCTGGGTCGAGGCGGACTGTGTTTGGAGCGAGGTGTTGCTCGACACAGGCGCGCTCGAAGCGACCTGCACGACGAGCGTCGGCGCGCTCCTGACGCTGACCCGTCTCGACGGGGAGGCCACCGGCGAGATCATGCCGAACGACCGCCGAACCTGGTCCAATTGGGCCTTGACCGTCGAGCTGCCGGAGGGGCTCGACACCTGGACCCGCCTGGACCTCTCCAGCGACGAGGGCAGCTTGTCGAGCGGCGCAGCGTGGGGCGCGGACACCAGCGTGACGGCGGTGTGGACCGGCGCGGTCCTCGACCTCCCGGACGACGCCTCCTTCACGCTCGGCACGTCGTACTCCTGCTTCTACAGCGACTGCTACCGCAACACCACCATCGACACCTCCACCTGCGACTGGTCGTGGGGCTCCAGCGACGGCGACGGGCAGCAGTGGGCCAGCTCCGGCGGGCACCGGGCGGCCATCTTCACCTACTGGCACCAGTGCGGGGCGTACCCGACCCAGGCCTGGTACGACGACGCGCTGTACGGCCACGTCGACACGACGACCTGGATCCTCGACGAGGCCGACCGGGACGGCTGGTCCGTGGCCGACGGCGACTGCGACGACACCGACCCCGCCATCTACCCGTGCGCGCGCGACATCGTGGCGGACGGCATCGACCAGGACTGCGACGGCGCGGACAGCCTCGACGGCGATGGCGACGGCGACCCCTACGACACCGACTGCGACGACGCGAACGGCCTGTTCCACGCGCACGCGGACGACACCCCCGGGGACGGCCTCGATCAGGACTGCGACGGCGCGGACGACGTCGACGCGGATGCCGACGGCTACACGGCCGACGGCGACGACCGCGAGGCCGACTGCGACGAGGACGACGACGACTTCCATCCGGGCGCGGCGGACCTCGACTGCGACGGCCTGGACCAGGACTGCGACGGCGAGGACGACTGCGCGGAGCCCGAGCCACCTCCGGCCGAATCCGACTCGCCTCCCCCGACCGGATCCGCGGGTTGCGGCGGCGGCTCCGCGGCGCTCCTCCTCGTCGGCGCTCTCCTCCTGCGGCCTCGCCGTCGTTCTCGCGTTTGAGGAGGGGGCCCGGGCGCTTCGCGCCCGGACCCGTGCGGGGGCTCGCCACCCCCGCAACGCCCCGGCGGGGGCGTAGCGGCCAAAACCCGCCTCCCCCCTATGGAAACGGGCGCCCGTGTCACGTTGCGTCCGCTCGGCGGACAACCGCGGGCGGGGCCGGTAAGGTTCGGCCCATGCTCCCCGACGACGCCGCTGCCGTCGTCGGGAGCGCCACCCACGCCTGGGACGCCGACGGCAACGAGGTCCGGCGCGAGGAGCACGCCGACGGCGAGCCCTCGTTCGAGAGCGTGTGGACCTGGGACGACGAGGGGCGCATGTTGACGGGAACCCACGGGCTCCTCGGCGGGGACACCTACGGGGAGGAGACCTACGTCTACGACGGCGACCTCCTCGTGGAGGAGACGCACCTGTACGCGCTCTACCCGGAGGCGAACCGCCACGCCTGGTACACCTACGACGCCGACGGGCAGCTTGTCCTCACCGAGGGCGACGACGGCGCGGACGGGACGATCGACGGCACGATCGCGGGTATCTGGGAGGCCGGCCACCTCGTGCGGTCCGAGCGCGACACCGGCGCCGACGGCACGCTCGACGACATCACGCTGAACACCTGGGCGCTCGGTCGCCTCGTGCGCACCGGGCACGACAATGGCGCGGACGGGACGATCGACAGCACGTGCGACACCACCTGGGCCCTCCTCGACGAGGGCGAGGTCGCGACGATGGCGTGCAGCGACGCCGACCGCTCGACCGGGTCCACCCAGATCACCACCACGGACGCGCACGGCCAGACCGTCTCGGTGCTCTACGACTGGGACGACGACGCGGTCATCGACGGCGTCCTCACCTACGAGCGCGACGAGCAGTGCCTCCTCTTGGAGACGCGCGGCGAGCAGCTCTCCGGCGACCGGTACACCCAAGGCGTCGAATACGACCACGACACGCTCGGGCGCGTCACCCTGGAGGCGGCGTACGTCAGCATGGTGGACAACGACGGCATGACCCTGAGCCAGGAAGAGCGGTCCACCTGGACCTACACCTGCCCGACGCCGTGAGGCCGCCGCGGTGACGTCCCCCGCGCCCTACTCGATGTAGCCGATCGCCTTCAGGGCCTCCTCGTTCTGGCCGTCCTCGCCGCCGAGCCACGTCAGGTCGAGGAGGACACCGTCCCAATCGGCCACGCGCGGGGTGACCTCGGGGAACACGACCGGCGCGCCCGCCATCTCGATGGACGCGGGGATGCCGAGCGCGGCGAGCACGGTCGGCGCGACATCGAGGAGCGCGACGGGCTCGAGGGTGGCGCCCGCGGGCACGCCGGCGCCGACCGCGTAGAAGACCCCGCGCGACTCGTGGGTGCCCGTGTAGGCGTCGGTCAGCTTCACGTAGTCGGCGATGGGCTCGCCCCCGACGCTGTCCGCGGCGAGCCGCTCGGCCGTGATCTGCTCGTCCGTGAGCGTGAGTCCGATCGAGCCCCCGCCGAGGTCCTCGACCCGGTAGAAGGGCTCCCCGGCGGCGTCCGCGAGCGCCGAGAGCCACGCGACGGCGCGGGCCTGCCCCGCGGGGTCGGCGAGGCCGACGGTGAGCTTGTGGCCCACCTTGGTCACGTCCGCGGGGCCCACCTCCGCGGTGAAGCGCGCCCGGAGCCGCTCCGTCAGCGGCGCGAACTGCCCGGCGAGCCCGGTGCCGTCCATCGCCTTGAAGCCGTGGTCGCTCACGACGATCAACCGCGCGTCCGGCGCGAGGTGGAGGCGGATGTCCCCCAGGATTGCGTCGGCTTGCCGGTACGCTTGCTCGACGATCTCCGGCTGGTCCCAGTAGAGGTGCGCGAGGCCGTCGGTGGCGTAGTAGGTGAAGGTCGCGAGCTCGGGGTCCCGCGCGTGGAGCTGCGCGACGAACACGTCGCGGTCGATGCGCCCGCGCATCGTCTGCATGACGAGGTTGGCGCGCGCGGGCTTCGGGTGGAGCACGCGCTCCTCGGCGGACCACGCCGCCGCGCGCGCGAGCGTCGAGAGCCGCACCCCCGCCTTCACGAGGCCCCACACCAGCTCGACGGTGCCGTGCCGTGCGGCGACCTGCTTGCGACGCATGCGCTTCGAGAGCTCGAGCTCCTTGACGTAGGAGAGCGCCGCCGGCCAGGTCTCGGGGCCCGGCGCCAACCAGGACGGCACCCAGAACCCCGCGACCTCGCGCGGCGGGTAGTCCACGAGCCACTTGTAGAGCCCGACGGTGTGGCCGCGGTCCTCCGCGATGTCCCAGAACCGCGCCACCTCGCAGTCCGTCGACGCCACGTGGAACCCGCGGATGCCGTGCTCCGCGGGGGGCCGCCCGCTCGCGATCGTGGTCCACAGGAGCGGCGAGAACATCGGCTCCATCGAGGTCAGCGTGGCCCGGGTCCCGTCCTTCGCGAGCGCGCGGAAGTTTGGGAGATCGAGCCGGTCGATGACGTCGAACGTCGCGCCGTCCACCCCGAGGACGACCACCTTCGCGGCGACCTTCCCGGTCGGCGAGAACCCGCTCACCCCCCACAAGACCGTCGCCACGATGGCGCCCATCCGCGCCGCCCGATCGCGGAGGAGGAACGCCAGGAGCGCCCCCGCCACCATCAGCGGGCCGAGGTCGTTGAAGAACGGGTTCGCGACGTCGGCGGCGAACACGGGGACCGACGCCGCGAGGGCGAGCGCGCTCAGCAGGCGAGCGGGCCAGGGACCGCGGGGCTTCTTCGTAGTCAGGGGCGGCATTCTGGTCCTCCGGCCGACCACCACGTGCCTTCGGGCGTTGCGGGGCGGAGCCCCGCCACAAGCATACCCGCGTTCCGACGATCACGGCGCGTCATGCGAGCAGCCGGCCGGGCTCGAAGGCGTCCCAGAAGTGCCACTCTTCGGGGTGGGCGGCGAGGACGCGGGCGAGGAAGGCGGCGGTGGCGTCGGCGCCGGCTTCGAGGGCGGCGTCGGGGTCGGTGGGGAGGGCGACGCGGGGGCCGACGATGGCGCGGTGGCGGAGGCCGTCGGGGACGACGTGGAGGGTGTGGACGCGGGCCTTGGCGCGGGAGGCGAGCCAGAAGCCGCCTACCGGCACGCGCATCCGTTGGCCGAGCACCGTTCGCTCCAGACGGCGACCGATCTCCTTGCCGCCGCCGGTGCCGTCGCACGCGGTGAGGACGATCTCGCCGTTCGACAAGGCGCGGAGCACCTTGCGGAGGTAGCCGGCGCCGTCGTGGAGGGTCACGGGCATGCGCGCCTCGAGCTGGTGGCGAAGCTCGCTCGCCCAGCGGCCGGCCTCGGACTTCTCGATCTGGGGCTCGCCGCCGCCCACCTGGTGCACGGGGAAGCCCATGGCGCCGAGCACGCAGAGGGGGAGCTGCGCCGGGCCCATGTGCGGATGGACGAGGACGAGGCCCTCGCCGGCGGCGCGCGCGGCCTCGACGTGCTCCAGCCCCTCCCAGACGAGGTAGCGCGGCCAATTATCACGGTCGATGCGGCCGAAGGCGAAGCTCGCGTACTGGTTGGCGAAGTGGGCGCCGAACGTGCGCCGGGCCACCCGGCCGAGATCCGTGCGGTCGGGGAACGCGCGCCGGAGGTTCTCCTCCACCTTCGCGCGGGTGCCGCCCGCGAAGCGCCCCGCGAGGAGCCCCAGGCGGCGGTTGGCGACGTACTCGACGCCGTACGGGCCCCGCTCGAGGGCGAGGCGCCACGGGCCCCACACCACGCGTCGATAGAGGTCCTTCGCGGGGGATTCGCCGACCACCATCTATTGGTCCATGTAGCCGAGGGCCTCTAAGCGCTGCCGCTCCTCGGCGGAGACCTCGATCGCGCTGCGCGACGTGGCGTCCCCCTCGAAGAGCGCCATCGCCTGCCCGCGCAGGAGCGAGAGGAGCTCGGCCCCGGCGGGCGTGGCGCCGACGGTGCTGCTCGCCTCGATGACCCCGAGGGGGTCGGCGCCGAGCTCGTAGTAGGTCGAGGTCCCGTCGACCTCGCGCGCCACGAACCGGCTCATCGGGCCGCGGAGACCCGCCATGCGGTACGTCGGCGCCGTGATCGTGCCCGCCTTGCGCGCCGCGAGGTTCGCGACCCGGTCGAAGCACATGGAATGCGCGATCGTGCGGCCGGGAGCGCCCGCGAACGTCGGCACCACGCTCTCGCCGGTCATCTCCTGGGGCGCCGCCACCCCCACGAGCTCGAGGATCGTGGGCGTGAGGTCCGTGCCCTCGACGGGGCTCGTGACCTTCGTGACGGGCACGCGGCCGGGCCAGCGGAGCGCGAAGGGCACGTGTACGCTGGTCTCGTAGACGTCGTCCCCATGGTTGAACCACACGCCATGCTCCCCCAGCGACTCGCCGTGGTCGCCCATGACGGCCACGAGCGTGTTCTGGGTGTCCACCGCGCCGAGGAGGCGGGCGAGCTGGGCGTCCGCGTAGGAGACCTCGCCGTCGTACTGCGCGAGCACGTACTTGAGGTCGGTGACGCCGAGCAGGCTCTTCTTCAGGTAGGGCGCGACGTTCTCGACGACCGACATGGAGGTGTTGGCGGGATCCCGCTCGTCCCCCTGGTAGTAGAGGGTGTCGTAGGGAGGCGGCGGCGCGTAGGGGCCGTGGGCATCGAAGAGGTGCACCCAGAGGAACCAGGCGCCTCCCCCTCGCCCGGCGGCGGGGCGCTGGCCGATCCAGGCGAGGGCCTGGTCGACGGTGTCGGCGCCGCGGCGCTCCAGCACCTCGTCGGGATCGGCGTGGCGGCGGCCCATCGCCGCGATCCGCGCGGGCAGGAGCGCGCTCGCGCCGGGGAGCCAGCCGAAGTCGTCGTCGTAGACCTCGAAGCCGCGCGCGAAGCCGAGGCCGCCGTCGAGCACGTAGGCGCTGACGAACGCGCCGGTGGCCCAGCCCTGGTCGCGGAGGAGCTCGGCCAGGAGCGGCGTCTCGGGGAGCGGTACGCCGTTGAGGAGCACGCCGTGGTCCCACGGGCCGCGGCCGGAGAGCATGCTGGCGTGGCTCGGCCCGGTGACCGGCGCCACCGCGGAGGCCGCCGTGAAGAGCGCGCCCTCGGCGGCGAGGGCGTCGAACGCGCGGGTCTGGACGGACTCGTTCCCGTAGGCGCCGACGCGGTCGGCCCGGGTGGTGTCGAGCGTGACGAGCAGCACGTTGGGCGCGCCCGCGGGGACCGCACCGGTGGGAGCCGGGAGCGGGTCGACCGCGGCGTAGACCCACGCGGAGAGCCCCACCGCCAGGGAGAGCGCGGCGCCGCCGACGGCCCGGGCGCCGCGAGCGCCCTGGTAGACGACCCCGAGGAGGAGCCCGACGGCGACGGTGAGCGCGGCGAACGCGCCGACGTTGCCCTGGAGCGGGAAGGGCTCGGTGAACGGCGGCGGATCGGTGAACCACGCGACGCCGACCGACCCGACGATGGGCACGAACAGGCCCCAGACGAACCCGAGCCAGCGGGCGCGGCCAAGGGGACGCGGCGGCAGGACCAGGAGCGGGAGGGAGCCCGCGGCGGAGAGCACCGCGCCGCCCAGCGCACCGAGAACGAGGAGCGCGACGACCTGGAAGTCCCCGAGGAGGAGGCGCTCCCCCACCACGACGCGCGCGGCCTCGGCGCTCCCGAACAAGGCTCCCGCGGCCGCGGACGCGCCGACGATCGCCAGGGCCGTAAGCCGGCGGGTGGGGAGGTCGTTCATGGGGGGCACCTTATGCCTTCCACCGCAGCATCAGGCCAGCGGGACGTGCATCTTTCCACCTATTGTGGCATGCTTAGCGTTTGCCCCGCCTGGGGTTCGACCTTCCCAGGCTTCGAGGTCCATATGTCGCGCCGTAGCTCCCTCCGCGGGGCGTCCCGCATCGCCCCGCTCCTCCTCGCGCTCTTCGCGCCCGGCATCGCGTCCGCGGCCAGCGCCGTCGTTCCGCCGCTCATCGCCAAGGGCATCGACGCCAAGGTCGCGGGCAACGTCACCGGGCTGTTGAGCTCCGAGCTCGACTTCTCCGGCGCGTACGAGACCGTGACCGAGCTCCCCTCGGCCCCCTCGACGCTCAACGAGAAGTGCCTCTCCTCGATGAGCTGCCTCGCGGGCATCGCGAAGGCCGCCGGCGCGGATGCCGTGCTCACCGGCACGGTCGGCACCGGCTCGAAGGGCCTCCAGGTGTACCTGGTGCTCTTCGACGCGCAGAAGGGCACGATCAAGAACAAGGCGACGTTCGACATCGCCGGGGATCCCGCCTCGCTCGCCGATAACGCCGGCAAGTGGGTGAAGCAGCTCGTGTCGGGGCAGTCGCCCGCCGCCACGGCCGCCGCCGCCGCGCCCGTCCCGAGCTTCGAGGAAGAGGAAGAGGACGGCTTCGAGTTCGACGGGCCCCCCGCGCCGCCGCCGAAGTCCACCTCCAAGACCGCGTCGAAGACCGCCCCCGCGCCGACCCCGACGAAGACCCGGATCGACACCACGTCGAACTCCAAGCCGCGCGAGCTGGCGGACGAGGAGGACGAGGAAGAGGAGGAGGAAGAGGACGACAGCGCCGCGGTCGCCGCGAAGGCCAAGGCCGACGCCGCGGCGAAGGCCAAGACGGACGCGGCCGCGAAGGCCAAGGCCGACGCCGACGCGAAGGCCCGGGCGGACGCCGAAGCGAAGGCCAAGGCCAAGGCGGACGCCGACGCGAAGGCCAAGGCCGACGCCGATCGCAAGGCCAAGGAGGCCGCCGCACAGGCGCTGCGCGACGAGGAGGAGGCCGAGGAGGCCGCGCGTCTCGCCGCCCGCGCCAAGGCCGAAGCGGCGCGCCGGGCGCGCGACGCCGAAGAGGAGGCCGACGAGGCCCCGGCCGCGGCGGACGACGACGAGGACTTCTCGTTCGGCTCGTCGGTCGGGCTCATGGACATCGAGACCGAGACCGAGGAGGAGGAGGAGGACGCGCCGGCGCCGAGCCGCGCGAGCACCACGAAGTCCACCAGCGTGTCGAAGTCGACCACGTCGAAGCCGACCACCTCCTCGAGCCGCACGACCTCGCGCGATCTCGACGAGGACGAAGAAGAGATGGCCGACCTCGACGAAGAGGAGGAGGAGGTCGCCCCGAAGTCGTCGCGATCGAGCTCCAGCTCGTCGCGGACCTCCAGCTCGCGCGACCTCGACGAGGAGGAAGGCGAGGACGAGGACGAGCCCAGCAGCCTCTCGCGTTCCCGCGACCTCGACGAGGAGGACGAGGACGAGCCCCGCGCCACGTCGCGCTCCCGCGACATCGAGGAGGACGAGCCCTCTTCGCGCTCCAGCTCGTCCAGCCGCTCCACCTCCGGGTCGTCGAGCCGCTCCCGTAGCTTCGACGAGGACGATCGCGGCAGCCGCAGCAGCTCCAGCACGCGCATCGAGCGCGAGGACGAGAAGCCCGGGATCTCCCTCGCCGGCCGCGTCGGGTACTCGCGCTACTACGACTTCAACTTCGTCACCTACGGCGCCGAGCTCGCGATCCCGGTCGCGCCGGTGGTGCAGCTCATCGCGGGCGTCGAGGGCTTCTCCACCCAGCGCCAGTACTCGGACAAGGTGGTCGAGCAGCTCGCCTTCGAGCAGGGCGTCGACGAGAGCGAGATCAACGCCTCGCCGTGGCAGACCATCCTGCCGATCAACCTCGGCGTGCTCTACAAGAACTCGAAGAACGCCGTGCGCCCGTACGGCGGCGTGGACCTCACGCTGACCCCCTACACCAAGACGTTCGACCTCGCCCTGGGCGCCCGCGCCCGCGCCGGCGCGGACTTCATGGTGGCGGACACGTTCGGGCTGAACCTGAACCTCTCCGTCGGCATCATCTGGGGCGAGAAGTTCGAGCTCATGCAGGCGGACATCAACAACATCGGTGTCATCCCGCAGATCTCGGGCGGCACGGTGTTCCAGTTTTAGGAGCGTCGGCATGCTCGCGGTGCTCCACCTGGCCCAGGCGGCCGTCTACGCCGCGGCCGCGTGGGAGCTCTCCCACCGCTGGAACGTCGACGCCGCCTTGATCGGCGGCGCCGCCGTCGCGCAGCTCCTCGGCGTCGCGCGGCGCCCGCGCTGGGAGCCCTGGCTCCACGTCGCGAGCCTCGTGCTCGTGCTCGTCGTGTACGGCCGGTTCACGGCGGTCGCGCTGCACATCGAGCGCGTCTTCGGCCCCGTGGCCGGCCAGCAGGCGCTGAACCTCCTCGGCGGCTCGGTCCTCGCCCTGCCGTGGGTGCTCGCGTTCCCGCTCGCGCGGCTCTGGCAGACGCGCGGGGGCGCCGCGGGCCGCCGTCCCGGCCAGATCGCGCTGCTCGCGCCGCTCGCGCTCTTGCCCGCGACGCAGGGGCTCGTGTCCTACGGCACCCTGCCCGGCAGCGAGCGGGTGACCGACGTGGCGGGGGCCCTTTGGGGCCAGTGGTCCGGCGGCTCCCCGACCGCGCTCGCGAACGTGGCGCTCCCGGCCGACGCCCGGGTCCGCGTCACGCCGCTGCGCGACGGCGTCCCGGGTGACGCCCGCACCCTGACCGGCGCCACCCTCGGGTCCGCCCTCTCGAAGCTCGCGGCCCCCGGCGCCCGCGACGCCCTCCTCGTCGATGTCGCCGTGCACGCGCTCCCCTCGCGCCTCGCGCGCGCCGGCACGGACGCCCCCGCGGCCTCGGACGGCCGCTCGCCCGCGGTGTTCGCGCGCACCCTGTCCCGAACCGAGCTGCTCCCCCAGTTCTTCGCCCCGACGGCCCGCGGTGAGACCCTCCGGTGGCGCTCCGCGCTCGCCTCCGCCGACGGGGTCATCGAGCTCGCGCGCGGCTGGGCCCCGGGCCCCGACACCCTCGACACCGCCACGGTCGACACCGCCATCCGCGCCGCCGTCGCGCACCTCGCGGGCGGCCAGAACGCCGGCGGGCGCTTCACCTACGTGGTCCGCGGGCCGAGCGGCGTGCCGGGGCCCGGGTACAACTACCCGCGGCACGCCGGCACCGCATGGTTCCTCGCGCGCGCCTGGGCCGCCACGGACGACCCCGTCGCCGCCGCCGCCGCGGACGCCGCGCTGACCCACCTCGACGCCATGAGCGGCCGCACGGACGACGGCCGCGCCTACGTCCTCGACCCCTCGCGCGACGACGGCAAGGCCTGGATCGGCACCACCGCGCTCGGTACGCTCGCCCTGACGGTGCGCCGGAGCGACGACGCCCTCCTGGGCGCCTACGTGCGCCAGCTCGCGGCCTCGGTGGACGACGCCGGGAAGGTCCGCGGCGAGATGACCGTGCGCGACGGCGCGTTCCCCGAACAGACGGCGAACGCCTACGGACAGGGGCAGACGATGCTCGCCCTCGCGGCCGCCGAGCGGGTCGGCTTCACCGACGGCAAGGCCGCGCTGGACCGCACGATCCGCTACCTGGAGTCGGGCGACTACATGGGGACCGCGCACCCGGCCGCGACCGGCGACGAGCACTGGACCTGCCTCGCGGCGCGCGCGATCCGCGACGTGCGCGGGGTGTCCGCCGGCGCCGGCATCTGCGCCGCCTACGTGGCCAGCGAGCGGTGGGGGTCCCCTCCCCCGGGCGGCGGGCTCGTCCCCGCGACCGGCCCGGCAGCCGGCGGCGCCGAGGCCGTCGTCGCGCAGGCGTGGGACACCCAGGATCCCGCCCTCATCGGCACCGCGGTGGCCTGGGGCCGCGTGTTCCTGGCCGCGCAGTACCGCGCGGCGGATGCACCGCTGCTCGGCCGCCCCGCGTCGCTCATCGGCGGCTTCCGCGACACCGTGGGAGACCTCGACGTCCAGATCGACGCCGTCCAGCACATCGGCTGCGCGCTGCTCGGCGCCGAGGCCCTGGTTTCAGGGCGCGCGAGGCCCGGGAGCCTGCCATGAGAGATTCCTCGCCATCGGCGCGCCCGTTCCGGTATCGTGCCACCGTGCCCCTCTTCCTCTTCCTCACCGGCTGCATCGGCCTCGCGACGGCTCCCGCGCGCAAGGACGAGGGCGCCACGAACCTCGACAGCGGTGACGTGCCGCTCGACAGCGGCGACCCCCTCGACAGCGCTGTGGACGGCAACGGGCGGCCCATCGCGGACGCCGGAGCCGACGCCGAGGCGAGCGTGGAGGTCGTGGTCGGGCTCGACGGCTCGGGCTCCCACGACCCCGACGAGGACCCCCTCGACTACACGTGGCGGCTCGTGAGCCAGCCCGCGGACTCCTCCGCCACGCTCGTGGACGACGAGCGGCCCGATCCCCAGTTCATCCCGGACGTTGCCGGCCGCTACGTCGTCGGGCTCGTCGTGAGCGACGGCGCGCTGGAGAGCGACGAGGACACCGTCGAGATCACCGCCACGATCAACAACGGTGCGCCGGTCGCGAACGCGGGCCCCGACCAGAGCGTGACCGTGGGCGACCCCGTCGTGCTCAGCGGCGCCTCGTCCTCCGATCCCGAGGACGATCCCCTCCAGTTCGCGTGGACCCTCCTCACCCGCCCCTCCGGCTCCGCGGCCTCGTTGAGCTCGACCACCTCGGCCACCCCCCGCTTCGTCGCGGATGTCGCGGGCACGTACGAGGTCACGCTCACGGTGTCGGACGGCGCCGAGATCTCCGCACCCGACACCGTGCGCATCTCTGCCTCCGAGGAGTCCGGCGGCGGCGACAGCGGGTGCGGCTGCCGCAGCACGACGCCCGACGGCGGGCTGGCGCTGATCCTCGCGGTCGCGCTCGGGTCGCTCGCGCTGCGCCGCCCCGAACCGTAAGCGCGCACAGGCCCGTCATGCTGCTCCTCCTCGCGGCCGCCCCGGCGTTCGCCGCGGAGCCCGTCCCGACCCTGGCGATGCCCACGGCCGTCGCGCTCGAGGCCGGCACGGGGCAGGCCGGCGTCGGGGCGCTGGCCGTCGGCGGGGACAGCCCCAGCGGCGCGGTCACGCTGCGCGGCGCCGTCGGCATCACCGACCGCCTCGCGATCTCCGGCGGCCTGATGGAGCCCCGCGGGGGCCTGCTCCTGGGCCTCCGCTACAACGTCTACCAGTCCGACACGTTCCGGGTGGCGCCGTTCGTCTTCGGCATCGCCGACGACGACCTCGTCACCGAGGCCCCCATCGACACCCTGGGCGCCCTCTCCGCGGGCCTCGGCGTCGCGCTCGAAGGCGGCGGTCAAACGTTCCGGTTCGACCTCTCGCTCCCCCTCGTGGCCACGGGGATCGACCCCCTCGCGAACCCGCTCTACGTGCCCCTCGTGGGCGGGTCGCTCGGCGTCACGGTGCAGGCCCACCGTCGCCACGCGCTGCGCTTCGGCATCGAGTCCCTCGCGGCGCCGGCCGTCACGTGGCGCTACGCGGCCGACCGCTGGTACCTGCAAGCCACCGGCCTCTACTCCCTCGTCCGCGCGCAGCCGATGATCGCGGCGGAGGTCGGGCTCCGCTTCTGAAGCAGGTGTAAGGTCGAGCCCGACCCGTCGTTCCGGGCGGCCGAGGTCCCCCATGAAGCGCTACCTTCCGCTCGTCCTCCTCCTCGCGAGCTGCGCCAATCCGGAGCCGGCGGGCGTGGCGTCGATGCCGCAGGGCTCACGGCCGAGCCCCACCGAGCAGAAGCCGCCCACCCACCCCGACACGGGCTCCGCCCCGACTACCGGCAGGCACGGCACGCGCGCCGACGAGTGGGGCGGCCGCACCTTCCTCTCGAACGACGACTCGATGAGCCTCGCGAGCGCGCAGCGGGTGTTGTGGGCGGTCGCGGAGGGGCAGCGGGTGGCGAGCGCCGAGCTGCGCCCGCACGAGCTCCTCAACTACTTCACGTTCGCCACGAAGCCGGTCCCGACCGGGGACACCTTCGGGGTCTCCGCGTCCGCCGTCCGCACCGAGGCGGGCCTCGCGCTCGCCCTCGCCGTGACGGGCACCCGGCCCGAGCGCCGCCCCCTCGACCTCACGCTCGTGCTCGACCGCTCCGGGTCGATGGAGGCCGAGGGGCGGATGGAGTACCTGAAGCGCGGCCTCGTCAAGATGCTCGACCGGCTCCGCCCCGGCGACCGCGTAGACGTCGTGCTCTTCGACGACGACGTGAGCGTGGCGCGCTCGGGCTTCGTGGTGGGGCGCGACGACCTCGACGACCTCCGCCTCCTCTTCGAGGAGCTCCAGCCGCGCGGCGCCACCGACCTCGACGCCGGGCTGGAGAAGGCCTACGAGCTCGCGCGGTCCCACACCCGGCTCGCGTCGGAGGATCAGCGCGACGCGCGGGTCGTCGTCGTGACGGACGCCAGGCTCACCGCGGGCGACGTGAACCCGGCGCGCGTGACCGAGATCGCCCGCGCGTTCGACGAGAGCGGCATCCGCCTCGCGGCCGTGGGCGTAGGCAGCGACTTCGACGACGACGTGCTCCAGCAGCTCACCGAGAAGGGCCGCGGCGCCTACGTGTACCTGGGCAGCGAGAAGGTCGTGGACCGCATCTTCGGCGCCGGCTTCGACTCGCTCGTGCAGGTCGCGGCGGACGACGTGCGCTTCGCGCTCGACCTCCCCGATTCCCTGGGCATGCAGCGCTTCTACGGCGAGGAGGCGAGCACGGTCGCCGCGGAGGTGGTGCCCGTGAGCTTCCACGGCGGCACCACCCAGCTCTTCCTCCAGGATCTCAAGGTCGCGCCCACTGGGCTCGTCGCCGAGGCGCCGCTCGTGCTCGACATGACGTGGCGCGATCCCGTCACGGGCAAGCCGCGGAGCCAGCGGTGGCAGGGCACCGTCGGCGGCGCGCTCGGCGGCGATCGCGCCAACGTCGCGAAGGCCCGGGCGCTGATGGCGTGGACCGACCTCGTGCGCGTCGGTCCGACCGGCTGCCATACGGAGAAGCGGGCGTGGACGACCCGGGCGGAGGCGTTCGGCGGCGACGTCGAGACGCGCTACCTCGACGGCCTCGTGGCGACGTGGTGCGCGGACGAGGAGCGCGGCGGGATGATCGCGGAGGCGGAGTAGGGGCGGGCGCCCTCGATCCGAGGGGGCGGCCGACGGTGGCTACCCGAGCCGCTTCAGGGCGTCCCGCACGACGGCGGACACGTCCGGCCGCGCGCCGGAGTCGGTGCTCGAGGACGACGGCGACCACGCCGCGGTGGGCTGGGGGGCGAGCCCGGACTTGGCGCGCGCGGCGAGGAGCTTCTCCACGTCCTCGCGGGGGATCGGGCGGGCGCCGCCGACCTGCCGCGCGACGAGCGCGATGCGGGCGAGGTGCTCGACGAGCTCCATGCGCAGGAAGGCCTGCTCGGCGTCCTTCCCGACGGTGAGCACGCCGTGGTTGCCGAGCAGCACGGCATCGCAGCGGGCGATGGCGGCCTCGAGGTCGGCGGTCGAGCCGCCAGGCACCACGTACGGCACGAGCGGGATGGACTCTCCGAGCGAGACGACCGGCTCGGCGAGGAACGGGGGGTCGAAGAAGCTCTCGCCCGCGACGGCCCAGCCCGTGGCGGTCGGCGGGTGGGCGTGGAGGACGAAGCCCAGGTCGGCCCGGGCGCGGTAGCAGGCGAGGTGGAGCGCGATCTCGCTGAAGACCTTGCGTTCCCCGCCGACAACCTTGCCCTCGCCGTCGAGCAGCACGGCCATCTCGGCCCGCACGTCCCCCTTGTGGACGGCCGTAGGGCTCGCGACGAACCGCTCGCCGCAGCGCGCGCTGACGTTCCCGTCGTGGTTGGCCACCCAGCCGCGCCCCGCCACCTTCTGGCAGAGCGAGGCGATCTCGCGTCGAAGGCCTTCTTCCATCCCCGCCCCCTATCGTCGCGAGCGTCGCGGTGGCTACTGTTGAGGGCCCGCCGCGAGCCGAGCCGGCCGTCGGTGTACCCCCGAGGGAGTCCGTGATGCAGATCGACGTGTGGTCGGACGTGGTGTGCCCCTGGTGCTACGTCGGGAAGCGGCGGCTGGAGCAGGCGCTCGCGCGCTTCCCGAACAAGGACGACGTGACCGTCGTATGGCACAGCTTCGAGCTCGATCCGAACGCGCCGAAGGAGTCCACGGAGTCCCACGGCGAGCTGCTCGCCCGGAAGTACGGGATGTCGCGGGCGAAGGCTGAGGAGATGCAGGCGCAGATGACGCGGACGGCGGCGCTCGACGGCCTCCAGTTCGCCTTCGAGAAATCGCGCCCGGAGAACACGTTCGCCGCCCATCGCCTGCTCCACTTCGCGGCGCGGCACGGCCTCCAGGGCGCCATGAAGGAGCGCCTCCTGCGCGCCTACTTCACCGAGGGCCGCCGCATCGGGGACAACGCGGAGCTCACCGCGCTCGCCGCGGAGGTGGGGCTCGACGCCACGGAGGTCGCCGCGATGCTCGCGGACCCGGCGGCCCACGCCAACGATGTGCGCGCCGACGAGGCCTCCGCGCGCGCCATGGACATCCGCGGGGTGCCCTTCTTCGTGCTCGACCAGAAGTACGGCGTCTCCGGCGCGCAGCCCGCCGACACGCTCCTGGCCGCGATCACGCAGGCGTGGAACGAGCGCGCGCCCGCCGTAGCCGACGGCATGGTGTGCGAGGGCGACGTGTGCGTGCTCCCGGGGGCCAAGAGCTAGCCTTTCGCCTCAGTCCACCGTGACGCTGATGTCCGCGGCGTCGCCGGGGCCCGAGCTGCACATCTGGATGCGGGAGTGCACGCCGAGGTCGCCGTAGGCGTCCTCTCCCTGCGTGAGCGTGACCCGGACCTCCCAGGTGCGCTCGCAGGGCAGGTCGCGGACACACCCGCGGAACGCCTCGAGGTCGCTCGCGAACGCGTGGGTGACCTCCTCGCCGTAGAGGCCGAAGCCGTCGTCGAGTACGACGAGGCCGTCATTCCGCACGACGTTCACGCGGAAGCGCGCATCGGGCGGCGGGCCGGTGTCGGCGGTGTCGAGGGAGGCGGTGTCCGTGGCGGTGTCGATCACGCCGGTGTCGGCCGCGCCGGTGTCCGTGGCAGTGTCGATCACGCCGGTGTCGATCACGCCGGTGTCGACCGCGCCGGTGTCCAGGGCCCCGGTGTCCGTGGCCGTGTCCATCCCCGTGTCGACCGCGGTGTCCGGCGCCCCGGTTTCCCCGCCGCCACTGTCGCCGGCACTATCTGCGCCACTGTCGGCACCCGTGTCGGCACCCGTGTCGGCCCCACCGGTGTCTCCGGGGGCCGTCCCCTGCTCGAGCGACACGCCCATCACCGCCCACCCGGTGGGGTAGCCCCACGCGTACGCTTCCACCTCGGCGAGGCAGTCCGCGGTCAGCGTCACGTGCACGGTGCGCACGACGCTGTCGCCCTCCCCGTGCAGGGCGAAGGCCGTGCTCGTGTCGACCGTGTAGCCGATCTCCTCCTCGACCACGGCGCCGCCGCCCCCGCCGGTGTCCGGAACGAGCTGCGGCAGGCGCTCGGACGGCCCGCACGTGGTCGCGACCGACAGGACCACGCCGATGGCCAACGCCAGGAGGCCGTACGACGAAACTCCCTGCTCTTGCGACACGCGGGCTCCTCCGCGGCCATCGTAGCCCGACCCGCCGACATTGGGCGGCCTACGCTTCGTGCGTGACCTCGTCCACGATGCCGAGGATCACCGAGTGGAGGGGATCCGAGTCCGCCCCGAGGATCTGGCGCGCGGTGTTGCCCTCGCGGGCGGCGAGCACGAGGTCTCCCACGCCAGCCTGCACGCTGTCGACCGAGAGGAAGCTCGCGCCCTTGGGTGTCCGCCCGTCCGGGAGGACCGGCTGGACGATGAGCACGCTCTTGCCCTCGAAGCAGGGGTGCTTCACGGTGCTGACGACGTTGCCGATGACACGACCGAGGATCATCCGAGGTACCTCTTGTCGCTCCAGGCGTGGTCGACGATGGACACTACCGCGGTGTCGACCGGGGAGTACGTGTCGGGGAGGGTCAGCGCGGCCTCGCGGCCGGTGGTCCACTCGATGAGGTCCCCCACGCCGGCCTGGAGGGCATCGGCGGCGACGATGGGGTCTCCGTCGTGCACGCCGTTCTCGTCCTGCGGCTGGATGAGCAGCAGGCGGACGCCGGTGAGGCTCTCATGCTTGATGGTCGCGACGACGGACCCGAGCACGCGCGCGAGCTGCACTAGGCACCTCCATGCTGGTTGATCATGAACGGGGCGGGGCGCAACAGGTGCGCCAGGAAGTCAGGGTGGGGACGCGCGATGCGCTCCGCCCGCACGAGCTTACCGCGGCCCTGGAGCACGGCGGTGCCGGCCTCGATCGCGGCTTCGACATCGTACTGCTGGCCGTCCACCACGTAGAAGCCCTTGCCGCCGAGCGCCGGCGCGATGCGGAGCCCCAGGAGCGCCACGTTGGCCTCCTTGATGCTGCGGTCCGCGGCCTCGATGACGCCCGCGATCGAGGCGGCCTCGATGACGCCGATGGTGTCGATGTCGCCGCGGGTGGTCTCCCCGGCGAGCGCGGTCCAGATGCGGGGGTGCACGCCCGGGAGGAACACCGAGTCGAGGACGGTCTCTTCCGCCACGGCCAGGCCGACCTTGAAGGCGGCATCGACCTCGGCCACCCCGCCCCCGAAGAGGATCAGGAACTTGCCGGGCTCGACGAGGTTCGCCGCCACGATGGTGATCGGCGACTCCTTCACCATCGCGTCGAGCACGCGATAGCCGCGCGCGATGGAGTCGAGCTCGAGGAGCGAGAGGGCGTCGCTCATACGATCCGCCTCATACGATCCGCCTCATACGATCCGCCTCATACGATGCGCCTCATACGATGCGCCTCATACGATGCGGAAGTGACCGGAGAGCGTGCAACGCCGCTCGCGGGTGAAGTTCCGTGCGGTGGTGAGGCCCTCGCCGGTGGGCGAGGCGATGGTGAAGCTGGTGTAGCCCTCGCCGCCGAACCCGAGGCCCGCGTAGTTGGGCGCGTTCTTCACGAAGATCGAGACGTTCGCCGCGCGCGCCATGCGGTGCAGCGAGTCGATGTTCTTGCTGTACATCGACGCCGTGTGGCCGAAGCCGTGCTCGGCGCGGATGGCCATGTCGATGCCCTCGTGCACGTCCCGCACGCGCACCACGCCCATGATCGGCATGAGGAGCTCGTGCTGGACGAACGCGTGGTCGAACGGGACCTCGCACGTGATGAGCCGCGGATCGCCCTGGAAGGGCACGTCGATCTCGCGCAGGTACTGGCTGGCGTTCTTGCCGACCCACTTGCTGTTGACGTGCTCGCCGTCGGGGGTGAGCACGAGCTTCATCAGCCGCGTGATCTGGTGGTTCCGCAAGCGGACGGCGCCCGCGCGGTCCATCGTGTCGAGCAGCTTGTCGGCCACCTTCTCGACGACGAAGACCTCTTTCTCGTCACAACAGATGATGTTGTTGTCGAAGCTGGCGCCCGCGATGATGCCACGCGCGGCCTGGTCGATGTCGGCGGTCTCGTCCACGACGACCGGGGGGTTGCCCGGGCCGCCGCAGATCGCCTTCTTGTTCGCGGCCAAGGCCGCCTTCACGACCGCGGGCCCGCCCGTCACCACGTTGAGCCGGATGCCGGGGAACCGGAGCAGCTCGTTCGCCGACTCGATCGTCGGGCTGGCGATGCAGGTCATGATGTTCTCGGGCCCACCCACCTCCATCGACGCGCGGTTGATGAGGTCGATCGTGTAGGCGCTCACGCCCTTCGCGGAGGGGTGGGTGTTGAACACCACGGTGTTCGCGCCCGAGACCATCCCGATGCCGTTGCAGATGATGGTCTCGGTGGGGTTGGTCGTCGGCGTGATGGCCGCGATGACCCCGTACGGCGCGCGCTCGATGAGCGTCAGGCCGTCGTCCCCGGTGTAGGCGATGGGCTCGAGGATCTCGGGCCCGGGCGTGCGGTGGATGACGAGAAGGTTCTTCTTGACCTTGTCGTCCACCCGGCCGAGGCCGGTCTCCTCCACCGCCATCTTCGCGAGCGTCAGGACATCCTCGGCGCAGCGCCGCCGGATGTTGGCGATGATCTCGCGCCGCTTCTCGAGCGGCAGCGCGGCGAGCGTGAGCTGCGCCTGGCGGGCCGCCCCCACGGCGTCCGACACACTCTTGAACACGCCACGCGGCTTCGCGGGCGGCTCCGGGCGGGCGCCGTTCGGCGACGAGGTGTCCCCCGCTGCGAGGCGGGCGAGCACCTTCTCGACGAGGGACTCGATCTGCTGGCGCTCCATGGATCAGTCCCCGGTCTTGTCGTATGCGACGGCCCCGTTGACCTCGACGGTGTCGACGATGGCCATGATCACGGCGTCGACGGGGCGGCCGTCGGTCTCCCGGGTCTGGCGCGCGGAGGAGCCGGACGCGTAGAGGACGACCTCGTTCACGCCCGCACCCACCGAATCGACGGCCACGACGAAGGAATCCCGCCCGGTGATCCCGAGCGAGAGGTCCTGCACCATGTAGAGGCGCAGCCCTTCGAGCTTCTCGTCTTTGCGGGAAGCCACGACGGTCCCGACCACCCTGCCGAGCTTCATGGGAGCTACTTCGCGGTGTCGGGCTTGCGGCCGAGCGGGAGCACGAAGTCGATGTTCTCGTGCGGGCGCGGGATGACGTGCACGCTCACGAGCTCACCGATGCGCTGCGCCTGGCGGGCGCCGGCCTCGGTCGCCGCCTTGACCGCCGCGACGTCGCCGCGAACGATGGCGGTGACGTAGCCGCCGCCGGTCTTCTCGAAGCCCACGAGCTCGACGCGCGCAGCCTTCACCATCGCGTCCGCGGCCTCGACCATGGCCACGAAGCCCTTGGTCTCGATCATTCCCAGCGCGTCAGCCATCTTCGTTCTCCAAAGTCAGTTTCTGATGAAAGGGGTCAGCGGAAAGCGGTACAGAACAGGGCGAGCTACCCGGGCCGGGTGCCCTCGATCGCGGCGATCGCGGCGGCGGCCGCGCTGTCGATCTCGGCCTCGCTGCCGGACATCCAGAGGCGCCCGAAGGCGCCGTAGGGCTGCATGTTGATCAGGCTCACGTTCGCGGCCTTCTCGGCTTCGTTCGCGGCGAGCACGATCCACGCGGCGGGCTCGGTCTCGAGGATGAAGAGGCTCTGCCCGGGGATGAGCATCATGCCGCTGCGGTTGCGGTTGATGAGCTGGGCCTGGTAGGGCTCCACCGCGCGGATGATCTGGTTCGAGGTGACCTTCGGCGGGGTGTACTGGTTCGCCGAGAGCTTCAGGAAGGCGAGGATGGCGTCCCCCGCGGCCTGGACCTCACCCTTGTCGTCGTGGTGCAGCTCGAGGAGGCCGAACGCACGCTCGACCACCTGCACCGCCGGCACCGCGCTGGTGGCCTTCAGGGCCACGTCGGTCACGCGGTTGATGATCATGCCGGGAGCGGTCTCGACCCAGAGCGACGCCATGCCGGCAAGGGGAAGGAAGCCCTTCGCGGTCGTCCCGGTGAACGCGGCGAGCTGCGGCTGCAGACTGTCGAGGAACACGTAGCTGCGCAGCGTGATGGACACCGGATCTCCTGGGGGCGGACGCCCGGCCCGCAGGTGAGCGGCGGGACGGGCCCCGTGGAATACCGCGCCGACGACGCGCGTGTCAACGCCCGTCGCGCTACGAAGGGCGCCCATTGACGCCAAGCCACCCGCTCCGGTATGCAGGGCGCGCACCGTATCGCCTAGGAGTCCGCATGCTCGCACGTGTCCTTCCCGTCTTCCTCCTCCTGGGCGGTTGCCCCGATCCCACGGCCGCGCCTGAAGGCGGCGGTATGTCCGACAAGCCGATGGGCGGCGGTGCGCCGGGCGGCGAGGGTGCCCAGCCCGGGATGCCCGGCCAGGGCGGCCAGGGTGGCCCCCCGGGCGGCGAAGGCGGCGCGGGCGGCGG
>JAUXTN010000157.1 GCA_030684355.1 Pseudomonadota bacterium
GCGCCCGTGCCGCCGCCCGTCGCACTGCCGCTCCCGGCCGAGGTGGTGGTGGCCGCGCCCGCGCCCGAGCCCATCCCCGAGCCCGTCCCCGCCGAGCCCCCCCTCCCGGAGCCCACGCTCACGGACGCCGATCGGGAGGCCCTCGCGGCCATGGAGCGGGACGAGGTCACGGACGGCGCCCCCATCGATGACGACGACGGCGAGGCCTTCGAAGCCAGCGCGCCCGGCAAGCGCCAGGCCGCCCGCACGATGCGCCGCGCCCGCGCGCGGACCGAGCGGAACCCCCGTCGCCCGCCCTGCCCGGAGTCGTCGCAGTCCATCGCGCGCGTGGCCGAGGCCGCCTGGTACATCGACCGTGACCTCATCGAGTACTACGCCACCCACATGACCGAGCTCCAGAAGCTCGGCACCGTGTGGGCGCACAAGAACAAGGAAGGCAAGCCCGACGGGTTCCGCGTGGCGCTCGCGCGCTGCAGCGTGCTCCGCCAGGGCGGGTTGAAGAGCGGGGACATCGTCCACGACATCAACGGCCGCCGCATCAGCAGCGTGCTCCAGGCCATCGGCGCGTACATCGCGCTCCGAGCCGAGCCCGAGCTGTTCGTGAACGTCACCCGCAAGGGCGAGCCGGTCACGCTGGCCTTCACCATCGAGCAGCCCGAGCGGGGGCGCGCCGCACGCCGCGCCGCGCGGAAGGCGGCGGGGAGCCAGGCCGCGCGCTGAGCCCTCCGGGAGGGGAGCGCGGGGCCGAGGGGGGGGCGCCGGTAAATCGTGCGGCAACGCTCGGAAAGCGCTTCGCGAGCGCTTGCCTGCGTGTTAGCGTTGGGCGCCCCTGGAGCGCCGATGCCCGACCGTTCTCCCGCCGTGACCCTCCTTGATCTCACCGCAGGCCGTCGTGGTGCGCCGCCGCTCTGGATCGGCACCGACGGCGCCTTCCGATCGGAGGAGGGGCCCGCGCCAGAGGGGCTCGCCGCCGATATCGCGCTCGTCCGCGCCGCCCGTTGGATCAGCACCCGGCGCACGCTCACCTTCGAGCGGCTCTTCCCCGTCAGCCCCTTCCATCCGGACGAGCCGGTGCGCAGCGAGCGGCTCGACGAGGCGCAGGCCCGCGGGCTCCTCCGCCAGGTGCGCATCGCGCTCGACGCCGCGGTGGTGGGCGGCCCGGCCGCGGTGGCGGACCCCACCGGCGCCGCCCAGCTGCGCTCGGCCTGCGTCACGATCCTCGCGCACGTGATCGCCACGGTGCGGCGCGATCCCACGTTCCGCCCCCACGCCGAGGTCGGCGCGGCCTGGATCTTCGAGGTCGTCGATCGCGAGGTGGGGCCCACCGCGCACCCCGCGCTCCGCGCCCACGGCATCCAGCTCCTCCAGCTCCGCGCGCCCCACCTCGGCGCCGCCGACAAGGCCCGTGCCACCGCGCTCCTGCGCAACCTCGTGCGCGCGGCGCCCCCGTACGCCGAGCTGACGGGGCCCTGGCGCTTCGCGATGTGCTCCGCCTACGACTTCCACGAGGGCGAGTGCGAGGTGCTCGTCAGCCGCCACCGCTTCACCGCGGTGCCGGACGCCACGCCGCTGGAGGGCATGCCCAAGCGTCGGTACACGGTGCTCGAAGCCCCGTTCCGTACGCCGGCCGGGCAGCCGATCCAGGTGTGGGCGCGCTCGGCGAGCCCGTCGGACGAGAACGAGGAGATGGGAGTCGACGCCTTCGTCGGCGTGATGGTCAACCGCCACGCGCAGCTCGGCTCGTTCGACATGCGCGCGTCGCTCACGAAGGTCGTGCAGCGTGGCTACAAGCTGATGATCAACGGCCAATGCGCCGGCCTGACGACACGCTTCGCCATCGCGCGCCTCTTCCCCGACGCCGACATCTACTCCTCGTGGGACTCGACCTACTTCCGCACCTCCCACGGGAAGGTGTCCGCCTCGGAGGCCGTGGATTGTTTCGCCGCCATCCTGGAGGGCATGTCCGAGGCGGAGGACCACGCCTCGCTGGAGCGCCGTGTCAAGAAGGCGCAGTGGTACCACGAGCAGCAGAGCCTGCCCGAGTTCGTCCAGTTCGTCGGCCCAAGCCACCCCCTGGTGGTCGCCCGCTACACGGACGTGAACCATGACGGCAAGGCCGATCTGTACGACGGCTTCCTCGACCTCGATCTGCGCGCCATCGCGGAGGACGTGCGCGCCTCGCTCGTGCCGCGGGATCCGGGCGCCGCGGCGTCCCAAATCGGCGGAGACGCCGCGCGGGGCCTGAATTGGGCCGCTGGCAGCCTGAACCGTGTCACCCAGTATTCGGACCTGTGGGACGGCCTCCCCGGCCGCGCCGAGCTCTTCTACACCTTCCAGTCCGCGGGCTTCTACAGCCACCACGAGCCGCCCGCCGACCTCGCGCCGCGCCCCTACCTGGGGGACGCCGGGCTCCAGCCCTCGTTGTGCCGGTACACGGTCACCCCCAACACCCAGGCCGGCCTCTCGGCGGACGTGATGTTCCACAGTTGGCTCGCCCACGCCGGCATGGAATTCAAGCGGCTCCTCTGCGCGGCGGACGCCTTCTGGGCCGCCGTCGACGCCGGGCACCTGCCCTCCAGCGGCCCGCTCGCCACCCCCGAGGGGCGCCGCGGCATGCTGCTGCTCACGCTCGCGGGGCTCCTCGAGTTCCCGTCGGACCAGAACTACATTGACGCCTTGTGGTCCCAGGCGCTGCGCGCGCTCAACCTGCCCGACATCTCCCGCACCGTCGTGCGCGGCTGCATCACCGACGCCGATCACGACGCGAGCAACTACTACGGCTCGGTCCGCGGCCTCTCGCAGCTCCTGGGCACCGCCGCCACGAAGGGCGCGCTCGCCAGCGCCGACCCCCTGGCGGACGCCCAGATCCGCGCGTCGGATCCCACGATCGGTCGCGCGCGCGCGCTCGAGATGTAGGGTCTCCTGGGGCGGGGGGCCGGCCCCCCGCAACGCCCCCCGGAACATGGTGCCAGACGGACATCCTCGCACGCGCTGGCCCCGCCCACTCGGATACGCCGCCTCCATGCTGTACTTCCTCCTCCTCGCCTGCGATCCCGCGCCCGGCGTGTCCGTCGAGCCCGGCGTGTCCGTCGAGCCCGCCGTGTCCGTCCAGCCCGCCGTGTCCGTCGGGCCCACCGTCCCGGTACCCAACGTGGTGGTCGTGGGGGAGGGTGGGGAGCGGCTCTCGCCCGAGGCCGAGAAGGCCATCGGGCAGGCGGTCGATACGCTCCAGAACGGCGCACCCGAGCCGGTCCCCGCCGCCGTTCAGGCCGCCGCCCAGGACCCCGCGAAGCTCGTGGGGCGGTGGCAGATCACCGAGACGCGGGGGAAGGTCGACGGGGTCGCGAGCGAGCCGGCGCAGCCGATCATGCCGACCGCGTGGGTGCTCGCGGCCGATGGCCGCATGAAGGTGGACGGCGGGATGCAGATCGACGCCACCTACACCTACACGGGCGAGAAGCTCGTGATCTCCGGCATGGGTCCGATCCTCGAGTACGAGATCCTGAAGCTCACGGACACCGACCTCGAGGTGGTCCACCGCATCACCGTCGATTCGCTCGTGATCGAGAACGGGATGGTGCTGAAGAAGGTCCTCCCGTAGTCCTGGCTCTCGTTATCGGGTCGGCGAAGCTCCGTTCAGCCGCCGCACACGTTCCCCGCGACCCGGCCGCCGCCGTCGAGCGGCATCCCCCCGATCGGGCGGTCGCGCATCGCGGCGTTGTGGATCTCCACGCGCCGGTTCTGCGCCTTGCCCTCCGCGGTGCCGTTGTCCGCCACCGGCTTGTTCCCGCCGAAGCCTACCGCCAGGAGACGCTTGCAATCGACGCCCTTCGCGACGAGCGCCTTCGCCACCGCCATCGCGCGTGCCTCGCTCAGGGCCTGGCTCGCGTCGCCGTCGGCATCGCCATGGCCCTCCACACGCGCGGTGGAGATGAAGCTCTTGGCCTGCAGCCAGGCGGCTGCGGCGGCGATCGCGGCGTCGCTCTCGGGGCTGAGCGTCGCCGACGCCGTCTGAAACGTGATGGGGCCCGGGAGCACGAGCTTGTTGCCATCGAGCGTGACGGTCGAAGCGTCTGGCGCAGGCGCGTCCTGGGCGAGCGCGGGCGCGGCCAGCACGCGCAACGCGAGGGCCACGGTCCGGCCCACCTGGGCGCCGCGCACCCACCAATCGATGCCACCACGATTCGACTTCATCCGGCTTGCCTCCGAGGAGAGATCTACTCGATTCCTCGTGTGGCTGCCGGGGGCCTGGCGCCCGCCGCGTGCGGCGCGTCCACTCGTCGGACGGGGGCAAGCGAAGAGGGCCCCGCGAGCGGCCCTCTTCGCGCTGGATCAACTTACGGGTTGGCCGCGGGAGCGTCCGCCGCGGGGGCATCGGCCGCGGGCGCGTCGGCCGCGGGGGCGGGAGGCGCGTCCGCCGGGGCGCCCAGCGCGGGGGCGGAAGCGCCCTGGGTGACAGGGGGCGCGGCGGGGGCGACGGGGGCGTCCCCACTACCCATGATGAGGCCGAGGAGTGAGAAGACCGCGCCGAGCGAGCCGCCGCCGATGGCGACGTACTTGGTGCGCTGCATCATCGTGGCGGTGCCCGCGAGGAGCTCCTCCTTCGACTTGGTGGAGATGGTGAGCGACACCCAGTTGGGCGCGATGACCGTGCCACCGTCCGACTTGCCGGACACGTAGGCCTGCCCGATGACCGGGATGGTCTTCTCGACGACAGTGTACTCGGCGTCATCCGGGATCTTGCGGCCGGGGATGTCCTGGCCCGCGATGATGTGGAAGCCCTTGTCGCCGAACTTCAGGACGTTGCCGGACATCGCGGCCATGATGCCGCGGCTCTGGGACTTCTTGAAGGTCTCCTTGAACTCGTCGTCGCTCGGGCTGGAGATGACGACCTGCACGGGACCGCTGCCGTCGTCCACCGTGACGCCCGCGGCCTCCTTCGTCTTGAGGATCTCCGCGTTCTCCTTGCTCTCGCCGACCTTCCAGCTCGCGTTGATCGTGAGCTCGTAGTACATGCATTGCGTGTGGGTGACCGGGGAGGTCAGCGGCGCTGCGCACGCGACCTTGCCCTGGACCGCGAGCGCGCCCTTCTCGCCGGCCACCTTGGTGCCGTTGTTCGCGGCGTCCGCCGTGGACACCACGGGCGTGCTGCCGAGGCGGCCGGCCTTGTGGCGCTGCATGAAGAAGCCCGCCACGCCGAGCGCGCCGATGAAGAAGAAGATGATGCCGAGGACGGTCATGTGGATTCCGGTGGTTCGATGGGAAGAGGACCACGTCCGAACTCGCGCCCGGAAGGGTGCGCAACTTTACTGTCTTGGTGACAAAACGCAACAACTCGCGAGCCCCTTTTGTGACCCGCGAGTCGTTTTCCTATCGATCGGGCGAACGCTGGATCCGGCGTTCTCTATGGCGTCGCGAGGGCGGCTTCGACCGCGGCGCGCAGCTCCGCGCTGTCGGGGGCCACCGACGACGGAAACCGCGCCTTCACCGCGCCGTCCCGGCCGACCAGGAACTTCTCGAAGTTCCAGCGCACGTCCTTGTCCGCGCCGGCCGGGCTGCCCACCAGGTACTGGTAGAGCGCGGAGCGGCCTGCTCCGTTCACGTCCTGCTTCTCCAACAGCGGGAAATCGACCCCGTAGTTGATCTTGCAGAAGCCCGCGATCTCCGAGGATGTGCCGGGCTCCTGCGCGCCGAATTGGTTGCACGGCACGCCCACGATGACCAGGCCGCGGTCCTTCAGGTCGGTCCACAACTTCTGGAGGCCGTCGTATTGCGGCGTGTATCCACACCGGCTCGCGACATTGACGAACAGCACCACCTTGCCCGTGAGTTCGGTGTCCGGGAGAGCGGAGCCGGCGAGGGAGGTGAGGGGAGGGAGAGCGGACATCGTCGTCACCTGGGAGGAGGGGGCCGGCCCGGCGTGGGCCGCGAAGGGGAGCATCGCGAGGAGGAGGAGGGTGCGCCACATGGGGGGCCTCGTATGCGCGCGGCGCGTCGGGTGTCCACCATCGATCGCGGGCGCGACGCAAGGATTACCGAACGGCTCGGGTGGGATAAGGCAGGGGGCATGTCGTCCATCGTCTTCCTGCACGGCTTGGAGAGCGGCCCTCACGGCAACAAGGCGGCGTGGCTGCGCGCCCGGTACGGCGCGTTCACCCCCGCGCTCGACACCACCTCGTTCGACGCGGCGGTCGCGGGCGCGGCGGCGGCATTGGCGGAGCACCGTCCGCGGGTCGTCGTGGGCTCCTCGTTCGGCGGCGCGGTGGCGACCCGCCTCCTGCTCGACGGCGTGTGGGCCGGCCCCACGGTGCTCATCGCGCCGGCCGCCCATCGCGTCGGGCTCGACGCCGCGCTGCCGCCCGGCACCCGCGCCATCGTTATCCACGGGGACGCCGACGACGTCATCCCCCTCGCCGATTCGCAGAGCCTGGTGCTTGGGGCCGGCGCGGGCGTCGAGCTCTGGACCATCGCCGGGGGCGATCACCGTCTCAACCGCATCCTCGAGGACGGCACGCTCGAGCTGGCGCTGGAGAAGCTGGGCGTCCCGATCACGCTCGCGTAAGGCGCGTTTGTCTCGCCGTCGGGCCGGGATGGCCGAGCGGAATGGTCCAGCCTGCGCTACCCTCTCCCGCATGCGCGCCACCAGCCTGCTCCTCCTCCTCGCCGCCTGCTCGGACTACGACATCAATCCCAAGCCGGATGACCCGGGCGGCACGGACACCGGGGATGGGCCGGGCACGGACACCGACACGGACACCACGCCGCCTCCGGGCGCGTGTGACCCCGCGGCGGCGGACGCCATCGAGGTCGGGCTCAACGACAGCTGCGACGTCGAATTCTCCGAGGGCTCGTTCACCCCGGTCGTCGAGTGGGAGCTCCCCGGGAACAACGCCTACGGGCCCCCCATCGTCGGCAACCTCGACGACGACAACGGCGACGGCTTCATCTCCGCGGGGGACACCCCCGACGTGCTCATCGTGACCAACACCGGCGGCGGCCTCGTCGCCATCGACGGTTCGACCGGCCGCATCAAGTGGACGAGCCGGGTCATCTCGGACGGGCTCTCCCAGGTGGCGATCGGGGACGTCGACGGCGACGGCGTACCCGAGATCGCCGGCTCCAACGGGACCTCCGAGGTCGTGCTCATGGACAACGTCGGCGCGCTCAAGTGGCGGACCGCCGTGCGCAGCGTCTCGGGCGGCGCCACGCTCTACTCCGCGCTGAACCCGGCGATCGCCGACATGGACAACGACGGCTACGCCGAGATCATCGCCGGTAGCAACATCCTCTCCTACGACGGAACGCTCCTCGGCACCGGCGCCTACGGCATCGGCGCGTGCCCGAACGAGTCGTCCCCGCAGTACCTGGAGGGCAGCATCTCCGTGCCCGTCGACATCGACGGCGACGGCAACCTCGAAGTGGTGGTCGGCAACGCCATCTACGACATGCGCGGGCGCGCCCGGTACACCAACGGCCTGGACGACGGCACGGTCGCGGTGGCGGACTTCGATCTCGACGGCGAGCCCGAGTTCGCCGTCAACAGCGGCAACAAGGTCTACACCCTCGAGACCGACCTGACGCCCACCGGCTGGACCGACACCTTCAACGCAACCAACTACGTCGGGCCCATCGCGGCGGACGACCTCGACGGCGACGGCACCCCCGAGTTCATCGCGGTGGGGAGCGGCGAGATGCGCGCCTACCACTGGAACGGCACCCGCCTCTGGACCGTGCGCGTGCAGGACCAGAGCGGCGCGGCCGGCCCCATCCTCTTCGACTTCGAGCAGGATGGCTACCCCGAGGTGGTCCTGGCGGACGAGGAGTACGTGCGCGTCTTCAACGGGCTCGACGGCAGCATCAAGCTGGAGAGCGGCGATCACAGCTCGGCTACCCTCTTCGAGACCCCCGCCGTGGCCGACGTGGACAACGACGGCCAGGTCGAGATCATCATGACGCACGGCGCCGGGCGCTTCGGTGTCACCGTCTACGGCGACGCCGCCGGCTCCTGGCCCGCCGGGCGCGCGTTGTGGAACCAACACGCGTACAGCATCACCAACGTCGACGACGACGGCGGCATCCCGGTCACCCAGACCCCGAATTGGTCCCAATACAACAACTTCCGGTCGGGCAACGCGGGCCTCCCGCCGTCGACCTGGAACGACGTGCAGCCCGAGGTCGTCGAGGTGTGTGTCGACGAGTGTCCGGACCGCCTCTACATCCTCGTGCGCGTGTGGAACCAGGGCACCGAGGAGGTCCCCGCGGGCGTCGGCCTCGTCGTGCGTGCCGGCGAGGACGGCCCCGTCGTCGCGACCGCCACCACGCCCGCCGCCATCGCGTCCGGCTACTCCAGCGAGGGCATCACGCTCGAGGTCGTCGGTGCGGACCTCGGCGGGGCGCGCCCCTTCGTCGACGTCGACCGCGACGGCGCGCTCAACAGCGCGATCACCGAGTGCGTCGAGGACAACAACGCGATGGTGGTCACCGAGCTCTGCGAGTAGCGGCGGGGGCGGGTCAGCCCTCGATCCGCTCGCCGTCCACGTAGGTCCACCGGCCATCGACGCGCGAGAACCGGCTGTCCTCGCCGAACGACACGTCGCGGCCGTCGAGCGTCATCCGGGCGTAGAAGCGGACGCGCCCAGTGTCACCCTCCTCGGACGCCGCGTGCACCGTCAGCCCGACGAACCGGACGGCTGCGCAGTACTGACGCAGCTCCTCGGCCCACGCGCGCACGTCCGCCTGCCGATGCGGGCTCGCCGGGTGGGTCGTGCGGATGAGGTGCGCGGTGTCGCCGACCGCGTAGGCGGTGTAGCGCGAGCGCATGAGGGCCTCGGGGGAGGGGGGCGGCGCCCCGAGGAGGACGGGCAGGCAGCAGCCCTTCGCCTTGCGGAGCGAGCCGCAGGGGCAGGGCGCGTTGGCGGAGGGCCTGGCCATCGGACGACTACCGCGCCTCGATGGGCGTCGCGACGAGGGTGAACCCGAAGCACATCTCGTCGGTGGTGCCCTCGCCGAACACGATGTCGCGCGGGGGATCGAAGTATTGGTAGGGGTTCTCGGCGCTGTTGTCGAAGTCGCAGCGGATCTTGATGCGGTCGCCGGACGCGATGGTCACCGGCTCCAGGAAGTTGGCGGTGACCTGGTTGTGGAAGTCCCACGCGTTCATGCGGAGCAGGCAGGTCTCCGTGCCATCGGCGTGCGTCACGGACTCCTCGAACCCGCTGCCGAGCAGGTGCATGTGCGGCCACACGGAGAGCACCTGGGCGTCGCCGCCCCAGTTGTAGAACTCCCGCGCGACGGCCTCGCCGTCTCCCGCCTCCAACGTGAAGCTCGTGGGGCCCGCGGCGAGGTTGACGGCCTCGTGGGTGACGGAGTCGGTCAGGAGGAGGCCGTACCCGGACTGGTCAGCCTCGCGGTCCGCGCCTTCGAAGCTGTCGAAGTAGTGCATCTGGAGGACGACCTGGGCGCTCGGCTCCAGCCGGATGCCCATGCCCTCCGGCAACACCGTGGGGTTCGCTCCCGGGCCCCACGCCCCGATGGTCGCCCAGTTGCCCTGCCCCAGACCGCTGCACGCGAAGCCGTCGTGGGGGTCGCCGGCGGACCAGAGGTCATCGGTGCCGTCGGGGTCGAACAGCACGACGTGGTGCACGATGCGGGTGTTGTCGACGAGGGCCTGCATCCCGCGGATCCAGGTCGTGTCGGCGTTTCCGACGTCGAGGAGGAAGCATCGGTAGTCGTTGCCGTCCGTCGACGCGAAGGAGGGGGTGTAGGGCTGGCCGGCCCAGAGCTCCACGTCGTAGGGCGCGAGGCTGGTCAGGCTTTCGTCGCGGGCGCCCGGGGCGTCGGCAACGTCACCGAGGGGGGCCTCGGCGTCCGCCCAGGCGCCGATGGTGGCCTTCTCGGCATCGGTGAGCACGAAGCGCTCGGAGGCGTCGTAGTCGCGGCACTGGGGGTCCGGTGCGGGGGGCGGCATGCGGCCGCTCTCGACGGCGGTGCGCATCGCGGCGGCCATGCCCTGCGCGGTCGCGGCGTCGTCCATCGAGAAGGCCACGCCGCCTTCGGTGTGGCAGCGCGCGCAGGACTTGTCGAGGATCGGCCGGACGTCGGCGTAGTAGGTGGGGCCATCCACCGCGGGCGAGGTGTCGGCGGGGGTCGGTTGGCAGGCGGACAGCGCGAGCAGGAGCATCACGGACAGTAGCCTCACGGAGGTGCCGCGATTGTAATGTTCCGGCCAAGCGGCGTGGGGGTCGGGACGGAGGGACGGCGAATTAGCGGGGCAGGCGCAGGGTGAAGGTGGTCCCGGCGCCGAGCGCGCTCTCCAGCGCCACCTCGGCCTGCATCGCCAAGCAGAGATGCTTGACCAGCGCGAGGCCGAGCCCGGTACCGCCGACGTCGCGGCTGCGTCCCGCGTCCACCCGGTAGAAGCGCTCGAAGATGCGCTCGTGGTGGAGGGCGTCCACGCCGATGCCGTCGTCCTTCACCGCCACGTAGACGCCGGTGGCGCGGACCACCACGCTCACGTCGATGCGGCCGCCGGCGTTCGTGTACTTGAGCGCGTTGTCCACGAGGTTCCCGAGGGCGTGCTCGAAGGCCTCGCCGCTGATGCGCGCCTCGACGTCGGGGCCGTCCACGAGCGTGAGCGCGATGTCCTTCTGCCGGGCGCGGTCCGCGAAGCGGGCGAGCACCTCGCGCACGACCGGGCGGAGCGATTCGGCGGCGAGGGGGAGGTCTCCCTGGCGGGCCTCGATCTTGGAGAGCTGGAGCACGTCCTCGATGAGGGCGGCGAGGCGGCGCGCGTTCCGGTTCATCGCCTCGAGCATCGGCTGCGCCCATGGCGGGAACTCGGCGCGGTCGTCCAGGAGGCTCTCCGCGTAGCCGACCAGCGCGGTGACGGGCGTGCGGAGTTCGTGCGACACGTTGGCCACGAAGTCCCGCCGAGCGCGCTCCGCGGCGCGGATGGACGTGATGTCGAGCACGACCCCCATGCAGCCGGCGCCGTCGGCGAGCGGGATGCCGCGGACCAGCACCTCCTTCCGGCCCACGGTCGCGACGCGCTCGGACGGCTGGCGGGTGCGCCGGGTCTCGTCGATGACCTCCTGCAGCTCGTGCACCGGGAAGCCCTCGATCGGCGCCTTGCCGATGGGATCGACCGCGACGGGGAGGAGGCGCGTGAGCGCCGGGTTGAAGCGGCGGACCCGCCCCGCGGCGTCGGTGATGAGGAGGCCGTTCGGGGTCTCCTGGAGCATCGCGCCGTCCAGCACGCGGTCCGTCTCGTCCGCGACATGGCGCGTCCGGAGCTCCCCCACGATCTCGTTGATGCGCTCGGCGAGGTCCCCGAAGGGATCGTCGCGGGGGACCGGCAGGAAGTGGTGAACGTCGCCTGTGCGCACCTTGCCCAGCAGGGCGGCGGCCTCCACGATCTGGCGGTCGCGTGCGCGCAGGGCTCGCACCGTCAGGAGCGCGGACAGCAGGATCCCCACCGCCGCGAGGCCGGCCAGGAACCGGAGCGTGGAGTGCGGGAGGTCCTCGGGGGCGAGGGTCGCCAGCCCAAGGAGGTACGCCGCGACCCCGAGGGGCAAGACGAGCGTCAGCAACACGTTCTTCGGCACCATCGACGTTCCGCGCGTTCGGTCAGTCTACTCCGCCCGGCGCCGTGGGCTTGCGGGGGAGCCCGCCGACCTGTACCGTGCGGCGGCACTGAAACGAACGGGTAACGGTTTAGAGGCGAACGTCATGGCGTGGCTTCAGCAGGCGATTCGGTGGTTCCTTCCCCAGGAAGGCCGGTTCTTCGACTACGTGGCGGACGCCGCGAAAGCGGCCGACGAGGCCGCGCGATTGTTCGTCGAGCTCACGAAGGTGGATGGGCGTGACGCGCGTCTCGTGCTCGTGGAGCGGATCCGCGAGGCGGAGCACGACGGCGACAAGGCGATGAAGGACATGGCCGACCAGCTCGACGCCACGTTCGTCACCCCGATCGACCGGGAGGACCTCTACCACCTGACCGGCTCGCTGGAGAACGTCTCCGACTTCATCAGCGCGACCGCGAACCACCTCACGGTCCACCAGATGGACTCCCTGCCCGAAGGGAGCCGGGAGCTGGCGGACATCCTCTACAAGGCCACCCGCCAGTGCGTCGAGGCTGTCGACGCCCTGCGGACCGGCAACAACGCCGACCGCATCCGCGCGCTCACCCGCTCGATCCACTACCTGGAGCACGAGGCCGACGTGGTGTTCCGCCTGCGCCTCGGAGACCTCTTCGCCCGCGAGCGTGACGCCATCACGCTCATCAAGCACAAGGAGTTCCTGGAGGGCCTGGAGAACGCCGTCGACCGGTGCGCGAGCGTGGCGAAGGTCATCGAAGCCATCGTCATCAAGAACGGCTAGCGAATGACGACGCTCACGTTGCTCATCCTCGTCGTCGCCGTGGCGTTGATCTTCGACTTCATCAACGGCTTCCACGACACGGCGAACGCGATCGCCACCGTCGTGTCCACCGGCGTGCTCCGCCCGCGCACGGCGGTGCTCATGGCCGCCGGGTTCAACGTCATCGGGGCGTTCCTCGGCACGGCGGTGGCCTCCACGATCGGCAAGGACCTCCTCGACCCGCTGATGGTCACGCAGCAGCTCGTGCTGTCCGCCCTGCTCGCCGCCATCGCGTGGAACCTCTTCACCTGGTGGTTCGGCCTGCCGTCCTCCTCGTCCCACGCGCTCGTGGGCGGGCTCGTCGGCGCCGGCTACCTGCACGCCGGCTTCGCCGCGATCAACCCGGCGGGCGTCGAGAAGGTCGTCCTCGCCCTCGTCGTGAGCCCCTTCTTCGGCTTCGGCGCCGCCTTCCTGGGCATGATCGCCACCTACTGGGCGGTCCGCCGCATGCGGCCCGCGCGGATCAACGTGGTGTTCCGGCGGTTGCAGCTCGCGAGCTCCGCGTTCATGGCGGTCTCCCACGGCACGAACGACGCGCAGAAGACGATGGGCGTCATCACGATGGCGCTGGTGTCCTACTCGGGCGTCCACGATCCCAGCGGCAAGTTCCCGGTGCCGTTCTGGGTCGTCGGGGCCTGCGCGCTCGCGATGGGGCTCGGCACGGCGGCGGGCGGCTGGCGGATCATCCACACGATGGGCAGCAAGATCTTCAAGCTGCGTCCGATCCACGGCTTCTGCGCCGAGACCAGCGCCTCGCTGGTGCTCACGGTCGCCTCGCACTTCGGGCTCCCGACCTCCACGACCCACTGCATCACGTCCGCGATCATGGGCGCGGGCGCCACGACCCGCCTCTCCGCCGTGTCCTGGGGTGTCACCCGGCGGATCCTCGTCGCCTGGATCCTGACCATCCCGGTGTGCGCCGCGCTCGGCGCCGCGTGCTTCCAGATCCTCGGCGACGTCTGAACCTTCGGGTCCTGGCCCTCGGGTCTCGCCCGCGGACCTAGCCCTCGGGCGGGATGGGCCCCTCGTCCGCCGCGAACGCCGCTACGAAGCGCTCCTGGTCGAGGTTCTCGACGCACCGGGGCCCGCGTGCGGCGCGGACCTCCGCGATGGCGTCCGGCGCGCTCCGGCCCAGGGCCACGAGCGCGCACGCCGCGATCGTGCCGGTGCGGCCCAGGCCGCCCATGCACTGCACCACGACGCCCTCGCCGGCGGCGATCCCTTCGAGGACCCACGCCACGGCGTCCCGCGCCTGCGCCCGCGTCGGCACCCCCTGGTCGCGGATCGGCACGCGTAGGAACTGCAGCCCACGGGCCTCGGCGGCGGCCCGCAGGTCGCCCACGCCGACCTCGGCGAGCTCCGCCTGGGGCAGCAGGCAGAGGAGGCGCCGGGCGCCCCCCGCCACGAGGTGGTCGAGATCGGTGGCGAGGTCACGCCCCTTGTCGCGCCGCCCCGGGCACAAGGTGAGGCCGAGCGTGCCCGGGCCCACGTCGGGGATGTGGTTGACCCGGAGCGCCCGCTCGGCGCGCAAGGTGACGACGGCGTCCTCGGCGTGTCCGCACGCGGCGGCGAGCGCCCAGCGGCGTTGCAGCGGCGAGGACTCGTCGAACGTGAGCGTGTGCGCCGCGTAGCGGAGGAGGAGGAGGTCCATCGTGACGGGGTTGCGCTCTTCGCGGCACATCCGGGCGCCCAGGCCACGCAGGACCCGCAACGCCTTCCACGCGCGCACGAGCACGGGGAGCTGGGACGGGGGCGCCTCGGGGAGGGGCTCGCGCAGGTCGCGCACCGCGCGCAGGGCCGTCGTGACCTTCAGCGCCTCCGCGAGGTCCTCGTCGGACGCGAGCGGCGTGAGGATGTAGAGGAGGTCGTTCTCCAGCTTCGCGAGGTCGGTGGCGACGGGGCCGGACGACGAGCGCGCGAAGTCGATGAGCCACACGTTGTCGCGCGCGTCGACGAGGATGTTCGCGAAGTTGAGGTCCCCGTGGAGCTGCGCGACGAGGTGGGTCTCGCCGTGGAACACGGGGAGGTCGGCGAGGTCCTGCTCGTAGGAGAGGCAGAGGTTCCGCGCCGTGAACCCGCCGGGGAACACGAGGAGCTCCTCGTCCGGGGGGTGGCCGAGCACGGCCTCGACGTTGGCGCGCACGTGGGGGGCGAAGCGCACGAAGCCGAAGTACTCGACGAGCGGGAGGCGCTCGTAGCGGGCGGCGCTCCAGAAGGGCTCCAGCACCTCCTCGAAGGTGACGCGGAGGACCCGCTCGACGGTGTCGTCGTGGACACCCTCCTCCCACATCGCCTTGAACGTCCGCACCGCGCCCTGCCCCATCGAGGCCCAGGAGTAGCGCAGGCCCGCGTGCGCCCCGAAGTCGACGTACCCGCGGACGGTCGGGACGTTGTTTCCGAGGATCTCCGCGATCCGCTCCGTGGCGGCGCGCTCGGGGCCCAGGAGCGAGGAGGGGCCGAGCTTCACGACGGTGTCGGCCTGGCGGTGCCCGAGATCGTCGTGACTGCGCGCGCGGTAGACCCGCGCCCCCGAGAAGCCGCCCGCGAGCGGCTGGAGCGAGACGCGCGCGCTGTCGCGGAAGAGGCTCCCGATCAGCGCCTGGTCGACCTCGGGGAGCTCGGTGTCGATGACCGCGCCGGCGCCGCGCCGGGGGAGCAGCGGCGGCGGGGAGGCGCCGGGGGTGAGCCACTCGGCGAAGCCGGCGATGTCGTGGAAGACGCGGACGCCGAGGAGGCGCTCGAGCTGGTCGAGCGCCTGGAAGTGGCGGGAGCGGGAGCTGGACGCGGTGAGCGCGCTGCACGTCGCGAGCGCCTCGACGCCGAGCCGGGTGGCGAGGTCGTAGAGGAGGTAGCTGACCTTGGCCTCGGTCCACACCCCGATGACGCCGATTCGCAGCGGCCCCTCGGCGGCGATGGCGGCGAGCACCTCGGGGAGCCGCGTGGTGGCGAAGTCGTTGAGCCCGATGGCGTCCACGATGTGCTCGTCGGGCCGCATCGGGGCCTCGTGCTCCACGACGAAGCGTGCGCCCTTGGTGTCACGCACGCAGTGCGGGCCGAAGGTGTCGAGGTGGACCGCCTGCCGGGGATCGCCGGGATCGTGCCAGTCGCGGATGTGGACCAGGTGCAGGCCCGGAGCGTCGCGGCTCCAGCCGAGGAGCTGCGCCAGGGGGCTGTGCTCGGGGTCGTCCCCGAGGAGGCGGCGGGCCTCCTCCGCGCCCACGTGGAGCTTGTTCGGGATGGGGTCGCCCGGGCGGATGGGATCGACGAAGTCGCGTTGGAGGCACTGGGTGATGAGCACGGTCGGCATCTGGCTACTCCCGGCCCATCTTGGCGGCGGCTTCTTCGGCGGCAGCGCGGGCCATGGCCTCCCGCAGCTCCCGGGTGCGGCGCTCGCGCTCCGCGGCGTCGCGTAACACCCGTGCTCGCTCCACGACGTCGACCTGCTTCAGACGGTCCTCGGCGTCGGCCACGCCCTCTCCACCCGGGCGCGCCGCGGCCGCGCGGAGGCAGCGGCGGACGAGCTCCTCGCGCCGCTCCTCGCTGGTGACGTTGGCGCCGACCACGGCGGCCCACTCCGCGAGCTCGTGGACGAGGAGGCGCTCCACGGCCGGCACCTGGACGCCCGGGAGCGCGGGGTGGGCGAGCACGCGGCAGGCCAGGAGCACGGCGCGGAGGCGGGCCCGCTCCCGGTCCGAGGCGTCCTTCGGCTCGAACGCCGCCAGGATCCCCGGCGTGGCGTGCGCGCCGTAGAGCGCGAAGAGGTCGGCGACGACGGCCCGCACGCGGACGACACCGCCCGGGAAGCCCTCGGGGACGGCGTCGAAGGCGGCGGGGGCCTCCGCGAGCCAGCGGATCCAGGTCGCGATCGGCGGGAGCGGAGACGGGGTGTCGGGCACGGCGGCATTGTCGACGGGCGCGGGGAGGGGAGTCAAACGGGAGCGGGGTGCGCGGCAGTCGGGCAATGTCGCGTCCGGATTCCCAGGGTTCTACGGGGTGGGCCGGACGGGGCGACCGAATTCAGGACGAAATAATGGTCCAGGGGCGCTTCCAGGCGCATTGTGCAGGTCGATGCGCATACACGGAACGCTCTCCCCGCTGCTCCTGCGGCCCCTGCTCGCGGGCCTCCTACTGGCGGGCGCCCCCGGCTGCCAGGCGCCGGGAGCGGGCGAGGACGACTCGGCGGTCGTCGACGCGAACCCGGGCGCGCGCGTGGATCTCGCCGGGTTCCAGCCGCGGAACGTCGTGGTGGTGCACATCGACACGCTCCGAGCGGACGCGCTGCCGCGCTGGGGCAGCGCGCACGAGACGATGCCGATCCTCGGCCAGCGCGCCGGGTGGGTGTCCGTGGAGCGCGCCGTCAGCACGGCGTCTTGGACCGCACCGGCGACCGCCTCGCTGCTCTCCGGGACCGATCAACCGACGCACGGCATCCGCTTCTTCGACGAGACGGGCCCCAACATCCCGCTCGCGGTGCCGTCGTACGTCCCGCACCTCCAGGAGCAGGGCCTCACCACCGCCCTGGTCACCGGGAGCGAGATCCTCATGGGCGGGGTCTACAACCTCGGCCAGGGCTTCGGCTACGCCCAGGCGCTCGCGCAGGACCCCGGCAACGCCCGCGGCTCCGTCGAGATCGCCATCGACTGGCTCGACACCCTCGGCGCGGACGAGCCCTTCCTGCTCTTCCTGCAGCCGATGGACGTGCACGGACCGTACCGACCGGAGGACTCCGACATCGGGCTCTGGGCCGACATCGGGCACCTCCCGTTCGTGTTGACCGACCCGCCCGCCGCGCAGGAGGCCCAGATCGCCGCCGCGCTCGAGGCCGCGACCACCGACGAGGCGCGGGCGCAGGTGCTCGCCACGGTGCGCGACGTCTACGACGAGCAGATGCTGGGCGTCGACCGGGCCATCGGCGCGCTGATGGACGCCCTGGAGGCCGAGGGACGCCTCGACGAGACGCTGATCGTGCTCGCCGCCGACCATGGGGAGTCCTTCTACGACGGTGCCCCGCCGCACCTCGGGCACGGCATGTCCGTCCGGAACGAGCTGGTGCACGTTCCGCTGATGTTCTGGGGGCCCGGGGTCACCGACGCCCACGTCCCGTGCGTCGCGAGCAACATGGACATCTTCCCCACGATCGTCGACGCCATGGGCCTCCCGGCGCTGCCGAGCGCGGAGGGGCGATCCCTGCTCCACGACTGCCGCGAGCACGCCTTCTCCGGCGTCTACGACTCGGTGGGCGGGGTCGAGACGCTCGAGTACCTGAGCGTCGAGAGCAAGGACGCCCAGGTCGTCTACGACTGCATCAACGCGGAGATCCACGCCTACGATCTCGTGGCGGATCCGCTGGCCACCGTGAAGCTGCCGCTGGACTCGGTCCCCAAGGGGATCGTCCTCGCGGATGCCCTCGACGCCTACGCGGCGTCGGTCGTGACCACGCTCCCGAAGCTCACCTGCACGGTGCGCTGACGGTCAGGCCTGCGGGCGGGCGCGCAGCTCGACGCAGAGCTGGCAGCGGCAGAGGCCGTCCGAGCGCACGGTGGCGAGCAGGGTGTCGTCCGGGACGAGGCGCTCGTCTCCCTCGTCGACGATGAGGAGGCCGGATGCGCGGTCGAGCGCGACCAGGGAGTCGCCGACGGGGAGGAGGGGGTGCGCGGTCGGCGTGGCGGCGATGAGCGCGGGGTCGACCATGCCGCTGGCGACACGGTAGCCGGCAGCCGCGAGGCGGGCCCGCACCCGCACGGCCAGGAGCCCTAGGCCCATCTGGTACCAGTGCGCGCCCGCGATGGCGGTGACGTGCAGATCGTCACGGCAGGCGAGCGCGAGATGCCCGGGCCCCTCGCAGGTGGACTCCATCAGGCACGCGGCGTCGATGACGTCGAGCACGTCAGCGTCCGGCGTGCGCGTGAGGTGACGCTCCAACTCCGCGTGGACGTCCCCCCACACGTCACTCTCGAGCGCCTCCCACTCGTCCGCCTTGGGGCGGAAGAGTCGGCACAGGCCCTGCGGGGTGAGGTCGACCGCTACCACGAGCCGTGCCAAGCGATGCTCCAAAGCGGGCCCACCGTGCCCCGCGGGCCGTCGGGCGTCAACAGGGATTCCAACTTCCCGCCGGAACGGCGCTGCCGGCTCGGCGCTACCCCTCGGAGATGGTGAGGAGGTATTCACCGGTGGCGCCCTCGTAGCCCCCCACGCCTACCGCCACGACATCCCCGGCCGCGAGGTACACGGAGACCTCCGAGGGCCCGTACGTGTCGCTCGCGTCGTCGTTGCAGGCGATCTCGGCGCCATCGCACGTCTCCTCGTAGAGCGCCAGGATCGTGTCGAAGTCGGAGCCGTCGGTGCTGAAGGTCCACGTGCCGCTCGAGGGCGCGATCCACCGCACGGTGACGGCGGCCTCGGGGTCGCTCGTGCAGACGCTGGAGGTGAGGTTGGTCGTGGCTGCCGTCGTGGAGCCCTGGACGCCCAGCTCGCTCCCGATCGAGTATTGCGGGCAGTCGCCCTGCCACGCGTTGAGCACCCACGCGCCCGCGGCCTCGACGCCCACCACGACTACGTCCCCGCGGGTGAGCGAGACCGTGACCTGGGAGGCCGTGCCGAAGGTGTCCCCGTTGCAGCCGAGCTCGGCGCCGTCGCACTCGTCGGCCGCCACCCAGAGCAGCGTGTCCGCGGTGCTGCCGAGCGTGTCGAACACGTAGGTGTCGGTCGCGGGCGCGGTCCAGGCCACGAAGCTGTCGGCGGTGCTCCCGCCGCCGCAGGAGGCGTCGCCGTCGTTCCCGGCGGCCGTGCCGCTCGCGATCGAGGCCCCGAGGTCGTCGCCCACGTCCTCGTCCCAACAGGCGGTCGGCCCGTCGCACGCGGCGTCGCCCACGCAGTCGATGTCGTCGCAGTCGATGTCGCCGTCGCCGTCGTCGTCGTCCCCGTCGTCACAGTCCGACTCGGGATCGGGCTCCGTGTCGGTGTCCTCCTCGCACATGCGGGCGCCGATGCAGTCGGCGTCGTCGCAGTCGATGTCGCCGTCGCCGTCGTCATCCTCGCCGTCGCCGCAGCGGGACTCGACGAGCGGGACGGTGCCGGTGTCGTCGGCGAGGGGGGCGGTCTCCCCCGGGTCCGAGGGGTCGAGGCGGGGGAAGCACGCGGCGGCGTAGAGGAAGACGAGCATCGGCGCCGTATACCAGACCAACGGCCCGCTCGCTCTAGACTAGCACTAGCTGGCGTCGAACGTCTCGCGCACGAACGCGCGTGCGAAGACCAGGAGGTCCTCCCACCGGGTCACGGCGTGCAGACGCCAGCCCAGGGCGCGGAGCGTCGGCGCGGGCTGGTATCGCTCGACGTCGGACAGGTTCAGCACGAGCGTCCCGCCGCCGCGGGCCCGGGCGAGCGCCATGGCGGCCACCTCCGCGCCGGGCACGCCGCGCTCGTCGTCCTCGAGCATCGTGTCCACGCCGTCGTCGGAGATGACGACGATGTGCGCCGCGGGGGCGTCCGCGGGGCGATCCTCCCAGGTCTGGCGCAGGAGCGGCAGCGGGAACGAGGTGCCGCCGGAGATGTAGCCGCACACCACGTCGAGGATGGCCGTCTCGTCCGTCACGAAGCCGTCGGTGCGCGCGGTCTGGCCGGCGCCCGACCAGAGCGTGGCCTGCACGCGCCCGCCGGTGCGCAGCGCCGAGAGCGCGAGGATGACGCCGGCCAGGGCGAGCCAGGAGAGGTCGCGCGCGGGGTCCGGCATGCTCCCCGAGCAGTCGACGTAGAGGTCGAGGTCGACCGGGCGCCGCGCGGGAGCCGAGCCCGGGGTCTCCCCGTAGACCCGGCGCACCGTGGTGATGCCCGGGATGGGCACGGGCGAGACCATCATCGAGCCGAGGACGTCGAGGTCCTCGAGGGCGTCGCCGGCCTCCCACATCTCGTAGCCCTCCGCGAGCGGCTCCATCACGCGCGGCGCGCGGCGGGTGGGGAACGGGAGGAGGTGCGGCAGGGCGCGCTCGCGGTAGTAGCGGGCGGTCACCTGGGTGGCGTCCGCGAGGACGCCGAGGCGTCGCAAGAGGTCCGCGTACGTGTACGGGGCGCGCGCCTGGCCACCTCCGCTCGGGCCGCTGGCCCCGTCGGAGCGGCCCGCCGTCGGCTCGACGCGACCGTAGTCGTCCTCGAAGCCGTCGTCGTCGCCCTCGGCGTCGTCGAGGTCCGCGAGGCCGTCGGGGATCTCGCCCTGGCCCGCGTCGCGCGTGTCGAGGAGGCCCTTCGTCGCGAACGACGGCTTCCCCGCCTGCTCCTCCTGGTCGGCCAGGACGTAGGGGTAGACCACGCTCGCGAAGCGCCGCGCCCCACGCAGCCAGTCGCCGGCGAACGCGCGGACGATGCGGGCGACGAGCAGGGCGTCCCCGTCGGTGGGTGCGTCGATGCCGTCGGGCGCGAGCGAGCCCGCGGGCAGGCGCCAGAGGTGCTCGTAGGCGCGGGTGTAGAGGCCCCACACGCGGCTGCCCGTGGGGTCGCGCAGGGCGCGGTACACCGCGGCGATGTCGACGCCGCCGCGCCGCTGGAGGCGGTCGTTCACGAGGAGGTCGGCGTAGAGGTTGGCCACCATCGGCGGCGCGCTCTCGGGCAGGCCCTCCAGCATCCGAACCATCGCCGCGAGGAGCCGCGCGTTGTCCGTGAGGGAGCCCGGCACGTGCACGTGGTGGCCGATCTCGTGGGCGAGCACGGGCAGCGCGAGGTGGGCGAGGCCGCGCTCGCGGACCACCGTGGTGTTCACGAGCACGGTGAGGTCACGCATGCGGATGGCGGCGATCTGCCCGTCCATGCCGGGCTCGCCCTCCTTGGCGGGGTGCGCGAGGAACCGCGGGGGGCGGAGCTGGATGTAGGGCGACCACGCGGCGAGCGCGCGCGGCCAGGCGGCCTCCCAGGCGGCGAGGAGGGCGGGGTCGTTCACCCCCGCAAGCCCAGGTTCAAGAGGAGGAGGACGACGGCGAGCCCCACGAGGACCCCGGCGGCGATCGGCTTGCGCTGGCGCACGAGCGCCCACACGAGGGCGGGCACCCACAGGGCCTGGGTGATGCCCGGGAGGTTCAGGAGCTGGTCGTAGAGCTCCTGTTTGCGTAGCCAGTCGGCGTGCTGGTCAGCGGCGCCGTAGTCCGCGCCGAAGAGCACGATGCCCGCCGCGACGAGCACCAGGACATGGACGGATTGCCCGAGCAGGACCAGGAGGACCCCCTCCAGCACCTGGGTTCCGGTGGGCACGGGCTGTGCGTTCTTACTCATCTCGAGGACCCTCGCGCATAGATGTGGAGTTGGTGGCTGTCCCGCCGCGCGACCGCGATCACGTGCTCCACGCGCGTCCAGGAATCGAGTCCGGCCTCTTCGGGCACGGGTAGCTTGCCCTCGGCGAGGTGGAACGTGCCGTCGGGCTCGGCCCACTCGCCCTTCGGCGCGAGGAGCCCCCCGAGGAAGCCCTCCTGGCGCGGCTCCCGCATCGGGCGCCCGGGGTCCGGCTCGGGGCGCGCGCTCGCGCCGTAGCGGTCGGCGTCCACCCGGAAGTGGCGGCCGCCGCTCACGACGTGGAACACGTGGGGCTCGCCGCCGTCGAGCACGCGCGGGGGCGCCTCGAACGGGCCGCCGAAGCCGGCGAACCCACCCACGACGCCCACCCGGCGCCAGGCCTTGTCCGAGGGGCCGAGCGGATCGTTCCAGGCGTCCGTCGTGAGCCGCGCCAGGACCGCGGGGACGTCGACGTCGCCGAGCTTCAACGCGGCCCGAACCGTCGCGACCGGCAGGGCACGCGCCCGCTCCAGCGCACCCACCCTGAGCCGCGCCTCGCCGAGCCGCCACGCGAGCACCGCGCCCGCGTCGAGGAGCGTCGCGGCGTCGACCGGGGCGCCCAGCGTGGCCACGACGCCGGGGAGCGCCCGGGCCCACGCCTCGCCGACGGCGCCGAGGTTCTCGACCGCGTTCGAGAGCGCCCCGGGCAGGCTGACCGGCGCCGCGAGCAGCGCGGGCCGCAGCGCGGGGAAGGTCTCCTCCAGCAGCACCGCGAGCCCCGGGTGCCGCGCGAAGGCGCCCCGCCCGGCGTGGAGGAGCACGAGATCGTAGACGACGTCGAGGAGGCGCGCGGCCGCCGGCTCGGGGCCCGCGAGCCCCGGGATCGCCGTGGCGAGGCGGGCCAGCGTGTCGGCAGGATCGAGCGCGGGCGTGCGACGGCGCGCGCGTTCGAAGCGCTCGTTGAGCTGGACGCGGCGGTCCGGGAGCCAGTCGGCGCCGGGGCCGGTGATGGGTGAGACGCTAAGGTCGGCGGTCAAGGAGCCCACTGCAACCAGCGAAGATAGTTGGAGTATCTTTGGTGGTAGTACTTCAGCTTCAGCACGTCCTTCTGGACGTGCGCGAGGAGCTTGGTGTTCTTCGCGAGCTCCCCGAGGCGCCCCTCCACCGTCGCGAGCCGCTTTTTCACCTCGGCCTCGGGAACGCCGTCCAGCCCGGTGTCGAAGGTGGCATCGATGGCCTCCAGCGGGTCCGCGCGGTCGAGATCGAGGCGGTCGTACTCGGCGCACGCGTGGTCGAACGCCTGCCGGATCCACGCGATGCGGTCGATGCGCAGGACGCCGTTGTTCACCTGGTCGAAGTACGGCGAGGAGGGGTTCTGGATGAGCTTCTCGTGGAGGATCCACGGCACGATCTGGCGCACGTCCTGGAGCGTCACCTCGGTAGAGCCGCGGAACCACGCGAGGGTCTTCGCGAAGCCGAGCAGCGTCATCAGGCCGCGCACCGAGAACCCGTTCTCCGTCTGCGAGCAGAGCGCCTTGACCTTGTCGCGCCCGCAGTCGGCCGCGCACACCGAGCCCAGCGTCTTCCCGGCGAGGCGGATGGTGTCCTTCGTCTTGTACTCGAGGTCCCGCGCGGCGAGGTCGCAGAAGTCGAACTGCGAGGCGAAGAACTCGATGCGGCGGCGAACGGGGCGCGGGAGCGGGATCTTCAGCGTCTGCCGGTAGACCTGGTCGAGCTCCTCCGGCGTGAAGACGATCTCCGGCGGCACGATCTCCTCGGGCTTCACCCGCTCCTCGACGCGCACGAGGAGATCCCCGAGGAAGCGCGGGTTGAAGTCGAGCGCCTTCACGACGATGTCGATGCGGTCCTTCAGGGCCTCGATGACCTGGTAGGTGCCGCCGCCCATGTCGTCGTTCGCGGTGAGGAACCACGCGCTCTCGGGGCTCTCCATCGTCTGGTCGAGGATCTCGGCGTAGCCCTCGGCGAGCAGCGTCAGGAGGGCCGACTGGGTCCGCGTCGGGATGCGGTTGTACTCATCGACGATCTTGACGCGCATCGTGAGCCACTTGCGCCACGCGATGCGGATGTCCTCGGCGCGCCCCGCCGCCATGAGGTCCTTCGGGAGCGGGTTGCCGAGGAGGTCCGCCACCGTCATCTGCGGCTGGCCATGTTGGATCGCGCGCCGCAGGTCCTGGAGCGTGTAGCCGGCCAGCAGGCCCATCAGGATGGCGGACGCCGTCTTGCCGCGGCCCGGGCCCCCGATGAACAGGCACCGCTTGCGGCTCGCGAACGTCAGGAGCGGCAGCAGGACGAACGAGGAGTAGGACTGGGCGGTGGGGAGCCGCACCTCCGTGCCGGCCCCGCCGAAGCGCAACGTCGCGGGCGGGGCGTCGTTGAATTCGAGGTCGTAGTACGGGGTGATGATCGCGTGGTTGACGATCCAGAAGTAGGCCTGGCGCAGCTTCTCGTCGAGCGCCGGGGCCGACGGCAGGGCGTCGGAACGGGTGGCGGCGCCCGCGTAGAGATCGGCGACGTCGAAGGGGCGGGGACCGGCGACGCCCGGGCCGGGGAGCGTCGGGGACTGGCTGACCTGCCGGGGATCGTGGGGAGAGCGGGGTGGCACGGGGCGATTGTCCGCGGGCCGGGGAGGGGAGTCAAACGCCCGGCGCCATCGGCGGCCGCGGGGGACGGTGCGCACCTTGGGGGGTGACCAGGAGACCGCGTGCTCAAGGGGTTCCGGGACTTCGTCCTGCGCGGCAACATGCTCGATCTGGCGGTCGCGGTCGTCATCGGCGCCGCGTTCAACGGGATCGTCGACTCGCTCGTGCGGGACATCCTGACGCCGCTCCTCGGCCTCATCGGCGGCGATCCCGACTTCTCCGCCTTCGCCGTCGGCCCCGTCCGCGTCGGCGCGTTCCTCAACGCCCTGCTCGCCTTCCTCATCAAGGCGGCTGGCCTCTACTTCTTCGTGCTCGCGCCCCTGAAGCGGCTCGTCGACGCCCGGATCCTGCCGCCCCCACTCCGGCCGCCCCCGTCGCCGGACGTGGTCATCCTCGGCGAGATCCGGGACTTGTTGCGCGAGCGGAGCCCAGCCGAGCGCCCATAGGCCGGCCGGGCTCCCTCACCGTACGCTTAGAGACAGATGACGCCGCCCCACTCCATCTCGTTGTCGGTCTCGACACACTCGCTGATCTCGGAGAGGCTCGTGTCGTCGCCGCCGTCGATGCGCAGGATGACATCGTAGAGGGGGATCGGCACGGCGGCGAGGCGGGTCTCGACCGACTCGGCCATCCAGCCCGGCTCGAGGTCCCAGGACCAGATCTCGCTGGCGAGGAGCTCTTCACCCGCGGCGGTGACACCCCAGAGCTCGACCGTCACGTCGTCCGTGATCTCGGCCGTGCCGTTGTTCCCGAGCGACCACCACACGACGACCTCTTCGGCGCCGCAGCCGTCCGTGCAGATGTCGTGGATCTTCCCGGTCAGGTTCTGGTTCTCGAACACGTACGAGATCGGCGGCCCGGCGCGGAAGTTGTTGATGATGTCCCAATTCGCGATGGGGGCGGTGGGCACCGAGCCGTCGTTGTTGATGTTGGTGATCGAGTACTGGTGTTGGTTCCAGACCGCGAGCGCGGCGGAGAACCCGCTCGTGTCCCCGAGGATGGTGATGCCACCCGCGGAGGTCGAGTACTCGCCGTGGGAGTAGGCGATCTCGGCGTGGCCGTCGTTGTCGATGTCCGCGACGGTCGGCTCCTGCCCGCAGGTGTAGGTGCCGTCGTTCAGGTGCTCGTCGAGGATGTCACCGGTGGGGCCGTCGAACAGGATCAGGCGGTCGGGCGAGTTGAGCAGGACCTCCCAGTCGTCGTCGCCGTCGAAGTCGTAGGCGGACACGCCGTCGTAGAGGGTGCCGGTGGAGTGGGTGTACTCCCACAGCACGGTGCCGTTCACGTCGAGCACCACGATGCCGGCCTGGTAGGGCACGATGGCCTCGGGGAGGCCGTCGCCGTCCACGTCGGCGATGGCGGGCGGGCCGCCGTAGCCGCTGAACGTGTAGCCCCAGAGGCGCGACCCGTCGTCGTCGTAGAGGGTGACACCCCCCTGCGAGGACACCAGGATCTCGCCGTAGGGATCCGAGTCGAAGTCGCCCACGGCGGGGAAGCCGTCGGCGCCCGACATCGTGAAGAGCGTGGCGCCGGTGACATCGTAGACGGTGTTGCCCGCCACGAGCTCCAGCTCGCCGTCCAGGTCGAGATCCGCGGCCACGCTGATCGGCCCCTCGCCGGGGATCGACGTGCCCTGGCCGCCGGTGCCCTCGGCCACGGTGTCACCCGTGACACCATCGAGGATGAGGCGGCCGAAGTAGATCTCGACGACGCCGTCCCCCTCGAAGTCGGCGATGCCGGGACCGCCGCAGTAGGTCTTGATGCTCGAGGGGGCGCGGCCGTTCCACAACGTCGTGCCGTCGATGCCGGAGATGAGCGCGCTGCCGTAGAGGCCCTGCACGAACACGTCGGGGTTGCCGTCGAGGTCAACGTCGCCGACCGCCGGGGTGCTCTGCTCGATCTGGCTCGACGCGACGGACCAGAGGCGGTGGCCGTCCAACCCGTCCATCGCGTAGATGCCGGTGGTGTAGGGGGCGGCGATCACGTCGGGGACGTCGTTTTCGTCGATGCGCCCGTTTCCGTTGTCGTCCGTGAGGTTGACCATGACCGGCGAGCTGATCATCCAACCGAGCGTCATGTCCGACCAACGCTCTTCGAGCTCGTAGTCGGGCGTGCTCGGCTCGTCGCCCACACAGTCGTCCAGCTCGGACAGCGGCGCGGCGGCGAAGCTGCGCGCGTCACACAGCTCGATGGGGATGATGGTGTCTTCCGTGTCACCCGTCTCCCCGGTCTCGGTCTCGACGTCCGTGTCGATCGGCACCCCCGTGTCCGCCGGCACGAACACCGGTTCGTCGGGCTTCTCCGTGAGGTTCGTCTCGATACAGCCGATCAGGGGAAGGAACAGGGGGAGCAAGCGCATGGCGACCTCGCCCGCATAGTACGCCTTTCGACCGATGCGTGTGACGCGTTTCAAGAGGGTTGCGCGACTGACGCAATCCGCCGCGGCGGGGTGAGCGACGAGGCGCGAGTCCCAGCCGGCTACCGGACGATCTGGCCCAGGCGCACCTCGACGGTCGCCTTGTGCGCGAGGCGCCCGCCCTCTTCGGCCACGTGGGCGACGACGGGGAGCGGCTCCCCGAGGAAGCGCTCGCCGTGCGCGCGGAACCCGGCGGGGTCTGTGCACAACACCCGGAGCGTGCCGGTCCCCGGCGCCACGAAGCCGGGGTGGCGATCGAGCCAGTCGGAGAGCCGCGCGGCCACGAACGGCGCGGGGTCCAGGATGGCAACGCCCTCGGGCAGCGTCGCCTCGAAGGCCGCGCGCAGCAGTGGGTAGTGGGTGCAGCCGAGCACCAGGGTGTCGATGTCACCGAGCTCCGCGACGTACCGGGCCACGGCGAGACGGGCGATGGCGCTGTCCTCCCAACCCTCCTCCACGATCGGGGCGAGCAGGGGGGCGGCGCGTTGGGTCACCCGGTGGGGGCCGAGCTTCGCGAGCTCGGTCGCGAACGTGCCGGAGGAGACGGTGCGCGCGGTGCCGATGACACCGATGTGGCCGCGGCTCTGGGCGACGGCGGCCTCGGCCGCGGGGATGGTGACCCCGAGGATGCGCCGGGGGGTGGCGCCAGCGCTGTCGCTCTCCGTGGCGGCTCCCACGAGGGCGCCCCCGGGCCCGTAGCGGCGTTGGAGGTGCCGCAGCGCGACACACGAGACGGTGTGGCACGCCACCACGACGAGCGGGCAGCCCTCTTCGAAGAGCCGCTCCACGCACTGCTCCGCGAAGTCGAGGATCGTGTCGGTGTCGCGCCCGCCGTAGGGCGCCCGACCGGAGTCACCGAGGTACACGAAGTCGTGGGTGGGGAGGGCGGCGCGGAGCGCTCGGAGCACGGTGAGCCCGCCGTACCCGGAGTCGTAGACGCCGATCACGCGTCGAACTCCTCGCGGTTGTCGCGCGTCATGAGCCCCGTGATCACCTCGGCGGCGCGGGCCTTCCCGGTGGCGAGCGCGCCCACAGCCTGCGTGATGGGGAGCTGGCGGACGCGGCCGAGCAGGGCGTCACACAGCGCGGCGGCCGCCGGGTCCGCCTCGCCGCGGGCCAACGCGAGGCCGCGCACGTAGCCGGGGTGATCGGGCAGGGCCGCGCCCGCGACCAGCTCTCCGACGCCGGCGAGCCCGGAGAAGGTGCGCGGATCGCCGCCGCCGAGGCGCGCGAGCCGGGCGCCCTCCGCGACCCCGCGGCTCACGATCAGCGCCTGCGCGCCCACCCCGAGGCCGAGCCCACGCGCGATGCCGAGCGCCATCGCGAGCACCTCGACGAGCGCGCCGGCGAGCTCGACGCCGGGCAGATCCTCGCTCGAGTAGATGCGGCAGGCGGGCGAGTGGAGCGCTTGCGACGCGAGGCGCGTGACCTCCACGAACGGGGACGCCACGACCGCCGCGCACGGGCTGTTGCGCCGCACCTCGCCGGGGAGGATCGGCCCCGCGAGCGCGCCCACGCGCAGGCACGCGGACTCCTCGACGACGATCTCGGAGAAGCGCCGCCCCGTGCCCGGCTCGAGCCCGCGCGTCGCGACGACGGCGCGCGCGGCGGGCCCCGGGTTCAGCTCGCGCACGAGCGGGCGGAAGCGCTCCGGCGGCATGGCCAGCAGCAGGAGGTCCACGTCCGAGGCGAGCCTCGCGAGGTCCATGCGCTCCACGAAGCCCTCGGGGGCGCGGCCGCCGCCGACGAGCACGGTGTTTCCAGCGGCGCGGGCGAGCCGCGCGAGGGCCTCGAGGCTCTCTCCGGTGCCGACGATGCCGACGTTCATGGGGCCTGGCCCGGGCCGGCGGCGATCGCGGTCGAAGAGAGGGGGGAGGCGTGCATGGCAGGCGTCTTAACGCCTGAACGGGCGCCGGGGCGAGGGCCTTCCGGGCGCGAAGCACCGAGACGGGCGCGAAGCGCCGAGACGAGCGCGAGGGGCCGAGACGAGCGCGAGGGGCCGAGGCGAGCGCGAGGGGGCGAGGCGAGCGGCCCGAAGCCCGATAGCCAGGTCGTGCGCTGGCCGGCCTGGCTACCGCTCCGCCGTGAACCGGCCCTGCGCCTTGCCGCCCGCGTAGATGCGCCCGCGGAGCTGCCCGTCGACGACGAGGCCGCTGTAGCTCGTGGTCTCGCTGCCCTCGGTGACCTGGAGCTCGACACGGAGCCCCTCCTCGGAGGTGCTCACGCGCCCGCTCACGGCGCCCTCCTTGGCGCCGTCGCTGCGGCGGGCCCGGCCCACCACGCGGCCGTCGGCGCCGACGTTGAGGTCCAGCGCGAACGAGCCGCCGGACACCTTGCCGAGCCACAATCCGGAGAGCGCGGCGGCGCCGCGGACCTCGGGGGAGGCGGGCGG
>JAUXTN010000158.1 GCA_030684355.1 Pseudomonadota bacterium
GCGCCCGCGCCGCCGCCCGCCGCGCCCGGGGCCGAGGACACCCGCCCGCGGGGCACCTCCGGCGCCAGCGGAGGCGCAGCCAGCCCGGCGCTCGGATACGATCGCGGCTCCACGCCGGAGCCCCCCATCCGCTCCCTGCTCCACCTCGGGAACACCAGCGCCGCGACCCTGCACGACCTGCGCGGGCGCGCCCATGCGCTGCGCCGTGGCGAGCACCATTCGCTCCGGACGGTCGCGCCGATCGCGCTCCTCACCGGCGAGCCCGTGCCGTACGTGCGCGCCGCGGTCGAAGCCGGCGCGTCGCTCTTGGGGCTGCGCGTCGTGGTCTACGGCCCGGACGACGTGGCCCGGCTCGGCGATCCCGTGGTGGCCGGCGAGCGCCTCGGCGCGCTGCACCCGGCGATCCTCGGCGCGGCGCTGCCGCCGGCCGTGCTCGCGGCCATGGCGGAGCGCTCGCCCTCCCCGGTGGTCGAAGCCGGCGGCGCCGGGGGCGATCCCGCGGGGGCGCTCGCGGACCTCTTCGTGCTCGAGCGCGCCCTCGGCGATCTGCACGGTCGAAAGCTCGCCTGGGTGGGGGACGCCTCCGGGCTCCTCCACGATCTGCTCGTCGCGGGCTGCACCCTCGGCCTCTCGGTCGCGGTCGCGCACCCCGTCGGGTTTGCCCCGGACGTGGAGCGCGTCACCTGGGCTCGCGAGCGCGCCGGGCTCACCCGGGCGGCGGTGCACGTCACCACCGACCTCGCGGACGCCCTCCAGGACGCCCACGCCATCTACGCCGAGCCCTGGCCGGAGGGCGCCGCCGAGCGCTTCCGCGGCTTCACCGTCCAGCGGCACGCGGTGCGCGGCGCGCGCGGCGGCTGCGTGTTCCTCCACCGGGCCCCCGAGCGGCGCGGGCCGGAGCTCTCCGCGTCGTTCACCGAAGACGCCGGGTGGCTCGCCCTGGAACAGGCGCGAACCCGTGCTTATGCGTGGGGCGCCCTGCTTGGTTTCCTGCTTCAACCGGATCCGCTGCGATCCGTGTTAACGGGAGCGAAATGAGCCTTTCCTCCGTTCGTATCTACGAGGTGGCCCCGCGGGACGGCCTGCAGAACGAAGCCGCCGTCGTGCCGACCGCCGAAAAGGCCGAGCTCATCGCACGGCTGATGGGCTCCGGCCTGGGCGACATCGAGGTCACGAGCTTCGTGCGCCCGCGGTGGATCCCCCAGCTGGCGGACGCCGCGGAGCTCGTCGGGCTCCTCCCGCGCAACCCCACGGCGCGCTTCTGGGGCCTCGTCCCGAACCGCGTAGGGCTGGAGCGCGCGTTGGAGAGCGGGATCGGCGGCATCGCCACGTTCCTCTCCGCCAGCGAGACCCACAACAAGAAGAACGTCAACCGCACGATCCGCGAGAGCCTCGCCGGCATCGAGGAGGTCCTCGGGGTCGCGCGCGAGGAGGGGCTGCGCACGCGCGCCTACATCTCGTGCGTGTTCGGCTGCCCCTACGAGGGCGACGTCGCGCCGGAAGCCTCGCTCCAGATCGCCGCGAAGCTGCTCGCGGCCGGGGCCGACGAGGTCGTCCTCGGTGACACCACGGGCATGGGCACGCCGCTCCAGGTCGAGCGCGTCATCGCGCTCCTGGCGGACGGCGGGGTGCCGATCGACCGCATGGCGGTCCACTTCCACGACACGCGCGGCACCGCCCTCGCCAACGCCCTCACCGCGTGGCGGGTCGGCATCGGCACGTTCGACGCCTCGGTCGCTGGCCTCGGGGGCTGCCCCTACGCGCCGGGCGCCGCCGGGAACCTCGCCACCGAGGACCTCGTCTACATGTTCGAGCAGATGGGCGTGCGTACGGGGGTCGACCTCGACGCCCTCGCCGACGCCGGCGAATACGCCGCCGGGCTCCTCGGTCGGGAGCTCCCCGGCCGCTACCACCAGTACCACCGCGGCAACCGCCGCCGCACCGCCTCCCGGGCGGTCAGCCGCTGAGTCCATGTCGCGCTCCTTCCTGAAGATCGTCGCCGGGGCCCGCCAGGGCCTCAACGTCCCGCTCCCTCCGCGCGAGCCCCTCGTCGTGGGCCGCAAGGAGGGGGATCTCCTGCTGGACGATCCGCTCGTCAGCGGCCGGCACTGCCAGATCTTCGCCCGCAACGGCGAGTACGTCCTGCAGGACCTCGGCAGCACCAACGGCACCATGGTCGACGGCCGGCTCGTGCGCGAGGTCGTGCTCAAGCCCGGGAACGAGGTCGCCATCGGGGCCACGCGCCTCATCCTGTTCACCGGCGCGACCGAGGCCGGCGGGGTCGACGATCCCGATCCCGCCGCCGCGAAGGAGAGCGCCCAGAACCAGCTCGAGATCGCCTGGCTCCTCGACGAGGAGCTCGTCGAGCTCGCGGGCAGCGGCGAGCGCACCCGCTCCACCGCGGACGTGATCGGGCAGGATCTCCGCCTCCCCCCGGGGCTCAACGCCCTGGTCGAGGTGGTCGCCGGTCAGGACACGGGCAAGGTCTTCCGGTTCACCCGCGGCAACGTCAACGTCGGCCGCCGTGCGGGCGAGGTCCCCCTCTCGGACGGGGAGGTCTCCCGGCGCCACTCGGTGATCGAGGTCTTCGGCCGCGAGATGATCTTCCTGCGTGACCTCGGCAGCACCAACGGCACGTACCACAACGGCCGCCGCGTGGCGGTCGGGCGCCTCCGCAGCGGGGACACCATCGGGATCGGCAAGACCGTGCTCAAGCTGCAGGTGACGCGCTAGGCGTCGGGCCCTCGTACGGCGCTGCTTGGGTCGGCGGTCGGCGCGCGCCTCGCGCGACGGGCCCCCAGAGGAGGGCCGTAGCCGGCCCCGCCTCCAGGGCTGCAGACCGCCGGCCGCGTAGCCCGTTCGGCTCACCCCCGGATCAGCGCCCGGCCCACCGCTTCCACGCCGTGCGCTCCTGGTCGGGCGTGCGGCCCTCGCGGTAGGAGAACCCCGCGGCCTTCTCCAGGCCCAGGATGGCGGCGGAGACGACCTCCGCGTCGGGGTCGTCCAGCGCGCGGGCGAGGTAGGGCGGCGCGGCTTCGGTGCCGATGGCGCCCATCGCCTCCACGAGGTGGCGGCGGAACCACAGCGAGGTGCCCCGGTAGTGGTTCGTGGGGTCCTGCAACGCGCGCTCGAGGTCGGCGAGCGTCGAGGGGTCCCGCAGGCGCGCGAGCGCATCCGCTGCGGCCGCGCGGACGAGCAGCGCGGGATCGGTCAGCCGGGCGGCGGCGTAGCCGGAGAGCGAGAGGTCCCCGCGGTCCCCGATGGCGCCGAGCGCGGCCATCCGGGCGGAGGCGTCCGTCGCGGCGAGGAAGTGGAGGAGGGCGACGCGCGCGGCGTCGTCCTTCACCGGCCCGAGCGCGCGGATGGCGACCCACCGCTGCGGCTTCGGGGTGTCCGCGGCGTCGCCGAAGCGGGTCAGCGCGGGGACGCTGTCCGGGACCGCGAGGCGGCCGAAGGCGGCCTGCCGAAGCTCGGTCGGCAGGTCGGTGTCCGCGGCCAACGCCAGATCTTCCGGGACGCCGGCGAACGCCACCCGGGGGAAGACCAGCGCCGCGAAGAGAGCCAACCACACGTCAGAACTCGTATGCGATACGCGACTGCACCGTCCAGTAGTTTCCGACTTCCTGGCCCGCGCTGTTCACGTAGTAGCCGAGGCCCGCGCTCTTGAGCGGCAGGCGGTCGGTGATGTGGGCGTAGCCGCCCTCGAGCGTGAAGTTCACGTGATCGTGCCACCGGTGCTTCAGGGCGAGGTCGGCTTCCCAGCCGAGTGTCGGCGAGGTGGCGGTCGTCTGCACGCACTCCACGGCGTCGCCCTGGGCGCAGCGGATGCGCACGCCGTCGGGCTTGTCGGGCCACGCGGTGAGGAAGCCGCCGATGATCTCCCAGTTCTTCAACGGGCGCACCCGCACCGTCGGGAAGATGTAGCGGCTGTTGTAGACGCCGCCGTTGCTCCAGAGGCCCTTGGCCTCTTCGCCCCAGGTCTCGGCGGTCACGCGCGCGAGGATCTCCTCGTAGATCAGGAGGCCGACGTTGTGGTCGGGCGCGAGCGGGCGGCCGGTGAAGCTCACGTCGGTCACCGAATCGTCGCCGGAGGCGTAGCCGTGCTCGAACGAGGCGGTCCAGAGCTCGGTCTGGTAGCCGCCGCGCGCCACGTAGCCCCAGATGTCGGCCTTCTTGTAGAGGGGGTCGGCCGCCTCCGGATCGCCGTTCTGCAAGGTGATCGCGCGCGTGTCCCCGCCGATGTGCAGGATCTCGCCCTCGGCGAACACGCCCGCCACCTCGGCCTTCAGGTAGGCATCGAGGATGAGCACGTTCGACTCGGTCTCGGTCTGGACGCGGTTGACGGCGTACATGCCCACCGTGAGGTCGCCCACCTGCCCGCCGGGCAGCTTCAGGCCCTCGCCGGCGTAGCGCACCACGTAGACCATCTCCCACACGTCGTCGTCGGGGTCGGCCCACCACCCGTCGGGGCGACGGGAGGCGTCGCGGTCCTCGGTGAAGCCGTGCTCCTCCGTCGGATCGCAGCCTTCCACGGGCGCGGCGGGATCGCAGCTGTAGCCGTAGTACTGGATGAGCGGGTCCTCGACGAGCCGATCGACGCCCACCGCCACGATGAGCGGGACGTTCGTGTCGCGCTTGCCCATGATGGTCTGGGCGATGGCGATCGGGCGCGTGGCGAAGATCGCCCGGTCGTAGGTCGCGCCGTACTTGTTCTCGCCGAAGCTGTCGTCGAAGCCGTTGCCGTCGTTCGCGAGCAGGCCCATGCCCCACTGCGAGCCCTGGCGGCCGACGCGCAGCAGGCCGAGCGGGATCTTGAACTCCATCCACGCCCGCTTGATCTGCACCGGCGCGACCTCGTCGCCGTCGATGCCCGTGAGGGAGGGATCCCCCGCGAACAGAGCGGTGCTGGCTTGCGACGCGTTGTCGCCCCAGATCACGCCGTCGAGGGCGTCCGCCATCATGAAGAACTTCGCCCGATCCTCGAAGTTCAGCTCCGGCTGGAGCCGGATCCGGTGGGTCATGTACGTGCCCGCCTTCTCCTGGCCCTGGTAGAGGTCCCCGAAGACGTTCGCGCGCACGCGGTAGTACCCGTCGAGCTTGAACTTCCAGTTGTCCGGCGCGTCCGCGAGCGCGGGCGCCGCGAGCCCGAAGAGCAGCGCCGCCGCGATCATCCCCCGCACGCGGAGAGGCAGGAGCTGGGGTACCAGATGCCGTCGGAGATGCCGGTGTAGATGTTCGAGATGTTGACCGAGCCGGCCGAGATCTCGAGGACCGTCGAGCCCATCTCCACGTAGGCCGCGCCGTCCCAGCCCCACTGCTCCACCGTCCACGTGCCCGCGGGGATGTTGATGACGACCCAGAGCCCGTTCGTGTTCGTGTGGGGCTGCAGGTCGGTGCTGGTGGGGAGGCTCGTGCCGCCGCTCTCGCTGAAGTAGAAGACGTCGCCCGTCTCGGGGATGTTGCCGTTCCCGTCGTGGATGAAGATCTGGGCGTACTGGACGGGGTTCACGTCACAGTCGTAGGCCGTGCCGGCGATGATGCCGGTGGTCTGGTCCCAGTCGACGCCGATGAGCGAGGGGATGAGCTTCGACGTCGTGTCGCTGACCGAGTTGAAGATCTCGTCCGAGCTGCCGTCCTCCGAGTACCCGAAGACCTGGTGGACCTCGTACGTGTCCTTCGTCGCCTCCCACTCGGGGGGCGTCGAGGTGCCGTACGCGATCGGCGAGCAGGACTGCGCGCCCGTGAAGGTGAAGGCCCCGTTGCCGTCGGAGGTGCTGACCTCGTCGGGGCTGCCGCTGATGCTGTCCGACACCCACAGCTCCACGGTGGCGTCGGGTACGGGCTCCTCCTCCTGGAAGTCCTCGACCGTGCCGTTGACCGTGAGGTCGACGATGCAGGAGGGATCGACGTTCTGGACCTTGCCGGCGATGCACTCGTCGGTGTTGCCGACCCACGGGGTCGTGACGTACACGAAGTCCGAGAACTCGCGCACGTCGGTGTTCGTGTCGCCGGAGTCGTCCGTCTTCCCGTCGGTGGTTCCCGTGGGGGGGCAGGCGGACAGGAGCAGGGCGAGGAAGGGGAGAGCAGCGCGCATGGGGGCCTCGAGGAAACCGGGCCCGTTTACCGGAAATCGCGCGGCGGTGTCAAGCGCAGCGCACGCGGATGCCGGTCAAAGCTCCAGGTTCGCGCGCACTTCGGGCCCGGGGCCCCGGGCGTCGAGCTCGTTCGCGAGCGCGATCGTCTCCTCGTCCGACACCGTGGGCAGGACCGGGCGTAGGACCAGGTAAAGATCCCCGGGCGCGTTCTTGTCCTGCACCCCGCGCCCCGTCACTCGGAGGCGCCGGCCATTGCCCGAGCCGGGCGGCACCTTCACGCGCACGCGGCCCGTGGGGGTCGGAACCTCGACCGTGGCGCCGCCGATGGCCTCGGAGAGCCGCACCGGCACGTCCATCTCCAGGTCCTTGCCGTTGCGGCGCAGGAGGGGGTGCTCCTGGACCTTGATGGTGAGGAGGAAGTCGCCCGGGGGCGCGCCCGCGCTGCCTTCGCCGCCTTGTCCGCGGAGCCGCAGCGTCTGGCCAGACTGGACACCCGCGGGGATGCGCACGTTCAGCGTGGTCAGCTCCCGGGTCCGGCCGGTGCCGCCGCAGGTCTCGCACTCGTCGGCGTAGACCACGCCGGCGCCGCCGCACTCCTCGCACTGGACGAGCGCGTTGAGCCCGAACTGCCGCAGCGGTCGCCGCCCGGCGCCCCCGCACGCCGCGCAGGTCCGGCGGCCGGTGCCGCCCTCGCCGTGGCAGGTCGCGCACGGGCCCGGGCGTCGCACCTGGAGGGGCAGCTCGGCGCCGCGCACGGCGTCGAGGAACGGGATCTCGACGTGCCCTTCGACGTCCGGGCCGACCCTCGCCCCGCGCCCGCCGGCGCGCGGACCGCCGCCCATCCCAGCTCCGCCCCCGGCGCCGCCGCGGGTGAACAGGCCGGAGAACAGGTCCTCGAACCCGAAGCCGCCGCCGGGACCGCCCGGAAACGGGTAGCCCTGACCGGCGCCGCCGCCGCCGCCCGCGCCCGGCGGGGGGTAGCCGCCGCCCATGTTCCGGTAGGCGCGGGCCTGGTCGGCGTCGAAGCCGGCGCGCAGCGAGGCCTCGCCGAACTCGTCGTACAAGGATCGCTTCTGCTCGTCCCCGAGCACCTCGTAGGCGGCGGTGATCTCCTTGAACCGGTCCGTCGCCCCGGCGTCCTTGTTGACGTCCGGATGGTAGGTTCGAGCGAGCGTCTTGAACGCCTTCTTGATGGACGCGGGGTCCGCGTCCTTCGAGACGCCCAGTACCGAGTAGAGATCTTTCATGACGTGCGGGCCCCGACCAAAGCTAGGCGCGCGTCGCGTCCGTGTCCAGCGCAGGACGAGGAACGTGGACGGCTCCGGAGCGCGCATGGTACCGTCAATGACGCGTCTGCCCATGGAGGAGCTGGATGCTTCGTGTCATCGTTCCCCTCACCGTCGTGCTCGCGCTCGCGGGGTGCTCGAACCTGCGTCCGCCCAAGTTCGGCGAGGATGACACCGCCGGGCCCGACGTCTCGGACGCCGACACCGACACGGATGCCGACACCGACACCGACACCGGCCCGGACGACTCCGGCACCGAGACCGGCCCGGACGACTCCGGCAGCGGATTCGACAACCCCGGCGACGCCGTCGAGTACGCCGACGAGGAAGGCATCGTCGAGGTCGAGCTGACCGACGAGTCCGGCGAGTCGAACCAGGACCAGGAGTTCTACCTCGTGGTGCTCAACACCACGTCGGACGAGCTCGGCTACCGCCTCCGCTATTACGACGCCTCGCTTCCCCGCCCCGAGCTCGTAGGGCCGCCGGGCGCCCGCCCCATGCCGCCTGTGGTCCGCCCCGCGCGGCCGACGCTCCCCGTGGCCTCGCCGCCGCCGCCGCCGCCGCTCGACGCGAGCGACATCGGCGTCACCCAGGACGAGTTCCTGGTCCGCAACGCGCTCGAGACGACCACCACCTTCAGCACCGTCTCCGCGACCCTCTGGGCGCTCGGTGACAACGTCGAGATCTGGGTGGATGACGACGTCCCCATCGACTGGGACGTGGACTGCGACGGCGTCATCGACGTGCCGGACCAGTTCGACGCCTACGGGTTCGACAACTGCGACCTCGCGGACGTGTCCGTCATCATCGACACGAACATCATCCCGAACGTCGTGGGCCTCTACGGGGACGTGTCGGACATCAACGGGGACGGCCGCGTCAGCGTGGTCATCACCCCGGTGCTCAACGCCATCACGTTGACCAGCGAGAACGAGGACGACTTCTCCCGGGTGCTCCCCTCCTACGCGGAGCCCCAGGTCGACCTCGCCGAGTTCGACTACCGCGAGAACCCCGGCAGCGACATGCAGGAGGTCCTCTACGTCTTCGCGCCGGACCCGTACGGGTTCTTCAACCCGAACACCGCGCCCACGGTCGAGGCGTACACCGGCTACCAGCTCGCGGCCGAGGTCGCGCGCTCGTTCACGTCCCTCATCAGCTACAACCAGCACTATCTCTTGCAGGAAGGGCAGGTCGAGGAGGACTGGGTCAACGACATCCTCGGCACCTTCGCCGCCGAGTACTGCGGGTTCGGAGCGAACTACCATCGGGACGCCTGGGAGTACCTGGACGCGCCCCATCGCTACTCGCTCTCCTCGAGCGGAGATCCCGGTAGCCTGGCGAGCCTCTCGCGCGGCGCCCAGTACCTCTTCGGGCTCTGGCTCTACGAGCAGGCCGAGGCCGCGGCCCCCGGCTCCGGCGCGCCGCTCTTCGCGTCGATCATGCAGACCGGCACCAGCGGCATCCCCTCCGTGGAGGGCGCGGTCGCCGCGAGCGGCGTGACCTTCGCTGACCTCGCCCTCCGCTGGCAGGTCGCGCTCCTCACCTCCGGCGTGACCGACAGCGCGGGCGCCCCCCTGGTGGACGCCGCCGAGTGGGCCCCGTACCCCTCGGCCGAGACGATCTCCGCGCCGCCGGCCGCCCCGGGCGGCTTGTACGGCGCGAACGGCTACCAGTCCGGCTTGAACCTCAACGGCGCCAACCGGGCGTACCAGGGGGGCACGACGGACTTGCCGACGGAGATCCCCCAGCGCCTCACCAAGATGGAGAACAGCGACGCCTACATCTACACCCCGGGCTTCGAGTTCGTGGGGTGGATGGACGGCAACTACGCGGCGCAGGTCGTGCGGCTGACCGGCATCACGTACGACGAGGCGATGGTGCAACTCCAGGCGACCAGCCCGGGCCTCGTCGGCGCGGTGGTGCGCTGGAACGACCCGACGGAGCCCGACTTCGCCGTGGAGAACATCTTCTCCGCGACCGACGCGAACGCGGTCAGCCTGCCGGCGCTCCCGGCGGGCGGGGCTCCCGTGCACGGGGTCGGGGAGATCACCGGGTCGGTCACGTCGGACTCCATCGCCGAAGACGGCACCACCGAGACGGACGTGACCGACACCGACCGGTGGCTGCTCGATCTGACCGACCGCGCGTCGACCGACACCGTCACCGTCGCCGTGTGGCTCGACCGTCACTTCGCCGACACCTCCGGCAACATGGGCCCGGAAGACCCCTGGATCGCCGTCGCCCCGCGCGAGCTCGTCCCCGAGCCGACCTACGACGGCACACAGCGCGGCGAGAGCTGCCCGGGCGGCGTCGACTTCGGCTACCCGATCTCGCTCCTCGAGCACCTCAACGCCCAGCTCTTCTTGTCCTCGACGATGCTGTCCGGGGACGAGGACGACTTCGACCCCTGCGGCGAGCAGGCGGGCGTCGTCACGTACTGCGACGACGACTGGGACCGCGACGGCGTGCTGGACGCCGACGAGCCGCTCCCCAGCACGTTCCTGGAGCAGGCGCGCGTGATGGAGTGCACGCTCAACGGCAACGTGGCGCGGGAGACCTGGTCGTACGACGCGAGCTGGCTCGACGCGGACGAGCAGGACGAGGACGAGCTGCCCCAGGTCGACTACGTCCACAACGCGGGCGGGCGCTCCGGAGCAGAGGGCGAGGAAGGCTACGTTCAGCTCACGTTGGTGGGCGGGCGCGAGTACCTGGTGATCGTGGGCGCGACCTCCAGCGGCACCGGCACCTACGAGCTGAGCGTGCGCGAAGTCGAGTGACGGCGCGTGCGGCGTTGGCGCGTGATACCGGCGCCGCATGATCGGCTGGATCGCTCTCTTCGTGACGTTCGCACGGGCGGACGAGTACTACCTCGAGGCGGCGCCGGTGGTCGACCGCGCCGCCGCCACCCAGGCCGAGCAGGTCGCCGAGGCCGCCGGGTTCCCGGCGCGTGTCGTGCGGCGCTTCCGGCTCGGCCGCGGCTGGGAGTTCGTCGTGCTGGTCGAGTCGTTCCCCGGAGAGGCCGAGGCCGCCGCGGCGGCGGTGCGGCTGGAGCGGGACCTCGGCATGAAGATGACCGCCTGGCGACTCGACGGTGGCGAGAAGCCCATCTCCGTCGCCCTGGCGCAGTCGCCACCGGTCGCGGCCGAGGTTGGCGCCCAGGCATGGCTGGAGCGGGCCCGAACGGCACACGGGGGCCCTACCGGCGGCGCAGGGGCCCTCGCCCGGGCCGGTGCCATCCACTTCACCTACGTCCGAACCGTCGAGATCGCCGGCAAGCCGGTCCCGGTGCGCCACGACTACTGGCGGGAGGGTTCGTCGCGACGCCTCGTGGTGGACACCGCGGGGGCGGGCGTCGACAGCCTCTCCGTCGCCACCGCGTCCGGTGCGTGGATCCGGGCCGGGGGGCAGGTCCAGTCCCGCGACATCGGCATCACGATCGGCACGGTCGACGCCTTCGCACCCGAGGCCGTGCTGACCGTGGCGCTGGAGGCCGCGCGCCTCCTCGACGGCACGGAGACCACCGCGTTCCGGCCGCTGGAGGGCGCGGAGTCGGGGCTCCGGTTCGGCATCGGGGGAGACGAGGCCGAGCCCGGGCTCGCCTTCGTCGACATCGACCCCTCGACCGCTCAGCTGCTCCGCGTGCGGTACATCTCCGAGGCGGGGCCGATCACGTTCGTCTTGTCGGGCTGGCGCCGCGTGTCCGCCGGGGTCCTCGTCCCCGAGACCGTGCAGGTGGAGCGGTCGGACGGACGGCGCGAGTCCCTCCGCGTCGAGGGTCTCGACCTCCTGGACCGCGCGCCGCCGTCGACCTTCGACAAGCCCACGTAGATCCGTCGCCCCCCGTCGGATCGCCCCCGGGATGCCGCTCAGGGCAGCCCTAAAAACGCGAGAATGGGGATCCGAACCTTGACGGTTCAGAGGTCCGCGATAAATGCGCCGGTGCCGGGGTGGTGCCCCGTCCGATGGTCTCCACCGTCGGCCAGGTCCACCACGGATGCTCGGTCGGTCACGTCGCTGGCGTGGCTCAATTGGCAGAGCAGCTGCCTTGTAAGCAGCAGGTTGCGGGTTCAAGTCCCGCCGCCAGCTCCACATCGCGAGTGTACGATTCCCTGGGGAGATGCCCGAGTGGCCAATGGGAGCGGGCTGTAAACCCGCCGGCTTACGCCTACAGAGGTTCAAATCCTCTTCTCCCCACCATTACATGACCCCCGCCGCAAGGCGGGGGTCCCGCCTCGATGCGGGAGTAGCTCAGTTGGTAGAGCATCAGCCTTCCAAGCTGAGGGTCGCGGGTTCGAGTCCCGTCTCCCGCTCCAACCGTCTCCCGAACGACAGTTTGCCCTTGTGGCTCAGTGGTAGAGCACCCCCTTGGTAAGGGGGAGGTCACGGGTTCAAATCCCGTCAAGGGCTCCATTTCAAGACGACACCGAACGAGGACATCGCCATGGCCAAGGCAAAGTTCGAGCGCAACAAGCCGCACGTGAACATCGGGACGATCGGTCACGTCGACCACGGCAAGACGTCGTTGACGGCCGCGATCACCAAGGTGCTCGCGAAGACGGGCGGCGCGACGTTCATGGCCTA
>JAUXTN010000205.1 GCA_030684355.1 Pseudomonadota bacterium
CCAACAGCAGACATTCTGTCCGGATTATCATTACATATGCGGACAGACAGCCTCGACGCACCAACCATGAATCAAGCAGTTACCGCACATCAGCATGTTCTGCGAATTCAATTACCGGCTGGTCCGGTGAATAACTTGTTAGGCAACAGGAACAAACATGAACCTGAGCAGGATTAGTAAATTCACTCCATTAGTAGTTAGTGCTCTTGCCTTTGTTCTTCTGATACTTCACACCTTCGACTGGGGAAGTCTTCGTGTCGATACAACAAGCATCTTGCTGCTCGTTGTAATCGTTTTGGCCCCGCTAAGTGAGTTGGTCAAAAAAATTAAAGTTGGAGACTTTGAGGCCGAAATCGGATCAAGGGAAGTTGAGAAGGTTAGCGAAAGCCTGAAGTCTTCAGAAATTGGCGAACTTGAAAAGCCAAGCTTAATTCATTCCGATATTCCAAAATTGGTCGAATCAGATCCTCAGCTTGGTATGGCAAAGCTCCGGATAGAGTTGGAAAGGCTCTTAAAAGTCATATATTTCCGCGTCGAACAACCTGAATTTGATATTGATAATGTGCCTCTAAATAGGCTGCTGAACGAGCTCACAGAAAAGCGAGTGATTCCTGTTGCACTACAGTCCAGCGTTCGAGACGTTATTTCTCTCGCAAACCGAGCGATACATGGCGAGTCAATCAAAACTCAAGACGCGGAGAATTTGGCTAACCTGGGGGTAAAGGTCATAACGGAGCTTCGTCGAATATTCAGGGGGTTGCCAGGTAAAGCAGTTGAAAAGCGCCCAATCAGCATAGAGCAACAGAAGCATTACTCGGGTGCAAAATATAAAGTCACAGCGATCACTCCCTATGTTGATGAGCCTTATCTCAGCACCTATATCCTAGACAAAAAAGGTATGGATGACCTCCTCAACGGCTACCATGAATACGCGCAGTACATTGTTGGGGTGGAGGTTTTCGATGACACCCATCATGCCTAATAAATGCAGGCAAGGGACGCTCTTGACGTCGCGCCCCTGCTGCAAGCGTTGAACGGCTGCTTTCTGACCGGCCAATTTCCGCTTTGGGTCGATACCCGCCAACCATCAAGCAGCCACACCCAACAAAGACTCAACCAACTCGCGGATCACGTCCTCTTCGTTGGCCGTAATCCGCAGCACCGGCCTGGACCCTTCCGCATGGATCAGATCCTGATTACCCCGATTG
>JAUXTN010000175.1 GCA_030684355.1 Pseudomonadota bacterium
GCGCCCAGGCCTCGCGGGCGCCCGCGCCGTCCCCGGCGGCGTCCAGCGCCTCGGCATGCCCCGCCCACGCCCGCGCCCGGGCGGCCGTCCGAGCGTTGGTCGGATCGTCCACGAAGCCGAGCAGGAGGGCCTCGCCGTCCCCGCCCGCCGCGTCCGTCCGCGCGACCTGCGGGAGCAGGTGGTCGAGCTGCTCCTGGAGGACCCGCTCGCGGTCGGTCCGCGCCGCCCGCGCCCGCACCCGTCGCACGCCCCACGCCGCGCCCCCTGCCGCCAGGAGCACCGCGGCGGCGAGGGCCCCCGCGAGGAGGCGGCGGCGATGCCGTCGCGCGAAGAGCCGCGCGCGCCGCCACGCCCCCGCACGCCGCACGGAGACCGGACGCCCGTCGAGCCACGCGCCGAGGTCGGCGGCGAGGGCCTCGGCGCTCGGGTAGCGGTCCCCGGGCGCCTCCGCGGTCGCGACGTCGATGACCGCGGCGAGGTCGGGGGGCCGCGCGGCCAAGAGCGCGTCCAGGACGCGCCCGAGCGCGTACACGTCGACGAGCCGCCAGTCGAGGCCGGGCTCCCCGCGGCGCTGCTCCGGCGCCATGAACGCGGGCGTCCCGACGGGCCCCCGGGTGAGGTCCGACTCGCCGTCGAGCGGCACCGCGAGCCCGAAATCCACGAGGATCGGCCGGCCGCGCGGATCGAGCACGATGTTCGAGGGCTTCACGTCGCGGTGGGCGAGCCCGGCCCGGTGGACGACCGCGAGCGTCTCGGCCACGGCGCGCACGAACCGCGCGGCGCGCGCGGGGGAGAGCGGCCCGTCGGCGCGCACGTCGGCGAGGGACGGCCCCTCCACGAGCTCCATCGCGATCCAGAGCGCGCCGTCGGGGGTCCCGCCCACGTCGAGCACGCGCACCACGCCGGGCACGTCGAGCTGGCCGGCGGCGCGGGCCTCGCGGTGGAAGCGCGCCACGGCGTTCGGCCCGGCGAGCACCCCGCCGGGGAGGACCTTCAGCGCGACGGCGCGGTCCAGGAGCGTGTCCCAGGCCCGGTACACCACGCCGGCCCCGCCCTGGCCGAGCAGATCGTGGAGGCGCCACCGGCCGAGGGTGCGCGGCGCCTCGCCGGCAGGCGCGTCCTCCGGGGCGAGCGTCAGCGTGTCCAGGGCGGACCCCGCCACGCCTTCGGCCCGCGCGCGGCGTGGGCACCACACCTCGAGCGCGGGGCTGGCGCCGGCGCGGATCGTGGCCCCGCACCGGGCGCACACCAGCGCGGGCGTCGTCGGGAGGGTCTCGATCGAGATCGCCCGCGCGGCCTCGCAGGGGGCAGGTCCCGCGGGCGAGACACGCGGTCCGGCGGCCGGCGTCGTCATGGACGCGTCCGATCGGCGCGGCGGAGGTGCATGGCGGCGCACCTTATGCCCGCGCGTGGGGCTGAGGCTACTCGGGGGGGGACGGGGTGATGGCTGGCGTGCGTCCAGGCCGGCGGTGGCCAGGTGGCATCCGATCACCTTCCTCGAGCCGAGCCTTGGTTTCCGGGTCCGCGTCGGGACGTCGCGGTCACCCGATGTGCCGTTCACCCTGGTCGTGAAGGTCAACGAACCAATCGGCTAGGATCGCGGCCTTCCATTCCCTGATCGACGGTGGGCCGAAGGTGGGTGGGCCGAAGGTGCACCCGAGCCCGGACGAAGTCCTTCACGAGTTTGCTTCGCGACGCGAGCAGGTTGTACTCGGGGCAGTACCCACGGCCGAGCGCGCGAGGGGGCGTCACCCGAAGGGCGGAGACCGGCGCTCGGGCCGGGCTCCGTCGGACGGCGTCCGCGCCGGCCGATAGCACCCGGCCGGCGAAGCCGGCGCGCCCACGTTTCCCGGCTAGGCCTGCCGGAGCCGCAGGTTCGGACGCGTGGGACATCGTCGCCACCACTTGCCGGACTTCCGTTTCCGCCGCAGACGAGGGGGGAGCCGCAGGCTTGGGAGCTTCTGGCGCACTGGGGCACTGCGCCGGTGGATGGTCTCGCGAGCGGCACCTCGGCGGCGCTCGGGGCTGAAGGCGCCAGGCCCGCAGTGCTCCCGATGGGCGGCGAGTAAGATACTCCAGCCGCACGATCAAACGCCGGTAATCTACCGGGCCCCGGCTGGATTCGAACCGAAAGTTCGCCTTTGAGGCTGCGAAGCGATCGGTGGGCTGGATGGCGCCCCTTGCTGGAGACTATTCGAACCTTTTGCGTGGCGCCGGAGGCGGAGGTGCGGGCGCAGATGGACCGTTTACAACGGGTGCTTCCGCGGATTGGCGTGCGGGAGTGTGTGGGCATGGAGTAAGGGGCCCTGTGTTCGGGAATACGGACCTCGGCACCATGATTGAGACATTGTCTGTCTCGATTGAAGACTATACCTGTCTCGACATGCACCACGCCGACCTCCAAGAGGCCCTTGAGACTCTGGGCGCGCTCCTCGCCTCGCGCGGGTAGCACTACGACATCGTCGTCATCGGGGGCGGGGCGCTGCTGCTGCTTGGGCTCATCGATCGACCGACCCGCGATCTCGACATCGTCTCCCGCATCGACGGGGAGAGGTGGCTGGAGGGGGAGCCCATGCCCGTTCCGTTGGCCGCCGCGATCGGAGAGGTGGGTAGAGCCCTCGACCTCGGCGATGACTGGCTAAACGCCGGCCCGACCGACCTGTTGCGGTTCGGCCTGCCGCCGGGATTCTCCGAGCGCGTCGTCTCACACCACTACGCCGGCCTCACCGTGCGACTGGCCTTTGCGTGGCTCCGGAGGCGGAGGTGCGGGCGCAGATGGCGCTGTTGCAACGGGTGCTTCCGCGGATCGTCGTGCAGGAGTGCGTGGGGATGGAGTAGACGAAGGGTGGACGCGGGGATGCGCTGGCCGCCTCGATACGCTGGAAGGCGCGGTCGTTGTCTGGCGCCCTTGACGGACTTCCATTTCGACACCATAATGGAACCATGAGGTGATCGTGCCGTCCATTACGCTGAAGGATGTTCCCGAGGAGTTGCTCGCTCGGCTTCGGGCTGCGGCAGCTCGCGAACGGCGGAGCCTCAACCAGGAGGCTCTGGTGCTCATCGAGGGTGGATTGGGGGCGCTCGAGACTGCTCCGGAACGCGCTCGGCGGCAGGTCGAGGCTTGGCGGGCGCTTGCGGGCAGCTGGGCCAGCGAACGGACGCTCGACGACGAGATCACCGACATCTATGCAGCGCGCACCGCGAGTCGCGACGTCGACCCCCGGTGAAGGTACTCGACACGGACACGTGCATCGGGCTGCTCCGCGGGCACACCGAGGTGATCGAGCGAAGACTGGCCGAGACGGACGAGGTGGCCACCACCTGGGTGACGGCGTCCGAGCTCTTCTACGGGGCCGCAAAGTCCGTGAAGCCGGACGCGAACGGCGCTCTTGTCGTGCGCTTCCTGGCCACCCTCCCCGTCCTCGGGCTCGACCTCGCCAGCGCGCGCGTCTTCGGCGAGGTCAAGGCGCGGTTGGCAAGCCAAGGGCAGATCGTCGCAGATGCTGACCTGTTCATCGGGTCCGTTGCGCTGAGCCGGGGGGCGGCCATCGTCACAGGCAACCGGCGTCACTACGACAGGCTGCCTGGGCTGGTCGTGGAAGATTGGCTTCGTTCCTGAGCCTTGGGGCGAGGGCTGAACCCCAAGCAGAACAATGGCGCCCCCGGCTGGATTCGAACCAGCGACCAACAGGGTAGAAACCTGTTGCTCTATCCAGCTGAGCTACGGGAGCGTTCGCCGCATCTAACGCAGCGGCGCACGCCGCGAGGCGTCCCGGATGCGCGGCCCTCCCTGGATGACCGGGTGCTTCGATGCTGACCTTCTGGCTCCTCGCCGCCTGCACCCCCGAGGAGGCCGGCCGCGTGCGGTCCGCTCCGACCGACCGCGCAGAGGACGCACCGGGCGACACGTCGCCGTCTGATACATCCGATACATCGGTCGACCTCTCCCCGTGTCCACCGGAGATGGCCCTCGCCGGAGCGGCGTGCGTGGACCGGTGGGAGGCGCACCTCGACGGCGCTTCGCCCTACGACGTGCCGGAGAGCGGCGTGGCCGTGGCGGCGGAAGGCGTGGTGCCGCAGGGCTACATCAGCGGGGAGGTGGCCGCGGCGGCGTGCGCGGCGGGCGGGAAGCGGCTGTGCTCGCTGGACGAGTGGATGCGGGCGTGCGGGGGGCCGGAGGCGACGACGTACCCGTACGGGGACACGTACGACGGGGCGGCGTGCAACGACAGCTACGGGGGCGGGCACCCGGTCGTGGACTACTTCGGGACGAGCGACGGCGTGTGGGACGGAACCCACATGAACGATGGCGGGATCAACCAGCAGCCCGGCACGGTCGATGCCACGGGCGCGAACCCGGGGTGCGTGACGCCCGAGGGCGTCTACGATCTGCACGGGAACCTGCACGAGTGGATCGAGGACCCCGCGGGCACGTTCAAGGGCGGCTTCTACGCCGACGCCGCGCTCAACGGGGCGGGGTGCGGCTACACGACCACGGCGCACTCGATCGACTACCACGACTACAGCACGGGCTTCCGGTGCTGCAAGAATCCAGCGTTGTAGCAGGAGAGGGGGTTGCCGCGTTGCGTCGAGCCCCACCGAAGGGTGTACTACCGGACGCGCGGTCCCCCTGAGGCCCATGAGCCCCCCGCGCGTCCGGCAGCACAACGGGATCATAGGCACCGGTGGGCCGCGACAAGGCCGGCCGCTCGCCGTGCGCCCGCGGCGGGGTACGTTGAGGCTCGCCGGGGGTGGAGATTGCTGACCATCGATCATGTGCAGGTAGCGGCCCCCACGGGGTGCGAGGCGGCGGCCCGGGCCTTCTACGGGGGGCTCCTGGGGCTCGCGGAGCTCGCGAAGCCGGGCGACACCCTCGGCAACGGTGGGGCCTGGTTCCGCGCGGGTGACCGCGAGCTGCACGTCGGGGTTGACCTCGACTTCCACGCCGCGCACAAGGCGCACGTGGGGCTTGCCGCCACGGACCGGGCCGCGCTCGACGCGCTCGCGGAGCGGCTCCACGCCGCCGGACACACGGTGCGGTGGGACACCCGGCTCGCCGGGGTGCGGCGGTTCTTCGTGGCCGACCCGTGGGGCAACCGGGTGGAGATCCTGACGCGGGAGTAGGCCCCGGACGCGGGCCGCCCCGAGCGCCGGGAATCCCCCAATCAGTCCAGCCAGTCCTCGAGCGACGCCACCGCCGAGGCGAGGTGGGCCCGGGACAGGTTCTCCAGCCCGAACCCGACGACGACGACGCGCTGGTCCCAGCCGACCGCCGCCGCGCCGCCGGTCTCCCAGGACCAGAGCGTCGTGTCGCCGACGAGCACGTCGGGGTAGTCCTCCGGGTAGGCGGCGCCCACGATCCAGGTCTCGACGGTGCCGGTACCGGCGTTGTCGCTGACGAAGGCCGCGTGGAGGACGTCGGCGAGCCACGTCGGGTCGGTCGCGTAGGCGACCTCCGCGCCGCTCACGACGAGCGTGCCGCCGGCCTCTACGTAGGCCGCGACGGCGGCGCGCTCGGCGGGGTCGAAGGTGCGGTCGGCGAGCCCCTCGTCGCCGAGGAGCCACACCACGCGGGGGAAGTCGGCGAGGCGGACCGCCCCGGACGCGACGGCCTCGTTGGACGCGACGGAGTAGGCGCCGAGGGCCGCGCCGACGGTGGCGGCGAAGGTGTGGGTCGGGGCGGTGTAGCTCCCGTCGAGCACGCGATCGAAGCCGTCCACCACGAGCCAATCCGCGCCGGTGCCGCCGTAGGTGTCGGAGGGCTCCGAGTCACCGAAGCGCACGTCGGTCGTGCGGACGCGCACCCAGGCCGTGGCGGGCACGCTCGCGGTGGTCTCGCCGGTGTCGGTGAGGAGGCTCCAACGGCTGTTGTCATCCGAGCCCTCGACCTTGTAGCGGAGGGGCTCGCCGCCGCCGTCCGCGCGCCAGGTCACGACCGCGGAGTCCCCATCGGAGAGGACGGAGAGCAGCTCGGGCGGCGCGGAGGGACGATGGGCAAGGCCGCTCTCCGCGAGCCAACGTGCGTACGCGCGTTCGTCCGTGACACATCCGGCATGTGTCGCGTCGACGGGCCCGACGGTGATCGGGCCCGTCTGGAGGTCGGCGTCCGTGAAGCTCTCGCCCACGGTCACGCCGACGTCGCCCAGGTCGTCGCGGAGGGACTCGTTCTCCAGGTCGGTGCCGCCCGACGCGGTGTAGCTCGAGCGCAGGGTGCCGCCGTCCTCGGCGAAGTCGGCGAAGGTGTCGGTGTCGCCGTAGAGGGCGTCGAAGAGGTGGACCGCGGTGACGGGGAGGCCTCCGCTGCGCACCATCGCGGCGGTGGCGCGGTAGCCGCCGGAGTGGGCGGTGAGGGCGACGGCGCCGGTCTCGGGGTGGGTCACCACGCCATCCCGGTAGAGCACGGCGACGACGTCGCGGACGAGGGTGGCGAGCCCGTCCGGCTCGGCGAGGCGCCCGAAGTCGCCGTCCTCGGCTTCGACGGGGCCCTGCGGGACGATGAGCACGGCGTCCCGCCCGGAGAGGGCGTGCTGCTCGACGAGGTGCTGCGACGCCACGATGTCCGCCAGCGTGGCGTTGTGGCCGTGCAGGTGGGTCACGACCCCGAGCGCGCCGCGGTCCGCGAGGCCGTCGGGCACGAAGATGAGCACGGAGGCGTCGTCGTAGGGGGAGTCTTCGTAGGGGAAGGGCGCGGAGGGCAGGCCGAGCGTCGCCTGGGTGCCCCAGGAGTCCGTCTCCCAGTCGGCGTCGGGGAGCGCGGGGTCACCGACGACGGCGGCCAGGCTCACCTCGACGAGCTGGTCGTCGGCCTCGAAGTGGACCGAGCCCGTTCCGACCGATGGCTCGCTTGTATCACCGGTGTATCGCACGATGTATCGCCGGGCCTCGCCGGCCCCGAGCGGCGTCGTCTCGCCTTCGAGCTCGAACGGCCCCAGGACGAGGGCGGAGACGTCGCTGTCCGACCCGCGCGCGCCCGTGGCCGTGAGCGTGAACGTGGCCTCCGGCGCGTCGTCGCCCGCCGTGACGAACGGCAGGGGCAGGTGTTCGTCCCCGCTCATGGCGAACGGGCCGTCGACGCCCGGATCCCCGGTCTCTCCGGGCTTGTCCTCAGCGCAGGCGGCGAGGAGGCCGAGGTGCGCGATCAGCACGGCGGTGGCAGGACGGAGGGCCACCGCGCGGCCCTGGAGGCGGGTGGAAGCGTATCGGTTCAGCATCGGCACGCACGCACGATGATGCGGGTACAGCCATCCCGCAAGGGCCCGCCTGCATAATCGCCGTACACGGCGTCCACCCAGAAGCCGGCGGCCTCGCAGAGCCACTCGGCCTCTCGCGGAAAGCACAGCTGGATCGGGAGGAGCGAGGTGGCGACGGGCTCGCCGTCGAGCGAGTAGCGGTCCAGCAGGTCGATCCGGCCGGCCATGGCGCGCCGCCAGACCTCGCGCGTCCGCCGGCCGTGCCGCCCGTCGACCTCCCCCTCCCACGCCACGCGCTCGGCGGTGTGCGGGGTGGCGAGCAGGGCGAGGTCCGGCGCGGGGAGGTCGAGGAACACGGGCGCGCCGGGGGGGAGGGCGCGGGCACACGCGCGGAGGCAGGCGAGCTGGTCCTCGCGCGCGTGGAGGAAGCAGAACGTGCCGTTGGGGATGATGATCTCGCCGAAGAGGCCGAGGTCGAACGTCCGGATGTCCCCCTCCACCCACCGCAGGCGATCGCCGGGACGCGTCCGGGCGCGGGCGCGGTCGAGCATCGCGGCTGAGCGGTCGACGCCGGTGACGTCGCGGTCGGAGTGGAGGAGGCGGCTCACCCGCCCCGTGCCGCAGCCGAGCACGAGGAGCGGCCCCGGTGCGGCGCGCCGGGCGTAGAAGGCGGCGTCGGCGTCGGCGCGGTCGAACTCGGCGTCGTAGAAGGCGGCGATCGCGGCGTAGGGATCGGTCAGGGGCCCCCCGGGGCGCGCCGCGTCCTATCCCGGGTCGGGGGCGGCCTCCACCGCGGGCGCGGGGGCTACGCCTCGAGGGCGAGCGGGGGGCGCTCCAACGGGAGCGTCACCACGAATTCGGCGCCGTTCCGCACCGTGGGATCGAGCTCCAACCGACCGCGATGCATCGCGACGATCTCGCGCGCGACGGCAAGGCCGAGGCCCGTGCCCTTCCCCGGCGGCTTCGTGGTGAAGAACGGGATGAAGATGCGCTCGCGCAGCTCCGGCGGGACGCCCGGCCCCGCGTCGCGCACGCGGATGCAGACCTCGTCTCCGATGCGCTCGGTGTGGATCCACATCTCGCCGCCGGACTCCCCCATCGCGTCCAGCGCGTTGACCACGAGGTTCATCACCACCTGGTCGATCCACTCCGGGTAGTGCATCATCGGCTCGTCCCAGTCGTAGTTCCGGTGGATCGTCACCCCGTTCGTGCGGTAGCGCAGGATGGTGAGGACGGCCTCGATCTCCTCGGACAGGCGGCTCGCCTGGGCGCGTGGGGTCTGCTCCTGGCGCGTGTAGGCGAGGATGCCCTTCACGACGTGGTGCATGCGCTGGCCGGACACCTCCACGGCGTCGAGCAGGGCGCTCGCCTGCCGCGCGTCCTTCGAGAGGTTGTTGGCTCCGCCGACGCGCTCGAACGAGCGCCGGAGCGGCCCGACGGCGTTGATCACGGCGTTGACGGGGTTCAGCATCTCGTGCGCGATGCCCGCCGAGAGCACGCCGAGCGAGTACTGCTTCTCCATGCGGAGCAGCGTGGTGGCGAGGAGCCGGATGCGGATCTGCGCGTTGACCCGGGCGAGCAGCTCGGGCGGCGAGAACGGCTTCGTGATGTAGTCGTCCGCGCCGACGGAGAAGGCCTGCAGCACCGCCTCGGAGCCGTGGCGCGCGGACACGAGGAGCACGGGGATGGCGCGGGTCGAGACGCTCCCCTTGAGCCGGCGGCAGAGCTCCAGGCCGTCCACGTGGGCCATCATCACGTCGGAGACGATGACGTCGGGCATGTCCCGGAGGGCGATGGCCTCGGCCTGACGCGCGTCGGCCACCGCGCGGACGTGGTGCTCCCGGCGGAGGATGCGCACGAGGAACTCGCGCATCTCCGCGTTGTCCTCGACGACGAGCACCTGGGTCCGCGACCGGATGTTGACCTCTCCGCGGCCCTCGAACTCCAGGAGCGTCGGCACGTCGTGATCGAGGTCGACGGCGTCGGCCACCGGCTGGTGGAGCGGGGCGGACCCGCCCTCGCGGACGGGGATCACGCGCGGCGCGGCGCCACCCCGGGGCAGGCGCACCCGGAAGCAGGCGCCTTCTCCGGGCTCGCTCTCCAGCTCCACCGCGCCGTCGTGCGCCCGCACGATGTCGCGCGCCATCGCCAGGCCGATGCCGGTGCCCGCGATGCTCGCCCCGCTCCGCCCCCGGGTGAAGCGCTCGAAGACCCGGGCCTGGTCCTCCACCGCGATCCCGGGACCGTTGTCGTCGACCTCGAGGACCGCATGGGCCCCCTCGGTGCGCACGCGGACGGTCACGCGGTCCCGGAAGTTCACGTACTTGATGGCGTTCCCGACCAGGTTGACGAGCACCCGGCGGAGGAGCGCGCGGTCGACGACGACGCTCACGGCCTCATCGGGGAGCTCGGCGGAGAACGCGAGGTTCTTGCGGTCGGCGAGGGGGCGGAGGGTGTCCACCACGTCCTGCACGAGGCCGGAGAGCTCGAGGTCCGCGAGGGTCATCGGCAGGACGCCGGCGTCGAACTTGGCGAAGTCCAGGAGCTCGCCCACGAGGTTGTGGAGCGTGAGCGCGTTCTGACGGGCGGCCCGCACGGCGCCCCGCACGTCGTCGAAGCGGCCGGCGGCCATCTCGGCCTCCAGGTCCTCCAGCGGCGCGATGATGAGCGTGAGCGGCGTGAGGAAGTCGTGGCTCACGTTGGTGAAGAAGCGGTCCTTCGCCTGGTCGGCCTGCTCCAGCCGCGTGACCGTGTCCTGGAGCGACGTGCGGGCCTCCTCGAGCTCGGCGGTGCGCTCGCGCACGCGGATCTCGAGGTGGTCGCGGAGGTCCGCGATGACCCGGTAGGAGAGCGCGTTCTCGACCGAGAGCGCGAGCTGGCTCGCCATCGACTCCAGGAGCGCGGGATCCTCGTCGGCCTCGTCCAGCGCCAGGAGCATCGCGCCGACCAGCCGCTCGTGGCTCCGCATCGGGTGGGCGGCCCAGTTGCGGCCCGCGAGGCGGATCCGGGTCACGGCGCGGGAGACGCGCAGGGTGCCCGGGTGATCGGCTTGCGCGAGCGACTGCATCTCGACCAGCTCAGCGGGCGGCACCCGCCGCGACGCCGCGACGACGAGGCCCCCCGGCTCGCCATCGACGAGGAGGAGGGTCACCGGCACGTTGCCGAGGCCGTCCGAGATCGCGCCGGCCGCCCGCCGCAGGATCTGCCGCGCGTCCATCTCGCTCGTGGCGGCGCGCGCCAGGGCGTTGAGCACGGTGAGGTCGCGCACCTTGCGGTCGAGCTGCCGCTTGGCCTCGGTGAGCGCGGTGACCTTCTCCTGGAGGAGGCGGTTGGTCTCTTCCAGCTCGGACGCGGCGTCCGTCAGGTTCTTCCGCCCCGTCGCGAGCCGGCTCCACGCGGCGCGCAGCCGGGGGAACACGCCGGTCCACTGGGTGATGGCGATGTCGAAGTCGACGTCGTGGCTGCCCCTGCGGGTCATGCGCACGTTGGCGGGCGGCGCGCCGATCATCGGAGGCACGCCGGCCAGGATGCCGCGCACGGTGTCGAGGAAGGGCTCGCTCGGCGCGATCTCGGGCGCGAAGTGGTAGTGGGCGCGGATCTTGCCCGGGCCCAGCTCCTCGATGCGGATCTTCACGAACGCGAAGAGGAACCGCTCGACCAGCGTCGGGAAGCGGCCGTACATCTGGTAGGGCGAGAACAGGCCCCGCACCACGACGCGCACGAACCCGAGCCCCTTCGTCGCGGCGAAGGTGAGCCCGATGTCGTAGAAGAGGTTCGGCGTGCCCGGGAAGAGCTTCGCCACCCGCGCCTCGATCACGAGGAACGTATCGAAGTCGATCCAGTTCAGCCGGTCGTCCAGCCACGCAGGCGGGTACGCCAGACCCTCCTGGAGCACCGTCCGGGCAAACCCGTGCGACTCCAAGTAGTCATAGAAGAGAGTGAGCGAGAGGCAGCTCACCTCTCGCCGGCGGGAAGTAGGCGAATCCACGCGTTCAGCCCTGGGGGAGCCTGGGCGCCGTAACCTCTGAAACGTGCTCGAGGAAGCTGGGGAGCAATTCTGTAGACAGAACGGTCAATGCTCCGGCACCGAGGTCGCGCGCGGAGAATCGCGAGGCACAGGCGGGCGTGCCTTCCTCGAGCAGGCAGGTGAACGAGGCCCGCCCGCGCGCGCGGTACCAGGCGCCAGCGGCCTCGAGGAGCGCGGGGAACGCCTCCTGCCCGTCGAGCGACACGGCGTAGAGCCGCACCAGGTCGAGCAGGTTGAAGAGGTGCAGTCCCGGATCCGCGGACTCGAAGGTGGCCGCGGCGATCATCCGGCCGCCGCGCCGCGCCACGATGAGCTCGCGCTCGCGCGTGAGGCCGGCAGACGCCCAGCTCGCGCGCAGATTCGTGAGGTCGAACCGCTCCGGGACGAGGTCCAGGGCTTCGAGGTACACCGAGGGGCGGCGGGGGACGAGGGCCTCGAGGAACGCGTTGCGCTCGGCGAGCGTGGCGCGGCCGATGTTGGCGTCGGGAACGGCGGGCCGATGCGGCACGTCGAGCTCGATGGCGTGGAAGTCCACCACCGCGGCGAGCCCGCTGTCGACGTAGCGCTGGGGCAGGTCGTAGTGGACGAGCTTGCTCCACCGGGCCGAGGCCTGGACGAGCGCGGTGGTCCAACGCAGGTTGGGGTCCGCCTGGGCATGCTCGTAGGCGCGCAGGTGGATGTCCCGGAGGACCTGCCGCCCGGAGTGGCCGTCCGGCGGCGCCCCCTGGAGCTTCGCCATCTGGAAGCCGAACCACGTGTGCTCGTAGACCTTCAGGAGCGAGAGCGAGGCCTCGATGCCGCGCTCGGAGGGCCACACGACCTGGCAGCCGACCTGGGGGGCGCCGTCGAGCTTGCGGGTCACGTTCGCGAAGGGCTGCTTCAAAGCACCGAAGTGGGCCTGCGCCTTCCCAGAGAGGCTGAAGTAGCCGGAGGACGCGTAGAGGTCCCACGTGTCCTCGCTCCACGTCGCGCCGAGGCGGGTCGTGGGGTTGAGCGCCGTGCCGACGACCTGGTTCCAGCGCGTGGCGTCGGCCTCGCTGCTCGGCGTGAGGCAGATGCCGCACGCGGAGCCGCGGCCGTCGCGCGGGGGGTGCACGATGCGGACCTCGGCGTCGAAGTGCAACATCGCGCCCGCGGGGGTGGTGACCACCACGTCGCGGATGCGCAGGCCGGCGCAGAGGATGTCCTGGTCGATGCGGGTCTCGAAGGAGAGGCCGTTCCGCGACACGTCCCGCACGGGGCGGCGCACTTCGAGCTCGGTGAGCACCGGGTGCGTGAAGCTGATCGTGAAGCCGGTCGCGGCGTCGGCACGCCGGGACTTGCGGTGCTGGACCCGGAGCAGCCGCAGCGGGAGCGGCACGGCGATGCGATCCCCGATGCGGAGCATGCGGGTGACCTCGAAGCGGTAGATCGAGTTGTAGCCCTGGAGCTCCAGCTCGAACGGGGCGTCCGGCACGGGCGCGGAGAACGCGACCTGGAGCGGGAACGCGCCGTCGGAGAGGGCGGCCACGACCCGCCCACGCTCTACGCCCGCGGCGGTGCGGAGGACGGCGGGGGCCTCCTGCGCGGCCAGGGCGCGGATGCGCGACTCGATGCGGGCGTTGTCGGCGATCGGCTCGATGCTCGGGGGCGCGGCCGGCGAGGACTCCGCCACGTTCGACGCGAGCAGCTCCTGGAGGATGCCGCCGATGCTGCGCGTGACGGTGTCCCGCATCGGGACCGGCATGTCATCGCTCGGCACCATCGCGAGCGGCGAGCGCGCGGGGACGGTCTCGGCGCGGGCGGGGGCACCCGCCCAGAAGGCCGGCAGGGTTCGGCTCTGCGGCCGGGGTCGCTCAGCCATCGATTACCTCGGGAGAAGTACATGGGAAGGTCAGGCAGAAGGCGGCCCCCGCGAGGGGGCCCGTCGGGAGGATGGTGATGTCGCCCCGGTTGGCGCGGGCGAGCTCGCGGCAGATCGGGAGGCCGAGGCCGGTGCCGAGGGACCGCGCGCGGAGGCTGGTCTCCGGTCGGAACACGCGCTCGTGCTGATCGGGTGGGATGCCGATGCCGCTGTCCGCGACGACGATCCGAACGACGGTTCCGTCCTGTGTTGCCTCCAAGTAGATCTCACCCTCCGCGCCTGTAGACTCGATTGCGCGTCGGGCGTTTTGCAGCAAATTCAAGAAAATTCGTATCAAGTCAGTTCGATCCACCCAAACGACGAGGTCGTCCGGGACGGACACGCGGAAGCGGGCGACGCGCCCGACCTCGGGGCGGATGAGCTCGATGGCGTCCCGCACGATGCCGGGCACCGCGTGCTGCCCGGGCACCGGCCGGGTGAGGATCGTGCGCGTCTTGTCGTGGAGCTCCACGAGGTAGCCGAGCGCGCGCTGGAGCTCGCCCATCTCCTGCTCGACGCTCTCCCGCAGGAGCGGGGGGAGGTGGGTGGTCGCCGCCTTCAGGTCATGCTCCAGGTTGGAGCTGGTCATGAGCAAGGTGGTGGTGACGTTGGCGAGGTCGTAGAGGATGCGCGCACGGATGAACCCGAGCGTCACCATGCGGTTGCGCTCGGCGATGGTCGCGCGCAAGGCGGTCACGGTGCGTTCGAGCTGCACCCGCGTGACGGCCTCGGCGAGGATCTGCCGGACCTCCCAGACATCCCACGGCTTGGTCAGGTATCGGTGGAGGCCGCCGCGGTTGATGGCGTCGATCGCCGTCCGCTGGTCGGAGTACGCGGTGACGAGGATCCGGACCACGCCGGGGTGCCATTCGCGCACGTGCTCGCAGAGGTCGATCCCGGTCATCCCGGGCATGCGCTGGTCCGCGAGGAGGACGGCGATGGGGAGCCGATCGAGCAGCTCCAACGCCTGCTCTCCCGAGCTCGCGCACACGATCTCGAACTCCTCGCCGAAGGTCGATTCGAACACGACGATGTTCGGGGACTCGTCGTCGACGTACAGGATCGGGCAGTCAGTGGCGCGCACGCTCGCTTACAGTCGCACAGCCGGGCGGAAGCACGCTCGAGTTTTTCACGGGCGGTCACCGCGCCGCCTCCGCGCGGTGCAGATTGGGGCTTCAATCTATGTAGTCGAGCGCGAGGGCAGACACCCCCTTGACGAACATAGATTGGATCGCGACGGCACCGTTGGCGCGGGGCCACCAACCACGGTTTCAGGGCGCTGGGCGATCCACGGCGTACACGCGTGCGTCGTAGTCGGCGCCCTCCACCGTTTCGACCAGAGTTGCGTTTGCCTCCACCCAGGCATCCATGCGGCGGCGTCCTTCCGTGGCCCCGTCGGCGACACCGCTCAGGATGACGTAGGGGATCGGCCCGACTCCGCCGCACTCGGCGTCCAGGTGCGCGCGCACCGGCTCGTCGGCACGCGAAAAGTCGAATCCGGGCGTGTGCGGGCAGTAGGTGCGGGCCGCGTACGCCACGACCTCACGACGGAGGCACGAGGCGCCGCCACCCGGCGGGAAGTGGGCGGCGAGGACGGCGCCGAGCTGCCAGTCGGCCACGTCGAGGGGACTCGGGGGCAGGCGGAGCTGGCCGAACGCGCGGTCGCCCTGCCAGAGCCCGACGGCCGCCGCGAGGCCGACCACGACGCCGAGGCCGCCCCGGGCCCGCGCCGGGAGCCAGCGCGCGAGCCCCTGCTCGACGAGCCCCACCACCACGGCGAGACCGCGGAACACCAGGAGGACGCCGAGCGGGAAGTAGTTCTGGGAGTAGCGGGGCGGGGAGCCCGCGGCCGCGAAGGCGAGGATCGGCACGAGGGCGATGGCGAGGGGCACGCCGGCGCCGAGGCCGCGGAGCGGCGCGAGCTTCCCGTACCACACGCGGGTGAGCCTCCCGGGTCGGGCCGGCTCGTGCGCGGTGCGCGAACGGTTCCATCCGAGGATCCCGAGCCACGGCAGCCAGAGGACCGCCGCCCAGGGCAGCCAGGACGGGCGCGTCGACGCGGCGAGGAAGCCGATCCCGAGGTCGAGCGCCGCGGGGCCCCCGGCCTGGACGATGGCGATGGCGCGGCCCATCGACTCCGCCAGCGTGCCGCTGTCGCCGCTCGGCTCCATCGGCGCCACGCCCTCCGCGAGGCTGCCCGTGAGGAGCCCCCAGGGGAGCACGGGGTAGTCGTGGAACGCGAGCCCCACGCCCAGGAATGTCCCCGCGACGAGCCCCAGGGCGCCGAGCCAGCGCCGGAACCCGGGCGCGCCGTGGAACAGGGTGAGCAGGAGCGCGGGCACGCCGATGCCGATCGTGGTCAGGTGCGCGGCGGCGGCGAGGCCCACGATCACGCCGAAGAGGGGGGCCAGCCACCAGCGGAGGGCCGCAGCCTCCCCGGCGAGGAGCGCCACGGGGAGCACGACCAGGACGAGCGGATCGACGCCGTAGCGCTCGGCGGCCATCACCGCGGGCGGGTACCACACCGTCGCCAGCGCCGCGCCGAAGGCGAGCCCGCGCCCCATCCACCGGCTCCCGAGCAGGTAGACCACCGGGCCGAGCGCCAGGAGCAGCAGGTGGTTGACCAGGTGCCCGGCGAGCGCGGGGCTCGGCACCACCTCCAGGGCGAGCGCGATGAGGCGCGGCAGGATGGGGAGGCGATGGGGATCGAGGTCCTCGGGGCGCCCGAGCCAGAGCGCGGCCGCGTTCGATGCCCACGCGCCGGCGTCGGGGCCCTCGAGCAGGTAGTCGCGGAAGCGGGCCCACCCGGGCGCGTCCGCCGGGCGCAGCAGGGAGTCGGGGCCCCGGTCGGCCCCCCACATGGCGAGGCCCGCCGCGGCGGCGAGCGCGGCGCCGAGCACGTCGAGGGGCCACCCGCGGGCCGGGGGCGCGGCGGGGCCGGCGGGAGGGGGGGGCGAGGGGACGGCCTCGGTCAGACGGCACCGCGGGGGGAGGGGAGGCACGGTAGCGGACGACGCCACGGTCGTCGCGGTATTCGTGTGTCGCGACGCGCACCTGGGTTAGCGATGCGCGACGCGGGTGGCCGGTTGACGTATCGTTTCCCCTTCTCTCCCTTCCCCACGGGTTGGTACGTCGTCGCGAGCTTGTCCGAGCTGGCGCCCGGCGCCCTGACGGCGCGGCGGTTCATGGGCCAGGAGGTCGTGGTCTACCGGACCCGTGCCGGGGTGGTCTGCCTCGCGGACGCGTTCTGCCCGCACCTCGGCGCCCACCTCGGCCACGGCGGCACGGTCGAGGGCGAGACCCTGCGCTGCCCCTTCCACGACTTCCGCTTCGACACCGGCGGCGTCTGCGTCTCCACGCCCTACGGCCACGCGCCCCCGGGCGCCGCCCGGCTCCGCCAATGGACCGTGCGCGAGAAGAACGGCTACGTCCTGGCCTGGTTCGACGCCGCGGGCGGCCCCCCGACCTTCGAGGTGCCCGACATCCCCGTGTCCGATGCGTGGTCGGCCCCGTGGTCCGAGGTGCGCGTCATCCGGAGCCACCCCCAGGAGACGACCGAGAACAGCGTGGACGTGGGCCACTTCTCGGCGGTCCACAAGTACACCGGCTTCGAGACGCGCACCGAGATGGTCACGGCCGGCCCCTATCTCCACGCGCGCTACTCCATGCTGCGAGACGCCGGCTTCTCCGGGCGCGCGGGGCAGCGGCTCCGCGTCGAGTACGACGTGCACGTGCACGGCCTCGGGTGGTCCTTCGTCGAGGCCCGCGTGCCCGAGCTGGGGCTGGAGAGCCGCTACTTCGTGCTCCCGACCCCGCTCGACGGCGAGCACGTGGAGATGCGCATCGCGACCACGGTCCGCTCGCCGGAGGAGCCGGGCCGCATCTCGCCGTTCCTGCGGCTCCTCCCGGTGGCGTGGGTGCGCGCGATCATCGGGGAGCTGACGTGGCGCGCGTTCCGGGGCGATGTCTCGCAGGACCTCGAGATCTGGGAGAACAAGCGCTACATCCACCCGCCCGCCCTCGCGAAGGGGGACGGCCCGGTGGGCCGCTACCGCCAGTGGGCCCGGCAGTTCTACCCGGAGAACGCCCACGCCGAGGCGCCCCGCGTGGAGGCCGCCCAGGCAGCGCCCTCCCCGATCGAGGTCGCCCCCGCCGCGGGCGCGGTCGTGGCGCCGGCCCTGTAGACCCACGCCGGGTTCGACGCCGCCAACGTGCGAGCGAGGCGCCCCGAGCGGCGGTTCATCGCGGCGAGACGCGCCCGCGCATCCGTGGCGTGCAGGAGGTCGAGCATGTCGGCCCACACCTGCGAGCGCCACCCCGCGATCGCGTCGAGCGCGTACGCGGTGAGGGCGCGGTGGACGCGCCGGCTGCGCGTCGCGACCCAGGTGACCGGGCAGCGGTGCCGGGCGAGCAGGAGCGCGCAGACCTCGGGGGTCGCCGCCCGGAGGATGTCGTTGACGGCGTCGTGGTCGTGGCGGTATCGGGCGAGCATCCGCGGATCGTGCGCGTGGCCGGCTTCGCGGATGTTGTCGGCGAGGCCCTGCGCGAGGTCGAAGTTGATGTGGGCGTTGATGCCGAGGAGCGCGTCGCGGACGGGCACGCGGGGCCCGGCCCGCCCGGCCGCGAAGGCCACCCGCCACGCGTCGCTCGGCACCGCCGCGCCGGTCAACGACGGGACGAGCGCGTCGAAGTAGCGCTCGGCGAAGCGCCCCGCGAGGCGGGCGATCCAGCCGGGCTCCACGAACAGGGTGCCGGCGTCGATGACCTCGGCGACCCGCCGGGTGACGATCCCGTAGACGTCGGGGAAGACGGCGCGGGCGTCCCCGACCGCGTAGAGCCGCGTCGCGACGGTGTCGAGCGCCACGAGGGCCCCGCCGACATCGACCGGGCGGGGATCGATGCCCGCCATGAGCAGCGACGTCACCGCGACGTGCGGCGCGTGCGCGGGCGGCGGGGGAGGGGAGCGGCGGAGCGCGGCGGCGAGGGCGGCGGCGGTGGACATGGGCCCGGTCCTTCGGAGGTGCTCGTTTGGAGAGCAACCGCCGTGCCGGGCACGCGCGCGTCGGAGGAACATGCGAGGAGTGTAGGTACCAACTGCGCAGGCGGCGAACCGGGTGCCGCCTCGGGCGCCCGGCAGCGTAGCGGCCGAGCGCGCGCGCGCATCGTCGAGATGGGCGCGCGCGGCGTTCGCGCCACCGTTCGTCACCGCGTGCGCGAGGGGGCCGGAAGGCGGCCCGCGGCAGCGGGCCGGTCCGCCCGGGGGCGCCGCGCCCCCGGGCGACGGAGCCCGAAGGGCGAACCCTGTAGGACACCGACCCGGAGCGGAGCGGAGGGGCGCGCCCCGAGCTTGCTAACCGGTCTTGCCGGCGGGTTACCGCTATCCGGCCTGGCTACGCCGCGGATCGCATCCGCGCGATCAGCGCGGCCAGCACGACGTCCTTGGTCTCCGCCCCGCCGTGCCAGGGGGCGCCGTGGCCGGGCAACACGTGGCCGAAGCGGTAGCCGAGGAGCCGCTCCATCGAGCGGATCTGCGTGGGCCAGTCGTACCAGCAGACGTGGCGCCCGGCCGCGAGGGCGGGGCTGCCCGGGGCGGCGGCCCAGAGGTGGTCCCCGGAGAACAGGATGTCGTCGCGGTAGAGGAGCCCCATGCTGCCGCGCGTGTGGCCGGGGAGGGGGACGATGGTGAGGTCCGGTGCGAGCGCGACGGGGGCGTCGCCCGCGATGATGCGCTCCACGTCGGCGGTCGCGGCGGTGCGGTCCGCGACGTGGAGGATGCGCTCGGCGCCGAAGTGCCGGGCCCAGATGGTGTGGTCGGCGACATCGTCGCGGTGGGTCAGGAACATGAAGCGGACGCCGCCCAGGGCCTCGACGCGGCGCAACAGCGGGCCGGCGGCGCGGGGCGAGTCGACGAGCACGTTGCCCTCGGGGCGCCGGACGAGCCAGGCGGAGGCGCCGTAGCTGTCGGGAGAGGCGAAGCCGCAGTAGTCGACGCCGGGGAGGACCTCCTCGGGGAAGGCCGCCACGGCGGCGCGGAGATCCGCCCGCGACACGCTGCCGATGGAGCTCGTCGGGCATGCGACCATCGCCATGCGCGCGCGCAGGAGCGTCCCGTCGTCCCCCGGCTGCGCGTAGACGTAGGAGTGGTCGGAGCCCTCGGCGAACACGGCCGGCGCGACGTGCCGGCAGGTGCCACAGTCGATGCACGTGCGGTCGACGTAGAGGTCACCGGGGACGTTGTCGGGGAGCCGCGCCTCGAGTCGGGCCATGGGACGAACATAGCCACGCGGATCGGATCCGCGGGTCGACGGTCTCGCGCCGGGGACGGTTAGGGCGGCGTATGAGCCTCCTGACGTTCTTCCTGTGGATCGGGGTCAGCTACGCCAAGCCGCCCGTCGCGAGCTGGGAGCCGCCGCCGGAGCTCGTCGAGGACTACAACCGGGCCGTGGCGACGATGAACGAGGGCAACCCCGCGAAGGCGGAGGAGATCGCCCGCAAGGTGGTCGCGAAGGCGCCGGACTGCGGCATGGCGCTCCTCCTGCTCGCGCAGGTGCGGAACCGGCAGAACCACCCGGCGGACGCCGTCGAGGTCGTCCGCCACGCGGCCGCGCTCTTCCCCGAGCAGTCGTTCACGCACGCCGTGCTCGCCGAAGCCGCGTTCGGCGCCCAGCAGTTCGACCTCGCCTCGGAGGCCAGCGCGCGGGCGCTCGCCCTCGCGCCGGCGGACGTGTCGATCGTCTCGATGGCGATCCTCACGAGCCTGCGCCTCGGCGATGTGAAGGAGGCGCGCGCGCGCCTCGCCCGGGTGACCCTCTCCGAGCCCAGCGTGGCCTGCCTCGAGGTCGGCATCCTGCTCGAGGAGAAGGACATCGCCGCCGCCCGCGCCCGCTTCGCGACGTGCGACGCCTCGGCCGATCCCAACCTCCTCGGCAACGCGAAGTCCCAGATGGCGGCGCACACCAACGACGTCGACGCGATGTTCGAGCGCGCGTCCGAGATGGGCGTGTCCGGGGCCGAGCTCGTCGAGCGTGGCCTCAACCTCTTCGTGGCGAACCGGTGCGAGGAGGCCGTGCCCGTGCTCGACGCGGCGATGGTCGCCGTGCCGAAGGACGTGGGCGTGCGGGTGAACCGCGCGCAATGCCTCGTGAAGCTCGGCCGGCTGGAGGAGGCGGAGGCCGCGCTCGCCGAGGTGCTGGCGAGCGACACGTGGGTGGACCTCCACATGAGCGGCGCCATGACGGGCATCACGTCGAAGAGCCAGGAGGAGCTGCTCCGCGCCGTGCAGCGGCAGGCGGCGGTCCTCCTCATCGAGGTGCAGGTGAAGCGTTCGCGGACGAAGGAGGCGGCGACCTCCCTCGCGAAGGCCCGGGAGCGGTACGGCGAGGTGGTCGAGATCGTGATCGCGGAGGCCGACCTGCGCACCGCCGAGGGGCGGGCCCCCGAGGGGTGGACCCTCCTCCGCGCCGCCATGACGCGCTTCCCGGAGGAGCCGCTCCTCGCCAAGCGGCTCGCCCACGCCGCCGTGGACGACCCCGGGGCGCTCGACGCGGCGATCGTCGCGTACGTGCGCGCGAACGGAACGGTGATCGACAGGTACAACCTTGGCGTCGCGGGCGGCAACGGCCAGGACTGGGCGCTCTGCACCGACGAGCTCGCTTGGGTCGCGACGGCGGAGCCCACGCGCCGGGCGGCCGCCGAGGGGGCCTACTCGTGCGCGGTGAGCGGCGGCGAGGTCGACCGAGCCTTCGTGCTGCTCGGCCCGCTCGGCAACACCCCCCCGGGCTCCGGCGTGCACAACCACGCGCTGGCGCTCCAGAAGCTCGACCGCCACGCGGACGCCCTCTCCCTCCTGAAGCTCTACCCGGCCACCGATCCGGCGCTCGAGGTGGGCCTGCGCGACCTGACCATCCGGAGCCACCTCGCGCTCGGCCAGCTCGGCGAGGTGGTCCCGCTCGTGCTGAAGCCCGGGCTCGAGCCCCGCTTCGTCACGTGGGTGGGGCAGGAGCTCCTCAACGCCGGCCGCAAGAACGACGCCGCGCGGGTCCTCGGGGGCACGTGCGCGAAGCTCACCGGCGACGACGCGACGTGGTGCACGGAGATGCTCGCCGAGGCGGGGCGGCCCTGAGCCCTTGAGCGCCTGACGGGCGCCGGGAGGCCTACTCGACGCCCACGAAGCGCCACGCCATGCCATCCGCGGGCGTCCACCGGAGCTTCCGTTCGCCGAACACGCTCCCGACGGTGAGCACGAGGTCACCCAGGGAGGCGTCCGCGGCCTCGAAGTTGGCGAGGCCGCGGAAGTCGAGCACGATCTCGTCGCCCTCGATGACGTTCTTCGTCGCGGTGATGGTCCTGCCGGCGTACTCGAGGGTGAAGACCGGCGCGAGGATCGAGAGCCCGCGCGGTAGCCGGAGGACCACGCCGTCCTCGCCGAGGCGGGTCACCGCGGCGACGGTGGCGACGCGCCCGGCGTCGCGCGCGAGGGTGTCCATCTTCGTGGACATCGCGGGGGGCGGGCGGCGCGGGGCGTCGCGGAAGGCCTTCGCCTCCGCCATCTTGAAGGCGTCGGTGTCGACCCACACCACGGCGTCGTCCGAGAGGAGCACCGCGCGGTGCTGCACGACGTCCGCGCGGGTCTTCGGCTTGCCGAGCCACTCGGTGTCGATGTCGAGGCGGCCGAAGTCCGTCGCCTCGCGGGGGAGCACGGCGGGCAGCGTTCGCTCGGCGGCCACCGCGCTGTATTGGCCCGGCAGCATGTCCGTGTACTGGATCGCGAGGACGAGCGTGGCGTTGCGCAGCGTGCGCTCGCTGCGGTTGTCGACGGCGAGGGTGATGCCGCCGCCGATGAGCTCGGGCTCCACGACGAGATCGAGCCAGGCGTCCTCGGGGAAGATGGCCCGGTAGTCCTCGCCGAGCAATTCCAGGCAGAACTGGATGTCGGAGAGCAGGAAGTCCCACTGGGCCTGCGCCCGGCGCCGCCCGAAGTGCTCCAGCACGTGCTGCTTGCCGGCGTCGAACTTGCCGGCGTCGAAGAGCCCCTTCGCGAGCTGGAGGTCCGGGCTGTAGAAGCCGGCGCCCACCATCGTCGAGCGGTAGCTCTCCAGGATCCAGCTCCCCTCGCGCGACTGGTCGAGGAACGCGCGCTGCTTGTAGGGATCGAGCATGTCGGAGAGCCGCGCGGCCTGCTTCGGGTACATCGCGGCGGACTGCTGGAACGCCAGCGTCGCGGCGGGCTCGTCGCCCCGCTTACGGGCGAGGACCCCCTGGAGGAGAAGGGCGGGGGCGCTCTCGTCGGGGTGGCGCTCCAGGAGCTCGGAGAGGAGGGCCTCGGCGCGCGGCAGATCCTCGGCGGTGCCCCCCTCCAGGATCGCCTGCACGGCGAGGAGGTGGGCCTCCTGCTCGCCGGGGGACAGGGCGATGGCGGCCTCGGCGGCGGCCCGGGCGGCGGGCCAGTCCCGGTTGCGGGCGGCGAGGCGGGCGCGGTCCCGCAGGAGACAGAGCTTGTCCCAGGCCTCGAGGTGGGGGCGCAGGGTGGTCGCGTAGGTGGCGACGGCCTCGTAGAGCGCGGCCTCCTCGCCCCGGAGCGCGTTCGCGACGCGCGAATGCTCGGCCTTCTCCTCGCGGAGCTGGTCGAGGAGCTTCTGGGCCTGCACCTTGTCGACCGCCACGGAGGTCGGCGCGAGCCCGCCCTGGAGCTGCACGAGCGACATCGTCTTGAGCAGGTACTCGGCGGAGACGGCGAAGAGCTCGTCCTTCTCGTCGGCCTGGGTCTGCAGCGCGTAGAGGCGGAACAGGACGTCGAGGATCCGCTGGCGGGCGGCGAGCACGTCGGGCGCGACGCCGCGGTAGTCCTGGGCGGCGGCGGCGGCGAGGTACTCGCGCATCGAGTGGTGGTCAGCGAGCGCGCGGTCGATCTCGTGCACGACGCGGATGGTCGTGTCGATGTCGGGGGTCGACCGGGCGGCGGCCTCCATCCTGGCCTTGACCGGGTCGACCTCGGCGTGGGCGTTGGCCGCGGCATCGGCGAGGGCGGCGGCCTCCCGCCGGCCATCCCAGACCCACGCGCCCACCCCGGCGGCCAGGAGCACCACCGGGAGGAGGCCGATGAACAGGCGGTCGTAGCGGAAGCGGGGCGTCGTCACCCCACGACAATAATCCGCTTAGAGGCCGGTGCGCGTGTTGATCCACGACGCGTAGGCGTCGACCCGCGTGCTCACGCCGTAGACGTTGCAGTCGGCGTCCCCGTAAGAGGTGATGCCGGCGACGTAGGTGGTGGTGCCGCGGGTGATGAACGCGGGGCCGCCGGAGTCCCCGTTGCAGGGGCCCGTCGCGCCGGAGGCGTCCCCCGTCTGGACGTAGGAGATCTGGGTCGCGGCGTCGCCGGCGGAGCCGCAGCCGGAGACGGAGCAGCCGAAGCCGCCGAGCGGGACGTCGACCTGGAGCTTCTCGCCGTACGCGCGGGTCTCGTCGTAGCCGAAGCCGGCGTGGTTCAGCATGGCGCCGATGTCGGCGCTGCTGAGCGCCTCGGCGGTCGGCAGGTACGCGATCGGCGACACCTCGGTGATGGGCGTCGAGAGGTGGAGCAGCGCGATGTCGTTGCGGAGCGAGGTCGAGCTGTAGGACGCGTGCACGTAGACGGCGTCGACATAGTAGAGGTGCGAGAGGAGGTCGACCGAGGGGTCGTTCCCGACGTAGATGCCGAAGGTGCTGGCGGACTTCGCGCGGCTGCGGCTGCTCACGGAGCAGTGGGCCGCGGTGAGGACCCACTCGTCCCCGATGAGCGTGCCCGAGCAGAACGGCTGCGTGTAGATGCCGCGCTTCGTGCGCTCGTGGATGCCGACGACGGCCTCGTGGTAGGCCGCGTCGGGCACGTCGCCGCCGTAGATCTTCGGGTCGGCGGCGCCGCTGGGGCCGGCGCCGGGGAGGAGCTCTTCCTGGGGAGCGCAGCCGGCGAGCGCGGCGAGGGCGAGAGACGACACGAAGAGACGGGACATGGGACCTCCGAGGCGCCGCCTCTACCACAGACCCGGTCCCTTGTCGCGGCTCAGCCCCAACAACCTTCGCCGCCCACTTCCGCCGAGCGCACGCCGCTTAGTGCAGTGCCAGCCGGTAGAGGGGCCGTCGGAGCCGATGGGGGCTACGCCTCGGGCGTGCGCAGCCGCGTCAGGATGGCGTCCATGCTCTTCTTCGCGTCCCCGTAGAGCATCTTCGTGTTCGGCAGCACGAACAGCGGGTTCTCGATGCCGGCGTACCCGGCGCCGCGGCCGCGCTTGAACACGATGACCTCGCCGGCCTCCCACGCCGGGAGCACGGGCATGCCGTGGATGGGGCTCGTGGGATCGTCGATGGCGCCCGGGTTCACGATGTCGTTCGCGCCGATGACCAGCACGACGTCGGTAGTGCAGAAGTCGGCGTTGATCTCGTCCATCTCCAGCACGAGGTCGTAGGGGACGGCGGCCTCGGCGAGCAGCACGTTCATGTGCCCGGGGAGCCGGCCCGCGACCGGGTGGATGGCGAAGCGCACGATGGCGCCGCGCTTGCGGAGGAGCGCGGTGAGCTCGCGCACGGGGTGCTGGGCCTGCGCGACCGCCATGCCGTAGCCGGGCACGACGATGACGCTGCGCGCGCTCAGGAGGCGATCCGCGAGGTCCGCCGCGAGGATGACGAGGGGTTCGGCGCCGCCCTCGATCGCCGCGCCCTTCGCCGGGGCCGCGCCCTCGTCGGAGCCGAAGCCGCCGAGGATGACGCTCCAGAAGCTCCGGTTCATCGCCTTGCACATGATGTACGAGAGGATGGCGCCGGAGCTGCCGACGAGCGCGCCGGTGACGATCAGCAGGTCGTTCCCGAGCAGGAAGCCCGCGGCGGCAGCCGCCCAGCCCGAGTAGCTGTTGAGCATCGAGACGACGACGGGCATGTCCGCCCCGCCGATGGCCATCACGAGGTGCCAGCCGAGGAAGCAGCCGAGCGCGGTCATGCCGAGCAGGAGGGGCAGGGCGACGCTGCCCGTGACCGAGGCGGTCATCGCAAAACCGACCCCCATCGCCGCGACGACGAGGAGGAGGGCGAGGTTCAGCCCGTGGCGGCCCGGCAGCAGGAGCGGCTTCGAGCGGATCTTCCCCTCGAGCTTGCCCCACGCGACGACCGAGCCGGCGAAGGTGATCGCGCCCACGAACACGCCGAGGAAGAGCTCGATGCTGTGGATGACGGCCTCGGCGCCGGTGGCGTGGCCTTCGCTCCCGAAGAAGCTGGCGATGCCGACGAGCGCGGCCGCGGCGCCGACGAAGCTGTGGAGCACCGCCACGAGCTGCGGCATGCTGGTCATCGCGACGCGCGCGGCGAGGAGCGCGCCCACGATCCCGCCGATGACGAGCGAGGGGGCGAGCAACGCCCAGCCGCCCGCGGAGGCGCCCGCGGCGGTGGCGAGCACGGCGAGGGCCATGCCGACGATGCCGTAGAGGTTGCCACGACGGGCGGTCTCCGGGTGGGAGAGGCCGCCGAGGCTGGCGATGAACAGCGCGCTGGCGCCGATGTACGCCGCGGTCACGAGTCCCTGGAGCATCTCTCAGCCCTCCCGTACGAACATGCGCAACATGCGCTGGGTGACGAGAAAGCCGCCGGCCACGTTGATCGTCGCGAGCAGGATGGCCACGGCGCCGAGCACCGAGGCCGTCGAGAAGGTGCCACCCGTGCCGAGCTGCACCATGCCGCCGAGGAGGATGATGCCGCTGATCGCGTTGGTGACGCTCATCAGCGGGGTGTGCAGCGCCGGCGTGACGTTCCAGACGACCTGGTAGCCGATGAAGCAGGCCAGCACGAAGACGAGGAGGTGGGTGAGGAACGCGGGCGGGGCGACGACGCCGAGGGCGAGCAGCGCGAAGCCGGCGAGGAAGAGGCCGACGGGGCTGCCGTTGCCGCGCGGGGCGCCGTGGCCGTGGCCGCCGGACTTGCCGCCCGACTTCTGCACCGCGTTCGGGCGGCCGGACGGGGTGGTCGCCGCCTGGACGGTGGGGGGGGCGGCGGTGGGGGCCTTGGGGACCGCGACGGGGGCGGGCTTGGGCGCCGGGGCCGGCGGTGGCCAGGTGATCGCGCCCGCGTGGGCCACGGTCATGGTGCGGACGACCTCGTCGTCCATGTCGACGCGGAACTTCGCGCCGCCGCCCATGTCGTCGAGCAGGTGGCAGAGGTTGGTCGCGTAGAGCTGGCTCGCCTGGACGGCCATGCGGCTCGGCAGGTCGGTGTAGCCGATGATGGTGACGCCCCCGCCCGACGAGGTCGGGTGCACCACGGCCTCGCCCGGGCGGGTGAGCGCGCAGTTGCCGCCCTGCTCGGCCGCGAGATCCACGATGACGGAGCCGGGGCGCATGGCCTCGACCATCTCCTCGGTCAGGAGCGTGGGCGCGCGCTTCCCGGGGATGAGCGCGGTGGTGACGATGATGTCGACCTCGCGGGCCTGGGCGAGGAACAGCGCCATCTCCGCGGCGATGAACGCCGGGCTCATCTCCTTGGCGTAGCCGCCGCCGCCGTCCCCGTCCTCCGCGAGGGTGACCTCGAGGAACTCGGCGCCGAGGCTCTGGACCTGCTCGCGCACGGCCGGCCGGGTGTCGAAGGCGCGCACGATGGCGCCGAGTGCGCGCGCGGTACCGACGGCCGCGAGGCCCGCCACGCCCGCCCCGATGATGAGGACCTTGGCGGGCTGCACCTTCCCGGCGGCGGTGACCTGCCCGGTGAAGAAGCGCCCGAAGCGGTTCGCGGCCTCGATGACGGCGCGGTAGCCGACGAGGTTGGCCTGGGACGAGAGCACGTCGAGCTTCTGGGCGCGCGTGATGCGCGGCACCTGGTCCATCGCGACGAGCGTGACGCCGCGGGCGGCGACGGCCTCGAGCAGGCCGGGGTTCTGGGCGGGCCAGAACAGCGACAACACGACCTGGCCGGGGCGCATGTGGGCGATGTCGTCGAGGGTCGGCGGGCGCACCTTCAGGATGATGTCGCAGGCGGCCCAGACGGCGGCGGCGTCCGCGAGGTGGTCCACCCCGGCGTAGGCCTCGTCGGCGAGGCCCGCGGCGGCGCCCGCGCCGGTCTCCAGCGCCACGGTGAAGCCGAGCTTGCGCAGGCGCTCGACCGACTCCGGCGTCGCGGCGACGCGCCGTTCGCCAGGGAATGTCTCGCGCGGGATCCCGATATGCATGACGCCTCTGCGCGACAGGGCATGCCGCGGCGGCGGGAGCGTAGCGCGTCGTACGCACCGTACCAAGCGCGAGGAGCGCCGGCGCGGTGCGGGATCCACGGCGGGCGCGGGCGGGGGGCGGATAAAGGGAGAGAGGACGTGGGCTACCAGGACGTGCGCTCGCCGGCCTGGCTAGGGGGTGGGCGTCGCGGGGGTGGCCGATGCGCCCGTGGGGGCGTCGGTCGGGGGGACCGCGGGGGGGACGGTCGGGGGGACCGCGGGGTCGACCACGTAGTGCGCCAACGGCCCCAACACCGTCGGGTTCGTCCAGACGTACCAGCTCGTCCCCGAGAGCACGAGCACGATCGCCAGGGCGAGGGCCGGGGTGGGATCGGTGGGGAGCTGTCGCTTGAGGCGGCTCCCGCGCGGCAGGCCCGGCCTCTGCGTGAAGAGCAGGCTCAGGTAGTGGGTGAGCCGCATGCGCCCGTTCAGCGCCCACCCGCAGGCCTCCAGGAGCGCGGAGAGGTCACGACGCCGGAGCTTGAGCCAGCCGAGGAGCCCGAAGACCGCCGCCATCGTCACCACGATGCTGCCCATCCCGATGACGGCGTCCAGCAGGACGATGTCCGCGACGGTCTTCACCACGAACGCGAGCGAGGAGCCGATCGCCGCGAACGCGAAGCTCCCGCCGACGAGCAACCCCTGTACGCTGGAGGTCCCGGTCACCTCGGGCCCCTTCGGCGCGGTCCGGCTCGACGCGCCCGGCGCCTTCGCGGCGGCGGCGACGTTCGTGGTGGCGGTCGTGACGGAGCTCTGGGCGCTGTCCGCTGCCTTCGTCTCCAGCTCCGTGGCCCGCGTGCTGATCAGCGCGGACACGCGCTCGACGACGCCGTCCCGGATGCGCACGAACGGCGCGATCATCGCCTCCCAGATGCTGATGGGGTGCTCGACGAGGTCGACCACGGTGGCGTCCCACTCGCGATCCTCGCGGTCGTAGAACACGCCGCGCTTGCCGACGCTGATCCCGCCGCGCATCCCGGCGGTCACGGCGGCGGCGATCTGGTCCCGCACCTCCGTGGCGCCGTCCCGGCGCACGATCTCGACGTAGGCGAGGAACATGAGGCTCGTCTCGGCGATCTTCTTGTGCGCGGCGCGGTCGGTGACGCGCACGCAGAGCAGGAGCTTCCGCCCGTCGAGGATGAGCGTGCCCATCTCGAACAACGTCCGCTCCGTGGGGACGAAGAGCGAGGGGAAGCTGACGAAGTTGTTCGCCAGCTCCAGGAGCCAACGCTGGTACAGGACGAGCTTCTCCAGGTTGTTGAACTCCACGAGCTCGTCCGCCACCCGCAGGTCCTCCAGGCAGAGCGCGCGGAGCTGGTCGGGGAGGGGGCCCTCGGCGAGGAGCTTGAGGGCCTCGGGGTGGGCGTCGCTCGCGATCCCGGGCGGACGCTCGGTGCGCCACTTCCGGTACACGGCGAAGGTGCTGTCGATGGTGGACCACTCCACCGGCGAGAGCGTGCGCAGGAGGGTGTCCGGCCGGCCGAGGACCCGGGGCCCCACGTCGGTCGCGAGGCGCCGGAGCGCGGCGGCGTAGCGGGGGTTCAGGGCGCCGTCGAGGTGGAGCACGCCGGTGGCGTCGGGGCGGGCCAGCGGCGCCTGGGCGAGCCAGGCGTCGATGGCGACGGGGTCGCTCACGTCGAGCCTCGCGAGCTCCTCGGGGGTGGCCTGGAGCCGGGCCGCGGCGTTGGCCTCGAGGCTCACGAGCGCGCACTGGGCGAAGAACTGGACGACCTTGGGCGCGAGGGCGTCGACGAGCTCGCACGCGGCGGCGGTGTCGGCGCCGAGGGGGAGCACGACGTCATCGTCGCTGCGGTCGTGCCACACGAGGAAGGCGCGGACGTGGTCGATCCAGGTGTCGACGTCCGCGACGCGCACGCCGCTCTCCCCGGAGAGGTCCGGGGCGCCGCCGGCGCACACGAGGACCTTGCGCGCGAGCTCGGCCAGCGGCGCGTCCGCCACCTGGGAGGGCGGGACGATGCCGTCCCCGTTGGGGAAGCGGCTGGAGTAGGACGCCCGGAACTGCCGGACCTGCTCGAGGCGGATGCGGTCCCGGTGCTCGGCGCCGAGCTGCACCAGCAGGCGCTCGGCCAGGAGCTTCACCTTCGCCGCGTCGGCATGCGCGGGGTCGAGGTCCGCGAGGCGCAGCTCCTCGGTCTTCTCGACCATCCGTTCCCGGTTCGCGAGGCGGGCCCACAACCACCGGCGCGCCGCCTTCATCTCGTGGACGCGGATGCGCTTGTTGCCGTCCGTGTCGACGTAGGCGAGGAACGCGGGATCGCAGAAGAGCTGCTCCACCGGCGCACTCGTCGCGGCCCAGCGGGCCTTGTCGAGCGTGTCCATCCGCGCGAGATCCTCGGCGTCGTTGATCTCGAGCTGGTTGATGCCGGCGTAGTTGCGGAAGACGTAGGGGTGGGTCATGGGCGGGCTCCGCCGCGCACCCGGGCCGAGGTGTCCGCCCGCGGATGCCCGTCGCGCACTCCCGGTGCCGGCGGTGTCCTGGTCGATCCCCCCGCGGGGGTGCTATGCGACGCACGAACGAGGTCCCGCATGATCGCCTTCTTCCTCCTGGCCGCCTGCATCACCGAGTCCAGCTTTCCCGGGAACGTGGCGGCGACCTCCTGCTCCCGCGAGCAAGAGTGCCACAAGTCGGACTTCGAGGACAACTACAGCGACTACCAGGACTGCTACGACGACCAGTCGGAGGCCCTCGAGGACGCCGCGGACTGCTACAACGAGTACTGCGACTTCGACGCCGAGGCGGCCTCCGACTACATCGGCGACTTCCGCTCGGCCGATTGCGAGGACGTGAACGAGGCCGCGGGCGACGTCGGCGGCGTCTGGGACCACTGCGAGGACGACTGGGCCCTGCTCGGTTGCCTGACGGGCTTCCGGTAGCGCGTCGGACACTCGGGCTCCAGGTGACACTCGGGCCCGAGTGACACTCGGGCTCCAGGCGACACACGGCGACATCGATTCGCATGGCTGGTCGACCGCCTGTTGTTAGCTTGGGTCATGGCAGAAGCGCGGCAACGTGGGGATTTGTGTGCCTTGCATCCCCGACCTCAGCTCATTCGGCCGGACTGGGCCTCCCTCGACGGGGAATGGGATTTCGCGATCGACGCGACCGCCGCGTGGCATCGCCCCGAACACGTGGAGTGGGCCCGACCCATCCGGGTTCCGTTCTCTCCCGAGACCTCCCGGAGCGGCATCGGGGACGCGGGCTACTACCAGGCGGTGTGGTACCGGCGGCGGTTGCCGCTCATCGCGGCGGGCGCAGATGAGCGGGTGATCCTGCACTTCTGCGCGGTCGACTGGGAGGCCTCGGTGTGGGTGGACGGCGTGTACGTGGGCGGTCACCAGGGTGGCTACACGCCATTTTCGCTCGACATCACCGAGCTCGTCGCGCACCCCGACCAGCACGAGCTCGTGGTGCGCGCGGCGGACGACCCGCACGATCTCGCGCGCCCGCGCGGCAAGCAGGATTGGCAGCGCGAACCCCACTCGATCTGGTATCCGCGCACGACGGGGATCTGGCAGACCGTCTGGTTCGAGGTCGTGCCGGCGACACGCATCGGCTCCCTGCGTTGGACGCCCAACCTCGAGCGCTGGGAGATCGAGGTGCTCGCGCGGGTGGACGGTCCGTTGCGCCCCGGGCTCCAGCTCGGCGTGCGGCTCGCCGTACAGGACGCGGGCGGGGCCGGGGAGCGCGTGCTCGCGCTGGACCGCTACGCCCTGACCTCGCGCGAGGTGCAACGTCGCATCTCGCTGTCGGACCCGGGCATCGACGACAGCCGCAACGAGATCCTCTGGAGCCCCGCCACGCCCACCCTGCTCGACGCCCAGGTCGTGCTCTACGATGCCGAGGGCACGGTGCTGGACCAGGTGGCGAGCTACACCGCGCTCCGATCGGTGGCGGTCCAGGGCGAGCACTTCCTCCTCAACGGCCGCCCGTACACGCTCCGGCTCGTGCTCGACCAGGGCTACTGGCCGGAGACCGGCCTCACGGCACCCGACGACGACGCGCTGCGCCGCGACGTGGAGCTGGCCCGCGCGATGGGCTTCAACGGGGTGCGCAAGCACCAGAAGATCGAGTCCGCGCGCTACTTGTGGTGGGCGGACCGCCTGGGGCTCCTCGTCTGGGAGGAGATGCCGAGCGCCTACCGCTTCACCCGCGAGTCGGTCGAGCGGCTGACCCGGGAGTGGCTCGAGGTGATGGCGCGGGACCAGAGCCACCCGTGCATCGTCGCGTGGGTGCCCTTCAACGAGAGTTGGGGGGTGCCGAACCTGCCCGCCAACCCCGCCGAGCGGCACTACGTGCAGGCCCTGTACCACCTCACGCGCACCCTCGATCCGTCGCGGCCGGTGGTGGGGAACGACGGGTGGGAGAGCGTCGCGACCGACATCATCGGCGTGCACGACTACGACACCGAACCCGCGCGGATCGTGAGCCGGTACCAGGCCCCGGAGGTGCGGCCCCACCTCTATCGGCGGGAGCGCTTCGGCGGACGCCAGCTCGTGCTCGACGGGCACCCCCACGGGGACCATCCCATCGTGCTCACCGAGTTCGGCGGGATCACCTACTCGGCGGACACCGGCGGCACGTGGGGCTACTCACGCTCCCACTCGCCGGCGGAGCTCGCGGCCCAGCTCGCCGAGCTCTTCGCGGCGGTGCGCCGGATCGAGCTGCTCGCCGGCTATTGTTACACCCAATTCGCCGACACGTGGCAGGAGGCCAACGGGCTCCTCTACGCCGATCGAACGCCCAAGATCCCGATGGCGGAGCTCGCGGCGCTCAACGGGATCGGCCCGCGCCGGTCGGAGAGCTGATGCACCGCCGCACGCTCCTCCGTCCGGACGGGCGCGCGCTGCACTTGTATGCGCGGGCGCCGCTGCCCGACGACCTGAGCGCGGACGGCCTCCTCCTCGCGCCGCCACGAGCCGGCTCCCACCTGCGGTGGCATCCGTTGCGGGGGGAGTGGGTGGTGTATGCCACCCATCGCCAGGATCGCACGTTCCTCCCCTCCGCGGCGGCCAACCCGCTCGCGCCGATGCACGATCCCGCGCTGCCGACGGAGGTGCCGGCGGGTCCGTGGGAGATCGCTGCCTTCGACAACCGCTTTCCGGCGCTCTCCACCGGCGGAGGCGAGGCGCCCGAGTTGCCCGTGCCGACCCGCCCCGGAGACGGCGCGTGCGAGGTGGTCGTCTTCGGGCAGGATCCGACCGCGTCGCTCGGCTCGTTGCCGCTCGCCCAGATCGAGCTGCTCTTCGAGGTGTGGGGCGACCGCACCCGCGAGCTCGGGGCGCGGCCCGAGATCCAATACGTCTTCCCGTTCGAGAACCGGGGCGTCGAGGTCGGGGTGACGCTCAACCACCCGCACGGCCAGATCTACGCCTACCCCTTCGTGCCGCCGATCCCCGCTCGCGCCCTGGCCTTGCAGGCGGAGCACTGGGCGGCGAACGGCCGGGGGCTCGTCGAGGACCTCATCCAGGAGGAGCGTGACGCGGGGACCCGCCTCCTCTACGAGAGCCCCGAGGCCGTGGCGTGGATGCCGGTGTTCGCGCGCTACGCGTACGAGGTGTGGGTCGCGCCCACCCGGGCGGTGCCGACGCTCGCGGACCTGTTGCCGGCGGAGCGCACGGCGTTCGCGCGGGCGCTCAAGACGGTGCTGCTGAAGTACGACGGCCTCTGGGGCACGCCGTTTCCCTACCTGCTCGTGTTCCACCAGGCGCCGACGGATGGGCGCCCGCACCCGGAGGCGCACCTGCACATCGAGCTCTACCCGCCGCTGCGGATGCCCGGGCGGCTGAAGTACCTCGCGGGCACCGAGATCGGCGCGGGCGTGTTCACCGCGGACACCCTGCCGGAGGAGAAGGCCGCGGAGCTGCGCGCGGTCCCGGTGACGCTTGCCTGAGTTCGCGGAGCTCTACGGTCGCCCCCCGACGGTGCGCGCCGACGCGCCCGGGCGGGTCAACCTCATCGGGGAACACACCGATTACAACGGCGGCTACGTCCTTCCCGTCGCGATCCCCCGGCGCACGTGCGTGGAGCTCGCGCCGCGCACGGACCGCACCGTCCGGGCGTGGAGCGCGGCCGGGCCCGGCGAGACAATCGCCACGTACACGCTCGGCACGGAGGCCCCCGGGCACGGCTGGCTCGACTACGTCATGGGCGTGACGCAGGCCCTCGCGGCGACGGGGCGGCGCTTCGACGGCTTCGACCTCCGGGTCACCTCCGACGTGCCGGTCGGCGCCGGGCTCTCGTCGAGCGCGGCCCTCGAGGTGGCGCTGCTCCGCGGGCTCCGCGCGCTCTACCCCCTGACGCTCGACGACCTGGAGATCGCGCGGCTCGGGCAGCGCGCCGAGAACGACCTCGTCGGCGCCCCCGTCGGCATCATGGACCAGGTGGCGGCGAGCCTCGGGTCCGAGCGCACGGCCCTCTTCCTCGACACGCGCACGCTCGCGTGGCGCGCGATCCCGCTCCCGCCGACCATCGAGCTTGCCGTGGTCGACTCGGGGATCACCCACGCCCACGCCTCGGGCGAGTACCGGGTGCGTCGCGACGAGTGTGCGCGCGCGGCGACGCTCCTCGGCGTCGCCCAGCTCCGGGACGTGGCGCCGGGGGACCTCTCCGCGGTCAACCGCCTCCCGCCGCCGCTCGACCGGCGCGCGCGCCACGTCGTGACCGAAGACGCGCGGGTGCTCGCCGCCACCGCGGCGCTGGAGGCCGGGGACCTCGAGCGCCTGGGCCCCTTGCTCTACGCCTCCCACGCGTCGATGCGGGACGACTTCGAGGTGTCCCTGCCGGCGATCGACGCCCTGGTGGAGGCCGCCCGGGCGGACCCCGACGTGATCGGCGCCCGGCTCACGGGCGGGGGCTTCGGCGGGTGCGTGGTGCTCGTCTGCCGGGCGGGGCGGGCGGCGGAGGCGGCCCGGCGGGTCGCGGCGGCGTGGGCGAAGGAGACCGGGGGCGCGCCGGTGGTCCGCGTGCCGAAGGTGGACGGCCCGACATGAAGCCCCTGGAGCTCTGGGGCGGCGTGGAGTGCACGGTCAACCGGGTGCACGACCGGTGGCACGACCAGCTCCGCCTCGGCGGCCACCACGAGCGGATCGACGATCTCGACCGGATCGCGGACCTCGGCATCCGCACGGTGCGCTACCCGGTGCTCTGGGAGCGCGTCGCCCCGGACCACCCCGATCGGTTCGACTGGTCGTGGTCCGACGCCCGGCTCGCGCGGCTGGAAGCCCTCGGCATCACGCCCATCGTCGGGCTCCTCCACCACGGCAGCGGGCCGCGCTACACGAACCTCGTCGATCCCGCGTTCCCCGAGCTCTTCGCACGCTTCGCCGCGGCCGCGGCCCGGCGCTACCCGTGGGTGCGCGACTGGACGCCGGTCAACGAGCCGCTCACGACGGCGCGGTTCAGCGCGCTCTACGGCTTCTGGTTCCCGCACGTGGCCGACGAGACCGCGTTCCTGCGCGCGCTCGTGCAGCAGCTCCTCGGGGTCGCGGCGGCGATGCGCGCCATCCGGGAGGTCGTCCCGGACGCCCGCCTCGTGCAGACCGAGGATCTCGGCCGCACCTTCAGCACGCCGCGGCTCGCCTACCAGGCCGACTACGAGAACGCGCGCCGCCTGCTCTCCCTCGACCTCCTCACCGGGACCTTCGGGCCCGGGAGCGCGCTCTGGAAGCGCGTTCGGGGGATGGGCTTCTCCGAGGCGGAGCTCCGCGCCACCCGGTGCCCGCCCGACATCATCGGCGTGAACTACTACGTCACGAGCGACCGCGTCCTCGACGAGCGCCTGTCGCACTACCCCGGGCACACGGCGGGCGGCAACGGCCGCGATGCCTACGTGGACGTCGAGGCCGTGCGCACGTGGGGACCGGGCTTGTTGGGGCACGCGCGCCTGCTCGGCGAGATCTGGGCGCGGTACGGGCGGCCGGTCGCCATCACCGAGGCGTTCCTCGGGTGCACGCGCGAGGAGCAGCTCCGCTGGCTGCAGGCCGCGTGGCAGGGCGCGGAGGCCGCGCGTGCCGAGGGCGTGGACGTGCGTGCCGTCACCGCCTGGTCGCTGTTCGGGGCGCACGACTGGGACTCGCTGGTGACGCAGGTGCGCGGCGGGTACGAGCCCGGCGCCTTCGACGTGCGGGGGGGGCTCCCCCGGGAGACCGCGTTGGGCGGGCTCGTGCGCGATCTCGCGACGGGCACGCCGCCCCAGCACCCCGCGCTCGGCACCGACGGGTGGTGGACCCAGCCGACCCGGCTCTCCTATCCAGCCGTCGGCCCGGTCAGCCCGCCGCCCCGGGCGCGCGGCAAGCGGCTCCCGCTGCTCCTCCTGGGCGCCGAGAGCCTGCTCGGCCAGGCCCTGGTGGAGGTGTGCGCGCTGCGTGGGCTCCCGTACCGCCTCGCCGCCGCCGAAGGGATCGCGCGCATCGACCGTGACGGCCTGCTCGGCTGGCTCGATGCCCACCGCCCGTGGGCCCTCGTCGACGCCGCGGGGCTCCACCTCGGCCCCGCGTCCGCGTGCGCGGCGCGGAGCCTGCCGTTGCTCGCGTTCGCGCGCGAGGTCCGCGGCACCGCGGCGGCGCTGCACCCCGAGGCGCTCATCGTCCGCGGCTTCGCGGCGGAGCAGGCCCCGAGGGGCCTCCGGGGCCTCGTCCACGCGGCGCTCGATCTGCTGGTCGACGGGGAGCAGGGGGCCTGGCACTTCGCCGACCCGGACGGCCCGCGGCGATGGCCGGCCGCGGGGCGGCTCCGGTGGGGGGCACGCGCGGGGCGACGCGCTGACGGAGGAGGGGAGCGATGAGGGTGTTGGTGACCGGCGGCGCCGGCTACATCGGGAGCGTCGTGACGGAGGCGCTCGTCGCGCGGGGGGACGAGGTGGTCGTCTACGACGACCTCTCGAAGGGCCACCGCGACGCCATCGTCGACGAGGCGGTGTTCGTCCACGGCGATCTGCTCGACCGCGCCGCGCTCGAGGGCGCCCTGCGGCACCACCGCGTCGAGGCGGTCGTGCACATGGCCGCGGCCTCGCTCGTCGGGGAGTCGGTCCGCGATCCCGCCCGCTACTACCGCCAGAACGTGATCGCCGGGCTCGTGCTCCTCGATGCCCTGCACGCGTGCGACATCCGGCCGCTCGTCTTCTCCTCCACCGCCGCGGTGTACGGCGAGCCCGCGAAGCAGCCCATCGAGGAGTCCGACCCCACGGCGCCCACCAGCCCCTATGGGGCGACGAAGCTCGCCTTCGAGGATGCCCTGCGCTGGTACGACGGCGCCTACGGCCTCCGCTATGCCAGCCTCCGCTACTTCAACGCGGCGGGCGCGACCGCGCGGAACGCCGAGCGCCACGACCCGGAGACCCACCTCGTACCCCTCGTGCTCGACGCGGCGGCGGGGGCCGGCCCCGAGGTCGTCGTCTACGGGGACGACTACCCCACGCGCGACGGCACCTGCGTGCGCGACTACATCCACGTCGTCGACCTCGCGGACGCCCACCTGCGGGCGCTCGACGCCCTCCGGTCGCAGCGCCCGAGCCGCGTCTACAACCTCGGATGCGGGGGCCAGGGGTACACCGTGCGCGAGGTGATCGCGGCGGCGGAGCGGGTGACCGGGCGGCGGATCCCATGGCGGGTGGGGCCGCGCCGCCCGGGGGATCCGGCGGTGCTGCTCGCCAGCTCCGCGCGCATCGCCGGCGAGCTCGGGTGGGTGCCCCAGCAGCGCGGCCTGGACGACATCGTGGCGAGCGCGTGGGCGTGGCGGGTCGCCCACGGGGTCGGCGCCCCGGTCTGACACGCTCTGACCAACCGCGGTCTGACCGACCCCGGTCTGACCCACCGCGCGCGGATCACCCCCGGCCCGCGCGCTGCTTCAAGAACCCCTCGGCCTGCAGGCGCCACATCGCCGCGAAGGCCCCGCGGCGCAGCCGCAGCTCGTCCGGCGCCCCGTCCTCCACGATGCGCCCGCCGGAGAGCACCACCACGCGGTCGAAGTGGGCGATCGTCGAGAGGCGGTGGGCCACCGCGATCACCGTGCGGCCGCGGGTCAACCCGACGAGCGCGGCCTGGATCGCCTGCTCGGACTCGGTGTCGAGCGCGGAGGTGGCCTCGTCGAAGATGAGGATCGGGGCGTCCTTCAGGATGGCGCGGGCGATCCCGAGTCGCTGGCGTTGGCCGCCGGAGAGCTTGATGCCGCGTTCCCCGACGACGGTGTCCCACCCTTCGGGGAGCCCGGTGATGAACTCCTCGCACCGGGCCGCGCGCGCGGCGGCGTGCACCTCGGCGTCGGTGGCGTCCGGGCGGCCATAGCGGATGTTCTCCACGACCGAGCGGTGGAACAGGGCGATGTCCTGCGGCACCACCGCGAAGGCCGCGCGGAGGGAGTCCTGGGCCACGTCGCGGATGTCCTGCCCGTCTACCAGGATGCGGCCCTCCTGCACGTCGTCGAGGCGCTGGAGCAGGCTCGTGAGCGTCGTCTTGCCCGCCCCCGACGGGCCCACGAGGCCGACGCTCTGCCCGCCGGGGATGAGCAGGCTGAAGTGCTCGAAGACGCGGCCGCGGCGGGGGTGCGCGAAGGTGACGTCGTGGACCTCGATCTCGCCGGCTGTGGCCACGAGCGGCCGGGCATCGGCGCGATCGGGGAGGTCGTGGGGGGCCGCGACCACCTTCAGCGTCTCGCGGAGCTGCGCCTCCTGCTGGAGGAGGCCGATGCAGGCGAGCGCGAGGTCCTTGGAGCCGTGGAGGATCCGGAACGTCAGCGCGCTCACGACGACGACGTCGCCGGGGGTGGCGGCCCCGAGGCTCCAGGCGCGCACGGCCCACACGAGGATGCCGCCCGCCATCAGGCAGAGGCAGGCGTCGTGGAACACGCGCATCCACTCGAGGTACGACCAGGCGTGGAGCTGCGCGGTCCGCTCCCGCTCGAGGTGCCCGGCCAGGCGCGTCCGCTCCCGCAGGCGGGCGGAGAAGGCCTTCACCGCCCACATGTTCCCGACCACGTCGACCAGCTCGCCGTTGGCGACCGCGGCGCGGTCCGCGTAGAGCAGGTGCCGCGGGGTGCCGCGGAGGCCGACCAGGGCGAGGGTGCCGGCCACCACGAGCACGAAGAGGCCCAGAGCCACGGCGAGGCGCGCGTCGATGAGCGTCAGCACGATGACGGCGCCGCAGAAGTCCGCCAGCGGCGGGATGATGTTCCAGAGCAGCGTGCCGAGGATGCCGTGGGCGGCGTCCGCCGTGGCGGTGATGCGGTTCGCGAGCGCGCCGGCGAGGTGCTCCGCGAAGTAGCGGGGCGCGTGGCCGGTGAGGTGGGTGAACAGGTCGATGCGGACGTCGGCCTTGACGCGGAGGATTGCGCGGGACCCGAGGAAGCCGGCGCAGCGCCAGAGCAGGTTCTCGGTCGCGATGAACGCCAGGAACGCCGTCAACGCGTGCCACGCCGGGGCCGGCGCGCGTCCGGCGTCCGCCATGGCGTCGACGAGGAGCTTCATGCCGTACTGCGCCCCGATCGACGCGGACACCGCCCCGACGACGAGCAGCAACACGCTCCCGTGGTGGAGGAGGTGTCGGCGCAGGTAGTGGAGCAGGAACGCGGAGGGTCGGCTTGGGAAGGCGGCGTCCTTGTGGATCGGCTCGATGCCGTTCATGACCCGCCCGCGTCCGTCTGCGCGGCGCGCCTCACCAGGCCCCGGCGGCACGGTCGCGCGCCCGCACGGAGTGGCCCCCACTGAAGAACACCTCGAAGGCCTCCTGCTCGCGGGCGAGCTCCGCCGCCATCGCGGGCCGCACGCGGCGGGCCGACCAGTCGTGGGGGCCGTGCGCGGCGATGAGGCCGCAGGCGCAGTGCCGATCGTTCTCCCAGCCCGGGTAGTCGAGCACCGGGTACACGCACACCCCCTGCACCGGGGCGCCCACCCCGATCGCCTGCCGAACCTCGCCCGAGACGTAGCGCAGCCAGGCCGGCCCGTTTTCGGCCTCCGCGCCGGTCTCCGCGAGGAAGAGCGGGCGTCGGTAGCGCTCCCACACCTCCAACAGGAGCAGGTGCAGCGGCCGGTGGAGCTCGTGACCCAAGCCGAGCGGCGCCCCCCCGAGCGCCCATTGGTTGTTCCAATAGTAGTTGACCCCGAGGATGTCGAGGGCGTCGGGGCTGCCACCCAAGTCGGGGTCGGTGCGGCCCGCGATCATGTCCCACGCCTCGAACATCGTGCGCCGCATGGCGTCGGCGGGCTCGCGATCCTGGGGCCGGCTCACGTCCGCCACCACGTGGATGACGGGATCCGTGAGCACGATACGCGCGCCCCGTTCGACGCTCCGGACGGCCTGGATCGCGCTCAACGACGCCCGGACGAGCTGCCGCTTCAGCTCGTACCCGCGGCCGCGCCCCAAGGGTTGGAACAGCGCCTCGTTCCCCGCGGCCCACGCCCAATACGAGATCTCGTTGACCGGGGTATAGAACGGGACCCCCCCTGTCTCTTCCCGCACGATCCGGGCGGTCGCCGCGGCGAAGGCCGCGAAGCGGTCGGGGAAGGCGGGGGACCAGATGTCGAGGTGCTCCGGCCACCCGTAGTGACACAGGTCCCAGACGACCTGGATGCCGGTCGCCTCCGCCGCGCGGAGCGTAGGCAGGAAGGTCGACCAATCGTAGCGCCCCGGGGTGCGCTCGATGAGGTGCCAACGCAGGCCGTCCCGTACGGAGCGGACACCCAGGTCGGCGAGGAGGCGGAAGTCGGCGGCCGCGTGCCGATCGTGGCCGGTCGCCGCGAGGACGTCGAGCTGCCGTCCGTCGAGGCGGCGGTGCGACGAGCACTCGAAGCCGCCGAGGAAGAAGCTGTCGAACAGGTTCATGGCGCACATTGGCCCGGTGCCTCCCGGTAGACGATAGCGCGCTCGCGCCGAAGCGCAGCGTGGCGACGAGAAGTGACGCCCGCTCGTCGACCCCTCGCGCCGCGAGCCTTCCTGGTCCCTACTTCTCTACCAAGTGGGAGGGTAGGCCACGTGCAGGATCTCATTTGTTTCTCCCATTTGCGCTGGGGATTCGTGTTCCAGCGGCCGCAGCACCTCATGAGCCGCGCCGCGCGGGACCGTCGGGTCTGGTTCGTCGAGGAGCCGGTGCTGGGTGCCGCCGCGCCGCGCCTCCATCGGACGCGCACGCCCGAGGGCGTCGATCTCTGTGTCCCCCACCTCCCGGACGGCCTCTCCCCCGAAGCCAGCGCGCAGGCGCAGGCCGCGCTTCTCGATCAGCTCGTGATGGTCGAGGGCCTCGATGCCCCGCTCGCCTGGCTCTACACACCCATGATGTTGCCGCTCGTGTCCACCGTGGCGCCACGCGCCGTCGTCTACGACTGCATGGACGAGCTCTCGGCCTTCCGCAACGCGCCGCCCGAGCTCCTGCTCCGGGAGCGCGCCCTCTTCTCGGTGGCGTCGCTCGTCTTCACCGGCGGCCGGAGCCTGTACCAGGCCAAGTGCGGGTCCCACCCCCGGGTCCACCTCTTCCCGTCGAGCGTCGACACCGCGCACTTCGGCAAGGCCCGCGCGGCCGACATCCCGGAGCCGGCGGCGCTCCGCGGGCTCCCCCATCCGCGCATCGGGTGGGTCGGTGTCATCGACGAGCGGATGGACCTCGACCTGCTCGCCGGGATGGCCCGTCGTCGCCCGGACTGGAGCTTCGTGATGATTGGCCCCATCGCGAAGATCGACCCTGCCTCGGTGCCGCTCGCGCCCAACATCCACTGGCTCGGGTCGCGCGACTACCCGGACCTCCCCGCCCACCTCGCGCACCTCGACGTGGGGATCATGCCGTTCGCGCGGAACGCGGCGACCCGCTTCTTGTCGCCGACGAAGACCCCCGAATACCTGGCGGCGGGCCTGCCGGTCGTCTCGACGCCCATCCGCGACGTCCTGCAGACCTACGGGCAGGCGGGCCTGGCGTCGATGGCGGAGGGCCCGGACGCCTTCGTCGCGGCGTGCGAAGCGGCCCTCCCGACGGCGCAGGACCCGGAGCGGCTCGCGCGCGTCGACGCCTTCCTCGCGAGGACCTCGTGGGATCGCACCTGGGCGGAGATGGACCCCCTGGTGCGGGCGTGCACCGACCTGCCGCGCGTCGCGAGCCGGAGCGCCCGATGACGGCGGGCCGGCAGGCGCGTCCGTTCGATTTCCTGGTCATCGGGGCGGGATTCTCCGGGGCGGTCATCAGCGAGCGGCTGGCGAGCATCGGGCAGCGCGTGCTGCTCGTGGAGAAGCGCAACCACATCGGTGGCAACGCCTACGACTACGCCGATGCGAGCGGAATCCAGGTGCACCGGTACGGGCCGCACATCTTCCATACCAACTCGAAGGAGGTCTACACCTACCTGTCGAGGTTCACCAGGTGGCGGCCGTACGAGCACCGGGTGCTCACTAGCGTGGATGGGCAACTCCTCCCCATCCCCATCAACCTCGACACGATCAACAAGCTGTACGGCACCCACTACGATCGCTTCGAGTTGGAGGCCTTCCTGGAGCGGGTGGCCGAGCCGCGGGCGGAGTGCCGGACGAGCGAGGACGTCGTCGTGTCGAAGGTCGGGCGGGAGCTGTACCGCAAGTTCTTCCAGAACTACACACGCAAGCAGTGGGGCCTCGACCCCAGCGAGCTCGACGCCTCGGTCCTCGCACGCGTGCCCGTCCGCACGAACCGCGACGATCGCTATTTCACGGACCGGTACCAGGTGATGCCCTTGCACGGGTACACCCGCCTGTTCGAGAACATGCTCGACCACCCCAACATCAAGATCATGCTCAACACGGACCTCGCCGACATCGCGGACCTCATCCCCGTGCGCGAGGTGGTCTACACCGGCCCCGTGGACGCCTGGTTCGATTACCGGTTCGGCCCGCTGCCCTACCGCTCGTTGCGGTTCGAATTCGAGACGCACGAGGTCGAGCGCGTGCAGCCCGCGGCCGTGATCAACTACCCGAACGAATACCCGTGGACCCGCATCACCGAATTCAAGTGGCTGACGGGCCAGCACAACCGCTACACAACCACGGTCAAGGAATATCCGGAGGCGCAGGGAGACCCCTACTACCCGGTGCCGCGTCCGGAGGCGAACGTGCTCTACCGGCGCTACCAGGAGCTCGCGGACGCCACGCCCGGCGTGCACTTCGTCGGACGATTGGCGACCTACCGCTACTACAACATGGACCAGTGCATCGCCCAGGCGCTCTCCGTGTTCGGTCGCATCGCGGCGGGGTTGGGTGCGCCCGTGGATGGCGTGGCATCGGCGGTGGCGCTGGGGGTGCCGTCGTAGCCGTGCTTGACAAAGTTGCGCCGGTGGCATAGTCGTCCGCCGTAGTCGCTCCCTGGGGCGGCGCTCTCCTCCCATCGCGCTCGGCAGGCGGAAGGTTGACCTCTCGCCGAGTGATGAAAGAGTTCCTTTGACCTTTGACGATCTGGCTCTTGTCGAGCCGTTGCTCCGTGCTGTCCGCACGGAGGGCTACACCGTGCCTACGCCCATCCAGGCCCAGGCCATCCCGTTCCTCCTCGCCGGCCGCGACCTCTGTGGCACCGCCCAGACGGGCACCGGCAAGACCGCCGCGTTCGCGCTCCCCATCCTGCAGCGCCTCGCCGCGACGAAGGGCCACGGCGGCATCCGCGCCCTGATCCTCTCGCCCACCCGGGAGCTCGCCGCGCAGATCGGCGAGTCCTTCCGCGTGTACGGCCAGCACCTCCCGCAGATCCGCCACACCGTGATCTTCGGCGGTGTCGGTCAGTTCGCGCAGGAGCGGGCGCTCCGCTCCGGCATCGACATCCTCGTCGCCTGCCCGGGCCGCCTCAACGACCTTATCGGCCAGGGCCTCGTGCGGTTCGACCGCCTCGAGGTCTTCGTGTTGGACGAGGCCGATCGCATGCTCGACATGGGCTTCATCCATGACGTGCGGCGCATCATCACGCTGCTCCCCAAGCAGCGGCAGACCTTGCTGTTCTCGGCCACCCTGCCGAAGGACATCGAGGATCTCGCCGGGCGCATCCTGGTGAACCCCGCCCGCGTGAGCGTGGCGCCGGTCGCGGCCACGGCGGACCGCATCCGCCAGTCCGTCCGCTACGTCGAGAAGGCCGGCAAGCGTGCCGTGCTGGAGCAGATCCTGGCCGATCCGCGCATCACCCGCGCCATCGTGTTCACGCGCACCAAGCACGGCGCGAACCGGGTGGCCGAGGCGCTCGCCAAGGCCCAGATCGGCGCGGAAGCCATTCATGGCAACAAGTCGCAGAACGCGCGGGAGCGGGCGCTCGCCAACTTCAAGCGTGGCACCACCCGCGTGCTCGTGGCCACGGACATCGCGGCGCGCGGCATCGACGTCGACGGCGTCTCCCACGTCATCAACTTCGACCTGCCGGAGGTCGCCGAGACCTACGTGCACCGGATCGGCCGCACGGCGCGGGCCGGCGCGGACGGCGAGGCCATCTCGTTGTGTGATGGCGAGGAGCGCGCGCTCCTTCGTGACATCGAGCGGCTGACCCGCCAGCGCATCCCCGAGATGCGCGCGTAGCTCCTCGGTTCAGCAGCCTCCATCGGGCGTGATTCGAAGGCCGGGCTCCACGTTCCGATCGTGGGGCTTAGCCTATCCGTGTCATGTTGTACTTGCTGGCATGCCTGGCGCCCCCCTCGCCCGTCGAGGAGGGGGAGGGGCCGATTGACACCGACCGCGTCGTGCTCAACGAGGTGGTGGTGCGGAACCAGTCCACGTGGGACGACGGCGCGAGCAGCTTCCCCGATTGGGTGGAGCTCTACAACGCCGGTCCGACCCCCGTGGACCTGTCCCGGCTCTCGCTGCACGACGGCGCGGGGGTGTGGCACGGAGAGGGCGGCCTCCAGCCCGGCGACCGCGTGCTCGTGCCGCTCGGCGTGGACGCGCCGTTCCGGCTCGGCGGCGGGGAGACCCTCACGTTGGTCGGCCCCGACGGCGTCCTGGATCGGCTCGAATTGGGTGACCCCGGGCCCGACGTGGCGTGGGCGCGCCACCCCGACGGCGGTGCGTGGGCGGAGACCGTCTGGACCACCCCCGACGCGACCAACCCGGACACCCCGAGCCCCTCGCTCGACCCGAGCGAGCGCGCCTTCGGACCCTACAAATTGCACACCGTCGACATCGTGCTCTCCTCCGAGGCGGTGGCGAGCCTGCTCGTCGAGCGTCTCGCTTGGGTGCAGGGGGAGGTGACGTTGGACGGCCTGCGGTACGGGCCGGTCGCGCTGCGGCTGAAGTCCGAGCACGGATCCCGCCGCGAGCTGGGAGAGAAGCCGGGTTGGAAGATCGACCTGAACGAGTACGCGGACCTGCGCTGGCACGGGCAGAAGGGCCTCACGCTCAACAACGTCGTGCAGGACCCCACCTACCTGCGCGAGCACCTCACCTACACGCTCTTCCGCACGCTCGGCATCCCGGCGCCGCGCGTAGGGTGGGCGAGCGTCACGGTGAACGGGGAGCCGTACGGCGTGTCCGTGCTGGTGGAGACGGTGGACGACGCGTTCCTCGGCCGCTGGTACGACGACCCCACGGGCGCGCTCTACGAGGGGAGCTACGGCGTCGATCTCCTGCCCGGACACGAGCTCGACTTCGAGTACGACCGAGGGCCGGACCCGGACGACCGCAGCGATCTGACCGCGGTGATCGACGTGCTCGCGGGGCCCGCGGACGACGCGGGAATGGCGCGGCTCGAGGGGCTCGTGAACGTGGAGGCGCTGCTCACCTACCTCGCGGCGGAGACCCTCGCGCTGCATTGGGACGGCTACCGCAACACGAACAACTATCGCCTCTACCACGAGCCCGGGGGCCGCCTCGAGATGCTCCCGTGGGGCACGGACAACACGTTTGGTGCCATGCCCGTGAGCCCCTGGGTGGGGCGTGGGATCCTGCTGCGGTTCTGCATGACCAACCCGACCTGCCGCGGGCGGTTCGACGCGCGGCTCGTGGAGGTCGCCGATCGGCTCGATGACCTCGCCCTCGTCGACGAGCTGCGCGACCTCGACGCCTGGCTGCGGCCGGCCATCGCGGCCGACCCGAAGCGGGAGTTCGAGATGTACCGCCACGACGTTGCCATCGAGGAGACGACGTGGCGCCTCTCCTCGTGGCCCGACGAGGTGCGCGCGCAGGTGGCTTTCTGGCGGTAGCCGGGCCGGCTTGCGCACGGCCTGTCGATTTGCATCTGGGCGGCGAAGCTCGGGTCTACCCCCCGTCCAGCTCCGCCAACGCCCGCCGGGACACGCTCGCCGGCGGAAACCGGCGGACCTCCTCCATGTAGGCCGCCCGCGCGCCCGCCTCGTCGCCCAGCGCACCCAGCGCCACGCCGAGGGCATGGTGCACGAACGGTTGGTTCGGCTGCGCCGCGATGGCACGCTCCAGCAGGGGCCGCGCGCCCGTGGCGTCCCCACCCAAGGCGCGGGCGACCCCGTCCAGGCCGAGCACGGTCGCGGAGTCGGGGAGGTGGGTGCGCGCGGCGGGGAGCGCGTTGGTGAGGGCCGGGAGGTCATCGAGGACGAGGAGGGTCTGGAGCCAGGTCTCCGTCGCGGCTGCGGACGTGGGGTCCCGGGCGACGGCCTCGCCGAGGAGCCCCACGGCCAGCTCCGGCTTGCCGAGCTGGAGGAGCAGGAGCCCGCGCAGGTGCTTCGTCTGGGAGGTCGGGCGCTCGGCGTCGACCGCGGAGGCGACCTCCAGCGCCGCGCCGGGGTCGCCCGTGCGCCACAGGATCGCGGCGAGGAGCATCCGCGTCTCCACGAGGCCCGGATCCGCGGCCACGGCGGCCTCAGCGGTGCGCCGGGCCGCGGCCATGTCGCCGGCGCGGTAGGCGGTGCGGGCCTTCTCGACCTGCGCGAGCACGGGGAGGCGGTCGACGGGGTTCGGGAGGCCGGCGAGCGGGGCCCCGGCGGCGTCGCGCCCGGCGTCGGACTGGCCGGCGAGGTAGCCGAGGGCCTCCAACATCGCGGTGCGGGCCCCGGCATCGTCCGCGGGGGCCTGGACGGCCGAGAGGGTGGGGGCGGCGGCCAGCGCGCCCTGGAGGGCCGCGAGGCGCGCTTGCAGGGCACCCAACGTCGTGGGGTCGGTCGCCGCGAGGTTGGTCGCCTGGGCGCGGTCCGCGCGCGCGTAGAGCTCCGACGTGGTCGAGGCGACGAGCGCGTGCGTCGGTGTCACCAACAGGTGCTGCGGCGCCCATCCGAAGTGGCGCCACGCATAGAGGCTCTCGGCGTACACCGCGCGGTCCGGCGTCGCGGCCGGCGCGCCGCCGAGGACCGGGAGGAGGTCCTGCCCATCCAAGCCAGCGGGGACGGGCACCCCGAGGGCGCCCAACACGGTCGGCATCACGTCCACGAGGCTGACGGGGAGGTCGACCGCCGCGCCGCCGTCGGGCACCCAGCGCGTGCCGGTGGGCGGGCGCACGAGCAGCGGCACGCGCGTGGCGCCTTCGTAGAGCAGCACCCCGTGCGTCGCCTCGCCGTGCTCCCCGAGCGACTCGCCGTGGTCCGCCACCGCGACGATCCAGGTGTGGTCGAGCGCCCCGAGCTTTTCGAGCCCCGCGAGCAATTCGCCGACCTGGGCATCCACCCAGGCGACCTCGCCGGCGTAGGGGCGGTCGGCGTAGGTCGTCGCGTAGGGTTCGGGCGGGCGGTAGGGGTCGTGGGCGTCGTAGAGGTGGACCCACCCGAACCAGGGGGTGCCGGCCTCGGCGCGGGGCCGCAGCCACGCGAGGGCGTCGCGGACGACGCTGTCCGCGCGCCGCTCCACCGTCCACCGGCGGGAGCCGCTCGCGCCCGGGCCCATGTCGTCGAAGAAGGCGTCGAAGCCCTGCCGGAAGCCCCAGTGGTGGGAGGTCACCTCCGCGCCGACCGACGCCATCGTCGCGTATCCGTGTGCCTGGAGCGCCTCGGCCAACGTGGCGGCGTCGTCACCGAGGAAGAGCTCGCCGTTGTCGCGCACGCCGTGCCGCGGCGGGCTTAGGCCCGTGAAGATCGAGGCGTGGGCGGGGATGGTGAGCGGCGTGACCGTGTAGGCGGCGTCGAAGCGGGCCCCCTCGCGCGCGAGGCGGTCGAGGTGGGGCGTCGGCGTGTCCGCGTTGCCGTAGGCGCCCAGGGCGTCCGCGCGCACGGTGTCGAGCGTCACGAGCAGGACGTTGGCCCCCGGGGTCGGCGCGGGCGGGGGCGGCGTGCAGGCGAGGAGCGCGAGGAGCGGCACGCGGGGGGAGTATCCGGATCCGTCCGATTGGGGCGGGGGTCCCCCCCCGCAACGCCCCGAAGGCACGCCCGCAGGACGGTGGCCCCGCATGCTACAACCCCCCCCCGGAGGCCGCGCTGCGCACCGATCCGCTCGGGATGCTCGACTTCGTGCGTGTGCGCGGGTTGCGGGCGTTGGGGCCGGTGGGTGTCACGATCGCGTCCCGACGCGCGCCGCGGGTGGCGCTCGTCGGGGTGGTCGCCGCGGTCACCGCGCTGCTCTCCAGCGCCGTCGCGCCGATCTGGGCGTTCGCGTTCGGGCCGCTCCTCCTGGGGCTCCCGCACGTGCTCGCGGACCTGCGCTACCTCGTGGTCCGCCCGGGGCTCCTCGCCACGCCCGCGCGGCTCGCCGTCGCGTTGGCGCCGGTGCTCGCGGCGTGGGTCCTGGGCGCGGGGCGATCCTGGGCCTTCGCCGCGATCGCGACGACGGCGCTGGCGGTGCCCGACGTGGCGTGGCGCCGGCGGCTCCTCGGCGTGGGCCTGGGCGCCGCGCTCGTCGCCCTCGGGCTCGTGTACCCGCGGGCCACCGCCTTCGCGCTCCTCCACCTCCACAACCTCGTGGCCTTCGGCTTCTGGCTCGCGTGGCGGCGTCGCGCGGGCTGGGCCAACGCCTGGGTCGTCGGCGCCGTCGGCCTCGGCGCGGCGCTCCTCCTCTCCGGCGCCGCCGACCCCGTCGCGCTCGCCCTGCCGCTCCCCGCCGGCATCGATCCCCTGCTCGCCCGCGACTGGGTCGCCCCCGGCATCGCCGACCCCTGGGCGGGCCGGATCCTGCGGCTCTTCGTCTACTTCCAGGCGCTCCACTACGCCGTGTGGCTGCGCCTCGTCCCCGAGGAGGACCGCCCGCGCGAGGCCGCGCGCACCTGGCGGCGCGACTGGCGCGAGCTCGTCGGGGACATCGGCCGCGGGCTCGCCGTGGCCACGGTCGCCGGCACCGTGGGCCTCCTCGCGTGGGGCTGGTTCGACGCGACGGCCGCGCGCGACGCCTACCTCCAGATCGCGCTGTTCCACGGCTTCCTGGAGTTCGCCGTGGCGGCCTGGTGGCTCCTCGCGGGCACCCGGCCGGTGGACCGCCTCGAGCGGCTCCGGCCGAGCGCCGTCGCGAGCTAGACCACGCCCCCGGCCCGGGAGCGGAGCACCGCGGCCTCCGCGCCGAGTCGAGCGCCGAGGTAGCGGTAGACCGGCATCACGTCCGCGCCGGTCGCGACGAAGCCGGCCAGCTTGTCCCCGACGTCGAGCGCGCCCGGGGCGTACGAGCCCGCCGCCTTGGCCACCTTCTCCACGTGGGGCGAGGCGGCGTCCACCGCCGCGCGGATCGGCCCCATGAGCGCCGCGAGCGCGCCCTGCACCCCGCCGAGGTCCTTCCCGCCGGCGAGCGACGAGAGCCGGGCGAACTGGGCGGCGCCGTAGCGCTCGAAGAGGTCGTCCACGACGTGGGCGCCACCGGAGACGGCGTTGTCCGCGAAGGGCAGGGCGATCTCGACCGCCGCGTACCAGGCGAGCAGGGCGCGCCCCGCGGGCATCCGGGCGAAGGCGGCGGCGCGGGCGGGGATGGGGCCGTCGGACGACTTCCACGCGAGGTAGGCGAGGGCGAACGCCTTCAACACGGCGTCGTTCCGCTGCTGGTCGTCGGTGTCGAGCAGCTCCTTCCGCGCCTCCTTCTTGCCGAAGAAGAACTTGAGCGCGCTGCTCACGCCCGACACGACAGCGTAGCCCTTGTCCCCGGTGTCCACGAGGCCGCTCATCCACAGGATGTCGGCCGAGGCGTCGTCATCCAGGTGGGCGGTCGCCTTCGGCATGTCCGCCGCGGTGCCGCCGAGCGCCGCGACGACGGAGGCGAGCGCGGGGTAGGGCGTCAGCGGGTCGATGCCGGGGAGCGCGGTGAACACGGTGTCCACGAGGCGGGCCGTGGCGTCGGTGGGCGCGAATTCGGCGAGGCGGGCGAGCACGGTGTCGGACATGGAGGCTCCAGTTGAGGCAGGGAGCCTAGCCGATCTTGCAGCGCGTTCCCAAGAACGCGCTGCAAGATCGGCGATCCGGAGCTACGGAACCGTGAAGTTCAGGCGCAGCCAGGCCTCGCCGAGGCTCCGGCAGTCCGTCGTCCACCAGATCCACTGGGCGCCGAGGTCGTAGAAGGGTTGCGGGGTGCTGCCCCAGATCGACGCGTCCGCGCACACCTCGGGGATGTGCCAGCCGCTGTCGTCGAAGCTTGGGTCCTGCCACCCCGCGGACGGCGCGGTGTCCAGCATCGTCCAATTCGAGGGGCCGGACAGGAACCGGACCGAACCCTCGACCGACACGACGGCGAGCACGCCGGAGATGGCGGCGCCGGTGTCCTGCGCGTGCAGCGAGAGCGCGTGGTCGCCGCAGTCGAGCTCCCAACTCAGGGTGTCGAACGCGCTCCAGGTGTATTGGTTCGGCGCGTTGAACTCGGTCCCGTCGAGCCATCCCTCCCACTGGTCGTCCGCGGTGATGAACAGCTCGACCGACTGGGTGAAGCCCTCGCAGGGGTCCGGCTCCGCGCCGTTGCCGAGCTGCTGGGCGCCGGTGCTCGGGGTGTCCGGATCGTCCGACGACAAACTGAGGTTCCCCTCGTCGCCGCCGGCCCCGCTCGGCGCGTATTGGACGACCACGTCGGTGGACTCGCCCGGATCGAGCTGCGCGGGCATCGTGGTGAGGGCGCCGGCGTCGAGCACGACGAGGTCCGCGTCGGTCGCGGCGTAGGTCCAGTCGTCGATGGTGAGGACGCCGGTGCCGACGTTGGAGATCGTCACTGTCATGGTGTCGAGGGCGCCCACCTCGAGGGTCCCGAAGTCGTAGTTGGCGGGATCCACCTGGATCTCGCCGAAGGGGACGCCGCCGCCGATCGGCACGGGGACCTCGGCCTCGTCGGGGTCATCGGAGCGGATGAGCAGGCGATCGGACAGGACGCCGGGGCCCGCGGGGGTCCACGTCAGGACCGTCTCGACCTGGCCGCCGGGTGGCACGATCGGGCTCGAGAGCGCCGTCCACGACAGCTCGGGGGTGCCGCTCTCGAGGCGGACATCGTCGAGGTGCAGCGCGGCGGTCCCGACGTTGGCGATGACCACGGTGGCCACGGCCTCGGCGTCCCACGCGACGTCACCGAACGCGATGGAGGTCGGGGTGACCTCGATGTCGGGGGCGTCCGTGTCGACGATCTCGGGGACCTCGCCATCCTTGGCGACGATCTCGTTCTCGGAGCAGGCGGCGAGGAGGAGCAGCATGCCCGCAGTATACGGGAGGTGCTTGCCCGGGAGGCCGCTATGTCGCGCGATTTGGAGCGCCCCTACGCTTGGGCCCCGGCACCACGAGCTCGACGAGCTCCGCGGTCACGGTGTCGCCGTCGACGTGGAGCCACCCGATCGTGACCGGGAGCGCGAACCGGCGGGGCCCCGCGCTCCCGGGGTTCACCCAGAGCCGCCCCTCCCGCGCGGTGACACCGGGGCGATGGCTATGGCCCGACACGATGACCCGGGCCCCCTCGGGGACCGCGTCCGCGACATCGTGGACGAGCAGGATGTCGATGCCCTCGAAGCGCAGCCGCAGCGCCTCGGGGAGGTGCGCCGCCCAGGGCTCGGTGTCGTTGTTGCCGAGCACGGCGTGCACCGGCGCGATCGCGGCGAGCGCGTCGAGGATCGCGGCCCCGCCGATGTCGCCGGCGTGCAGGACGGTCTCCGCGCCGGCGAGCGCGGCGAGGGCCTCGGGGCGGAGCAGGCCGTGGGTGTCCGCGATGAGGCCGATGCGCCGCGGCATGCGCTACCGCCCCATCAGCCGGTCGAGGTCCGGCACCACGAGCCCCAGGTCCGCGAGCACCTGGGCGGCCGTCTCCAGGCTCACCTTCGTCTTCCCCGCCTTGTTCGTCCGCGCGTCGAAGGCGAAGTCCCGTGCTTGGGAGAAGTCCGCGTTCTTGACGATGGCGTGATGCACCAGGGCGCCGCGGAGGTCCGACTTGGGGAAGCGCGCACCGGTGAGGTCGCACCCCGAGAGGTCGACCCCCTGGAGGTTGCAGTCCACCATCGAGAGCCCCTTCAGCCGCATGCCGCCGAACACGCAGTTGTCGAGCCGGCACTGGTCGAACGAGACGGAGAAGGTGAGCTGGTGCGCGGACGTCCAATTCACGCCCATGGCGCGGCAGTTGGAGAACGTGACATTGGTGAAGCTCGTGCCGTCGATGCCCATGGTCGTGAGCTCGCACCCGACGAAGACACAGTCGGTGAAGCGCGCGTCCACGAAGCGGGCGCCGGTGAGGGTGCACTTCTCGAAGCGGCAGCGCTCGTAGGAGCCCCGCGAGAAGCGGGCGCCGGGGTGGGCGGCCCCGGTGAAGGTCACGTCGGCGTGGTCGCCGTCGAGGATGGGGGTCACGGGTCCTCCGGGGCGCACCCTCTATGCGGTGCGGCTCCGGTGCGCGCCGGTCAGCGGTCGGGCAATCCGGTGCGGAACAGCCGCGCCCGGGCCTCCTGCACGGTGTCCAGTTGGCTGCGCAGCGCGGACTCGGCGCGCTCGCCGGCGTGGCGGGCGAGCAGCTCCCGGAGGCGCTTCTCGTCCTCGTCGAGGCGCGCGGCCAACGCGCTCGGGTCACGGTGGAGCGCGGCGACGCCGTAGGTGAGGTCCACCTCGTCGAGCGGCGGCCCGGTCTCCCCGTCGACCGCCGCCAGGACCACGAACCGCCGCCCGCGGTCCACGACGAGCTGCTCGGCCACGATCGCCCAGCCGTTCTCGCCGAGCCACCCGCGCAGGTCGGCCTCGCCCGTGTTCGGTTGCAACACGATGTGACGCGCCCCCGCGGCCCGCGCGCCCTCGAGGATCCGCGCGATGAGCGGCCCGCCCATGCCCGCGACCGTCACGGTGTCGACCCCCACGAGGCCCTCGCACCCGGCGCCGAGCCGGTACTCCAGGGCGTCGCCGAGCCCCAGCGCCGCGCCGAGCGCCTGCGCCACCGCGAGCGGCCCGGCCTTGTCGTCCACGCCCACGGCGCGCGGCACGCGCCCCGACGCCACCAGGAAGGCGGGGAGGCGGCCATGATCCGTGCCGATGTCGGCCATGGGGCGACCGGCGGGCACGAGCGCCGCGACCGCCGCGAGGCGAGGGGAGAGGACGACCGGGGAGGGGTTCGGCGCGGGGGCCCGCATGGCGCCGTCTACCCCGGGGAGACGCGGCCCGCGGGGGTGCGCACCGCTTCTGCCGATGCCGCTTCTGCCGATGCCGCTTCTGCCGACCCGGCTATGCCGACGCCAGCGAGGTGCTCTCGACGAGCGCGGCGTGCTCGTCCCACAGGGCCTTCGGCAGGCGCTCCCCGTAGCCGGCGAGGAACTCGGCCTGGGCGCGGGCTTCCACCGCCCACTCCGCGCGGTCGACGTGCAGGAGGCGCGCCAGGACGTCCTTCCCGAGGCCGAGGTCCTCGAGATCCAGCGTGATCGGGACCCCGCCGATGGGGGTCTCCGTGGCATCCCCGCGGCCCTCGCAGCGGTCGAGCACCCACTCGATCACCCGCAGGTTGTCGCCGTACCCGGGCCAGAGGAAGGTGCCGTCGTCCGCGGTGCGGAACCAGTTGACCCCGAAGATGCGCGGCGGCCGCGTGACCGCCTTCCCCATCTTCAGCCAGTGGCCGAAGTAGTCCGCCATGTTGTACCCGCAGAAGGGGAGCATGGCCATCGGGTCGCGGCGGAGCACGCCGACCGCGCCGGTTGCGGCCGCGGTGGTCTCCGAGGCCAGCGTCGCGCCGAGGAAGGTGCCGTGTTGCCAGTCGCGGGCCTCGTAGACCAGCGGCACCACCTTCGGCCGCCGCGCGCCGAACAGGATGGCGCTGATCGGCACACCCGCGGGATCCTCCCACTCGGGCGCGATCGACGGGCATTGGCTGGCCGGGGCGGTGAACCGGCTGTTCGGGTGCGCGGCCTTCTCGCCGGAGCCCGGGGACCACGGGCGGCCGCGCCAATCGAGCATCCCCTCGACCGGGGGCTCGTGGTGGCCCTCCCACCACACGGTGCCGTCGGGCTTCAGCGCCACGTTCGTGAAGATGGTGTTGTGCGAGGCCGCGACGATGGCGTTCGCGTTCGTCTTCGTGGAGGTGCCCGGCGCCACGCCGAAGAAACCGGCCTCGGGGTTGACCGCCCAGAGCCGCCCGTCCGGCCCGGGGCGCAGCCAGGCGATGTCGTCGCCGATGGTCCACACCTTCCAGCCCTTCTCGAGGAGGGCCTGCGGGGGGATCATCATCGCCAGGTTGGTCTTCCCGCACGCGCTGGGGAAGGCGCCGCACACGTAGTGCTTCTCGCCGCGCGGGTTCTGGATGCCGACGATGAGCATGTGCTCGGCCATCCACCCCTGGTCGCGCCCCAGGGCGCTGGCGATGCGCAGCGCGAGGCACTTCTTGCCGAGGAGCGCGTTGCCGCCGTACCCGGAGCCGACCGACCAGATCGTGTTGTCCTCGGGGAAGTGGCAGATGAAGCGGCGGTCGGGGGAGAGGTCACCCAGGCTGTGGAGGCAGCGGGTGAACTCGCCGCCGGTCTGCGCGAGCTGGCCCCAGGCCGCCGTGCCCATGCGCGTCATGATGCGCATGTTGAGGACGACGTAGGCGCTGTCGGTGATCTCGACCCCGACCTTCGAGAACGGGGAGCCCACCGGGCCCATCACGAAGGGCACGACGTAGAGCGTGCGGCCCTTCATCGCGCCCCGGTAGAGCTCGGTGAGCTTCGCGCGCGCGTCGTCCGGGGCCATCCAGTTGTTGTTCGGCCCGGCGTCGTCTTTCTCCGAGGTGCAGATGAACGTGAGGTGCTCGGTGCGCGCCACGTCGGAGGGGTCGGAGCGGTGGAGGTAGCTGCCGGGCAGCTTCTCGGGGTTGAGCGGGATCAGCACGCCGTCCCGCACGGCCTCGGCGGTGAGGCGCTGCCGTTCGTCGTCGGACCCGTCGCACCAGTAGACGGCGGCGGGCTGGCAGAGCGCGCGGACCTCGTCCACCCACGCGCGCACGGATTCGGGAATCATCTGGCCTCCACGGGCCCGCTGCTCTGGGCGGGCCCCCGATCCTACCTTTCCGAGCGCTTCGGCGCCACGGTGAAAGCCGGGGTTTCCCCCGGCTTCCAGATTCGACGGGGCCGGTCAGGCCCTCAGCAGTGGTCAGGCCCGAGGTCGCCCGAGTTGTACTCCTCGAGGAGCTCGCCGAGGTCGACGGCTTCCCGGCCTTCGGACGACGAGGACGAGACGCCCAGGGAGAGGCCGTCGCTGTCGTCGTTGTCGATGAGCCACTGGTCGGCGTCCTCGATCACGTCGGCGATCTCGGTGTCGTCGGCGCCGCTGGCCACCGCGAGCTTCGCCGCGATGAGCTGGCGGGCGAGGATGAGGCTCGCGTCGCCACGCACGGCCCGTGCGAGCAGGGCGGAGAGCTCGCTGGCGGTGTAGGTCCGATCGCCCAGCACGAGGGAGGTCACGGTCCAGGCCTCGGTGTGGTTGCGCCAGTACCCGATGGTGCCGGTACAGTCGCTATCGGCGTCGGCGTCGGCATCGGCATCGGAGTCCGCGTCCGAGTCGGCATCGGAGTCCGCGTCCGAGTCGGCATCGGAGTCCGCGTCCGAGTCGGCATCGGAGTCCGCGTCCGAGTCGGCATCGGAGTCCGCGTCCGAGTCGGCATCGGAGTCCGCGTCCGAGTCGG
>JAUXTN010000176.1 GCA_030684355.1 Pseudomonadota bacterium
GCGCCATCGCCGGGGGCGATTTCGCCTAACGCGAAGACGACTGCTGACGTGCGAGGGGCCTCCGCGCGCGTCCCCGCGCGCGGGCCATCTTGGCCCCGTCCCCCCGGCGTCCCCGCCGGGGGGCGCATGTCCCGGGCGCACTCGACACCGCGGAGAACCACCGCTATGCTTCGTGCGCCCGGGCCAGTTCCGCCGTCCCCGGCGGAACTGAGCAGCATGTCGGCCAGTTATTCGACGGGGCGCCGTCTCCCGGGCGTCGAAGATCCACGATCACGTGTAGCGAACCGCCACGCCTGGTCGCTGAGGGGCTTCCGACCTTTTGGACCGCCGTTCAACGCGCGGGCCGCCCCGGGTTACCGCGAGCCTCCGAAGGGCACGCGGATATCGCATGAGCGGTCCGCGGCAGGCGCACCGCACGCTCGGATGTCCACGGAGCGGTCCGCGACGAATTCTCCGGACTCGGCGTACACGCGAATGTCGGCCGAACAGTCCCTCCAGGTCCTCCTGGTCCGCGACAAGTTGACCGCGAAGGCGTACCGGACTATCGACGGGCATGATGAACCACGCCCTCGAAGTGAGCGTCGATGGCCGCCACAGGTTCGTCGCCGCTGTCGACGAAGGTCACGCCGTGGCTTGTTCAATACACGTGGGCGTCGAGCGAGCCCTAGTCTGTAACACCAACCAACTTCTTTGGTGGCCGCGGACGCCGCTCACCGTGGGTAGCGTTGTCAGCATTGGACTCGTGGCAGACGTCGCCGGCGATCCACCAACCGACTCGGCGACGGCAGGATTTCAAGTTGGAGATTGGGCTCGAGCAAACGAGCTTGAGGCGGCAGAGGCAGCACTGCCCCCGCCGTCAGCGCTTAGGTGTCTGCGGGTGCGGTGCGGGCAACACCTCATTCTTGCGGGGGTGCGGCGCGGTGTCCTCACCCTGCAGGTGACCCTCGTGCAGCGCGACGGAACCCCAAACTGCGCTTTTCGACTCTACGGCATGGATACGGCCGATCATCTCGCCCATCGGTGGCTCAACGACCGCCTCCACCTAAACGAGAGGATCTTGGTCGACGTCCTTGACGCAAACCAAGTTGACGCGCCGCTGGCGTCCATTTCAACTCGTCTGCCTCCGTAGGCTAGAGAGGCACTACGCGCCTCGCCGTGCCCACCCGTCGATGCCGCCTTCGCCTTTCGGGGCTGCCCGCCTTCCGAGAACTAGTCCGAACGCCGCTCTGTTGGTGAAGGCCGACGCGCTGGTTAGCATCTGTGGCGAACCGCGGCGATGCTCGACGGGAGATGGCGTCCTGTGGAATAACGCTTGGTAGGGGCAGGCCTGACGGCGACTACTTGCAGCCAGGCGCGCCCTCGAGGAACCGGGCGACGACCACGATGTCCTTGCCCCGCTCGACGCCCCCGGCCTTCCCGTCCTCCCCGAAGGAGGTGAACGTGAGGGGGTCGGCGAAGAGCTGCCCGTACGTGCGGATGGTCGCCGGACTTGGACACCCGAGCTGGTACTGGATGGGGTTGCCCCATGCGTCATTCGTGTCCGCTGTGTCACCCATCAGCTCCGCCAGCGGCCGCTGCGTGGCGGTGGGTCGCACCTCCAGCGACGAGCCCGTGACTTCTTGTGCCAACGTGGTCAGCTGCGCAGCGGTCGCCTTGCGCTTCTTTTCATAGGTCGGCCACAGGATGGCCGTCGTGAAGACGGCGGCTACGCCCACGAGCAGCACGATCCCGCCGGTGCGCAATCGACCGTCCCGCTCCTCGATCTGCGCGGAGTTGTCTTCGAACGGGTCCGGATCCTGCATCCGGGGAGCCTACCCGATCTTGGCGGCCGGTGCCCGGCGTCCTCGACGGGGGGGGGGCGCATGTTCCGGACCCACCTCAACGAGGCCGAGGACCGCGCGTGCCGTGCCGGGACGAGTCCGCGGAGCGCTGTAGGATGGATCCCGAGTGGGCCGCGTGGCTGTCCCTGTCGACGACTAAGTGAAACGCTTGACGGGAGATGGCGGCCTGTCGAATAACGCGAAGACGACTGCTGACGTGCGCAGGCGGCCGCCGCGCGTCTTCGCGCGGGCCATCTTGGCCGCCGGTCCCGGGCGTCCTCGACCGGGAGCGCATGTCCCGGGCGCACCTCGACGAGGCCGAGAACT
>JAUXTN010000177.1 GCA_030684355.1 Pseudomonadota bacterium
CGGAATGGCGGTCCGGGAGGAACACCCGCCACTGCTCGCGCGGCAACGAGACTATCGAGGTCTTGCGGGCTCCGCCGACCAGCGCCATGTGGCACTCGCGACGACCGTACACATAGGCGCCCGTGTAGACGGGGTTGTGAAGGATGTCGAGCATCGTGCGTGGGCGGGGAGGCACCCAGTGGGTGTCCGGGTCGCCGCGGTGGTGCACGGGCAGCTTGAGCCCGTTGCGGATGAACCAGTTGCGCACGCCGCCGGCCGAACCCTCGGTGCGGAAGCGCTCGAAGACGAGCCGGATCGCAGCCTGGACCCGCTCGTCGGGGTCGAGCACGAGGCACCCCGCGCCCTGGTCCCACGCGTACCCCGTGGGGGCGAACAGCGGCAGCTCGCCGCGCCGGGCACGGCTCAGCTTCGCGCCGTGCATCCGCAGGCGCATCCAGCACTTCTCTGCCTCGGACATCTGTCCCTTCAGCCCGAGGAGGAGGCGGTCGTTGGGGTCCTTGGGGTCGAACACCCCCTGCTCGTCGATGATCAGCACGTCGCCCCACCCGCACAGGTCGAGGAGCTGGTGCCAGTCGGCCGACGAGCGCGCGAACCGCGACACTTCCAGCGCGAACAGCGCGCCGATCTTGCCCTTCCCGACCTCCTCGGCGAGGCGGCGGAACCCCGCACGTGCCTCCGTCGTGGCCCCGCTCTGTCCGAGGTCTTCGTCGATGACCTCGACGTCGGCCTTCGCCCAGCCCAGGGCCTCCGCCCGGGAGGCGAGCGCGTACTGACGCGCCGTCGACTCAGTGTGCTCGACGACCTGTCGCAGCGTCGACTGCCGCAGGTAGACGATCGCCCGCCGGTCGACGTGGTTCTTCCTGATCTTGGACGCGTTCATCGCGGCTCTCCACGGTGGCGGCCAGCGCCTGGTGCACCAGCGCGGCCCACGCCTCCACCAGCCGACCGGTTGTCGTCGGCACCGGTGGCGGGGTCTGCGTCGGACGGCGCACCATTACTGACCATATGTTCAGGTGAGCATGCCTCCGATGCTCTGGACACGTCAAGAGAATCCCGCCCGATCGCCGTCACCGATCGGGCCAGGACGCCGAGCGCGACCGCGCTCGAACGCGCCGTCGCCGTTGCCCGTGGGACGGCACCCAGGTCGGTCCACTCCACGGGCAGCCTGAGCGAGCGTCCGCTGGGGTGCAGAACGTCGAGGTAGATCCGCCCGTCGGGCCCGCGCACGCGCCGCACCACCTCGACGGACCGGCCCACGAGCGGGTGAACGGGCATGGTGACGACCACTTCGCCAGGCACGTCGTGCTGACAGGCATCACGCGTGGAATGTCGAGGCGTTCAACCGCTTCATCACGTCCGCCTACCTCGCCGAGGTCCCGGCGGCCCGCATCACGACGCTCGACGGGCTCAACGAAGCGTGGCTCGCCTGGGCCGACGGCGTCTACCACCTCCGCGTCCATGGCGAGACGGGCGAGGCCCCCCGCGACCGGTGGCGCCGTCGCCTCGCGGACGTGCGCTTCGCCGACGAGGGCAAGCTGCGCGACGCCTTCTTGTGGACCGAGACCCGCACCCCCGACAAGGCCGGCGTCTTCTCGCTCTTCGGCACCGAGTACCAGGTCGGCTACACGCTGGCGAAGAAGGCGATCGAGGTCCGCTACGACCCCGAGAACCTCGCACAGGTCGAGGCGTGGCACGACGGCCGGCTCGTCGAGCGCGTGGCGCCCTTCG
>JAUXTN010000234.1 GCA_030684355.1 Pseudomonadota bacterium
TCGAGGTGATCGCGCCGGCCTTCACGGCGGTGCGGACGCGGAGGGCGTGGTTCGAGGTGATCGCGCCCGCCTTCACGGCGGTGCGGACGCGAAGGGCGTGGTTCGAGGTGAGCGCGCCGGCCTTCGTGCCGGTGCGGACGCGGAGGGCGTGGTTCGAGGTGATGGCGCCGGCCTTTACGGCGGTGCGGACGCGGAGGGCGTGGTTCGCGGTGATCGCGCCGGCCTTCACGGCGGTGCGCACCCGGAGGGCGTGGTTCGAGGTGATCGCGCCGGCCTTCACGGCGGTGCGGACGCGGAGGGCGTGGTTCGAGGTGAGCGCGCCGGCCTTCGCGCCGGTGCGGACGCGGAGGGCGTGGTTCATGCTGATCGAAGCCTGGGCTGCGGTGCGGACGCGAAGGGTGGTGCTGGACATGGGGGAGTTCCTCGGGGAATGGGCGGAAGCGCCGCCCTCCTCGAATGCATCCCGCGTGCCAACCCCGCGCGCCGCGCAAAATGGAGCTTTGCCCGTTCCTGTGGGGGTTCGCCAACCTCGGGAGGCCCTCCGGGGCATGCGCGCGCATCTCTCCCGGCTGCGCGCCCACCGCGCGCCCACCGCGCGCCCCCATCCCAACACCCTCCACCGCGAGCCGGGGCCTCGGGGCCCGTGTTTCCCGGACCGTCCACGCGAAGCGGCTGCCAAGGTGCCGACACGCGCCGACCCTCTCAGGGAACCGCCAACCCTTCTCCCGGGCACGTGTGGGCGTAGGTGTGCCGCGCGGACGGAGCGGTGCTCTCGAACCGGAAGGCCTGGTTCTCAACGAGATCGCCGACTTCGTTGTTCCAGCGCTCCTGGAACCAATATCTTCGTCGTCAGCGTGATGGGCGTGGATGACCGCCACGCGGTCACGGACGGTCGGTGCCGCTACTTCGCGTTGGGCGCGTACAAGGTGGCGTCCTCCACCACGAGCCACCGCCCGTCGACCCGGGCGAGCGTCATCACCGAGTCGAACCGCGCCGCGGCGCTCTCGAGCGTGACGGCCGCCCAGGCGAGGTCCCCACGCAGGTCCACGGCCGCCACCTCCACCGCGCGCGACGTGCCGCCGACCTTGCCTTCGCGGGCCATCTGCACGTAGGTCGCACGCGGCAGGATGCGGACGCCCGGGGCGCCCGCGACCGCGAAGAGCACGCGGAACTCGGGGTGGGTGGCGGCCTCGATGGCGGCGATGTCGCGGGCGTCCCCGGCGCTCGCGAAGGCGAGGACGGCGGTGGTAACTGCCGGGTCGGCGGGAACGGCGGCGGCGGAGAGGAGGAGGGGCATGGATCTCCCGGTGTTGCTTAGGCAACGGTTTGGTTGTTGTTCAGGCAACAGTGTTGGCGCACGGACGGGCGTTGCCTCCCGCCGGCGGACGGCTACCCGCCGCCCAGGTTGGCCTCGATGCGGTCGAGGACGCGGGTGGCGGTCGCGAGGTCCTCCGCGGAGATCCCCGCGAAGATGCGCCCGCGCTGCTCCTCGACCCGCGCCGCGAACTGGTGGTGAACGCGCGCGCCTTCCGGTGTGAGCGTGACGAGGTTGCGGCGGCCGTCCTCGGCGTCCCCCCGGCGGGTCACCCACCCGCGCGCCTCCATCCCGACGAGCATTCGCGTCAGGTTGGGCCGGTCACTGAAGATGGCCTCGCACAGCTCGACCTGGCTCCGACCATCGCGCTCCACGAGCTTGTTCAGGACGAACCACTGCTCTGGCGTGAGCTCGAGGCCGTCGGCGGTCGCCATGCCGAGGAAGTGCCGCCTGAGCACGCGCTGCGCGCGGTGGATCCGGTAGGCGATCGAGTCGTGGATGCGGACGGTCATTGGTTGCTTATGCAACTAAGTAGTCCAGCGCGCGCGCCACGTCAAGCGCGACGGGCGAGCACCCCGCGCCCGGCCGCAAGGCAAGGCCCCCGGGCAAGCCCGAGCCCTCCAACGCGGCCCGGCCCCGGACCGCGGTTGCCCGCACGCTCCGCAGGCCGCGGGCCAACGCGGCCCGGACCCGGACCGCGGTTGCCCGCACGCTCCGCAGGCCGCGGAGCACCGCGTTCAGACCAGGCGCGCGTCCAACTCGATCGTCACGCTCGGGTTGAGCGCGCGCGAGATGGGGCAGCCCGCCTTGGCGCCCTCGGCGGCCTTCACGAAGGCCTCCTGGTCGATGCCCGGCACCTTGCCGCGCACCGTGAGGACCACCTTGGTGACGGTGTAGCCGGCGTCGAGCTTCTCGATGGTCACGGCGGCGTCGGTCTCGACGGACTCGACGGGCGTACCGGCGCGGGCGAGGCCGAGCGAAAGCGCCATGCTGAAGCAGGAGGCGTGCGCGGCCCCGAGCAGGGACTCGGGGTTGGACCCGGCGCCGTTCTCGAACCGCGACGACAAGTTGTACTCGCCCGCGATCCCGGGACCGGCGTCAAAGCTTCCCTTCCCGCGGATGTCCCCTTCCCACCTGGCCTTGGCATGACGAACCGGCATGGTCGCTCCGATGAGCGAGCCGACTATCGCCGCGACCACGGAATTGCCAAGCAAGAACCAACGGGGTGGACGGGCCGCACCGCGGGTGCGGGGGGAGGGCTACTCCTCGACGGGCGCGGGGGGCTTGGCCGGCTTCGCGACCTTCTCGACCTTCTCGGCCTTCGGGAGGACGATGATGGGGTCCCGCTTGCGGCGCTTGTAGAGGAGGACGGTGTGCCCGATGACCTGCGCGACGCCGGCGTCGAGCTCGGTCGCGAGCCACGCGCCCACGTCGGCGGCGGGCTCGAGGCAGCCGTCGCCGACCTTCACCTTGATGAGCTCGTGGTGCTCGAGCTCCAGGCGCGCCTTCCGGAGCACGGACTCGGTCATGCCCTCCTTGCCGACGGCCACGGTGGAGGAGAGGGCGTGGCCGAGGCCGCGGAGGTGTCGCTTCTGCTTGCCGGTGAGGTCCATCGCGCCGCGTTATCCCGGCACGGGCGGCGGGGACGGTGACCGGGGACGCGTGGGGGCGGATGGGGAAGGTTCGCCCTATGGAAGCCCGATTCGCACCCGTGCACGCACCGCCTGCGACGACGCCTCGGCGCGGCCGATGTCGGAGCCCCGCGCCGCGTTCCCCCGGCCGCGCGGTTACCGGGCGCGACGTGACTGACGAACCTACCGATGGCATCACCCCCGGCCGACGCGCGCGCGTCGAGGCGATGCTCGCTCGGCGCCTCGGCTCCGTCGTGGCCGTGGCCGAGAGCGTGCGCCGCCGCCACAACGCCAGCGCCATCCTCCGCACGTGCGAGGCCTTCGGCGTGCACGAGGTGCACCTGGTCACCGCGGGCTTCCGCCCGAGCCCCGGGGCCGCGCGCGGCGCCGAGCGCTGGGTGCACCGCCGCCGCTTCGACACGACCACGGCGTCGCTCACCGACCTCAAGGCGCGGGGCTTCAAGATCTACGTCGCCGACCTGCTCCCGGGCGCGCTCACGCCGGAGACCGTCCCCGTCGACGGCCCCGTCGCCCTGGTGTTCGGCAGCGAGGTGCGCGGCGTCAGCGACGAAGCGCGCTCGCTCGCCGACGGCGCGGTGATGATCCCCATGGTCGGCCTCACCGGCTCGCTGAACGTGTCGGTGTCGGCCGCGATCCTCCTCCGCACGATCACCGAGCGCCGCCGCGCCCTCACCGGCCCCGACCTCTCCGAGGAGGCCCGCACGGCCTTCTTCGAGCGTTGGGTCGCCTCCGAGAGCCGCGCCGAGTTCGGCCGCAAGGCCCGGGCGGCGGGCGTGGATCCGGGGGACGTGGAGGGCTGATCCCGCGGTTGTCGCTGCTGGGGGCGGTGCCGCGTGCGCGCACCGTGACCGCGCGTTGGATCGCCCGGTCGGGCGCGCGGGGAACGCTCGCGTTGCGGGTGCGTAAGGACGGCGCCCGCCCCGATGGCGCCACCTACAAGAACGCGATGGACACCGGGATGCTCGCTTGCGTCCCCTCCGGCGCGCCGGGGGCCGTCGTGGTGACCGAGCAGCGCGTCTCCACGCGGTCGCCGGGCCGATAGCGGCCCTCGAGCGCTACGTGCTGGGCGCCCTCGCCCCCGACCACGTGCAGGTCGGTCCCCTCGCACGCGAGGCCGGTCCACGTCGGCTGATGCACGAAGAACGTGTAGGCGCTCCGCCCGCGCGTGGCGAAGAACGTGCGGCGGAGGGTGGGGACGATGGCCCCCACGTTGGCGACGGCACTCTCTGCGACCGCACCCTCTGCGACCGCACCCTCTGCGACCGCGCCCTCTGCGACCGCACCCTTGGCCTCCGTGGCGTTGGCCTCCGTGGCCTTCGAGTCCGGGCCCGGGGCATCCGCGCCGTCCGCGGCGTCTCCCTCGCGCTCGACCCGTACGCGCACCGCGTAGTTGAGCGCGCCGGGCCGCACGTCCTGCACCGACACCGACGCCTCCTCTCCCATCCGCGCCAGCAGCGTCGGGTTGAACGTTCCGACCGGGCGGCCCCGCGCGTCGTGCACCCGGAGCACCACCGCGATGAGCGCGTTGTCACCGAGGTCGTCGACATCCAGCGTCACCTCCCAGCGCCACCCCGCCGCGTCATAGAACATCGTGGCCCGCGCGGCCTCGGGGCGGCCGGCTCCGACGGTGCGGTCGAGCGGGACCCCGGGGCTCCCCCCGCCGGAGGCCTCCCCGGTAACGACGAGCCCCGCCCAAGCGGGCGCGGCGGAGAGCAAGAGCGAGAGCAGCATGACCGGCGGCACTGCACGCGCCGTGCCAGGGCTGGGAGGCCGATGGATGCTGCATCGCAGGGGCCCGGCCTGACAGGATGTCCGAGCGCAACGCGGAGAGGGGGCGCGGGGGTGTCACGTTGTCAACCACGGCGCCGCCGCGGTCGGGTGGCGCTCCGCCGCTCCCTTGAACCCCGCCCCGGAGGGGCACGACCGCCCTGCGGCCATGGAAGCGCCCCCTTGGCGCAAGGTTCCCCGCCCATGACCGCCCCGCGGCCATGGAAGCGCCCCCTTACCGCAAGGTCCCCCGCCCATGACCGCCCCGCGGCCATGGAAGCGCCCCCTTACCGCAAGGGCCCCCGCCCATGACCGCCCACGAGCTCCGCATCCGTCAAGTGCGGGTTGGAAGCGCCATCCGTAGCGACGCGGCGAGGGTGCCGACGCCGTCCTGCGGAGTCGAGTCGAAAGACCGCGTGGTGCTGCGCCGCCCCGTCGAAAGACCGCGGTCGGCGAGGCCTGCCCGTCGAACCGCCCATGCAGCGGCTGGGGTGACGGACAAAAGCCCGGTTTTTGCGAGCGACGCGCCCGGGAGCGCGGGTCGCGACCCCGGGGGAGCCGAGATCGAAGCCGGCTCGGGCTTTCGAGCGGGCTGCGCGTCAGGGATCGGTCGGTCTTTCGAGCGTGCTGCGCTTACGACGCGTCAGGGTCTTGCGAGCCCGCGGCCAACCCAAGGCCCCGCGCCCAACCGCCCCGCGGCCACCGCAGGCCCCCAAAGGCCCCGCGCCCAACCGCCCCGCGGCCACCGCAGCCGCCCAAGGCCCCCCACGCTCCGCATCAAGGTCCACGTGGGTGCACCTCGGCGCGTCGCCGACCACGCCGCCGTCCACAATCCCGTGCCCCTCACCCTCCCAATCGAACCGACGCCACCCGACCGCCCAACATCACCCGGGCGAGGCATCCAGAGGGCGGCCGGCTGCGCCGGCCGGCTCGGCGCCGCCCGCGGGAGCGGGCCGCGCCAGCGGAGCGCGAAGCGCGAACCCCGTCGGACGCCGACCCCCGGCTCGGCGGGGGGCGCCCCCGGACCGGCTACTCCTCGCCGTCCCCCGACGGGACCAGCGGGCCGTAGCGGCGGAACTCGGGCAGGAAGGCGAGGGACTTGGGGTCGGCGCGGTCGATGTAGAGGACGCCGTCGAGGTGGTCGCACTCGTGCTGCACGACGCGCGCGGCCCAGCCGTGGGCCTCGAAGCTCAACACCTTGCCGTGGCGGTCGCGACACTCGACGCGGACGGCGGTGACGCGCTCGACGCGGCCGCGCATGCCCGGGACCGAGAGGCAGCCCTCGTAGCCGCCGGCGGTCTCCTCGGTGAGCGGGGTGATGACCGGGTTCACGAGGAACATCGGGCCGTCTTCCTCTTCGAGCTCGAAGACGACGACGCGCTCGCTCACGTGCACCTGGGGCGCCGCGAGGCCCGCGCCATCGAGCTCGTACATGCTCTCCAGCAGATCGTCGCAGAAGCGCTGGAACTCGGCGGAGGCGAAACGCTCGGGCGGGACGGGAACCGCGACCTCGCGCAGGATGGGATGGCCCATGTGGGCAACTTTGAGGATCGACATCGTGTCTGGTTAACCCTTCCGCATGTAGCGGCCGTCGCTTGCAGCGCGTGGGGGATGGGGTAGACGTACGGCCGCTCTGGAGTACGCGTGGCTGACTGGAAGAATCGGTGGGAAGACAACGTCGGCGGCACGGCGGTGATCGGTAGCAAGAAGGTCGGCTTCTTCGTGGACAAGGAGTGCATCCTCTGCTCCGTGTGCTCGGACGCCGCCCCGAACAACTTCCGCATGTCGGACGCCGAGGATCACGACATCACCTACAAGCAGCCGGAGAACAGCGAGGAGCTGGCCCAGTGCTACGAGGCGATGGAGAACTGTCCGGTCGAGGCCATCGGCGACAACGGCCAGTAGCCGACCGCCCGCGCACTGCCCGCGGAGGCCGGGCGCCTACGGAGGCGCCCCTTCGCGGCCGTCCGCCCCTTCGCGGCCGTCCGCTCCTTCGCGCCCGTGCGCGATGAGCGGCCAGTAGCGCTCGAACCGGAAGTCCGGCGAGTTGTCGTGCGTGTGGCAGGCCACGCAGGCCGCGCCGCTCGCCGGGAGGTCGCCGTAGCCGGCTGCGGGCGCCGCGACGTGCGCGCCCCCGGGGCCATGGCACGCCTCGCACCCCACCGCCGCGAGCGCGGGCGTGGACGCGCCGGCCCAGCCGCTCGGGTGGCCGAGGCCCGTCACGTGGCACGGCAGGCACGCCGGGTTCGACGCGGACGCGTTCGCGCGCAAGGTGTCGAGGGCGTGGGCGTGGGCGGTGGTGGCCCAGGTCGCCGCGGCGGTGGGGTGGCAGGCCGCGCAGGTGGCGGCGCCGACGTACGCGTTGTCGGCCCGGCTGACCCCGAGGAACGGCGGGAGCGGCGAGGCGCCGTCGCGGAGGGGGGGGCCGCCCCGGGTGGCGTCGGGGACCCGCGCGGCGGCTTCGGCCTCGGCGGCGCGGTGGACGTCGGTGGGGAGCGGCTCCTGGGGGCCGGCGGGCGCGGGGACGTCGACACGCGGGGCGCAGGCGGCGAGGGGGAGGGCGAGGAGGAGGAGGCGGAGGCCGACGAGTGCGACCCCGATGCTCGACGCAACGCGCATGCCCACGGTTTCCCCGGCACCCGCGCCCACGGCGCCCCTCACGGCCCGAACAGCGCTTGCTGCGCCACGTCGAGCTCGGCCCGGGCCTGCTTCTGCATCTCGAGGAGCGCGGGGTCGTCCGGCATGTCGGGGTCGAGGTCGATCTGGCGGGAGAGCCCGCCGGTGACGCGCCCGTGGTCGAGGCCGAGGCGCAGCTCGCCGAGGCGCATCGTCTGGAGGTGCGACGCGACCCACACGGCGTTGGCCGGGGTGTAGAACGGGTCCTGCCACTCGCGGTGGAGCGCGGCGTCGACCACCACGTCGACGCTCGGGTGCGACGCCGCGAGCTTCACGGCGCTCTCGGTGGCCTGGTACGCGAGGAGCACGATGACGTCGGTCTGCGCGGCGAGCTCGTCGAGCACCGCGCCCGCGCTCGCGGGGGCGTTGACCGTGTAGCCGGGCACGTCGGTGAGGGTCTGGCCGGCGCTGGTGATGCCGGTGATGCCGACGCGCACGCCGCCGCGGTCCACGATGACCCAGCGGTTGATGCCCGGGCCCACCGCGTTGGCGGAGACGAGCGGGAGCGGCGCGCCGCCGTCCGTCGGGAGCGTGGTGAGGCCGGCGATGTCGGGGGAGCCGACGTTGAGGGCGTCCCAGCCCACCGCGCGGATCCCCTTGACCATCCACGCGTTGCCGATGGTCACGTCCTCGCGGAGCTTGCCGTCGAACCCCATCGCGTCCTGGAGCCAGTAGCCGGCGTTGACCAGCACCGAGGGGATGTCGGGGTTCGCGGCCCGGGAGGCGTCGACGTAGGCGTCGAGCCGCGCGAACGAGCCGCGCGGGCGCTTGGGGCAGCCGCAGGTCTCGAGGGAGCCCTTCTGCTCGCCGCCGTAGTAGACGACGAGGTCCGCCGGCGACGTGGACACGCGCTTCGCGAGCGGGCCGTCGATGGCGAGCTCGCCGGTGAGCGCCTGGGGGACGGCGCGCTTCGCCGGCGCGTCGCCCTGGCCCGACGTGGTCGCGAGGCCGTTCTTGGGGGCGCACCCCGCGAGCGCGAGGAGGAGGACCGCGCCGGGGAGGAGCCGGGCGCCGGGGACGAGGCGGGCGCCGGGGCGGAGGCGGGCGCCGGGGAGGAGGCGGGCGCAGGCGCGAGCCGTGCCGATGGGACGGGAGAGCATGCCCGGGCCTTAACCATGGCGTACACTCCCGCCGCCATGTCGGGCCGCGTCCTCCTCGTCCTGGGGCTCCTCGCCCACCTGTGGTTCGGGCTGCGCCCGGCGTGGGAGCGCGTGTCGAGCACCCCGAGCGGGCGGGACTTCGCGAGCTACTACTACGCGGTGCAGGTGGCGGCCGACGGCGGCGACCCCTACGACACCGACGCCCTCGACGCGAAGGCGCGCGCCGAACGCACCCGCAAGGAGGTGCACCCCTACTTCTACCCGCCGCCCTTCCTGCTCACGATGACCTGGGCCCTGCCGCTGTCCCTGCCGAAGGCCTACGTCGGCATGCTCGTGCTGAACGAGGCCCTGCTCGCGACGGTGGTGGCGCTCTGCCTCGGGCCGTTCGGCGTGGCGCCGTGGGCGGTGGCGCTCCTGCTCGCGGCGTACTCGCCCATCCCCGACAACGCCTGGATGGGCCAGGCGAACCTGCTCGCCCTCGCCCCGGCGCTCGCGGGCCTCGCCCTCGCGCGGCGCCGCCCGGTCGCCGGCGGGGTGCTCGTGGGCCTCGCCGCCATGCTGAAGATGAGCCCGGCGTTGTTCCTGCTCTACTGGGCGGTCCAGGGGCGGTGGCGCCCGGTCGCGGCCGCCATCGCCACCGCCGTGCTCCTCTCGGTCGCGACGCTGCCGCTCGTCGGCTTCGCGGACCAGCTCCGCTTCTACACCGACATCCTCCCGGGCTTCTCCTCCGGCGACTACCACGGCCTGACCGTGCCGATCACGCTGCCGGCCAACCACTCCATCCCCGACCTCTTCAACCAGCTCTGGCCGGGCCCGACCCGCTTCCGCCTCTCCGAGGCCGCCCAGACCGGCAGCGCCGTCGTCGGGCTCGCCCTGCTCGGCCTCTGGGCCCTGCGCTTCCGGGGCCCGCCCGCCCACGACCCCGATCCCGCCGCGATCGGCGCCCTCTCGGTGCTGATGGTGATGCTGCCGGTCTACACCTACGAGCACCACCTCGTGTTCCTGCTCCTCGCGGTCGGCGCGGCGCTCACCGTGCGCCCGGGCCTCCTGACGCTGCTCATCGCGTTCTTCCTGGCGTGGCCGCTCGACTGGCTCCGCGCGGCCCAGGGCGCGGTGCACGGCGTCCCGTACGCCGGCGCCGTGGTGCGCGAGAGCAAGTTCCTGGCGGAGCTGGCGCTGTTCGCCGTGCTCCTGTCGCGGCCGCGGCGTCGGTAGCCGGGGGTCCGGGCTCGTCCGAAACGGCGTACACTGGGGGAATGTCGCTCGCCCTCCTCGTCGTGCTCCTCGCGTGCGCCCCCGCGGCCTCCACCGACGACGCCCTCCCCATCCTCGATGACTCCGCCGCCCCGGCCGACACGGACACGGACACGGACACGGATACCGACACCGACACCGACACCGACGCGGACACCGACACCGTCGTGCCCTGCGCGCTCTCCGCGCACCCCGGGTCGGTGAGCCTCGGCGAGGTGCCGATCGGCGAGACGGTCAGCACGCGCCTCACCCTCGAGAACGACGGCGGGCAGACGTGCACGATCGCGTCCGTCTCGGTGGAGCAGAACCTCGTGCGGCTCACGCGCATCGACCAGGACGTGCTCGCGCCGGGCGAGTCCGGCAGCGTCACGGTGTCCTACCAGCCCGAGGCGGCCGGCCCGCTCGCGGACGTGATCCACGTGCTCTCCGACGACCCGGCGACGCCCGACCTCGCCGTGGCGGTGACGGGGAACACGTCGGGGTAGCCGTTCTTGCAGCGCGTTCCCAAGAATGCGCTGCGAGAACGCAATCCGGGGGCGGCTCCGTTTCGAGTGCCTCGGTGTTTGCGCTGGGCGCGAGCACCGAGGCGCGAAGTAAGCTTCGCCGACCAAACAACGACAGCCAGGCCGTGCGATAGCCGGCCTGGCTTGGGGCGGGCTCGCGGGGGCTGCGGGCGCGTCCCCCGCGCCGAGCCGCGGGGGCCGGGCCGCTGTGGGCTCGCGCTTCGCGCTCGGTTCGGTCCCGTCGCGGACGCC
>JAUXTN010000241.1 GCA_030684355.1 Pseudomonadota bacterium
GAAAGCTGGTGGCGATAAACGCGCTATCGTCGATGCGCACCGGGCTGATGCTGGCCAGCCCCATCATCAGCGCCGACATGGCGATGCGGTGATCCATATGCGTCTTGACCTCGCCGCCGCCGGGCACGCCGGGCCCGATCGGGCCGCGCCGCTCGGGGCGGTTCGTGGCGCTCCCGGGTGCCACCAGGGCGAGGCGGGCCTCGCGCGCCGCGTTCGGGAGGAACAGATCGAGCGGACCGTCGCGGATCACGAGGCCCAGGTTCGCCTCGGCGACGTCGGCCGCGGCGACCTCGCCGTCCCCGTCGGGATCGCACCCCCAGCGGAGCGTAAGCGCGATCTTGGGCGGGACGCGGAACTCGTACTTGCCCGGCGCGACGCGCTTCGCCGAGAGCGGGCGCGCCTGGTTCGAGGAGCCGGCCTCGATCCGCACGTCCCCGGCGCACTCGCCGTGCATCGTGCCCCGGAGGGCCGGGTAGCCGTCCGCCGCCAGCGCATCCTGCGTGTAGAGCGGCTCCAGCGGGGCCATCGCGGCGCCCGCCCCGGCAGACGTGGCGGAGCCGGGCACCGCCGGCAGGCAGCCGAGCAGCGCCAGGAGGATCAGAGGGCCTCCACCACGCAGGGCAGGCCGTTGGCGGCGGGGGTCCCCGTGAACGGATCCAGGCGGTCCGTGGGGACGAGCGCCATGGTGTCGACGGTGTGGCCCGCGGGGAGATCGACGACGTCCTCTCGGAGCGCGGGGTCGAGGTGCACGGTGGCCTCGACGGCCCCTGCGGTGGTCCGCACGCGCACGCGCGCCCCCTCCGCGAAGCCGGCGGCGGGGTGCAACGTGACGCCGGGATCGGACGCCGCGGGGCGATCGAAGGGGCGCACCGCGGCGTCCCGCACGGCGGAGGTCAGGAGCCAACGCCCGAGGCCGGCGGGGGCCGAGGGAGCGGACAGCCGGGCGAGGACCGCTGCGATGGGCGCCGGGAGCAGATCGAAGCGGCCGGAGGGGGTGGTGATGCGCCAAGTCGCGCGGTCGACCTCGCCGCCGAACCAGCCGTGCGGGGCCGCGCGGAGCTCGTCCGACGCGACGATGCCCGAGGTGTCGAGCAGGCGGGCCTCCCACTTCGCGAGCTCCGCCGTGGCCACGAAGCTGCCGAGCACCCGCAGGTGCGCGCCGAACTCCCCGCCGCGCAGCGTGGGGCCGACCTTCTTGAAGAGGTCGGCGAGGATGTCGGCGAGATCGCGGGCCTCGCCGGGGGCGGGGACGAGCGCGGGGGTCCACTGTGTGGTGCGCCACGGGAGGATCGACGTGTCGTGGAGGTGCAGATCCTCGCGCTCCCACGGGTGGGTCGCGGGGAGGACCCAGTGCGCGAGCCGCGTGGTGTCGTTGTCCGCGAGGTCGACCGCGACGAGGAGATCGAGGGAGCCGAGGGCCTCGCGCAGGCGGGGGCCGCCGGGGGCCTCGCGGGCGGGATCCCCGTAGAGCGACACGAGCGCGCGCACCTGCCCCTGGCCCGGGGTCAGGATCTCGTCGGCCAGGAGCGCGGAGGGCGCCTGGAGCAGCAGCAGCGGCAGATCGCCGACGCGGGTGCGGGGGGCGCCGTCGGTGGGGAGCTGCTTCGCGAGGGGGTGGACGTCGAGGACGCCGCGGCCGTCGAAGATGCCGCCGGGCCGGAGGAGGTTGGCCGTGAGCGCGTGGAGGACGAGCAGCGCCCAGGCGGTGAGCGTGCCGTGCTCGCTGGCGAGCGCCTGGTGGCCCGGGGTGCACACGGCCATCGCGCTGCGCGAGAACTTCAGGGCCACGCCGCCGATGTCGGTCGCGGGGATCCCGCAGATCTCGGCGCAGGTGTCGACCGACCAGGGCGCGAGGGCCTCGCGCAGCGGCGTGAGCGGGCTGCAGTAGTCGTCGGAGTACTGGACGTCGCGCCAGTCGTTCTTCAGGATGGCGTCGATCATGCCGAGCACGAAGTAGAGCTCGGTGCCCGGCCGGATGGCGAGGTGGAGGTCCGCGCCCGCGGCGAGCGGGGTGCGGCGCGGATCGACGGCGACGACCTTGGTGCCCTTCGTCTTCCGGCTGAACGCGAGGTCGGCGCCCAGGTTGCGGCCGGCCTGGAGCGGGCCCCAGCCCTCGGCTTCCTGGTTCGCGCCGAGGAGGACCACGTAGTGCGCGCGGCCCACGTCGCGCTGGAGCGCCGCCGCGTGGCCGACGACGAGCTCGGTCGCGCGCAGCCACGGGCCGCCCCGCGTCGAGAGCGGGGAGTAGAGGTTCGGCGTGCCGAGCCCCAGGGAGGTGGCGATCGTGCGGGTGAGCCCCCGCGAATCGAGGCCCACCGGAGCGCCGGCATACAGCCCGATGGCGCGCGGGCCGGACTGCTTCCGGATCTCCTTGAGCTTCGCGCCGATCTCGCGGGTCGCCTGTTCCCAGGAGACCTCCTCGAAGCGGTCCCCGACGCGCTTCTTCGGGCGGAGGATGCGCCGCGGATCCTCGCTCGCGCCGGCCGACGCGGTGCAGAGCCCGCAGGTGCCGTGGCGCCCGGTCACGTTGTCGGCATCGGCGCGGAGCGCGACGATACGCTGGCCGTCCACGGTGGCCAGCAGGCCTGCCATGCACTCGTTCAGGCGACACCAGGTCGCGTGCTCCTCTGCCATCGTGGTCTCCGCGGGCGGAAGACTACCCCTGTTGTCCCGACTAGACCATCCCTCGCAGCACCGCCCGTAGCGTGGCCGCCGTCCGCGGCAGATGCCGGGCCGACGCGAGGAGGGCCTCCGCGGCGGCGCGGCTGCGGAGCCCGGGGATGAGGCGAACGATCAGCGCATCGGGCTCCGGGCCCCACACCGCCGCGAGGTGAGCGAGCATGGGGCTCGTGGGGTCCCGATCGAGGGCGGTACCGGCGGCTCGCAGCGCCGCGTTCACGTCCACCGCGAGGAGCGCGGCGGCGGGCTCGGCGCGACCGGTCTCCGCCGCGGCGAACACGAGCCCGTCGACATGGCCGGCGTCCGCGTGCGCGCGGCACGCGCTCGCGAAGGAGGGGTGGACGGCGGCCGCGAGGAGGTGGGTGAGGCCGACGGCGAAGGTCTCGCCCTTCTTCGAGAGCGGGACGAGCCACGACGCCGCGGGGTGCCGGGACGCGGCGAGGGCGAGGACGTCGCCCGCGGCCTCCTCCGCGAGGTCGAAGAGCCGGGGGTAGAGACCCCGGGGCGAGAGCGCGGCCTCGAGCACCGCGACATGCGGCAGGGCCGCGCGGACCACGGTGGCGCCGCCCACGGCGCGCGAGCCGCAGACGATCTCGGCGAGGGCCACGGGGTCCTGCGTGGAGAGGGCGGCGAAGAGCGGCGCGAGGGGGCGCTCGCCGGCGTCGCGCACGGTCGCGAGGAGCCGGGGGAGCTCCGCGCGGAGATCGAGCCCCTCGAGGTCTCCGTCGAGCAGGCGGCTCATGCCAGGCACGAGAGCGCGCTCATGGATGCACGCCGCAGGCGAGAGGGAGGTCCCGCTTGGGGAAGGGGAGGCCCACCGGCACGCCCACCCACACGTCCGCGAGCGGCACGTCGTGGCTCGCGGCGCCGGGCGCTCCGGGCTCGCCGAGGAGCGGATGGTCCGCCCCCACCAGCGGCCGCCACGCCCCGCCGACGCTCCCGTGCACGGCCCCCAACCCCGATCCGGCCGCGCGTGCCCGCGTGCCGTCCGTCGCGACGAGAAGGACGCTCATGTCGCCCCGGGCGATCCAGCGCGCATCGATGCCGGCGAGCGCCGTGCACGCGGCCGCCAGCACGGCTTCGAGCGCGCCGTGGATGGGTCCGGCGGGCGCGCGCAGGTCGGCGAGGGCGTCGCGAGCCGCCTCGGCGGCCTCCCAGCCCTCCGCGACCGAGCCGCTCCCCGCCACCCGGCCTGCCCACGCGAGCCGCACGGGACCGAGATCCCGGGCACCGCGGAGGTGCCCGACGAACGGGGTGCGCCCCCCGGCGCCCACGAGCCAGACGGTAGGCATGGTCAGGACGGGCGATTTCGGCGATCCCCGTCGGGATGCCGGTTCACTTGAAGGAGCCGCAGGTCAGCATGTCGGAGCCGTAGTAGGGGTTCGCGATCGTGCCGCCCTCCTGGAGCCAGCCCGCGTTCGCCATCGGGCACCACGCCTCGGTCAGCGTGCGGGTCCCGCCCGCATGCTTGCGCGCGAACGGGATCATCGCGGCCGACACCTTCTTCAGGATCTCGCGGCGCCCGGCGAGGTCCGGGGCGAGGACGGCGCTCGCCACGTCGGTGCGCATGGCGGCGAGCGTGGCCTTGTCGGCTCCGTCGGCGGTCGCCTGGGCGGCGGCGAGGCTCGCGTCAAGGGACGCGAGCGGGGCGCTCGCGATGTCGTCCTTGGCGAGCGCGGCGGTCACGGCGAGGTACGCCCCGACGACGGCGCCGGCGGGCTCGT
>JAUXTN010000213.1 GCA_030684355.1 Pseudomonadota bacterium
GGACGGGAATAGCGTCCGAACTCGGAGGATGGTCGGTTACCCCGCGAGTTCGGACGGGAATAGCGTCCGAACTCGGAGGATGGTCGGTTACCCCGCGAGTTCGGACGGGAATAGCGTCCGAACTCGGAGGATGGTCGGTTACCCCGCGAGTTCGGACGGAAGTAGCCTCTGCCAGGAGCAGCGGCGGCCTGGGCTCGCGCGGGACCGCCTGCGATGAGGGTCAAAGGCCCGTTTTCTTGGGGTGACGCGCTCGCAGCGCGGGTCGCAGTCCTGGAGGGAGACAAGATCACGGCCCCCCCCGCGGCCATGGACCAGGAACCTCGCGCCAAGGGCCCCGTTCCCGGCCCCCCCGCGGCCATGGACCAGGAACCTCGCGCCAAGGGCCCCGTCCACGACCGCCCCGCGGTCCCCGCCGAGGAACCTCGCGCCAAGGCCACGACCCCCCCCCGCGGCCATGGACCAGGAACCTCGCGCCAAGGCCACGCCCCCCCCCGCGGTCCCCGCCGCGGAACCTCGCGCCAAGGCCCCGTCCACGACCGCCCCGCGATCGCCCAAGGGAACGCGGTTCCACGACACGGATCCGCCGCCCCCCCCGCGATCACCGCCGGCGGGAACCTCGCGCCAAGGCCCACGGCCGACAGCGGCGGTCACGACCCACCGCTGCGCGCGGTAGGCGACCGGAGGGGCGGCCGCGTGAGCGGCCGGTCCGCACGCGGAGCGGGCGACCGAGCGAAGCGAGCCCCGGAGGGTGCCGACGGACGCGTCAGCGGCCGGACCGCCCCGCCTTAGGGCCCGTCGCGTGCGCGGCGTCGCTCGTCGCTCACATGCCCAAGGGGATGCTCCCTTCTCGCTGCTTGCGCCCGCGGCCCAGGGGCGCCCTCTGTGCTGCAGGCTATTTCAGGGCGGACCCCTACTCCATCGGCGTGACGTCCACCGAGGGGGCTTCCGGCCCCGACAGCACCGTGATCACCGGGGCACGGAGGCCCGCGGGGGAGGCCGCGCGCGAGGACTCGGCTTCGCGCCAGATGGGGCCGATCCACATGCGGTCGAAGGGGTGGAGCGTCAGGAGCGGCACCTTGCCGAGCCGCGCGGGCCACGACGGCGGCACCGCCACGCTCGCGGCGCCCACGCCGGCCATGCGGGTGTCGAGGGTGCGGTAGGTGCGCGGGGCCGGGGCGTCGGCCACGACGACGGTCGAGGCGCCCTGGATGCCCGCGAGCGCGCTGAAGACCCGGGACGACGCCGCCGTCATGCGCTCGGACCACGCGCCGCCGTCGAGCGGGCCCGGGAGGCGCGCCACGAGGAGCGGGAACACGGTGGCGGGGGGCACGCCGACGAAGGCGAACGTGTAGCCGTAGGCGGTGTCCATGGCCTCGGACCACGCGAGGGTCTCGCCGCAGGGGTGGAAGCCCCCCGCCGCGACGATGGCGAGGCCGATGCCGCCGCCCTCGGGCGGGAAGAAGCGCGACTCGCCGCCGACCTCCGCCAGCACGGCACGCACGACCTCGGGGTCGGACACGCCATGGAGGACCACGACGCCCGGCGCGGCATCGGCGACCACGCCCCTGACGAACTCGGGCGACTCGCCGCCGCCGAGCGTCCACTGGAGGAGGCGCACGGGGTCCGCGGGGGGCTTGAGCGCAGCGGCGCAGCGGTTCACCGGGCCGACCCACGCCGGCGGCACCCCGGCGGCCGGGGCCACGTCGATCGGCAAGCGCGCACCGAGGGACGCCGCGACCGCGCCGATGACCAACGCGCGCGCGTACGAGCGCCTCCCGGCCCACACCGCCACCGCGGCGGCCCACGCCGCGAGCACGAGCAGGAAGGGCTCGGCGTGCAACACGAGCGCGGTCGCGAGGTGACGGTCGGCACCCCACCCGACGAGGACGCCGCCGGCCGCGAGCGCGACAGCGAGGAGCCACGGGGAGAGGGCACGGAGCACGCCCCATCGTAACCGCGGCGAGGCCCAGCCGAGTGGCAGCGCGGCGTTCCGGATCGGGGGCCCGGCCGCCGACCCGCGGTGACGAGGGGGCCCCGACGTGCCGGTCCGGGCCGGGACCATGCTGCACCCTTCCCCGCCCGTGTCGACGCTCCCCGCCCGTGTCGACGGGGGCGCGTGTGGGAGCCCGCGCGTGCCTACCTCTCCGGGGTGCGCTTCCTCGTCTACGGCGTGCTCGGCTGCTTCTGCGAGCTCGCGTGGAGCGGCCTCTGGGCGGCCGTCCGCTACCGCGACCCGTCGTTGAAGGGGCGGGTGTCGGTGTGGATGTTCCCGATCTACGGGCTCGGCCTCGGAGCCGGCTTCGACCTCCTCGCGGCCATCGGCGGCACCTGGGCCTGGCCGCTCCGGGGCGTGCTCTACGCGCTCGCCGTCTGGCTGGTCGAGCTGGCCGTCGGCCTCCCCACCCGCAACCGCCTGTGGGACTACTCCGGCACCCGCTGGAGCTGGCGCGGCGTGCTGCGCTGGGACTACGGCCCCGTCTGGGCGGCCTTCGGCCTCCTCCTCGAGCCGGTGCGGCGGTTCGTCGACGGCGCGCTCGCGGCGAGCGGCGTCGGGTGAGTCCGTGGGCCCCGACCGAGGAGCCTGCGGGCATGGACCTTAGTTGTCCTCCACCCTCCGCAGCGCCGCGAGGAACTCCGGGCTGGTGGTGATCGCCTCGATCGTCCTGGAGAGGTGCTCTACGGCCGCGTCGTCCCGCGCGTCGTAGGCGGCGGTCCAGGCCTGCAGCAGGCGATCCAGGCGGTCCACCAGCTCCCGACCCTCGTCGCGCATCCCGAAGCTCCCACTTTGCTGGGAGCCGGTATCGGGCGGGGGAGGGCGGGGGCTTTCGCGGGGATTGCGCGTTCGGAGGCCCGGTGCGTTCGGAGGCCCGGCGGCAGAGCGCGCCTACGCGACCCCGCGCCGAGCCCGTCCGCCTACTTCACCCGATACCCGCCCATCTCGTTGTTGAAGATCCACGCCACGACCTCCCCGATCTCGAACCCGGGCGCCATGTAGCTGTGGATGCTCGCGGCGGCCGAGCCCTCGGAGCGGAGCGAGGCGCGGGCAGAGAGCATCTTCTCCATGCGGACGCGCCAGACGCCGAAGTTGGAAGGGCGCAGGTCGATCCAGCCCTTCTTTGCCCAGGCGTCGAGCTTGGCGTCGGCCAGCGACACCGACACGTTGTGGCCCTCGAGCTCGGGCACGTTGATGCGCGGGCCGCGGAGGAGGCGCTTGCCGTCGGGCAGGAGGATGGGGATGCCGATGGAGGGCGCGGTGCGGGCCACGCCGCTCGCCTCGAGCTCGGCCACGCAGCGCTCGGAGAGGGCGGCCTCGGTGCACTCCAGCACGTTCTCGAGCGTGCCGCAGGCGCGGCGGAGCAGCTCGGCCTCGAACAGGAGCTTGGAGAGCTCGGGGGGCCCGAGGCGGCCGAGCGCCACGGACGGGATGCCGCTCTCGTGCTCGGCGCGATCGAGGTCGTTGAGCGCCACGTTGCGCACGAGGCCGGCCTTGTAGCTCGGGCTCATCACGGCGCCGTCCATGGCGGAGATCACGTCCGCGCCGGTGTTGGCGCCGCGGATCTCGAGCACCACGGTGCGCGCGATCTCCTCGGGGGTGATGTACTCCATCTGCCCGAGCGACGTGATGGCGGCGAACTCGCCGCGGGTGAACACGCCGTTCTCGCCGGTGTCGACGACGGGCACGCGCAGCTTGCCCGCCTTCTCGTAGCCCTGGGCCTGCTCGCGCAGGTTGAGGGTGCCGCCGTCGAGCGTGACCTCGTGGGCCTGGTACAGGTCGGAGTTGTCGTGCTTGTCCCTGGCCTCCATCACCTGCACGGCGCGGTAGCCGATCATCGCGGCGGGCTTGACCTCCTTCACGATCGGGGAGTCGGGCGTGCGCGCGAGCAGGAACAGCAGGCCGGTGTGGCCGAAGGCGGCCTCGTTCTTCGCGAGGAGCTTCTTGCTCGGCTTGTCCTCGGAGTGCGTGTACGGGATGTTGAGCCCCATGCCGCCGGTGCCGGTGGTGCCGACCTTGACGTACACCTTGGTGGCGTACTCGGTGCTCGCCTGGTGCAGGAACCGCACGTGGCGGATGAGCTGCGGCACCGACTGGGAGAGCAGGAAGGTCTCGATGTCCGCCACGCCCTCGGCGCCGACGCCCTTCTCGCTGATCCAGCCGCGCACCTTGGCCGCGCCGTCGAACACGTCCTGGTAGGAGAACCCGGTCGCGGTGTTCACGCAGTCGACGATGACCTCGGGCCGGTGCGTCCGGATGAGGTTGACGAGGTGGTTCGCCCGGTAGGACTCCTCGAAGTCGTCGTACAGCGCGTTGAGCAGCTTCCCGCGGAGCTTGGGGTCCGCGAGGATGGCGCCGCGCGGCAGGTTCGCCATCTCGCGCGGCACGAAGAGGTTGCCCCAGGCGGGCACGAACGCCACGGCGTCCCCGAACTCGCGCTCGAGGCGGGCGCACGCGGCGATGGCCTCGGCCTCCAGAAGGGACGCGACCACGATGCGGCGCGGCTTCAGGTTGAAGAGGATCTGCCGGCACACTTGCAGGCCGACCAGGCCGGCGCCGCCAAGGATGAGGAAGTCGTGGTACACGCGGGCTCCCGGTGGAAGGGGCCCCAGCCTAACCCGACGTTACTTCCGCTGCGGCACCGCCTGCTCGTCTGCCCCGGCCTTCTTCGCGGCGTCCGGCTTCTCCATCAGCTCGACGGTCAGCTTCTTCTCCTTGCCCTTGCGCATGACGAGCACGTCGACCTTCTCGCCCGGCGGCGTGCCCGCCACGACCCGGAGCATGTCGGTCTGGTCCTCGACCTCGCGGCTGCCGATCTTCACGACGACGTCGCCCGACTGGATGCCCGCCTTCGCCGCGGGGCCGTCGGGGACCACCTCCGCGATGAGCACGCCCTTCCCGAGCGCCTGCTGCGCCACCTCGGGGATGGACGCCATCTGCACGCCCATGTAGCCGCGGGACACGCGGCCGTTCTCGCGGAGCTGCGGGATGACCTCGTAGATGTGCGACGCCGGGATGGCGAACCCCACGGTGTTCGCGCCCGCGAGGATCGCGGTGTTCATGCCGACCACGGTGCCGTCGAGCCCGATGAGCGGGCCACCCGAGTTACCGGGGTTGATGCTGGCGTCCGTCTGGATGAACTCGTCGAGGGGGAGGTCGGGGATGTTGCGGCCCATGCCGGAGACGATGCCCGCGGTGACGGTGTGGCCGAAGCCGAGCGGGTTGCCGACCGCCACGACCCAGTCGCCGACGCGCACGCCGTCGTCCTTGTCGAGCTGAAGGTAGGGGAAGGCACCGTTGCCGGTGATCTTCAGGAGCGCGATGTCGCTGTCGGCGTCCGTGCCGACGACCTTCGCGGCGTAGTCGGCGCCGTCGGCGAACTTGACCTTCACCTCGGTCGCGTCCTTCACGACGTGGTTGTTCGTGAGGATGTACCCGTCCGCGGAGATGACGAAGCCGCTGCCCTGGCCCTGCACGGTGCGCTCCGACGGGAGGCCGAACATCCACTGGGTGCGCGGATCCACCTGCATCTTTCCGCTGGTGTACACGTTGACGACCGCGGGCTCCACGGCGTCGACCAGGGGGGCGAGCGACACCATGGGATTGAACCCGGCGGGCATCTGGACGGGGGTGGGCGAGCCGGCGATCGCTCCGCAGCCCGCCACCCCGGAGCCGACCATCAACATCAGTACCGTCGTCCGAAGCACAGACATGACAACCTCTCGAGGGGACGCCCTCCGATTAGCCACCAACGGCAGAGGCCGACGTCACGTTATGTCGTCAACATGCTTGGGGAACTGGGGTGAGACTCGCCGGGATTGACGTCGAGGCCGTGAGCGTCGGCGGCCTCGAGACCTGCATCGAGCTCCCCGCGTTCGACCTCGCGTTCGACATCGGCCGTTGCCCGATGAGCGCCGTGAAGCGCCCCCGCGTCCTGTTCACGCACGCCCACATGGACCACATGGGCGGCATCGCCTACCACGCGGCCACCCGCGATCTCGTGGGGATGAAGCCGCCGACCTACTACGTGCCCCGCGAGAATTACGACGACGTCCTCCACCTGATGGACGCGTGGCGGAAGCTCGATCGCTCGACGCTCCCGTGCAACATCGTCTCCTGCGGCCCGGGGGACCGCGTGGACATCGGCGGGGGGCGTGTCGCCGAGCCGTTCCGCTCCCCCCACCGCGTGCCGTGCCAGGGCTACGCGATCGTCTCCACCCGCAAGAAGCTGAAGCCGGCCTACGCCGCCCTGCCGCCGAGCGAGCTCCAGGCCCGCCGCCTCGCGGGGGAGGTCCTCTCGGAGGAGATCGAGGTGGTCGAGGTCGCGTTCACCGGCGACACCGTGGTCGACGTCGTGGAGCGCGAGGAGCGCGTCCGTACCGCGCGCCTCCTCATCATCGAGGTCACGTTCCTCGACGGGCGCGTGCCGGTCGACAAGGCCCGCAGCAAGGGCCACGTGCACCTCGACGAGGTCATCGAGCGCGCCGATCTGTTCCAGAACGAGGCCATCCTCTTCACGCACTTCTCCGCGCGCTACGGCCCCGGGGACATCCGGCGCATCCTCGCGGACCGGCTCCCGCGTTCGCTGAAGGACCGGGTGACGCCGCTCCTCCCGAAGTAGGGAATGCCGAAGTAGGGGCGGGCCAACGCGGGGACCGGAGCGCGACAGGACGACGGCGCCCGCCCGCTCGCCCCGCTGCGCCCCATCGCGTTAGCCTCCCCCTCCCTACGTGGAGGCCGAGAATGTCCTTGATCGCGCTGCTCGCGACGATGTCCGTCGCTGGAGCCGCCACGCCGGCCCCGAAGGCGCCTGCGGTGGCGCCCGTCGCCACCGCCACGCCCGCCACCCCCGCCACGACCGCCGCCGTCGCCGCCGCGCCCGACGCGATGCCCGCCATCGCCGTGCCCTACGAGAAGTACACGCTCCCGAACGGCCTCACCGTCATCCTCTCCGAGGACCACTCGGTGCCGTTCGTGCAGGTGAACGTCTGGTACTGGGTCGGCAGCAAGGACGAGAAAGCGGGCCGCACCGGGTTCGCGCACCTCTTCGAGCACCTGATGTTCCAGGGCTCCGAGCACGCGAACGACGATTATTTCCAGTTCCTCTCGAAGGTCGGCGGGCAGGTCAACGGCACGACCAACCTCGATCGCACGAACTACTTCGAGGGCCTCCCGGCCTCGGAGCTCCCCCGGGCGCTCTTCCTGGAGAGCGACCGCATGGGGTGGCTCCTCCCCGCGCTCGATGACGCGAAGCTCCAGAACCAGAAGGACGTGGTCCGCAACGAGCGTCGTCAGCGCTACGACAACGTGCCGTACGGCCACGCCTGGATCCACCTCTACGAGAACCTCTTCCCCGAGGGCCACCCCTACCACGTGCCCACCATCGGGAAGCACGAGGACATCGAGGCCGCCCAGCTCGCCGACGTGAAGGAGTTCTTCTCCACCTGGTACGTGCCGCAGAACGCGTCGCTCGTCGTGTGCGGCGACTTCGATCCCGCCGTCGCGAAGGGGCTCATCGCCGGGTACTTCGGGGACATCCCGGGCGGCACGAAGCCGGTCCCGCGGGAGGTGCCGCAGGTGGCCCTCACCGCGCCGAAGCGGATCGACGCCACCGATGACGTGCCCTTCGAGAAGGTGTGGCTCGCGTGGCCCTCGCCCGCGCTCAACGCCCCGGGGGACGCCGAGCTCGACCTCCTCTCCTCCACCCTGACGGACGGCAAGGACTCGCCGCTCTACCGCGTGCTCGTCCGCGAGAAGCAGGTCGCGCAGGACGTGCAGGCCGCGCAGGTCTCCAACGGGCTCCAGAGCTTCTACATGATCAACGCGACCGTCGCCCCGGGCCACACCGGGGACGAGCTGGTGCGCGAGATCGACCGGGTGCTCGAAGAGGTGAAGGCGCGCGGCGTCAGCGTCGCCGAGGTGGGCGTCGCCCGCACGCAGTACGAGGTCGGCTTCTACGGCAGCGTCGCGACGATCGCCGGCAAGGCCGACCGCCTCAACAGCTACTTCCGCGTCACCGGCGAGCCCGACGGCTTCGCCGCGGACCTGGGCCGCTACCGCGCGGCGACCGCCGAGACCGTCAACACCACGCTGCGGACCGTCCTCGGGCCCAACCGCCTCGAGCTGCACATCGCGCCGGAGGCGACCAAGTGACCGCTTATAAGCTACCCGCCGTCCTCCTGCTCGCCCTCGCGGCGTGCGGCCCCAAGGTGGTCCCGGTCGCCGTGGCCCCCGTGGCGCCCGTCGCCCCCGTCCCGCCCCGCGCCGACGGCGTCCCCGCGCCGCTCCCCGCCCGCACGTTCGCCATCCCGAAGACGACGCAGGCCACCCTCTCCAACGGCCTCACCGTCGTGGTCGCGGAGAACCACGAGGTGCCGCTCGCGTGGGTGCGCCTCGCCTTCCGCACGGGCTCCCTCGGCGATCCCGCCGGCAAGGAGGGCCTCGCCGCAGTCACCCTCGACATGATGAACGAGGGCGCCGGCGAGTACGACGCCATCGGCCTCTCCAACGCGCTCATGCGCCTCGGGAGCGATCTCGGCACGGGCGCCGGGGACGACGGCGCCACCGTCTCCGCGAGCGGCCTCACCGCGAACCTCGACGCCACGCTCGACCTCTTCAGCACCGTCCTGCTCGATCCCACCTTCCCGCAGACCGAGTGGGACCTGCTGAAGAAGCAGCGCATCGCCGACCTCGACAAGAAGCGGAAGGATCCCGAGTGGATCGCCAGCCGCGTGTTCGACCGCGTGATCTTCCAGGACACCTACCGTGGCCGCGCGGCGACGAAGGCCTCCTACGACGCCCTGACCCCCGCCGCGATGCGCGCGTGGTGGGCGGCGAACCTCACGCCCGACCGTGCCGTGCTCTTCGCCGGTGGCGACGTCTCGCTCGAGACCCTCGTGCCGAAGCTCGAGGCCCGCCTGAAGGCGTGGAAGCCCTCCGGCGCCCCGGCCTCGACCCCCGTCGAGGTGGCCGCGCCCGCCGCGCCCACCGGCCCCGCGCCCATCCACTTCGTGGACCGTCCGGGCGCCGCGCAGTCGATGATCCGCGTCGGCGGCTACCTCTCCACCCCGGAGAGCGCCGAGTGGTTCCCGCTCCTGCTCGCCAACCAGGCGGTCGGCGGGCTGTTCACCGCGCGCATCAACATGAACCTGCGCGAGGACAAGGGCTGGACCTACGGCGCCCGCTCCGGCCTCGGGTACGACCTCGCCGGCGGCCGCTTCGTCGCCTCGGCGGGCGTCCGCACCGACGTGACCGGCCCCGCGCTCGGCGAGATCCTCGCGGAGATCAGCGCCCCCACGGGCGCCCGCCCGCTCACCGCCGCCGAGATCGACGACGGCCGGGCCTCCATCGTCCAGTCCTACCCGCTGCGCTTCGAGAGCCCCGACTACCTGCTCGGCCAGGCCGAGGCCGTGTGGCGCTACGGCCTCCCCGCGGACTGGGTGGAGGGCTACGTAAGCCGCCTCGACGCCGTCTCGTTGGACGGCGCCACCGCCGCCTGGAAGGACAAGGTCGATCCCGCCCGCCTCGTCATCGTCGTCGTGGGTGACGGCGCCACCGTTCGCGAAGGGCTAGCCGCGCTCGGCCGCCCGATCATCGAGCACGATGCGGAGGGCAGCGTCCTCCCGAAGAAGCCGGAGGGCAAGGCCCTCAAGAAGAAGGAGTAGAGAATGGGAATCGAGAGCCGTTACATCTGGATGGACGGGAAGCTCGTCCCCTTCGACGACGCCAAGGTGCACGTCCTCGCGCACACGCTCCACTACGGGCTCGGTGTGTTCGAGGGCATCCGCGCCTACCAGCAGTCCGCCGGCGGCGGCGGCGGCGTCTTCCGCCTCGACGAGCACATCCGGCGCCTGGTGGACTCCGCCAAGATGTGCCGGATGGACCTCCCCTGGACGTTCGCCCAGATCAAGGAGGCCTGCCTCGAGACCCTCCGCGCCAACGAGATGTCCGAGGCGTACATCCGCCCGATCGTCTACTTCGGCATGGGCAAGATGGGCCTCGGCGCGCGGGACAACCCGGTGCACCTCAACGTCGCGGTGTGGGACTGGGGCCGCTACCTCGGCGAGGAGGGCGTCCGGAACGGCATCCGCGTGCAGACCAGCACGTTCACGCGGCACCACGTGAACTCGAACCTGCAGCGCGCCAAGGTCATCGGGCACTACGTGAATTCGATCCTGGCCCGCTACGAGGCCAACGACAACGGGTTCGACGAGGCGATCATGCTCGACGGCTCCGGCTACGTCGCCGAGGGCACGGGCGAGAACCTCTTCTGCTGCCGCGACGGCCTCGTGAAGACGCCCCCCATCGTGAACATCCTCGGCGGTGTCACCCGCAAGACCGCCATCGAGATCCTCCGCCGCGAGGGCATCGAGGTCGTCGAGACCGCCTTCGGGCGCGACGCCCTCTACGTCGCCGACGAGGTCTTCCTCACTGGCACCGCCGCGGAGGTCACCCCCGTGCGCGAGATCGACCGCCGCGCCGTCGGCGAGCCCGGCCGGGTCACCCGGCGCGTCCAGGACGTCTACTCCGCGGGCGTCCGCGGCGAGATCGACTGGATGAAGCCCTACATCACGACCTACTAGTCCATCCGCCCCGGGGTCCCGATGCTCTCCCTCCTCGCTCTGTTCGCGTGCAGCGGTGGTGACACCGCCGACATCTCGACCCCTCCGAAGGACGCGGCCTCCGCCGTGGTGGCCCCCCCGCCCGTCGTGGCGCCCCCGCCCGTCTCGGCGGGCCCGCAGCGCGTCATCGACCTCGATGCCCCCGGCGGCAAGGGCGGCGCTCCGGCCGGCGCGGGCTTCATCATCCCGGCCGGCACCAAGGCCGAGCTCACCGCGGGTGCGTTGTCCGACGGCTCCATGGGCATGAAGTTCGTCGCGAGCGCCGAGGGGGACGCCCTGATGTGCACCGAGTCGATGCAGCTCGGGCCGCAGGTCACCTTCGGTACGCGCATGAAGGTCTCCGCGCTCACCCCGGGCGCGCAGGCCTGGCAGGGCCTCAACGTCGAGCTCCGCGCGCGCGACGCCAACGGGGCGCTCGTCTCCCCCGCGAGCGGCCGCTACGTGCTCATGCGCAACGAGCGCGCCCCCACCGATTGGGCCGAGTGGGAGGCTCCCCTCGTGCTCCCGGCCGGCGCGGTCGCGGGCGAGTTCTGCTACCGCTTCGTCAACTCGACCGGCACGCTCGAGGTCGATCGCATCGTCGTGAAGGGCGCGCTCGACGCCCCCGGCGCGATGGGCGGGTCGACCGGCGGCGTCGCGGCCGACCCCTCCCGCCCCGTCACCCGCTGGGACCTCGACACTCCCGGCGGCGGCGGCGGCGCGCCCCAGGGTTTCGACTTCCTCGTCCCCCCCGGCACCCCCGGCACGAGCGCCACGGCCGGCCCGGTCGCGGGCGGCACCGGCTTCACCTTCGCGGTCTCCCAAGCCGCGAACAGCCTCGCGTGCAGCCAACCCTTCCCGGTCGGCGCCAACAGCTCGGTGCGGGCGCGCGTGCGTGTCACCGACATCAAGACCGACGCCCGCGTGTGGACCGGTTTCGTCGCCGAGGTCCGCACCTACGACGGCGCCAACGCGCTGGTGAGCCCCCAGGGCAGCCAGTTCACCACCGTCGCGACCGTCAAGAACTCGGGTGACTGGGTGGAGCTCGCCAAGAGCTTCTCCGCCCCCACGGGCGCGGCCACCGGCAAGCTCTGCTTCCGCTTCGTCGAGAGCACCGGCAGCGCCGAGGTGGATTGGGCCGAGGCGGGGTAGCTCGCGCGGGGTGACACCCAAGTCGGGGTCACTCGGCACGAGGAACCAATTCGGGGGCGCCCCCGGCCCCAGGGCGGGCCGGGGTCGGCGCCCTGCGCGGTCGGGCTTCGCCCTCCGTCGTCCGGCTGCGGGCCGGCCGACCGGCGCGGGCGGTGCGCTGCGGCGTGGCCTTCGGCCTGGCGATCCCCGTGCGCCCGCGCCGCGCTCCGGTCGCCTCGCCCGGGATAGCGGGGTTGGAACCGAGGTCCTCATGGTTGCGCTTCTGCTGCTCATGGCGTGTGCGGATGCGACGGGCGGATGGGACACGGAGGCGGGGCAGCGCGTCGTGCGGCCGCACTACTACGTGACGCCCTGGTCGTGCGGGTCCGACGGAGCGGGGGTGCTCGACCTGCCAGACGGCGCGCCGCTCATGATGCAGATCTGGGGCGAGAACACGGAAGACGAGGGCTACGTCGAGTGGTGGGTGTACGACGAGGTGCCACACTTCACGCCGGGTGCGTCGATCACCATCCCGTGCAGCGATCCGCAAGACGGTGGCCGCATCGTGTACGTGCATGAGTAGGGCAGCGGCGTGTGCGCTCCTGCTGGCCGGGGGTGGGTGCGCCCCGGAACCGGCGCCCGTCGACGACAAGCAGTACGAGGTGGTGGACCTCGATTGCAGCGGCACGGGCGGGCTCCGGTACGACGAGCCGAAGCTCATCACGCAGCTGCTGGCGCGGTACGAGGAGCCGGACGGGAGCGTCTTCTGGGTGGTGCAGCCGCCCAGCGACAAGATCCTCGCCTACGGGCAGTTCGAGCCGAAGTGCGACGACTTCCAGGTCGGGTGGCGGGTGTTCTACTTGCATTAGCGGCGCGCGCGACGGTGGAGAGCGGAGGAACCGCCAAGACGCCAAGAGGCGAGGCGGGCGATGGGCGGACGGCGTACCCTCAGGCCATGCGCTGCTGGAGCTTCATCGGGTCCGTTCGCCCCGCGCGCACACGTCCCCCGGCGCATTGCGCCATCGGCGTCGTCCTCCTCACCGCCGCATGCCGCCCCGCCGCCCCGGACTGCGGCGCCACCACGATCCTCGGCACGGTGAGCGGCTGGGAGCCGCACGTGGTCGGCGACGCGCACCTGTCCTACACGGGGGAGGCGGCGGTGTTCGACCGCCCCGTCGCGGCGGACGGCACCTTCGTGTTCGACGAGATCGCCCCGGGGAGCGTGACCGTGTGGGCCACGTCGAACTGGGGGGCGGCCGACTGTGTCCACGAGGGGGACCCGGTGACCCTCTGCGGCGGCGTCGTCGACGTGCTCCTCGACGAGGTCGTGATGTGCGAGGAACGGGGCTGACGGACGGGCCGCGCGCCCCCGTTCGACCCTGTGGTGGGGGACGCTCTCTCCTCCCCACCCGAGGAACCCGATGCAACACATGCTCCTGAGGAGGCCGTGCAGGAGGCGTTCCCCGCCGGGTGGGTCCAGTGGCCCCGCGACGGCGTGCCCCCGGATCCGCGCGCTTGGCTTCATCCGGGCGAGGATTGGGAGGCGCACGGTTCCCGGGGGCGGGGGGGGCGCGGTGGCGGGGTCGAGCGGTTGCGAGCGGAGAGACCGCAAGGAGCCAGCGAGAGACGAGGCCACGCGAACGCGGGGCGGCGAGAGCTCGAGGGCGTTGCGATCCGGCACCACGCCTGGCACCTTCGCTTCGCGCCCGCCCGCTCGCCCGGCTGTCCGCTTGGCTCCTTGGCGCCTTGGCGTCTTGGCGTCTTGGCGTCTTGGTGGTCATTTCCCCGGGGCCGGCGTGCGAGCGTCCGAACTCCCGGGGTAGTGGGTCATCCCCCGAGTTCGGACGGTATAAGCGTCCGAACTCCCGGGGTAGTGGGTCATCCTCCGAGTTCGGACGGTATAAGCGTCCGAACTCCCGGGGTAGTGGGTCATCCCCCGAGTTCGGACGGTCCCGCCGTCGTCCCCGGCGGGGGGCCCCACCACCACGCCGCGCGAGGCGCCCGGAAGGCGGCCGCCCCCGGCGGCCGGTTCGGCGGCGCACCGCGCCGGATCCATCGATCCCGCGACTGTGAGCGCCGCCAACCGAGCGAAGCGAGCCTGGAGGACGCCGGCCCCGGGCCGCCGCGGGCCGGGGACGCGCCCAACGCCCGATCGTGCCCTACTTGTAGTCCTTCGCGTCCAACCCCAGCGCCTTCATCCGCGAGTAGAGCGTGCGGCGCGTGATGCCGGCGGCGGTGGCGGTGTTCTGGAGGTGGCCGCCCTCGCGGACGAGCAGCTTGTCGAGGTAGGTCCGCTCGAGCTGCGTCGTGAGGCGCTCGGTGAGCGTGGCGAGGGGGAGGGTCTCGTCGACGAACAAGGCGCCGTCGGCTTCGTGGGCGCGCGGGGCCCCGGAGACCTCGGCGGGCAGGGCGTCGAGGCCGAGGGCGTCGCCGCGGCACTGGATGACCCAGCGCTCGCACATGGCGCGGAGCTGGCGCACGTTCCCGGGCCAGCGGAAGCGCGCGATGGCGGCGAGGGCGTCGGGCGTGACGGTGGGCGAGGGGAGCTCGTAGCCGCGCGCGGCCTCGTCGAGGAAGTGGCGCAGCAGGAGCGGGATGTCCTCGGCGCGGTCGCGCAGCGCGGGCAGCGCGATCGGGAAGACGTTGAGCCGGTAGTAGAGGTCCTCGCGGAAGCGGCCGTCCGCGACGGGGCCCGCGAGGTCGACGTCGGTGCCGGCGAGGAGCCGCACGTCCACCTTCACGCGGTCGGCCCCGGCGGCGCCGGCGGAGGGGCGGCGGAAGCTCCGCTCCTCGAGCACGCGCAGGAGGTTGACCTGGAGCGCGAGGGAGGTCTCGCCGAGCTCGTCGAGGAAGACGGAGCCGCCGCGCGCCACCTCGAAGGCGCCGGGCGCGAAGGCGCCGGCCGCGACGGCACCGGACTCGAAGGAGCCGGGCCGCGCGCCCGAGCCGTGCCCGAAGAGCTCGGCCTCCAGGGCCACCTCCGCAAACGTGCCACATTTGACCGCGAGCATCCGCTTGCCCCGGCGGCGACTCTTCTCGTGGATCGCGCGCGCGACGAGCTCCTTGCCGGTGCCGGTCTCGCCGTGGATGAGCACCGTCGCGTCGGTCTGCGCGACCGCCCGGATGGCGTCGAACACCCGCATCATGCGGGGGCTGCGCGTGAGCTGGGGGCTGAACCCGTGGCGATCCTGGGTAGAGTCGGGGGTGTCGGCGCCGACCCGGCCGCGCGCCTCCGCCAACGCCCGCGCGACGGCGTCCGCGAGCGCGTCCGAGCCCGCGCCCAGGTAGTCGGCGGCACCGGCGCGCAGCGCGATCACCGCCCCCTCGACGGTCGGCGCCCGCGTGACCGCGACCACGATCGACCCGGGGCTGCGCGCGCGGAGGGCCTCGAGGATCAGGACACCGGGCACGTCGTCGGTGTCGAGCGAGGCCACGATCACGTCCGGCTCGGCCTCTCCGGCGGACGCGAGCGCTTCGCGCGCCGTGCGGCACGCGTGCACGGACCGGCCCGGCCCTTCGAGCGCGTCGATCCGCGCGCCCTCCGCGCCCGGATCGAGGACAAGCACGGTTTCCCGGCTGCGCGTCGCGACCCCTTCCGCTGTCCTCGTCCCCACGCATCCCCCTTCGCGCCACCCCGGCGCCACCCCGGCGCCCACCCCGGGCGCCCCCTGCGCGACGTCGGCACGACCGCGCGCCCCCCAAAGAGCACGGCGCGAGCACGGGCGCAAGGGGCGGCATGTCCACGTCCTGTCGCACACTCGTCACGATCCCGACGTCGCGGCGCCGATCGCGCGACACGAACAACCGGGTCACTTGACCCGTAAAGGACGGGCCTCGACTTCGGGGCCCCGCGCCGGCCGCGATTCCGCTCCATGAATTCTTGACCGGATTACAGCCGGGGCTCGGCGATACTCCGCCGCTCGGAGGCCACCATGTTCCTCGCGTTGACGTTCGCTGCCCTCACCGCTCGCGCCGACACGGTCGAGGTGTGGTCCTACAACGACTTTCCGGACGACGAGTGGATCGGCGGCACCGACGGATGGGAGAACGGCTTCGAGGAGGACCCCTGGTTCGGGTACGTCGGTGAGACCGGTACGCACTGGGCGATGGCCTACACCGACCGGAACACCGGGGACGCCGACGGGGACTGGGGCGAGGGCGGCGCGCTCGACAACTTCCTCGTCCACGAGGCGGAGTACGTGGGCGACGGCGAGTTCACCGCCTCGTTCTACACGTCGGACAACGACTCGTTCGGCCTCGTGATCGGCGCCCAGAGCGCCGGCACGTACTACCTGTTCCTCTTCTGCGGCGAGGCCGGCGGCGACGGGAGCTGCCCGCTCGAGCTCGGCACCCGCGGCGGCAGCGGCTCGGCCATCGTGCTCCTCGACCGCGGCAACGCGACGGTGCTCGCGGAGACGGAGAACGGCTACACCGTCGGCCGCGAGGGCGCGCAGGGCGAGCTGTCGTTCGGCATCAACGACGGCGTGGTCACCGCCATCTACGAAGCCGGCGGCGTCGCCCTCTCCGTCGACGACACCACCATCGAGTCCGTGAACGCCGTGGGCTTCTGGTCCTACGACTCCGGCGCCGAGGACAACAGCTACCAGGGCTTCAGCCTGCCGGTGCTCTCCGCCCACGACGACGACGGCGACGACGTCATCGACGACGAGGACGCCTGCGAGTTCGAGGCCGGCGCGCCCGACGCCGACGGCGACGGCTGCACCGACGACACCGAGCCGGGCGACACCGACACGGACACCGACTCCGATACGGACACCGACTCCGATACTGACACCGACACCGACACCGACGGCGGGCCGGACGGTCGCGACCCGGAAGGTGGCGGGCTGAGCGCCGCGGGCGCGTGCGGCTGTGACACCGGCACGGGTGGCGCGCTGGGGCTCCTCCCGGTGCTCCTCGCCGTGGCGGCCGGGCGTCGTCGGCGCGCGTCGCGTTAGAAGCCGGGGATGCGCTGGCGCACGCTCCCCATCATCGCGTTCGACACCGAGACCACCGGGCTCAACCCGGAGGACGGGCACCGCGTCATCGAGTTCGCGGGCGTCGAGATGCGCCTGGGCCCCGACGGGGCCGTCGAGAAGGTGATCCCGCACCACTACCTCTTCAAGCCGGACGACATGCTCATCCCGCGCGAGGCGTCGGACGTGAGCGGCATCCGCGACGAGGACGTGGCGAACGCGCCCTTGTTCAAGCAGCACGCGGAGGCCATCCACCGCCTGCTGTCGCGCGCGATCACCGTCGCGCACAACTACCCCTTCGACCAGCGCTTCCTCACCGCCGAGTTCGACCGGTGCGGGCTGAAGTGGTGCGCGCCCCCCGCGGAGATCGACACCGTCGACCTCTCCCGCCGCTTTTTCCCCGAGGCGAAGAGCCACAAGCTCGGCGAGCTCTCGGCGCGGCTGGAGGTGGCCCTCATCGGCGCCCACCGCGCCACGAACGACGCCGAGGCCTGCGGCCGCTGCTTCAGCCTGCTCGCGCGGCGGCACGACGCCCCGGAGGATCTCGCCGGGCTCATCGACTGGGCGGACGCCGTCGGGGAGCCCCCCAAGGGGGACGTGCTGGTGCGCGCCGCGGACGGCACGGTCGTGTTCAAGGGAGGCGAGCTCGACGGGAACGCCATCGAGGAGCACCCCGACTTCCTCGCGTGGATGCTCATCGCGCGGCGCCGGGTCGAGGGCCGCTGGGAGCCGACCTTCCCGGTGGACGTGCGGACGTGGATCGCGCGGTGGCTCCGAGTGCGCGGCTCGGGCCGGGCCGCCCAGAACATGAAGGGCTTCGGGCCGAACGACTGGGGCATCGACCTGCCGCTGGGGGCGGCGTGAGCGTCGGGGCGCGTCGCGCGCTCGTCGCCGGGCTCGTCCTCGTGGGGCTCGCCTCGCCCGTTGCCGTGCGCGCCGGCGCCAGCGCGGATCGTGACCTCATCGGGCAGCTCGACCGCGAGATCATCGCGCTCAAGCAGAAGGTGCGCATCCTGGAGGACCGCCTCGCGGGCTGCGCGTCGGGCGGCGAGGTCGGGACGGTCTACCCGGAGCTCGTCCAGGTGTTCTCGGGCGGGCCGGTCGCGGTCGACCGGGTCGGCGGCACCACGCGCGTCACCCTCCCCGGAGACCTCCTGTTCTCCAGCGGCAGCCTGGCGCTGCGCGAAGAGGCCGACTTCGCGCTCGACCTGCTCGCGACCGCCCTGAAGCTGCACATGGACCTGAAGGTGCTGCTCGTGGGCCACACCGACGCCGATCCGCCGTCGGGGCCGTTCAAGAAGCTGTTCCCGTCCAACTGGGAGCTCTCGTACTCCCGGGCGCTCGCGGTCGCGCGCGCCCTCGTCGAGGGCCACGGCGTCCCGTACACCCGCTTCACCGTCGCCGGCCGGGCCGACCTCGACCCGTTGACCGGCAACGACACACCCGAGGGCCGCGCCACCAACCGGCGCGTGGTGGCCCACCTCACCCCCGGAGGGTCCAAATGATCTCCATCCTCCTTGCGCTCCTCGCCTGCACCGGCGCCCCCACCGACACCGGCGCCACCGCGTCGGAGTGCGGCGATCCGGACGGCTTCGGCACCGACACCGGCGACATCCCGAACGTGCTCGGCAACTGGACCTCACAATTCGCGCTGAATTTCTACGACGACGACTGCTCCACCGAGAACCTCGACGCCGACAGCGAGAGCTGGATCGGCTCCTTCGAGCTCGACGGCCGCGCGCCCGACGCCCTCTACATGTCGTTCGGCTCGAGCGCCGAGCGCTACTGGGGCGCGATGGACCAGAACGGCGGCATGACGCTCGCCGGGCAGCACGTGCACCCGGAAGGCACGCTCTACGCCCAGTTCGGCGGGCTCGTCTACCGCGACCAGTACCAGGATCGCGACGTGATCGACGGCTCCGCGTTCCTCGGCCTCGACGTCGATGCGGACGGCGTGATCGACTGCCGGGCCAAGGGAAGTTGGAAGGCGTACAAGAGCGGGCTCTGATCCGTTCGCGCGCGCGTTCGGTGGATGGAGGCCGGGCGGCCGTCGCGCCAACCGGTTTCGGGTTAGAAGCCCGCCTACGTACGACCCGTCGAGGTAATCCTGAGCCGTCCCCCGTCGACGCCCAACGCCCGCCGTGTCGTGGAGTCGTATGACGCCGCGTTCCGCGCCGGCCTCACCGTAGCTCCCGACGCGGCGGACGATCCGGCCGCGCTCGCCGCCGCTGCCGCAACGCTGCCCGAGCCCTCGGCCGAGCTGCTGGAAACCCTGCTCTTCGTCGCCATGCCAGGCGAGCCCGTGCCCGAGCGGTTCCGGCCCGCGGTCGAGCGCGTGGGCGAGCCCCTCTGGCGCGCGACCCTGCTGCTTCCACGGCAATCGCACACCGGCGGCGGAGACATCCACCCGCTCCGCTACGCGGGCTCGTGCCGGCTGAACCCTGCGCTCAAGGGCTATGTCCCCGAGGGCTGGGTGCTCACCGCCCCTGAGGCCACCGCCGCGTTCCCCCCGTCGGACGCCCGATGGGACGCCGTGGTCGTCGCCGCGCTCCTCGGCGAGCAGCCGGGGCAGCTCACGCAGGACGGCACGCTCCGCAAGGACGTCGAGCGTCGCATCTACACGACGCTCGGCGGCGAGCCGACCCGCTGGGCGCTGGCGCTCCAGATCGCGCGCCTCGTGGGCCTCGTCCGCCCCGCCGAGGGCCGCCTGCGCGGCTTCCCCGAGGCCGTCCCCCGCCCCCTGGGGGACCCGACCGCGCTCTTCGCCGACCCCCTCGCGTCGGCCGCGGCCTCCATCCTCCTGCGCCAGCTCGGGGCCGGTTGGCTCGATCTCGGCGCGTTCCTGGAGCGGCTGCGCGTCCGCTGCCGCGAGATCCTGTGCTCCCCGACGGACGGGCGCTACGCCGACCGCTCCGCCGTCACGTTCGACGATGCCGGGTGGGACCAGGTGGAGGGCGCGCTGTTCCACAGCGTGGCCGACACGCTGCACCGCGCCGGCGTGGTGGACGCGAGCCGCACCGGCGTCGACATCCGCTACCTGCGCCGCCCCGGCCCGCGCCCGAGCTTCTCGCCCGGGTTCGTGCTCCTGCCGGACGGCAACATCCTCGTGCACTCGGGGGAGCTCCTCTCCACCGAGTACGGTCGCCTCGCGTCGCTCGCCCCCTACGTGGACGGCGAGCGGATGCACCGCCACCGGCTCACGCGCGAGGGCGTCGCCGCCGATCTCGCGGCGGGCCACCGGGACACCCTCGACTTCCTCGCCAGCCACTCCCGCACGGGCATGCCGCCCAACATCGTCGACACGGTGCGCGAGTGGCAGCGGTCGGCCACGCGCATCACGGTCCTCACGGGCGTGGACGTGCAGGAGGACGACGACGGCAAGCTCTCCATCGCGCCGCCCGGCGCGCCGGGGCGGGTCATCGACTACACCAAGCCGCCGCGGGCGCGGTTCCTCTACCGCAAGGGCCGCGTCACGATCCCCGACGGGTGGGACGCCCTCGGCGTGCGCGCCGCGGTCGAGCGGATCGCGCGGTTCGTCGGCCGCGAGGGGGACGAGCGCATCTACCTCCCCGAGCGCCGCGAGCACGCGGACGTGCCCGCCCTCATCGCGCGGCTCCAGGCCTTCTACGGCGGCGAGCTGCCCGGCGAGATCGAGGCGCTCGTGATCTCCGGCACCTCGCTCACGCCGGTCCACGCCGAGCGCGTGTGGCTGGTGCACCTCCCGACGGAGATCGCCGGGGCGCTCCGCCGCGACTGGATCGCCGGGCCGATCCTGCGCCGCGCGGTGACCCAGGAAGAGGTCGTGGTCGCCGCCGAGGATCTCGACCGCTTGCGCGAGCGGCTGCGGGAGCTCGGGATCCCGTGGACGGACCCGTCGGTCTGACGGGTGGGCGCCGCGGGTTCGCGTTGAGCGCCGCGGGTTCGCGTTGAGCGCCGCGGACTCGCCTTGAGCGCCGCGGTGTCGCCTTGAGCGCCGCGGTGTCGCTGTGAGCGCCGCGGTCGACTCCGCCGTCGCCGCGGCCGCCGACGAGCGCCCCCAGGGCGCCGAACCCGAGCCGTGGCCGATCCGCGGGGTGCGGCTCGGCGTGGCGCTCTCCGTGGCGGCGGCGTTCGCGAGCCTCGTCCGCGACGCCCCGGTGTTGATGGGCCCGCGCGGCCTCGCGCCCGCGGCGCCGCTCCTCGCCCGCCTCGCCGAGCGGGTGGACAGCCCGTTCCTGCGGCTCCCCACCCTGTTCCATTGGCTCGACGCCTCCGATGGGAACCTGCGCGCGCTCGCGATCCTCGGGGTCGTCGGGTGCGTCGGCCTCGCGTTCCGCCGTGGGGCGTGGGTGGCGTGGCCCCTCGCGTTCCTCTACCTCTCGTTCGCGAACGCGGGCACGACGTTCTTCACCTTCCAGTGGGACGCCCTCCTCGTCGAGACGCTCGCGATCCTGCCCGCCCTGGGGCGCGGCCGGCTCGGCACGTGGCTCGTGTGGTGGCTGCTGTTCCGCCTCAACCTCCAGAGCGGGCTCGCCAAGGTGCTCTGGAGCGACGATTGGACCTCGCTCCGCGCGATGGGCGCCTACTGGCAGACCGCCCCGTTGCCGACGCCGCTGGCGTGGTGGGCCCACCAGCTCCCCGCGCCCCTCCAGCAGGGCCTCACCGCCGGCACCCTCGCCATCGAGTGTGTCCTCCCGTTCCTGCTCCCGTGGCGCCGCGCCCGCCCGTGGATCTTCGCCGTGTGGACGAGCCTCCAGCTCGGCATCCTCGCCACCGCCAACTACGGCTCGTTCAATTGGTTGACGCTCGCGCTCCAGCTCTCCCTGCTCGCGCCCGCGACGGGGGCGGGGCAGGGCCGATCCGGCGTGGGCGTCCGCGTCCTCGCCGCGTCGATCGTACCCCTCTCGCTCGTGGTGTTCGCCAACCGCTTCGGCCCCGACCGCCCGTTCGACGACCTCGCCGGGCTCGCCCAACGCTGGCGGGTCACCAACGCCTACCACCTCTTCGCGAGCATCGACCCCGTGCGCGACGAGGTCGAGCTCATCGGCTCCGACGACGCCCGCACCTGGGCCCCGCTCCCGCTCGCCCACAAGCCGGCCGAGCCCATGGCGTGGCTCGCCCCGTACCACCCGCGCGTCGCGTTCTCCCTCTGGTTCTACACCCTCGGCGGCCGCGACACCCCGGTCGGCCTCCGCGTCGCCGCGCCGGGGTTCGTGGCCCGCCTCGTCGAGCGCTGGTGTACCGACCCCGCCCGCCTCACGCCCCTCCTCACCCACGCGGTGTCGGCACCCCGCTACGTGTCGCTGCGCTTCTGGCGCGCCACGTTCGCCGCCGACCGCGTGGGGTGGGACCGCCAGGAGCTCGGCCGCCACCCGACGGTGTACGACTGCGCGAGCGGGGACATCCCCGCGTTCGTGCAGGTGGAGGCGTTGGTGCGGTGAGCCCGCTCACGACCCCAACGCCAGGAACCCCCCGTCCACCGGCAGGTTCACGCCGGTGATCCACCCCGACGCCGGCAGCGCGAGGAAGACCACGGCGCGGGCGACGTCTTCGGGCTCGCCGAGGCGGCCGAGGGGGGTGCGGTCGAGGATGGCGGCGGCCTTCGCGGGGTCGTCGAGGACCGCGGCGGCGAGCGGCGTGCGCACGTACCAGGGCGCCACGCCGTTGACACGAATGCCCAGGGGGCCCCACTCCGTGGCGAAGAAGCGCGTCATGCCGTCGAGCGCGCCCTTGCTCATCGCGTAGATGGCCGTGCTCGTGCGCACCGAGCGCGCCGATGCCACCGAGCCGACGTTCACCACGCTCGCCCCCGGCGACGCCGCGAGCCACGCGTGGCACCCGCGCGTGAGCTCCCAGGCGGAGGTGACATTGGTGCGCACGAGCATCTCCCAATCCTCGGCGGTGGCCTCCAACGTGGGGCGACGCAGGTTGATCCCGACGTTGTTGACGAGGATGTCGAGGCGGCCGCCCAGCGCCTGCACGCGATCCAACACGGCCAGCCGCCCCTCGGGGGTGGCCACGTCGGCGACGATGCCGTGGGCCCTGCCGCCGCCGGCCAGAACGCTGGCGACCAGCGCGTCGAGCTCCTCGGCGCCGCGGGCCACGAGGATCACGGCGGCGCCGCGCTCGGCGAGGGCAAGGGCCGTGGCGGCGCCGATGCCGCGCGAGGCGCCGGTCACCAGGGCCACGCGACCGTCGAGACGCCAGGGATCCATGCGGGCTCCGGGGGCGGGGAGCCTAACTTGGGCCGCCCGGCGCCGCGCTACAAGGTGTACATGTACGCCACGAGGTCCTTCTTCTCGGTCTCGGAGAGGCGGGTCCCGAGCACGAGGTTGAAGAACTCGACCGTGTCATCGAGGGTGAGCAGGCGGTCGTCGTGCAGGTACGGCGGGCTCTCCTTGATCCCCCGCAGCGGGAAGGTCTTGATCGCCCCGTCCGCCACGGCCATCCGCCCGTTGATGAGCACCGGCTCGAAGAACCGCTCCGTCTTCAGGTCGTGCATGAAGTTGTCGCTGAACAGCGGCGTGGCGTGGCACTCGGCGCACCGCCCCTTGCCGTTGAACACCTTCTCCCCGCGCAGCTCGGCGGAGGTCGATCGGCCGGGCACGAGCTCACCGAACACGTCGAGCTTGGGTGCCGGCGGAAAGTCCAGGAGCTCCTGGAACTCGGCCATCGCGTGCACCTCGCTCCCGCGCTCGAGGACGTTCACGCCCTTCTTCTGCGCGATGGCGATGTCGCCGTCGAAGTAGGCGGCGCGCTGCTCGAACTCGGTGAAGTCCTCGACCGTGCGCAATGCGCGTTGCGACCCGAACAAGCGTTGTTGGTTCACCCCCCGCAAGGAGGGCGTGTCGATGCGATGCCGGAACGCCTGCGGACGGATGTCGCCCACGAGGTGGGTCGACGCGTTGGTGTGACCGTTGGTGTGGCAGTCGAAGCACGCGACGCCCATGCTGGGCTTCTCGCTGCGGCGGTCGTCCGTGAGGTTGAACTGCTGCTGCGGGAATTGGGAGACGAGGAGCCGCAGGCCGTCGAGCTGCTTGGGGTTGAGCACGCCGTCGAAGAGGGCGTAGAAGTTCTGGGTGGTGACGAGCTGGCCCTGGGACACGTCGCCGAGGTCCGGCCGGGTGGTCAGGAAGATGGCCGGCGGGAACTCGGGGAGGAAGTGCCGGGGGATGTCGAACTCAACGTCGAACCGCGATAAGTCGCGGCCCTCCTGCTTCTTGATCTCCTCGACGTGGTGCGTCGGGAACACCATCCCGCCCTCCTCGTGGGAGGGGTGCGGCAGGGGGAGGAACCCCTTGGGCCAGAGCCCCTTGGCGCGGATCTCGTCGGGTGTCATCTGTCCGAGCTGCTGCCACGTCACGCCGTCGGGGAGCTTCACGCGCACGCCGCCCTGCACGTCCGTGCCGCGCGTCATCTTCACGTCGGGGGCGGGGCGATCGGCCAGGTCGTAGCGCGCTTCCAGGAGGTCCTTCTGGCGCTTCATCACCTCGGCCTTCCCGCCCTTCATGGTCTTGTAGACCTCGTCGAACGGCTTGGTCGTCGCGACCGGCGCCCAGCTCGTCGCGCCGCGCGCGGGTACGGGGAGGTCCTTGGGCGTCTCGGCGGGCGCCTGGGTCGGGACCCGGTCCGCGGCGCGCACGCCACCGGCGGCCAGGGTGCACGCGAGCGCGCCGACGGTGATCGAGAGGAGCATGGCCGGATGGCGCAGGCGGAGGAAGGACATGGGGGGCTCCTTGGGCCGGGGCCTGGAGCGTATGCGCGGAAAGCGAAGGTTCAACCGTCAAAGACGGGCCGCGCGATCCTACCTCGCCACCGCCTCCACCCGCCGCAGGACCTCCTTCGCCGGGATCACCTCGACGAAGGGCACCACCAGGTCCGGGAGCTCCCCGGCCTCTCCCGCCAGCTTCTTGCTCACCGCCACGATCAGGTTGGCCGGCCCGTGCCGCTTCAGGAGCTTCAGGCGCCGCTCGATGGAGCCCTTGCGCCAGAAGCCCAGGATCTCCAGCCACGCCACCTTCTTGCCCTTCGTGAACCGGAAGTCCGGCACCACCACGCCCTCGCCACCCTGGTCGATGGGGGTCACCTCGCGGTCGAGCGTCCACCCGCTGTCGAGCGCGAGGAAACGCTCCTCGAACCACAGGGACTCGCGCGTCTCGTAGGCGCCGGTGTCACGGTAATGGGAGCGCAGGCCCATCGCGGGCGTGAGCTTCATCGTCTTCTTGCCACGCCAATCCACCTTGGCGGTGGCCTCCCAGTTGCCACCCTGGAGGAGCAGCGCCGGGAAGAACTTGGCGAGCGACATGCCGTAGCGCGTCGTCTGGGAGAACAGCGACGCGGGCCCGTCCAGCACGATCTCGTAGCCGTCGGCGTGCGGCTGCACGTCGCAGATGAGCTGGTGGAACTTGACCGCGCGCAGCAACTGGCGCGCCCGGGCCGGCTCGGCGTGGGTGAGGCGAACGCGCAGCTCGTGCGCCTTCAGGAGCACCGATTGGACGAGCGCCACGTTGTAGCGGTCGAGCAGCCACCGGGCGCTCGGCACGTCCACCGACACGAGCACCTGCTGATCGGCGTGATCGGCGTAGAGCGCGCCCTCGAGCACGGCGGGGTCGACACCCAGCTCGGCCGCGACCTCGCGGTAGATCGCCGCGGCGGTCGGCCGGCCGCCCTCGATCTCCAGCGGTGAGAGGGGGCCGCGCAGCGTCGCGAGGCGGAACACCTTGGCGCGGATCTCGGCCGGGGGGATGGGCGCCGACACGTCGAACGTCGACTTGTCCGTCAGCACCTTCACCAGCCCCTTCACGAGCTTGTGATCGGTGCCGTCGCCGACGAGGGTGTCGATCTCCTCGTCGAGGTCCACGCGCCGCCGGCCCACGCCCTCGCGGAACAGCGTGAGGATCTCCTCGGCGCGCTCCACCACCTTGGGCGCCACGGGATCGACGAACGACGGCGCCAATTCGCCCTTCTGGACGCGCACGCGGATGAGGTCACCGGTAAGCATCGTGCTCTCTGCGCCGCTCGGAGGTGCGGGTCTCGGTGGTGCCCTCGGTGACGAGCTCGTAGAGCACCGCCTGCTTGTCCTTCCCCGGCCGCAGGATGCGCCCCAGCCGCTGCACGGACTCGCGCACCGTGCCGGTCCCGCTCACGACGATGGCCACCTCGGCGGAGGGGAGGTCGACCCCCTCGTTGAGCACGCGCGAGGTCACCAACGTGGTGATCTCGCCGGCCCCGAACGCGTCGAGCCAGGCCCGGCGCTCCTTCGTGTCGGTGTGGTGGGTGATGCACGGCGCGAGCAGCCGCCGGGAGATGCGCCACGCCGTGTCGTTGTCGTTGGTGAACACGATCGTGCGGCGCCCCCACTCGTCCGCGATGATCGACTCGACCAATTCCAACTTGCGCTCGGTGCCGTGCGCGATGCGCTTGCTGTCGAGCATCGCGCGGAACGCGGCGCGGCCCTCCTTGCTGCGGGCCGAGAGCATCAGGAATTGCCGCAGCCCGTCGGGGGAGCCCATGCGGATGTTGTTCGAGTCGACGAACGCGCGGTAGCGCGCGCGCAGCATGTCGTATTGGGCCTGCTCCTCGGGGGAGAGGCTCACCGCGATGACCTCGGTGTAGTACTCCGCGAGGAATTCCCCCGCGAGATCGGTGATCTCCTTGCGGTAGCACACCGGCCCGACGAGCGTGTCGAGCCACTCGTGGGCGCCGTCGGGGCGCTCCAACGTGGCGGTGAGGCCCAGGCGGAGCGGCGCAATCGAGTTCTCGGCCGCGCGCGCGTACATCGGCGCGGGGAGGTGGTGCACCTCGTCGAACACGAGCAGGCCGAAGCGGTTGCCATAGCGCTCCATGTAGAGCGCGGCGCTGTCGTAGGTGGTGACGGTGATCGGACGGATGTCGTGGCTCCCGCCGCCCAACAACCCGATGTCACACCCGAACGCGGCGCGCAGGCCGCCGTACCATTGGGACAACAGATCCAACGTCGGCACCACGACCAGCGTGGAGCGCCGCGCCTCCGCGATCACCCGCTCGGCGACGTAGCTCTTGCCCGCGCCGGTCGGCAGCACGACGATGCCCCGCCACCGCGCGGCCTTCCACGCGGCCACGGCCTCGTCCTGGTAGTGGCGGGCGGTGCGCGTGCCGAGGTGCTTGATGTCGAGCTTCTCGTAGCCCCGCGCGCGGTCCTCCAGGGGCTCGCCGCGCCGGCTCTCGATGAACCGCCCGTACTGGATCGCCGGGGCGCGCCCGCGGCGGATGCGGCCGTCCCACGCGAACCCCTCGGGGAGGGCGTCGGCGTCGCAACCGTCGAGCACGAGCGTGCCGCCGTCGAAGCGCAGGGACCAGTCGGGGGCGGCCCCGGAGGGGGGGAGGGGGTCGGACATCGCGAGCCGAGGGTAGTCGCCGGGGGAGGATGGGACAAGGGACGAGGGCGAATCGGGGCGTCCTGGGGCATCCTCCGGGCGGCCACGCGGCTCCCCGGCGCCCCCCCTCACGCCGGCCGAGGCTCTCCGACCGGCCCCCGCACGTCCTCCGCGGGCCCGCGCGGCACGTGGATCCGGCGCTGCCGCTTGCTCCCGAGGCGCTCGCACAGGATGTCGGCGCACCGATCGGGGCTCACCCGCGTGCCGCACGTGAACACGTCCACCGCCGCGTAGCGGTGCTCGGGCCACGTGTGGATGGCCAGGTGCGACTCCGCGATGACGACGACACCGGACACCCCCTGGGGGGCAAAGCGGTGGAACGTGCGGTCGATCACGGTGGCGCCGGCCTCGAGGGCGGCCTCGACCATGGCGTCGGTGATGCCGTCGAGGTCGTCGAGGAGCGCGGCGTCACACTCGTAGAGCTCGACGAGCAGGTGGTTCCCGAGGGCGTTCATGGGCGCAACCGACGTAGCATGGATCCCGCGGTCCGCGTCGCCGGCGGGCCCGCGTCACCCGGCCCGGACCCGCATCACTTCACGATGAAGTCCACCGACGCGTACATCCGCGGCGTCACCCCCACCGCGCCGAGGCGCCAGAAGTCGACCTCCGGGTCGGCAGCGGCGAGCCGCGACCCCAGGCCCGCCGCATCGCGAGTTGACGCGTGCCCGGCCAACCTTTACCGTAAGCGGATGCCGGCTGTCACCGCGCCCAGCTTCGTCACTCGGGCTCGCGGCGAAGGCGTGGCTCAGCGCACCCGTGCCGGCACGGAGCGCCCTGCGCCGCTCGCCGCGCGCGGCCTCCGCGACCCGCTCGCCGCCGGCGGGCTTCGCGATCCGCTCGCGGCGGGCGGGCTTCGCGATCCGCTCGCGGGGGAGGGGCTTCAGCATCCCCTTGCGGGGGCTCGGCCGTCCCGGGCGTTCGGGACCCCACCGGGCGTGCAGATGCGGACGGGCAGGGCGGTGGTCCAGCGCGAATGGACGGAGGCGACGAAGGACCTCCAGTTCTGGAAGCCGCTGCGTGGCGGCTTGAGGTGGTACTACGAGGTCGGCACCGACACGATGTTCTTCCGGATCGAGGACGCGGAGAAGCTGCCGAAGTCCTGGATCGAGCTCTACGGAACGTACGAGGAGGAGCGCCGGAGCTACGAGGACTGGACCAGTGACCTGAACATGTGGGGCCCGGAGCCGGAGAGCGACGTCGTCTCGAAGGACTCCGTGTCGGTCGTCTCCCTTGTCGACGAGCAGGAGGAGGCGCCCAAGGCGGAGTGGCCGCCCGTGCTGCGACCCAAGAGGAACAACCTCCTGGAAGGGGACGACACCACCACGCCCGGCCTGAAGCTCGCCAGCGATGCCCCTCAAAGCCGGCCCACCAAGCTGTTCGTTGCGATTCACGAGAAGGGTGTCTGGTACATCGACAAGATCCCCGCCACGGGCTTGTTCCTGTTCGTCACGAAGCGCCAGAAGTCCAGCTACGGGACGCTCTTCATGGCGAGCGGCGAGGAGGTGATCAAGACCCACAAGGACAAGAAGCCGGTGGGCCACATGGGCATCGCGGAGATGGTCGGCTGCGCCGATGCGGTCGGGTGGGCCGGCGGAGTGAGGTTCGTTTCGGGGCACGCCGTCCGCTGGACAAACGACTCGGGACACTACGAGCCCCCACCGGTGGGCGTGGAGAACGAACCGGACGCGAAACTGGACGGCGACTACTGGGGTCTGCCCCTCGTGTCCTTCCTCGACTACCAGCGGGCGGGGCCCGAAACGTTGGAGGATTCGACACCGCTCCAGCGCGTGGCGGTCTTTGCGGTCTTGCACACGAAGATCCTGGCGGCGGCCGAACGGACGAAGAGCAAGCTGCACGGAAAGCTCGATGACAACAAGACGATCGCCGCATGGGCCAAGTTTGTGTTCACGGACTTGGGAGGCGACATCGCCGAAGCTGCCACCACGATCGGGAAAGAACTTGGCGTGAAGCTGGAGATCAGCAGCGGCAAGAGCAAGGACATCCTGGCTCACTTCATCGCGTTCCGCGCGCGCCCGCTGCTCGATGTGCTCCGGAGCCTGAAGTACAAGTAACGGCGCCGCAGGACCCCCATCACTTCACGTCTGGTACGGGCGCCCCGCCGCCCGAAGCGGGCGTCGGCGGGCCCCTCCAGGCTCGCGCGCGTGCGCGCTCGGTCCGGCCGCGCCCCGAGGACGGTGCGCGGCCGGGACCGGCCCGCTCGGAAGCGGGCCGCCTTGCGGGTCCCTGGCGCGCGCGGTGGGGGACGATCGCCCTGCGCGTCGCGGCGGGGCCGGTCGCCACCACCCCTCAGGCGACCACGCCCTCCACCCAGTCCATGGCGGTGTCGCAGACCTCTTCCCAACCATCCTGAGCGCAGATCCAGTGCGTCCGCCCCGGGAAGGCCCGGAGCTCCGTCTTCGCCGCGGAGCGCGACTGGATGGCGTGCGCCGCGCGCACCATGGACGCGGGCACCGTGCGGTCCGCCTCGCCCGCGACCAGGAGGAGCGGCGCCGTCCGCTTCTCCGGGCACGCGTCGAAGAGGCTCGTGAACGGCGCGGCGAGCCCCTCCATGTACGGCCGGCCCGGCGTAGGCACCACGTAGCGCTCGTACACGGCGCGCTGCTCGGCCTCGGGGAGCAGGTGGACCCACCCCCACGAGAAGTCCTCGAACGAGAGGTGGAACACCTTCTTCGCGGCGCCCCACGTCGACACGACGGGGAAGGCCGCGCGGATGGCGTCGAACGCGGGGAGGACCCCCTTGATCGGCGCGGGGTCGATCGCGACGCCGCACGCGCCACACCCGCGCGCCAGGAGGAGCTGGGTGTAGAGCCCGCCGAACGAGTGCCCGATGAGGATGGGCGGCTCGGGGAACGCGCGGATCACGGCCTCGTAGTGGGCCACGATCTCGCCGACGCCGACGTTCGCGAGCTCCGGGGCTGGGGTCGCGCGCAGCTCCGCGGCCGGCCGGTCGTCGTAGGGCCAGGCGGGCGCGAGCACGTCGTAGCCACGGGCGCGCAGGCGCGTGGCCCAGCCGTCCCAGCTCTCGGGGTTCATCCACGCCCCATGGAGGAGGACGACGGTGCGCTTGATCATGCTGGAGCTCCGGGGGCGGCGGGAGTGTAGCGCGGCACGGTGGCGCGTCGCGGCGCGGGACCCGCGGCGGATCCGCTACGCAGACCGCCGTGCACCTCCGTATACCGGGCAGATGCACAAATCATACGCCATGGACTCGTGACGTCCCTGACGGGAACATGATACATTTCAGCCCAGTTGGAAGGCGTCTTGTTCGCGAGCTGCGGGGAGATAAGATGAAAATAATAGAAATTCCCCTACCGTCGGCGGCCTGACATGGCGAAGAGAACGCGCCCACGGGAAGGGCCGCCGGATTCGGCGCAACGCTGGTTCTTGCGCAATCGAAACAGCCGGCCGTTCATATTTCGGAATGGAACCGGTTGGTATCTCCCCGAAGTCCTGGCCCTCCTGCGACGAGGATCGGCGGTGCTCGCCGCCCATACGTCCGGCGGCGACGCCATGGTCCCCTTGGAGGAGATGGTCCCCTGGGAGGAGATGGTCCCCTGGGACCAACTCGCTATGGCCGCTCCTCGATCCGGCGATCTCGAGGGCTCCCGGAAGGACCTGGTTCGCTCCAAGCGCCGCCGCCGCCGAGGGCCCGTTCCTCGATGACCTGCGGATCCGGCCGCCCCCGGGCTCGCGTGCGCGGCGTCGCTCGGACCCTAATGGAACATGTCACCCCACCGAGCCGGGCGCCCCCATCCAAGCCAGCCGAGCAGGATGATGACCGGCAGGGCCTCCGGCGCGCGGGCGCTCGTGCCCGGCTGGAGGGCGGGCGCGCTCCTTCCCCACCGGAACCTGGGTTGCGCGGGGGGCCGGCGCGGGCCCCTCCGACGGCGCTGGTCGAGGCGCGTGGATGACACGGCCTCCGTCCACTCCATTGCCACGATCTCGATGTAGCGGCCCTCGTCGTTGATGCGGTAGCACAAGTTCATCCGTTTGACGCGGAAGAACCAGAGCAGCGTCTTGCCGTCCCAATAGTTGACACACCCAGCCGGACGCCGGAGCCGGGCGAGCACGTCGATCATGGTGTCCAACGTGCCACGGAGACACACCGAGAGCTCGTCGCGCTCGGCGACCGCGGACCGGGTAAAATACACTTCGTACGCCATGAGGCTGCTCCGTTTGCGGCCGAGAGGAGACGTTTCGGGCCTTGCCCTGCCCGGGGGCTCCGTAGGGTGCCGGCCCGGTTTCAGCAGCACTGTAGCGGGTGGGGGTAGCGTCGTCAAGCGACTCGAATCGGCAATTATTGGCTTATGAGCGTTATTGTTGATTTGAGGATTGCGATTTTTGCGGCCTTCGCTCGGAGGCGCCCCAGCCGGGGTCGCATGATGCGCCAAGGCCGAACTCGGGGCAAGCAAGGCGCCGAAGATCCTGAGTTTCCGGTGAGCGAGAGCGTTGAACCCCAGGCGAGCCCCGTGCCCGTGCTCGCGCCGGCCAGGGTCCGGTGGACCTGGAGGCCCACCGCCAGCGCGGCGGTCGTGCGGTGGGGCGACGTCGCGGTCTGAGCGGGGTGAGCGCGCCGACCGACCGCGCGCCGACGCGCGGGACCCGCGGCGGATCAGCTACGTTGCGCGGCATGCGCCTCCTTCCCTTCGCCCTGCCCCTCGTGACCCTCCTCGCATGCTCCGGCGACAGCGCCAAGGACGACACCGGGCCCGCCCCCGCGTGCGCCGTGACGCTTGAGGAGACCGTCCCGGTCGACGCCGCCACGGACGCCTACTACCGCGGCGCCGTCGAGTTCCCCCTCTCCGACCCGGACCCCCTCGCGACGGTGTCGGCCTCGTTCGCGGGCACGCTCACGCGCTCGGAGGACGGCACGGTCCTGTCCTACACGCCCGACGCGCCGCTCACCCCGAACACCGCCTACACGGCGACGCTCGAGTCCTGCGCCGGCTCCACCGAGATCGCGTTCACGACCTCGGGGCTCGGCACCGCGCTCGCCGACCCCGCCGCGCTCATCGGCCGCACCTGGTCGTTCGACCTCGCCGCCGCGCGCCTCGTCTCGCCCGAGGGGATGAACCTCGTCCTCTCCAGCGTGCCGCAGCAGCCCCTCCTCATCGGCGTCACCGCCGTGGACGCCGACACCCTCGACATCATCGAGGGGTCCAGCCTCGTCGTCGACGGCGAGCCCCTCACGCAGGAGTACTGCTTCGCCACGACCGACCTGCCCGGCGCCGAGTTCGCCGAGTCGCCGTACTTCCACCTCTCGGCCGCGGCCGCGACGGTGGCGGTCGGCGGCGCGCCGGTCACCGTGTCGGACCTCGTCATCACCGGCACGTTCAGCGTCGACGGCACCTTCATCGGCGGCGGCACGCTCTCGGGGATCCTCGACACGCGCAACATGGGCGTGCTCGTAGGCGACGAGGGCAACCCGTCCGCGGCGTGCGATCTCATGGTCTCTGCCGGCATCCGGTGCGGCGACTGCCCGGACGGCGAGCGCTACTGCCTCGACCTGCTCGCCGACCAGATCACCGCCCCCGAGGTGGCCGGGTTCACGGTCACGCCGGTGGCGGGGGTGGACTGCGAAGGCTGCGCCGACGGGCCGCCGGCCGAGGACGCCGTCTGCGCGGAGTGAGCGGGCCCGGAGCGGGGTAGTTCGGGGGTCCAGGGGGCCGGCCCCCTGGCGGGGGCGTTGCGGGGGCGGAGCCCCTGCCCCAGGAAGGGGGAGAGCCGGCGCCGGCCGCGGGGTTCGATACGTGGCGTCCGCCCGGGCACCCGGCGTAGAGTGGCGCCGTGACGCCTCCCCCCGACCGCCCCTCCCGTCGTATGCCGCTCCTGCTCGGGCTCGTGGCGGCCGCCGCGGCCGTGGTGACCGTCGGATCCGTGCTCACCCGCGCGTCGCCCATCGCCTACGGCGGCGATCGCCCGAACTTCGTCGTGCTCGACATCGACTCGCTGCGCTACGACCACGTCGGGGCCACGCGCCAACACGGGTCCGTCACCCCCACGCTCGACGCCCTCGCGGCGCGCGGCGCGCGCTTCACGCACGCCTACAGCCAGTCGGGCTGGACGATGCCCGCGCTCGTCAGCCACCTCACCGGGGCGCTCCCCGTGGTCATCGCCGCCGCCGACGGCCAGGTGTCGTGGCGGCCGGCCCACGCGCGCGACCTGCCCGAGATCCTGGGCCTCTACGGCTACACCACCGCCGCGTTCTGGGGGAGCACCATCCCCGGCACGATGAGCAGCGCGATGGGGCTGACGTTCGGGACCGTCTCGATGCATCCCAACGCGGAGCTGCTCGCGCAGCCGCCGACGCACGAGGTGGTCGACTTCCTGAAGGGGGCGCCGAAGGAGCCCTTCTTCGCGTACGTCCACGACATCGACCTCCACCACCCGCTGAGCTACCGCACGCGGGACGGGCGGGTGCCCTTCGATCGCGCGTCGACGCCCACGGACCTCCCCAACTACCAGCGCATCCACGCCGCGGTGGCCGCGACGGCCGGAGAGGAGGCGGCCCGCGACGCCGTGCTCGCCCGCTACGACGGGGTGCTCCACCTCTACGACAACGCCGTGGGGCGCATCCTCGCGGCGCTCGACAACGCGGGGCTCGCCGAGCGCACGGTCGTCGTCGTGACCTCGGACCACGGGGAGGACTTCTACGAGCACGCCCTCGCCGAGCACGGGCTCCTCTACGACACGACGCTCCACGTGCCGCTCATCGTCTACGACCCCGTCGCGACGCCCGTGACGATCGACACGATCGTGCAGTCGGTGGACCTCGCGCCCACCCTGCTCGCGCGCGCGGGCATCCCGGTCGACGCGACGATGGACGGCCACTCCCTGCTCCCGCTCCTCGGGGGCCCGGGGGAGCCCTACCCCGAGCGCGCGGTGTTCAGCCTCTCCGAGGCCTGCCACGTCTCGTTGCGCACGCGCACGCACAAGCTCGTCCTGCGGGACCTGCGCCCCCAGGAGGGGCGGATGTGGCACGCCGTGGGCGGGGCAAACGGGGTGGTGGTGACCCTCGCGGCGTTCGCGGCGGCGCACCCGCTCGACGACGCGCCGCTGGCAGACTGCTCGGCGATGAAGCGCCCGGCGGACGGCGGGACGACCGCCCAGGTGGGGCCGAGCCCCGACGAGCTCGCCATCGAGCTCTACGACCTCGTGGCGGACCCCGGCGAGCACACCAACCTCGTCGCCGCGCAGCCCGACAAGGCCGCGGAGATGCTCGTGCCGCTCCTGACGACGTTGGCGGACCGCCGCGCCGCGCTGGTGGACGCCCCGCGCGAGGTGATGACCCCCGCGCAGATCCAGGCGCTCAAGGACAACGGGTACTGGGGCCTCGTGCACCCGGGGGCGGCGGCCGGGGAGGCGGCGCCGGTCCCGCCCGGGACGGCTCCGGCCGCGCGGTAGCGGGGCGTCGAGCGCGCGATCGTGCCGATGTGGACGCGCGCCCCGAGGGTTGCCGACCCGATAACGATAGACAGGCCGTGCGCTGGCCGGCCTGGCTACCCCGTGTTCCGCATCCCCGCCGCGATGCCCGTGAACGTCGTGAGCAGCGCGGCGTCGAGCTCCGGATCCCGGGCGCCGGCCCGGGCACGCCGGATGAGCACCGCCTGGAGGATGTTCAGCGGGTCGACGTAGGGGTTGCGCACCGCGATCGAGCGCCGGAGGACGCCGTTGCCGACGAGCAGCTCGTGGGTGCCCCGCAGGTGGAGCAGCGTGTCGCGCGTCACGACGAAGCGGCGGCGCAGGTCCCGGCCGAGCGGCCAGAGATCCTGCGGCACGAGCAGCGCCTCGTAGCGGGCGTGCACGTCGGGGAGGGCCTTGGCGAGCACCATCTCGACGAGGTCGAGCGCGGTCGCGAAGAAGGGCCAGCCCTCGAGCATCTCGCGGAGCCCGGCCTCGCCGTGCGCGCCCAACTCGGCCTTCAGGGCCTCGCCCACGCCGAGCCAGGCGGGGAGCATGAGCCGCACCTGGGTCCACGCGAACTGCCAGGGGATCGCGCGCAGGCTCTCCACGCCGCCGCTCGGGGCCTCCCCCGGCTTCGCCCGCCGCGCGGGCCGGCTCCCGATGTTCAGCCGCGCGAGCTCGTCCACCGGGGTGCACGCGCGGAAGTACGGGACGAAGCTGGGATCGCCCTTCACCACGCCGCGGTAGGCGTCGCGCGAGGTGGCGGCGAGGCGATCCATCGTGACGCGCCACGCCGGCGTCGGCGGCTCCGGCGGGCTCAACGTCGCCTCCAGCACGGCGGTCGTGTAGACCTCGAGCGTGCGGATGGCGATGTCGAGGAGCCCGAAGCGCGCCTGGATGGCCTCGCCCTGCTCGGTCACGCGCAGCGAGCCGTCGACCGATCCCGGCGGCTGGGCGCGGATCGCCGCGTGGGTCGGCCCGCCCCCGCGCCCGACCGTGCCGCCGCGCCCGTGGAAGAGCGTCACCTTCACGCCCGCGGCCCAGCTCGCCGCCACGACCGCCTCCTGCGCGCGGTAGAGCGCCCAGGTCGCCGCGAGCTGCCCCGCGTCCTTCGCGGAGTCCGAGTACCCGATCATCACCTCGTGGCGCGGGTCCCGTTCGCCATCGGACGGCCCGCCCTGCAGGTGCGCGCGCACCCACGGGATCGCGAGGAGCGCCGCCACGACGCTGCCCGCGTGCTCCAGGTCGGTGAGCGTCTCGAACAGGGGCACCACCCGCATCGGCGGGCCCGACCGCTCCGTCGCGAAGCGCATGCGCGCCTCCCGCTGGAGGAGCTCGACGGCGAGCACGTCCGAGGGTGCGCGGGCCATGGAGATGACGTAGGCGCCGAGCGATCCGGCGGGCTCCTGCGCGGCGACGGCGAAGGTGCCGAGCACGTCGCGGACCGGCGCGGGGACGGTGGGATCGTCCCAGAGGTACGGAGGCACCAGCGGCCGGGCGCCCTCGAGCTCGCCGGTGAGGAACGCGACGCGCGCGGCCTCGTCCCAGGACGCGTACTCCCCGACGCCCACGGCGCGGGTGACGAGGTCGAGGGCCTCGGTGTGGCGCGGCGCCTCCTGGCGCAGGTCGAGCCGGAACAGGGTGAGCCCGAAGGCCGCGACGCGCCAGAGGAGGTCCCGCAGGCGGCCGTCGGCGAGGAGGTCGTCCCCGGTCTCGCGGAGCGAGCGGCGGCAGAGGACCAGGGGCGCGAGGAGCGTGTGGACGTCGAGGAGCACGTCGGGGGAGGGGGCGAGGGGGGCGTCGAGCGACCGCGCCGCCCAGTCCCGGGTGGCCGCGAGGCGCTCGCGGAGCGGTTTCAGGAGCGCGCGGTAGGGCTCCCAGTCGTCGCCCGCCGCCGCGACGAGGTCGAGGCTGGCGACGCCGATCGAGAGCTCGTCCCGCAGGGCGTCCACCTCGCGGTAGAGTAGCTCCGCCGCCATCCACCGGCCGAGCAGCACCACCCGGCGCGTCGTCTCGGGGGTCACGTTCGGGTTCCCGTCGCGGTCGCCGCCCATCCACGAGCCGAAGTGCAGCGGGGCGGCGTCGTCGGGGAGGGGCGGGCCGCCGAGGGCGCGGCGGGCACGGTCGACGCTGCGGAGCGTGGCGGGGACGGCGTCCCAGAGCACCTGCTCCACGACGACGAGCCCCGCGCGGGCCTCGTCCTCGGGGGTCGGCCGTTCGCGTCGCACGTCGGGGGTCTCCCACGCGGAGGTCACCAGCCGCGCGAGCGACGCGTGCCACGCCTCGATCTCCGGGGGGACCATCGCGAGGCGGTCGCGCGCGTCGAGCAGCGCGGCGACCTCCGTGTACTTCTTCCCGAGGGTGCGCCGCTGGGACTGCGTCGGATGGGCCGTCAGCACCAGCTCGATCGCGAGCCCGTCGACCGCGTGCCACAGGGCCTCCGGCTCGATGCCCGCGGCGAGGAGCCGCTCGAAGGACTCCGCCGGCGACCCCCGCTGCGGCCCGCCCCCGGCCGAGGCCCACGCCCGGCGCCGCCGGATGCGGTGGTGCTGCTCGGCCACGTTCGCGAGGTCGAGGAAGTGGGCGAACGCACGGGCGACCTCGTTCGCGCGGCGCGGGGGCAGCGTGGCGAGCAGGTCCTCCAGGGCCACCGCCGCGTCGGCGTTCCCGGCCCGCGCGGCCTTCGAGAGCGCGCGAACCTCCTCCACGGTCTCGTAGAGGCCGGGCTCGCCGCGCGCGCGGAGCACCTCCCCGAGCACCTCGCCGAGCAGGCGCACGTCGGCGCGGAGAGGGGCCTGGGTGTCCTCGGAATCGGCGTTCATCCGGCTCTATAACCGGTGGGCCGCCGGGTTCCCGGTTCGTCGGCACCCGCCCCGCACCGGGGCGGCTGAAAGCCCATCGACAGTGCCGCGCGTGGGCGTGCGGTATCCTTGTAGGATGAACCTCCTCTTCCTACTCGCGTGCACCGGCTCGCCCGCGCCCATCGGCGACGCCATCCCGCTGGACACCGCCACCGAGGGCCACGACAGCGGCGAGCCCCCCCTCGACATCGACCAGCGCGGCGAGAACCTCGGGTCGGGCCCCGGCGACTACGCGGTCGACTTCCTCGCGGACACCACCTACACCTCGCTCCAGGTCGAGATCGACTGGGTCGCCGGCCACGCCCCCGACGAGGACGCCCTCGACCACCTCCGGACCACGCTCGAGGCGCTCTGCAACAAGCCCGGCGGCGTGCAGATCCTCCTCGACGACGAGCTGCCCGACCAGGGCGCGCCCGCGTGGTCCTACGACGCCGCCGAGGACCTCGAGATCGACTGGCGCGACCGCTACCGCGACCCCGACACCGGCGTGGCGGTCCTCTACTACCTCTACGTCGACGGCCACTCCGACCGCGACACCGACGCCGGGCGCATCCTCGGGTACGCGTACCACGGGTCGAGCCTCCTCATGTTCGCCGAGACGATGGCGGACGTGAGCGCCGGCCTCCTCGGCCTCGGCGGCGGGGTCGAGCCCACCGTGCTCGTCCACGAGGCGGGCCACGTGCTCGGCCTCGTGAACAACGGCGTCGAGATGGTCACCGGGCACGAGGACCCCGACCACACGCACCACGACGCGAACGAGGAGTGCATCATGTACTGGGCCGCGGAGACCGACGCGATCGGCGACCTCCTCGGCGGCGGCACCCCCGACTTCGACGAGGAGTGCCGCGCGGACATGCAGGCGGCGGGGGGGCGGTAGGGGCGGTCGAGGGGGTCCGGGGGCGCGCCTCGGCGTCGACGCCCAGGCCGTTGTCATGCGCGCGCGCTCCGAGGGGAATGAGCGGCGCCCGAGCGAACTCGTCGGCTATCTTCTTGTGCATGGGTTCCGTCCTCCTCCTCCTCCTCGCCGGCTGTGTCGAGTACGGGATCACGCCCGAGCCGACGCCGACGTACCCGGACATCGTGGTGAGCCCCGGCACCCTGGCGTTGACGGGGGCCTGCGATGCCGAGCCCGGCGAGCTCGTCGTCACGAATGACGGGAGCGCGCCCCTCACCCTGGCGACCGTCGCCGCTGAGGGGGCCGACCTCGTCGACGCGCCCGATCTCCCCGCGGTGATCGCGCCCGGCGAGTCGCTGCTGCTCTCGCTGCTCATCGCCCCCGGCACCGGTTTTGTGCTCCTCGGCAGTGACGACCCCGACGCGCCCGTCCTCGCCGTGCCGATCGCGGCGGAGGGGAACGAGCACCCGGTCGTCGCGATCCTCTCGCCCTACGAGGATCAACGGGTGCCGGCCGAGGGCACCTTCGCGCTCTCCGCCCTCGTCTCCGACGCCGAGGACGCGGCGCCCACCCTCGCGTTCCAGTGGGTGTCGAGCCTCGCCGGGCCGGTCGGCGGCATCGCCGTGGCCGACGAGGACGGCTTCGTGCGCATGGACTGGCCCGCCGAGGCACGCGTGAGCGGGCCGCAGACCCTCGTGCTGCGCGCCACCGACAGGTGCGGTGCCATCGGCGAGCAGACGCTCTTCTACTGCCAGGACGGCCCCTTCACCTACGACTCGCTCGTCGAGGACGCGTGGCACACGGAGTCCGCGGCGGTCGTCGACCCGACCGCGGGCACCCTCGCGCTCGGCGCCCCCGAGGAGGCGGCGGTGGGCGCGGGCTTCGACGCCTTCTCCCTCGTCAACGCGGAGGCGGTCTCCGCGACGTTCCGGGTGCGCACCGTCGGCGAGGTCACCGGCTTCTCCCTCACCGCGCTCGACGGAGACGAAGCCAGCGCCGGCTGGATCGGCGGCGGTGGGTGCGGGCTCGGCTTCGGCGGCGGCGCGGCGTGCACCGACGGCCCGGCGCTCCCCGGCTGGTCCCTCGCGTTCTACGCTGCGGAGGGCGAGGGCTGCCTCGCGGCGGAGCACCTCGCGTGGACCTTCGATGGAGACGTGTCGACCTGGGCCGCCTGCGCCCCCACGTCTTCCCTCTACGATGGCGGGTGGCACGACGTCAGCGTGGTCGTCGCGGCGCCGCGCGTGGCCGTGTCGATCGACGGCGCCCCGGTGCTCGACGCCGCGCTCGACTCGACGTGGAGCTTCTCGGCCTTCCTCGGCTTCACCGCCGCCACGCACGGCGCCGGGACGGTGGAGATCATGGACTTCGCGGTGACGGACGCGGACTGCCGGCAGTAGCCTTGGCTCGGCTGGGCGTTAGCCGGCGGGGCTACGGACAGGCCCCGCTGCACGGCAACAGCGCATCGAACGCCCCCGTGATGCTGCCGCCGCCATCCTCCGCGGTCCACACGCCCGAGAGGGTGCCCGCTATCGCGTAGGTCTGCAGATCCAGCCGCTCGAACCGGGAGATCCCGAGTGCCCACGCCGTGCTCCCCCCGGAGCCGTAGCCCCAGGCGCCCGCCCCGTCTCCGATCATCCACGTCGCCTCGGCCGGCTCGGTCCAGTCGCCAGTGGCCGCGCGGCTGAAGGTGACGGCGGCCCAGGGGCGGCTGTCCTCGCCGCGGTAGCAGGCCACGGTGCCCGCGACGTTCCCGAGGGCGTCGCTCCAGTAGCGCACGAACACGCTGTCGCCGTCGGCCTCGGTGCAGTCCACGGCGAAGGCGGCGCCGCGCCAGGTGCCCTCCACGTGGAGCGCCCCCGCCAGCGGCGCCGGATCGCCCGTCTCCGTGTCGGTGTCCCCGGCCGTGTCGGTGTCGGTGTCGGCCGTGTCGGTGTCGGCCGTGTCGGGGTGGCCGGTCTCCCCGCCGGGACCGGCGGTGTCGGTGTCCTCCGCCGTGTCGGCCCCCGCGTCGGAGGGCGCGACACACCCCATCCAGACCAGCAGGATCACGGGCAGGCCACGTCCGCCCACTCGTCGACGTTGTTCGTCTCGTCGCACTCGTTCACGCTGTCGGTCCCGAATCCGTCGTCGTCGACCACCGCGATGAAGCCGTAGAGCCCGATGTCGGCGGGGGCAAGCTCGAAGGTGATGCCCTCGAGGATCGCGCCGGCGGGGACGAGCGGGAGGTCGTAGGTGCCGATGAGGCGGGGCGACTCGTCGTCGGCGTAGAGCGCGAGGATCGCGCCGGCGTCGACATCGGAGCCACCCTGGTTGGCGACCTGGACCGCCACCTGGACCGGTCCGTAGTCGCAATCGGCCACGCACACGTCCTTGATGCTGGCGACGAGGTCGGGCGTGGAGGGGTCGTCTGCCGCCACGCGCGCGCGGTACACGTTGTACTTGAGCCAGGACGCCTCGGGCGTCGCCGGCACGCTGCCGTCGGGGTTGATGTTCGTGATCGCGAAGTCGTGCGTGGCCCAGGTGCTGCCCGCCGCCGGCCAGCCGTCGCCGTCGTGCTCCAGCGCCACGGCGAGGCCCCAGGTGGCGCCGTAGTTGCTCACGAGCACGATCTCGGTGTGCCCGTCCGCGTCGAGGTCGGCCACGACCGGGTACTCGAACACCGTGCCGGAGGCGTGGTCGTTGTTGATGTACATGGTCGCGCCGCTGGCGCCGTCCAGGATCTTGAAGCTGTCCTGGTCGGCGAAGAGCACCTCCAGCGCGCCGTCGTTGTTCACGTCGTAGCCCGCGCACCCGGCGAGGCCGGAGGTGTCGTTCATCGGCACGGACCAGACGGCGGTGCCGTCGAGCTCGTACATCACGAGCGTCTGGTAGGCGGGCCAGACCACCTCGGCCACGCCGTCCCCGTCGAAGTCTCCGGCGCACGGCGGGCCGGGCTGCGGGGTGGCGCCGTAGGTGCGGCTGTAGATGGCGGTGCCATCGTCCTCCCAGAGCGTCCAATTCCGGCCCACGAAGCCGATCTCGGCCTCGTCGTCGGCGTCGGCGTTCAGGAGGATGGGCCAGAACCCGTACGTTCCGACCTCGCCCGTGGTCCAGAGCACGGTACCGTCGCTGTCGTACGCGGTGCCCGTCATGAAGATCTCCTGATCGCCGTCCTGGTCGACGTCGCCCACCGCCGCGATGCGGTAGGGGTTGGACACGGAGGCGTTGAGGCTGAACAGCACCGTGCCGCTCGGCCCGTCGAGGATGAGATCGTCGGCGATGATCTCGGGCGTCCCGTCCCCCTCGAGATCGGCCACGCTCACGAGCGGGTACGACGTGGAGGATGGCGAGCGGCTCGCCGTCCACTTGAGCGTGCCGTCCCCCTCGAGCGCGATGGGCCGCTGCGAGCTGTCGTAGCCGACCACGTCGGGGCGCCCGTCGGAGTCGATGTCCGCGATGATGACGCCGCCCGTGGTGCTGACCCCCGAGTAGACCCACTTCTCGATGCCGGTCGCGCCGTCGACCGCGACGATGTGGCCGCTGCTGCCGAACGCTACGATGACGACCTCGGGGCTGTCGTCCTCGTCGATCTGGCCGTCCCCGTTGTCGTCGTCGAGGTTGCCGATGACGGGCTGGGAGTAGGAGTTCGACGCGCTCGCGTCGACCGACGGCGCGCGGAACGTCCACTTCGTCCGCACGCTCCAGGGGTCGACCACCTCGGTGCCGCCGCCGCCCGTAGTGCCCTGACACTCCTCCACGATGCTGATGAGCCCGGGGTCCCCTACGTCCAGCACCGGGCATTCCTCGTCGAGGCAGTCGGCACGGCCGTTGGCGTTGGCGTCAGGGAAGTCCTCGTCGACGAGGCCGTCCCCGTCGTCGTCCCAGCCGTTGCACTCCTCGACGGGCGGCGCCACGGTGTCGGTGTCCTCCACCGGCGGGACGACGGGATCCCCGCTGTCGAAGGGCTCCGGATCGTCGGGCTTGCCGCTGATGCTGTTGTCGACGGCGCACGCGGCGAGGAGGAGCAGGACGAAGGAGTGGCGCAAGGTGGTCTCCGGACGCGCCACGATAGCACCAACCTCCTCCGGTCGCCCTCGAGCCGCGCGACTCAGTAGTAGAGCGCGAACTCGTAGTGCCACTCCCCGTACTTCTTCGCGACGTTGAGGCGGTAGTAACGGGCAGACTCCAGGTTGATGGCGATGTTGTGCTTCTCGTCGCCCTTGCCGTGGTACAGCTCGAGCTGGGTCGGGATGCCGTCCTCCTCGAAGAGCTCGAAGCTCTGGTAGTCGCGCCCGGTCACGACGATCGGCGCCGCGCCGCCGCCGAGGTGGAGCGTGAACGTCACCATGTCGTCCTGCGGGCTGTCGCCGTCGCCGAGCGCGGCGCCGTTGCGCAGCTCCTTGGCCATGGAGCCGGCGTCGGAGGGGGTGGGGAGCAAGAGCAGCACGAGGCACGAGAGAAGGGCAAAGATGCGGGAGGTCATCGGGCTCCGGTGGGGTGGCGGAGCATACGACGTCTCGCGCCGCGGATTCCGGACAGCGCCGCGCGCGGGGGCGCCCCGGTTGCGGACGGTACCGGGGGTGGGCGCACCCCGGTCGCGGACAGGGCCGCGCGCGGGGGCGCCCCGGTTGCGGACGGTACCGGGGGTGGGCGCCGCGGCGTGCGGACGGTGCCGCCAGCGGAGGCTTTGCCGCG
>JAUXTN010000244.1 GCA_030684355.1 Pseudomonadota bacterium
CGCTCGGGCCGGCCGGCTCGGACCGGGCCACCCAACCGTTCGTCGTTACGCAAGCGGGTTCGGCCCGGGCCAGCCAAGCGCGAAGCGCGCGCCCAGAGGGGGCCGATGAGCCGCCCGGATCGGGATCAGAAGCTGACCGACCGACGCTCGGCGGGCGGGGTCGGCTCGTCCATGCGGGGCGCCATGCGCGGGCCCGTGGGCTCGGGCGCGGCCGTGCGCTGCGGCGGAGCCTCGACGGCGGCGGCGGGGTTGCCGGACGCGGAGGCGGTGCGCGCCGGGGCGGCGGATGCGGGTGCCGACGAGGGTGCCGACGCCGGGGCCGTCGCGACGCCGATCGGCTGGGTGGGGTCGGAGGGGAAGAGGGGCTCGTCGTAGAAGGGCTCCTCCTGGACGGCCACCTCCTGGACGGCCACAGGGGCCTCGAGGGGCACCGAGGCCGCTTGCCCCCTGACCACGGAGTCCCGCACCGGCTCGCCGGCGGACGCGGCGTCCCCCGCGATGACCGGCAAGGCCCCCAGGCCCTCGCCCTCCATGCCCGCGGAGGCCACGGTCACGGCCTCCTCCTCCAGCCCGATGGGGACCGGCGTGCGGACCGCGGTACGCATGAAGCTCTGCACGCGGTGGCACGGCACGATGAGGATGACGCCCGTGAGCTCCCCCTCGGTCACCGAGAGCTGGCAGTCGCCGCCGAACTCGTAGCGCGCGAGGTCCCCCTCGATCGTGGCGCCCGTGTCGAGCGTGATGCTGTCGGCGAACGCCGGGGCGGCCAGGGAAGCGAGGAGGAAGAGCATGATTTCGATCTCCGCGGGAAGGGACACCGGTCCGGGGCGGGAGCGCTACCGCCAACGGCGATGGAGCCAGAGCCATCCGTGGGGGTAGGCACGGATCCGGGCTTCGTACCACGCGTTCGTGGCGTCGGTGAGGGCCTGGACATCCGCCGTACGGTCGCCGGTGAGAGGGGGCATCGGCAAGGGCTCGATGCAAAGGTGGTGCCGCCCCACGCCCTCGCGCCGCTGCCACGCGGCCCAGATGGGACGCCCGGTCCTCAAGAAAGCCGCCGCGATCCCCGCGGAGGTGCGGGCCGGGCGACCGAGGAACGGGCTCCAGATGCCCTTCGCGTGCCGCTGATCCTGCACGAAGTAGACGGCGCGCCCGGCGGCGAGCGCGGCATAGGCGTCGTCCATCGTGGCGCCGGTCTCGAGCGCGACGAGGTCGTGGCGAGCCCGGTGCTCGGCGAGGAAGCGGCGGGTCCAGGGGTCCGACGGCGTGCGCAGGAAGATGGCGAGCGGGAACGCATCCGCCCAGGCGAGCAGCGCCACGTCCCAGGAGCCGCCGTGGCCCGCGAGGACGAGCGCGCCGGGGGGCAGCCCCTCGGCGCCCTCGACGGTGATCTGCAGGCGGTCGAACTGGAGAAGCTCGACGTAGCCAAGGGCGAGGTCGTGCATCATGCGCGTGAGGACGGCGCGCGGCGAAACGCCGGGGATCGCGGCGCGGAGGGCCTCGACGGCGTCCCGCCGGCGGATCGGGAGCACGAACCACCAGAGCCAGGCGATGCCCCACGCCACGGCATCCGCCAGCCGGAGCGGGACCCGCGCCAGCACCGTCACCAGGAGGCCCCGCGGGTCCATCACGCGGTCGCGGGCCGCGTCACGCCGGCGACCCGGGCCGCCACGGCGGCGAGGCGGGCCTCGAGGGCCTCGCGCCCCTCTACGATCTCGATGTCCACGAGGAGGGCGTGCACCCCAGACGTGGGCGGCAGGCGCGCGGCGTCCTTCTCGGTGGTGAGGACGACGTGGTCGTCGAGCCACGCCTCGATGCTCTGGAGGTCGTGCCACCCGTAGGGGTGGTGATCGGGGAAGATCCAGGTGCGATCGAGCTGGACGCCGAGGTTGCGCACCTGCTGGAAGAAGCCCTCGGGGCGGGCCACCCCGGCGAACGCCGCGCCGAGGCGAGACGGGAGGGCGTCGAGCGGCAGGCGCTGCCCGTGGTAGAGCCAGCCGACGGGGCGATACTCGGCGCGCACCACGATGGCGTCGGGACGCAGGTACGCGGCGAGGGCGGGCGGGAGCGGCCCGTGGTTCACCCAGACGATGTCGGCCCTGGCGAGCCAGGAGCGGGGCAGGCGCGCGGTGCCCACCGGGATCGGCCCGCCGCCGAGGGGCCAGCGGGCGTCGAGCACGACGATCTCGAGGTCCCGCGCGATCTCGCCGTACTGGAGCGCATCGTCGAGGATGGCGAGGCGTGCCCCCCGGGCGACCGCGGCGGAGACCCCCGCGAGCCGGTCGGGCGCGGAGGCGACGCGGATGCCGCGCCGGGCGAGCATCACGAGCTCGTCGCCGAGGTCGGTCACCTCCCCCACGAGCCGCACGTCCGCCCCGGCGCGACGCCCGAAGCCGCGCGAGACGACCACGGGATCGTACGCCGCGAGGTGCCGCGCGATCCAGCCCGCCACGGGGGTCTTGCCCGTGCCGCCGGCCGTGAGCGCGCCGACCGAGATGACGGGGACGGGGGCCTTGCGCGGGTTCCGGGCGCGGAGCTTCACCCCGAGCATCCAGAACGGCACCAGCGGGTAGAGCCACGGCCGGAGCGGGCGTTCGACGGGGATGGGCGCGGCGAAGAAGGGCGTGAGCGCGACGGCGGCGCGCGCGGTGGCGCCAGCGGCGGGGAGCACGGGGGTCGCGGCAAAGGCCTCGACGAACGCCATGGGGAGATCGTCGGGGGACAAGGCCGGGAAGCTCTCCACGGCCTCCCAGGCGGCCGCGTGCCCCTCGGTGAAGGGCCCATGGACCAGCGGGCAGCCCGCCGCCTGCGCCTCCGCGGGGCTGTGGCCGCCGACCCGGGCGTCGAACGTGCCCCCGAGGAACGCGGCCCGGGCGTGCTCGTAGAGCCCCGCGAGCTCGCCGAGCGTGTCGAGGAGCACGACGTCGACGTCCGCGGGGACGACGCCGCCCCGCCCGGCGGTCCCGAGCGCGGTGCGGCGGATCCAGCGGGCGCCGCGCGCGTCGAGGAGGCGCGCGACCTCGTCGAAGCGCTCGGGGTCCCGGGGGGCGAGGATGAGGAGCGGCGGGGGGGCGAGGCGCGCCATGGCGTCGAGCAGGACGGTCTCTTCGCCGGCCCACGTGCAGCCGGCCACGATGGCGTCGCGCGACCAGGCGAACGTGGCGGGCCGGCGCGGGGCGTCGCGCTTGAGCTCGCCGAGCGGGGTGCCGCCGACGACGGCCGCGGCGGCGGCGTCCGCCGGGAGCCACTGGACGCCGCGGGTGAGCGGACCCCACACGCCCGGGATGGCCCGGAGCCGCCGGAGGCCGGGGCCGATGCGCGCGCCCACCACCGCGATGGGGATGCCCCGGCGACGGCACGCGGCGAGGAGGTTCGGCCAGAGCTCGGCCTCGACGAGGAGCAGGCAGCGGGGGCGCACGCGGTCGAGCCACGCGGCGACGACGAACGGCACGTCGACCGGGAGGCAGCAGGTCTGGTCCGCGCCGACGCGCTGGTCACGCGCGCTCCGGCTGGTGCACGTGCGCAGGATGGGGGCGCCGCCCACGCGCGGGCGGATGGCGGCGATGAGGGCCTCGGCGGCACGGCCCTCGCCGAGGGAGGCGGCGTGGATCCAGACGGCGCCGGGCTCCACCTCCAACCGCACGAGCCCCAGCCGCTCGCGGAGATGCGCGCGGAGCCGGGGGTGCACGACGACGGCGAGCGCCACGAGCGGCGAGAGGAGCGTGACGAGCACGGCGTAGAGGACGATCACGCGGGGGTCCACCCGAAGCGCGCCATCGGCACGGTGTCCGCCTCGAAGGCGACGCCCTCCTCCTCCAGCAGCGCGCGCTGGACGAGGGCCCGCGCGGGGTCCCCCTGGAACGCCAGCCGTCCGGACGAGCGCAGGATCCGGTGCCAGGGCACGTCGGTGCCCGCCGGGAGCGAGGCGAGCGCCCACCCGACCTGGCGTGCGAGCCGGGGCGAGCCGAGGACCGCGCCGACGTGGCCGTAGCCCATCACCCGGCCGGGCGGCACCGAAGCGACGACGGCGTAGACGCGGTCCCGGAAGCTCATCCCGGGGGGACTATACCGACGGGCGGACCCGCGGGAGGGCCGAGGCCGAGCCGTTCGCGGCATTCATCGAGCGCGCCGCCGACCACGAGCACGGTCACGATGCGCTCGGCGCGGGTGGGATCGGTGGTGAACAGCGCGCCATTGTCGATGAGGGCGGCATCGCCGGAGACGACGAGGGGCGCCCGTTCGCGGAGCCACGCCGCCCACGCCGCGAGCCCGGCGAAGCCCGCCCCGCGCACGTCCTTGCGCGACACCTGCGTCCAGAGGCCGACGCGGTCGCGCCGCACCCGCCGCCCGATCGCGCGCGCCACGCGCCCCATGGTCATGCGCGGGTTGAGCTCGACGAGGGGCTTGAGCGCGACGCCGTCCCCGTCTGCCCCCCGGGGCGTGCGGTAGACGAGCGCATCGATCCCGGCCGGCCCCGTGAACCCGCGCGCGGCCATGGCGGGGCCGAGGTGGCGGGCGACCTGGTAGAGGCGGTCGCCCTCCTCGGCGAGGAGGCGCTTCACGGGCGGCGGCTGGTCGCGCAGGACGTCGCCCAGGACGGCTCCGCGGTAGCTCCCGCGGCCGTCGGTGAGGAAGCGGCCCCACGCGTCGGCGGAGACACGCCCGTCCGCCGCGACCTCGAACTGGAGCGAGAGGTCGAGCACGCGGTCGAGCCAGGGCTCCACCACCAGGGCGCCCTGCGCGGCGAGGACGTCGCGGGCCCAGAGGTCGACGCCGGGCTCGCCCCAGCGCCGGTTGCCGCGCCCGGCGGTGCCGAGGGGGGCCTTCAGGACGTGGGCGGGCGTCGCGACGCGCTCCACCTCCTCGAAGGTGCGGCACACCACGCCGACCACGGCGGGATCGCACAGATCGGGGCGCTCGGCGAGGCGCGCGACGGACCAGGACTTCTCGTAGAGCGGGCGGAGGTCGGGAGACCATCCCCCGGGGCCCCGCGAGGCGCCGAGGGGGGCGAGCGCATCGGCGACGGCGGGGCTCCAGCCCCACGGGTGGAGGGCGCCGAGCGGGCGGCCGGCGAGGGCGGCCGGGGGGCCCTCGACGATCTCGGGGGGCGCGTACCCGGCGCGGGCGAGCTCCGCGAGGTGGGCGGGCGTGGGGGCGCGCGGGAGGAGCACGACGTCGTCCTTGCCGGCGAGGAAGACGAGGAGGCTCGCCAGGTCGCGGGTGACGCGGGCGCCGGAGGTGGAGGGCGGGAGGCCGGCGATCTCGGACTCGACCTCCGGGTGGAAGCTGAAGACGCGGGGGACCCGGCCCTTCGACGCGCCGTGGGCCTCGAGGCGGGTGATGGTGTCGGCGTCGAGGCCCGCGGCCTCCCGGGGCGCGCGGTGGAAGCGGATCCCCTTGCCGCGGGCGGGGGTGAGCGGCGGCGGGAGGGCGGCGACCCAGGCGTCCCACCGGGAGAGCGCGGGGTCGCGCCACGTGTCGAACCACGCGAGCCCGTGGGCGACGTGGCGGATCTCGTCGGCGAGCACGTCGTCGAGGACGCGGGCGGTGTCGAGATCCCCGACGCGGCGGAACGCGGCGGCGTAGTGCGCGGCGAAGTCGAGGTTGGCCTGCTCGAACGTGAGCGAGAGCCCCGCGACGAGCTGGAGCGGGGAGGCGCCGGCGAGGGCGTCCCAGAAGTAGCGGTTGACCGGGAGGTCACCGAAGCGGACACCGACGGCGTCCATCCGCGCGAGGTAGCTCGAGAGGTGGCGCTGCTCGTCGGCCGCGATGCCGACGAGGCCGCGGCGGAACGCGGCGGGGGCCTCGGGGAACCGCACGAGGGCGAGGGCGAGGAGCTCCAACGCGAGGAGCTCGTGGTTGGCGAAGAAGTGGAGGGCGCGCCCGCGCGCCTCGGGCTCGTGGAGGGTGTGCTCGGCGGGGAACGGCGAGCGCGCGGCCTGGCCCGGGTTGGGGAGGGCGAGGCCGACGGGGCGGCCGGGGACGTCGGGGATGTGCCCGGCGGGGACGGGGCCGGGGTCGACCGCGGGAGGCGCGAGCTTGTCCGCGAGCGTCGTGCCCGTGAGGACGCGCCATGCCCAGGCGGTGTGTGGCATCCCGACGGCTTAACACCGGCCCGTGTCCCCCTCCCCGCCCGATCGGCCGGCTTCCGTGGCGCACCGCCGCGTCCGGCGCGCCGCGGGCTTCCTCCACCCCGTCCCGCTCGGCGCGCTCGCGATCCTGGCGGCGAACGACCACTGGGGGAAGGCGGCGTGGCCGGGGCTCGTGACGGGAAAGCTCTCGGACGTGGCCGGCCTCGTGTTCTTCCCGCTCCTGCTCCAGGGGATCTGGGAGGTCGGCGGCGGCGCGGTGCGGCCCCGGGTGCTCGCCCTGGCGTGCGTCGCGACCGCGCTCGGGTTCGCCGCGGTGAAGGTGTTCCCGCCCGCGCACCTCCTCTACGAGCACGGCCTGGGGCTGCTCCAGTGGCCCTACTGGGTGGCGCGCGCGGAGCTCCTCGGGGTGTGGCCCCCTCCCCTCGCCCCGGTCTCCCTGGAGGCCGATCCCACCGATCTCCTCGCGCTCCCCGCCGTCCTCCTCGCGTGGGCGGTCGGGCGGGCTCGCGGCGCCGAGCCTCCGTCGCGGTAGCGGTGCGCTGCGCCGGCGCGTTTGACCCCGCCCGGTGCCGACACGTACCGTCGCGTCGATGCGCGCGTTCCTCTCCCGGCTCGAAGCCCTCGGCAACCGCCTCCCCGATCCGCTCGTCCTGTTCGCGGGGATGGCGCTGCTCGTCGTCCTCGGCTCCGCGCTCTTCGCCGGCCACGCCGTCACCCACCCGGGCACCGGAGATCCCGCCGTGGTGCAGAGCCTCGTGACGGCGCCCAACGTACGCCGCATGTTCACCGACGCGGTGCGGAACTTCTCGACCTTCCCGCCGCTCGGCACCGTGCTCGTCGCGGTCATGGGCATCGGCCTCGCCGAGCGCACCGGCCTCGTCGCGGCGGCGCTCGGCGGCCTCGTGCGCTCCCTCCCCCGCCGCTGGCTCACCGCCGCGCTCGTGTTCGCGGGGGTCAACAGCTCCATCGCCGCGGACGCCGGCTTCGTCGTGCTCGTCCCCCTCGGCGCGGCGCTCTACGCGGGGGCCGGCCGCCACCCCCTCGCCGGGCTCACCGTCGCGTACGCCGCGGTGTCCGGCGGCTTCGGCGCCAACGTGCTCGTGACCGCCCTCGATCCGCTCCTCGCCGGCTTGACCGAGGCGGCGGCCCGGCTCGTCGACCCCGCCGCCGTCGTCCCGGCGACGTGCAATTGGTGGTTCAACGCGGTCTCGGTCGCGCTGCTCACGATGGTCGGATCGGCGGTCGCGGAGCGGTTCGAGAGCGGGTTCGGCCCGTGGGGCGGGTCGGTCGTCGTGGACGAGGGCCCCGAGGCATCGTTGTGGGGCGCGGGCGCCGCCGCCGTGGCGTGGATCGCGGTCGTGGCGGGGCTCGTCTCCTCGGGCATCCTCCGTGGGGAGGACGGCGGCTACGCGCCGCTCTACGAGGCCATGGTGATCCTGGTGGCCATCGGCGCGGCGCTCCCGGCGCTCGCCTTCGGCATCGGCAACGGGCGCATCCGCTCGTCCACGGACCTCGCGCGCCTCCTCGCCGAGGCGTGCGCCGGCATGGGCGGGTACATCGTGCTCGCCTTCGCCGCGGCCCAATTCGTGTCGTGGTTCGCGTGGTCGAACCTCGGGATCGTCGTCGCCGTGAACGGCGCGGACTGGGTGCGCCCGCTCGGGCTGGGCGCGGAGCCGCTCCTCCTGGTGATGGTGATCGTCTCCGGCGTCATCAACCTGCTCATCGCGAGCGCCTCGGCGAAGTGGGCGATCCTGGCGCCGGTGTTCGTGCCGATGTTGATGCTGCTGGGCGTGTCACCCGCGCAGACCCAGGCCGCCTACCGCGTCGGCGACGCCGTCACCAACGTGCTCACCCCGCTCATGCCGTACGTCCCGATCGTGCTCGTGACGGCGCGGCGCTACGTCCCCGGCGCCGGCCTCGGCACGGTGCTCGCGGCGCAGGTCCCCTACGCCGTGGCATTTGGTGTCACGTGGACGCTGTTGCTGCTCGGTTGGGTGTCGATGGGGTGGAGCCTGGGCCCGGGTGCGTAGGCCGGGAACGCCCATGGTAGGCTCGCCCGCGTGAGGCTCCTCCTCCCGCTGCTCTTCGCATGGCCGGCCTCGGCGGGGATCGTGCGTGCGCCGCCGGCTAGCCCCCCGGCCTCCCCACCGGCTCCCGTGGTCGCCCCCGAGCCGCCCCCGACGATGCGCCTCCACTTCATCGACGTGGGCCAGGGCGCCGCGACGCTCGTGGAGCTCCCCTGCGGCGCGATGCTCGTCGACACCGGGGGCGAGGACTCCGAGTACGGCACCTTCCACAGCAACGAGGCGCTCCGCGCCTACCTCGACGCGTTCTTCGTCCGCCGGGCCGACCTCGCCCGCACGCTCGACGTGCTGGTGCTCACCCACCCGCACATCGACCACGTGCGCGGCGCGCTCCCCGTCCTCCAGGGCTACACGGTCCGGGCGCTCGTCGAAAACGGCCAGGTCCCCATCCAGGAGGACGCCGCGGAGGCCATGACGGCGGTCCGGGCGCACGCGACCGAGCACCCGGAGCTCCGGACGCTCACCGTCACCCTCGACGACCTCCCCGTCGACGGCACGGGGCTCGTCTCGCCCGTGCTCGACCCCTTCCCGACCTGCAAGGGCGTCGACCCCTCCGTGGTGGCGTTGTGGGGCCACGTCCCGCTCGATCCCGGGTGGGGCGAGGACGACAACCACAACGCGCCGTTCGACAACGAGAACAACCACAGCGTCGTGACCCGCGTGGACTTCGGGCTCTCCAGCCTGCTCGTCACCGGCGATCTGGAGGAGGTGGCCATCCGGGACCTCGTGCGGGACCGCGCGGCGGGGGCGCTGGACGTCGACGTCTACGTGGTCGGGCACCACGGCTCCCACAACGGGACCACCCGGGAGCTGCTCCAGGCGATGAGCCCGGAGTGGGCGGTGCTGGAGGTCGGGCCCGCCGACCGCAAGGAAGCGTGGACCGCGTGGCAGTACGGGCACCCGCGCCAGCCGACGATCGAGCTCTTGGAGCAGGAGGTCTCGGGGAAGCGCGACCCGGTGACCGAGCCGATCGGCACGACGGTCCGCCGCTTCACGCCCCGCCTCATCGGAGAGGCCATCTACGCCACGGGCTGGGACGGCACGATCGTCCTCGAGGCCGACGCCGAGGGGCGCATCACGCGCGGCACGCCGGACGGCGCCGCCCCCCTCGCGAGCACGGTTCCCGATCCACCACCGCAGCCCCCCGCCGCGCCGCCGCCCCCGGCCGAGACGTCCCCGGCGCCGAAGTCTCCCTGATGTCCCCCTGATGCGCGCGCACGCGCGCCCATCGCGGCCGGATGCGCGCGCGCTCCCACTCGGGCCCGGGGTCCTGGTACGATCCCGCTCGTAGCGCCGCTATCCGTCCCCTCCCCGGGGCGCCGCGGCAGCGGAACGTGCCTTGCATCCGCCCCCTCCGGAGGTGCCCGTGGCCACACCGTACGACGTCATCATCGTGGGCGGCCGCCCGGCCGGCGCGAGCCTCGCCGCCCGCCTCGGCCAGCAGGGGCGCCGGGTCCTCGTGCTCGAGCGCGCGGAGCTGCCCTCGCTCCCCAACGTCCCGTCGTGTCCGACCCTGCACATGGGGACCCTGAAGCTCCTCGACGAGCTCGGCATCGACGAGGCCGCGTACGGCAAGGACGCGGTCCGGTTCGAGCAGATCGCCGTGCAGTTCGGGGCGTGGTTCACGTCGCGGTTCAGCTTCCCCACCGTCCACGGCCGCACGTTCGGGTACAGCATCGAGCGCGCGCCGTTCGACCTCACGCTGTGGGAGCACCTCGCGCGGTACCCGAGCGTCACCCGCCGCCGCTTCACGGTGACCGCGCTGGTGAAGGACGCCGCGGGCGCCGTCATCGGCGTCCAGGGGCACGGCCCCCGTAGCGGCGAGGGCGAGAGCGGTGAGGGCGAGCGCGGCGAGGACGAGCGCATCGAGGCCCCGTGGGTCGTCGGGGCGGACGGGCGCTTCAGCTTCGTGGCGCGCGAGGCCGGCGCCAAGGTGGTCGAGGAGGCCGCCGAGAAGGTCAGCACCGTCTACTTCACCGAGTGGGAGGGCCTCGCCCCCCTCGCGCCCGGGATGGCGCCGCTGCTGCACATCTACACGACGGGGCGCGGCCTCAACGTGCTGATGTTCCCGCTGCCGGGGAACCGGACCACGCTCTGCCTGCACCAGCGGGCCGACCGCGTCGACATCCAGGGCGACGCCGAGGCCTACTACGAGCGCACCCTGCGCGGCATCCCCGCCATCGCCGCGCGGCTCCAGGACGCCCGCCGCGTCGGCCGCGTCATCGGCTTGAAGCGCGTGGGGAACGGGTATCGGGAGGCCGGCGGGCGCGGGTGGCTGCTGGTCGGGGACGCCCTCCACTACAAGGACCCCGTCGACGGGCAGGGCATCTACGACGCGCTGATCGAGACCCGCATCCTGGCGGAGGAGCTCGAGCGCTGGTTCGCCGGGGGGGTACCGGTGGACGCCGTGGCGCCCGCCTACGAACGACGCACCCGTCAAACGACACACCCGATGTACCGGGCGACCGTGAAGCGGATCGCGGACGAGCTCTACACCGAGCCGCCGGTCCCGATCATCCGCACCCTGATCCGTTGGATGCTGCACGATCCCGTCTACCAGGCCCGCTTCCTGAGGTTCCTGGGGCGGGACCTGGATCCGGCGACGTGGATGCCGCCGGGCGTCGTGGCGGGCATCGTCGCGCGCGGGATCTGGAGCGATGTCCGCAGGCTATTCGGTCGGCCGTCCCCGGCGATCCCGGGCCCGGTGGCCGGGACCTAGTGGTTGTGCGAAAAACATCTGGATGATTCAAATCCAGGTTGGATCTGGTAGGTTCAGGGATCCTGACGCGCGCGCTGGCGTCGTCAGGAAAGTTTTGATTGACAGACGGCCGCGCTCGCGTCACATGGGCCCCCCTTCTGGGAGTTCCCAATGCGTTCCATCGTCTTCGCCTTCGCCCTTGTCGGCTGCGCGTCCCCCACCACCGGCGAGTACCTCTTCGAGGAGGTCTCCACCACCACCGATTGTCCCGAGGTCGAGGACACCGGCGGCGAGCCCGCCGAGAACGAGCCCGTCGCGGTCAAGGTCAGCGACGAAGGCGACTCCGTCTCGATCGGCGGCTTCGACTGCCCGCTCGACGGGAACACCTTCACCTGCGAGTACGAGCCCACCGTGGTGGACTACTCCACGTTCGGCACGGACCTCGTGGCCGTCGCCACGTTCACCGCCGGCAGCACGGGCACCTGGGTGTCCAGCTCCAAGATCAGCGGCACCAGCGAGTCGTCCAGCACCTGCGAGGGTGCCGACTGCGCGACCACCGAGTCCGACTACGGCGCCGTGTACTGCACCACCACGACCGAGTACGAAGGCCTCCTCCAGGACGAGTAGTCCGGGTCGGGTCAGAACGGTGAAGGCGCCCTTCGGGGCGCCTTCGCTCGTTTTAGCAACTCCTCGTTTTGGCAACTAGCGGCGGCGGCCCCGCACGAGGAGCCCCGCCGCGAGGACGGCGCCCCACGCCCAACCGGGCGCCGCCGACGATGCGCACCCGCACGACTCGTTCACGTCGCCGCCGCCCCCGGTGTCCGCGGTGTCGTCGTCGTGGGGGCCCGTGTCGGGCAGGCCGTCCCCGTCCGGCACGGCGTCGGCCTGGAGCCGCACGAGCGTGATGCGGGGCTGCACGTCGCGGTCGTAGCTCACGCCGAGGACATCGCCCTTGCGCACGACCCAGGGCCGCGCGTTCAGGGTGCCCTCGTCGCTGACCTGCACGCTGTCCACGAGGTTGAACCCGGCGTCGAGCGCGGCGAGCCACACCTCGCCGTCGCCGCCGCCGCCGGAGGACGGGCGGGTCAGGTAGGCGAGGATCCAGCCGTCGCCGAAGGGCAGGAGGCGCTGGGGCCAGAACGCGTAGCCCTCCGGGACGTCGACGTAGACCTCCTCGGTGCGGGTCCAGTCGGCGTCGAACACGGAGATGTGGATGCGGTCGGAGTCGGGGCCCTCCACGTCGGCGGCGACGATCCGCTGGTCGGAGGGGCGGACCGCGAGCGAGCCGCCCATGGCGTTGAAGTCGACGGTGTGGCTCGCGCCGAGGGTGACGCCGTCGGTGTCGGAGGAGGCGGTGTCGGAGGAGTCGATGTCGAAGAAGGTGGCGCCACCGCCACCGCGGCCGTTTGCGTACGCCACGCCGGTCGCGACGTCGGAGCAGAGGACGGCCATGTCGTTGTGGGCCCGGGCGTCCTCGCGCTCCTCGACGGTGAGGGTGCCGGTCGATTGGAAGTCGGCGTTCGAGCGGAAGGCGTAGGCGGAGTCGTCGAAGGTGTCGATCGTGGCGCTCCCGAGCACGAGCCAGCCGCCGTCGTCACAACGCTCGACCTGGGTGTCCTGGAGGTCTCCCCGCTCGGTGAGCTGGATGCGGGCGCGATCGTCGTAGTCCCCGAGGTCGTCGGTGAGGTCCTCCGCCCAGTAGTCGCCGCCGGCCCCCTGGAAGAACCACCACCCCTCGGCCGAGGGGTGCAGGCGCGCCCAGGTGCCGCCCATCCCGAGGGTCACCTCGTCGTCTACCGAGGCGAACACGCTCCCGGCGAGCGCCGGGGCGAAGAGCAGGGTGAGGAGCGGCGTCACGGGGCCTCCATCGGTGCAGTGTAGCTGTGCGGCGGCTGTCCGCGCGGGAGGGGCGGGAGGGGCCGGAGCTTCCACCACGCGAAGGCGCCGACCACCACGAGCGTCGCCAGGAAGAGACCGGCGAGCGGGCGCCGGGCAGGGCGGGCGTGCCACCAGAGACGCACGGCGACGCCAAGCCACACGACCTCCCCGACGAGCGCGAGGCGGGCCTCCGGGACGAGGTAGCTCTCGGCGGCCACGACCAACGCGGGGAGGAGCCCGATGGGCGCGGCGCCCCAGGCCCACCGCGGCGCGTCGCGGTCGAGCGGCCAGGTCGCGAGGTAGACGAGCGCGGGCAGGTAGAGCGTCGCGTAGAGGGTGAGGAACCCGGCGGCGTCCGCCCCGAGCCAGGCGACGCCGAGCGCCATCCCGGCGGCGAGCACCCGCGGCTCACGCGGCGCGAGCGCAGCGCACACGCCCGCGTACACCACCGTGAGAATCCCCAGCGGGAGGTGCCGGAACTCGCCGAGGGTCGCGCAGAGCGCCCCGGTGGACCTCCGCGCCACCCAGTCGGCGCTGATCGACGCCTTGGACGCGAGGGTCGCCGCGATGCCGGCGAGGAACGTCGGCAGCGGGACATGCACGGTCGTCCACGCGACGAGCGCGACGGTGACGGCGACCGCGAGGGCCACGCCGGACCACCGCCGCGCCGCGACGAGGGGCCACAGGACGAGCGCCGGGACGAGCTTGATGCCCGCGCCGACGACGGCGAGGGCGCCGGCGACGTGGCTCCACCCCCGCGAGGCCGCCGCCATGCAGAGGGCGAGGATGCCCGCGACGAGGAGGTTGACCTGCCCGATCCCGATGCACTCCGCGGTGACCGGGAAGCTCGCGAGCACGAGCCAGGCGCCCACGGCCGCCCCCAGCGGCGCCGCGGGCCCACGCACCCCCGCGAGCCCGCCCGCGAGCCCCGCGACGATCGCGCCACCCAGGAGGAGACCCCGCCAGATCGGCACGAAGTCCGGCCATGGGCGGTCGGTGAGGGAGCCAAACATGACACCGGTCGACGCCGGGTAGAGGTTGGAGAAGACCGCCGGTGCGAGGTGCATTCCCCGCTCGGTGTGCGCCCGCTCCAGCGCGGCGCGGTCCGTGGGGTCACCGTGGGCGCGCACCACCGCGCCGCTCAAGTAGATGGGGAGGGCATCGATGGCCTGCGACGGCGCGTACGCGGACGCGGTCGCCCAGACCGTGGCGCCCTCGCGGGCCGCCGCGGCCCCGACGATCGCGGCGAGGAGCCACCCGAGGAGGGCGTGGCGGCGGTCGGGCGGGCGCATTTCGCGGACCATACCACCGACCCGTCAGGCGCCGTCGGGATGTTAGGGCGAGCCCGACGGCGAGCCCGTCGACCGTTCTTCCGTTCTCGCAACCCGACTTGGGAGCACTCCAGCATGACAGCCTACCCGTGGCGATTCTTCCGAGCCGGCGGGGTCGATCAGGTTCGCCTGGAGACCGCGGACGATCTGCGGAACCTCCGCTCGCTCGACCAGAAGCTATGGGTCGCCCTGGCCTGTCCCGTGCGTGGCATGGACATCGACGAGCGGATGATGTCGCTCCTCGACACGGACGGCGACGAGCGCGTGCGGGTGCCCGAGATCCTCGCGGCGGTGGATTTCGTGTGCCGCCTCCTGCGCGATCCGGCCGACATCCTGCGCACCCCCGGGCCCCTGCCGCTGGCGAGCATCCGTGACGACACCGCGGAGGGCCGCGTGGCGCTCGCCTCGGCGCGCACGATCCTCGCGGGCCTCGGGAAGCCGGACGCCCTCGCGATCTCCGCCGAGGACGCCTCCAGCGAGGACGCGATCTTCGCGAACATGCTCTTCAACGGTGACGGCGTGGTCACGGAGCGGGCGGCGTCGGATCCCGCGGTAGCCGCCGTCCTCCGCGACGTGATCGCGTGCATGGGCGGCGAGCGTGACCGCACCGGGGACGCCGGCGTGACCGTCGCCCGCGTCGAGGCCTTCTACGCGGCGTGCGCGGCCTTCCACGCCTGGAGCGATCGCGCCACCACCGAGGCGCACGAGTTGCTGCCGCTCGGCGCGGACGGGACCCCCGACGCCTACGCCGCCTTCTCGGCCATCCAGGCGAAGGTGCACGACTATTACGCCCGCGTCCGCCTCGCCGGCTTCGACGCGCGGAGCCTCGGCGCGCTGAACCGGCCGGAGACCGAGTACTCCGTGATCGCGGCGCGCGACCTCTCCGCGGGGTGCGCGGAGATGGAGCCCTTCCCCATCGCGCTGGTCCAGCCCGGGCGCGCCTTGCCGCTCGGAGAGGGCGTGAACCCCGCGTGGTCGATCCGCGTCGCCGACTTCCGTGCGCGCGTGGTGCGCCCGCTCCTCGGCGATCGCGCCGAGCTGACGCCGTCCGAGTGGGCGGCCCTCGAGTCCCAGCTCGCGCCGTACGCCGCGTGGCAGGCGAAGAAGGCCGGCGTGGAGGTGGCCGGCCTCGGGGCCGCCCGGGTGGCCGAGATCCTGGCGGGCAGCGAGAAGGCCGCGCTCCTCGCGCTCAACGCGCTCGACGAGGAGCGCCGGGCCGACGCCAACGCGATCAAGGACGTGGAGCGCCTCGTCCGCTACCACGGCAGCCTCGGCCAACTGCTCCGCAACTTCGTCAACTTCTCGGCGTTCTACGGGCGCCGGGAGCGCGCCGTGTTCCAAGCCGGCACGGTCTACTTCGACCAACGGAGCTGCGAGCTCGTGATCCGCGTGCAGGACGCGGCGCGGCACGCCACCATGGCCGGCTTCTCGGGCGCCTACCTCGCCTACCTCGACTGCGTGCGGCGCTCGGACGGGCGGAAGATCGTCATCTGCGCGGCGGTCACCGACGGCGCGTCGGACAACCTGATGGTCGGCCGCAACGGCCTCTTCTACGACCGCCAGGGCCGCGACTACGACGCCACGATCACGCGCATCGTCGACAACCCGATCAGCCTCCGCCAGGCCTTCTGGTCGCCGTACAAGAAGTTCCTGCGCATGGTCGAGGACTACATCAACAAGCGCGCCGCCGCGGCCGAGGCCGCCTCCCAGGCGAACCTGAACTCCGCCGCCGAGAAGGTTGCGACCTCCGACAAGCCGCCCCCCACCGTGGCGCCCACGAAGATCGACATCGGCACCGTCGCGGCGATCGGCGTCGCGGTCGGCGGTATCACCGCGGCGCTCGGGGCCATCATGCAGGCGGTCTTCGGCCTCGGCATGTGGATGCCGCTCGGCCTCGTGGGCCTGATGCTGGCGATCTCCGGGCCGGCCGTGTTCATCGCGGCGCTCAAGCTCCGCCAGCGCAACATCGGCCCGATCCTCGACGCCGACGGGTGGGCGCTGAACACGCAGGCCCGGGTAAACATCCCGTTCGGGCGTTCGCTCACCCAGCTCGCGGCCCTGCCGCCGGGCGCCGCGCGCGACTTGAGCGATCCGTTCGCCGCGCAGGAGGTCCGCTGGCCCTACGTCGCCGCCGCGGTCGCGGCGCTCTTCCTGGGAGTGCTGACCCTCGTCCGCGCCGACATCCTGCCGCTCCCCGCGTTCATGAAGTCGGCAGAGCCGCCGCCCGCCGTCGCCGCGCCCGCCGCGCCGGCACCGGCCGATCCCGCACCGGCCGCGCCCGCGCCGGCGGTGGCCGCACCGTAGCGGCCAGCGGGCAGTCGTTCGCCGACCCGACAACGATGGCCAGGCCGTGCGATAGCCGGCCTGGCTACCCCGCCTGCCGCGCCACGAGGCGGGCGTACTCGCCGCCGGATGCCAGGAGCGCCGCGTGCGTGCCGCGCTCCACGACCCGGCCGCCCGCGAGGACCACGATGACGTCGGCGTCGCGGATGGTGGAGAGCCGGTGCGCCACGACGAAGGTGGTGCGCCCCTTCATCAGCCGTTCCAGGGCCTCCTGCACCAGCGCCTCGCTCTCGGCGTCGAGGTTGGACGTGGCCTCGTCGAGCAGGAGCACGGGCGCCCCGCGCAGGAGCGCGCGCGCGATGCAGATGCGCTGGCGCTGCCCGCCGGAGAGGCGCATGCCGAGCTCGTCGATGCGGGTGGCGTAGCCCTTCGGGAGCGCGCGGATGAAGGCGTCCGCGTTGGCGGCCTCGGCGGCGGCTTCCACCTGGGCGTCGGTGGCCTCGGGACGGCCGAAGCGGATGTTGGCCGCCACGGTGTCGTCGAACAGGAAGGGCTCCTGTGTCACCACCGCGACGTGGCGGCGCACCGAGGCGAGGGAGAGGTCGCGGAGGTCGACGCCGTCCCAACGCACGGCGCCGGTGGAGGGATCCCGCAGGCGCGGGAGCAGCGAGAGGAGCGTCGTCTTGCCGCTGCCGCTCGCCCCCACGATGGCGACGCGCTGGCCGGCCGACACGGTGAGCTGCACGCCGGAGACGACGTCGCCGTCGCCGTAGTCGAAGCCCACGCCGTCCAGGGTGATCGCGGCGGGGGCGTTCGCCACGATCAAGGGCTTGCCACCCCCCTCGGCCGCAGTGCGGTCGACGATCGCGGCGGGGGCGTCGAGGAGGCGGAAGACGCTCTCCGCGGAGGCGAGCGCGCGCTGGAGCAACGATTGGATGAGCGTGAGCCCCTTCAGCGGCTCGTTCATCAGGCCCAGTGCCACGAGAAATCCGAAGAGCTCGCCCGGTGCCAGCTCCCCGCGGAACACCTGGCCCCCGCCCACCCAGATGACCGCGCCCACGCCCAGCGCGGCGATCAGCTCGACCACGGGCCCCGGCAACAATTGCGCGGTCACGGCGCGGAGCTGCGCGAGGTGGTGGGCCTCGTTCAGCTCCCGGAAGCGGTCGCTCCGCTCCCCTTCCCCACCGAACACCTGTACGACGCGGATCCCCGCGAGCGTCTCCTGGGCGGTCGCGGCCATCGCGGCGCCGCCGTCGAGGGTGTCCCGCGACGCCGCCCGCACCCACTTGCCGAAGCGGTCGATGGGGAGCGCCACGAGCGGGAGCAGCACCACGGCGATGCCGGCGAGCCGCGGGTTCATCCAGAACGCGCTCGCGACGAGGCCGATCAGCGTGAGCGGCTTCTGGACGGCGGTCACCACGCCGCTCATCGCGTACTGGAGGTTGTTGATGTCCGCGAGGAGGCGGGTCGTGCGCTCCCCCGAGGGCGTGCGTTGGTGCCACCCCACGTCCATCGCGAGGAGCTTGTCGAACACGACCTGGCGCAGGTCGGTGACGATGCGCCACGAGATCGACCGGGTGAGCAGCCCGCGGCTGACGTTCACCGCGCCGTTGAGCGCGTAGAGCGCCACGACGCCGGGCGCGAGGAGCGCGAGCATCTGCGCATCCTTGCGGACGAGCACGTCGTCGAGGACCTTCTGGATGAGGAACACGAGCGCGCCGGGGAGCGCCGACGCCACGAGCACGAGGACGAACGAGAGCGCCAACTTGCCACGAAAAGGCTTGAAGAGGCGGACGAGGCGGACGACGTGGCTGGGTTGCGCGGGCGCGGGTTCCAGGGGGGGCCGGGGGGCGCTGTGCGCCCCCGGGCGGGGCGTTGCGGGGCTGGGCCCTGCCCCATGATCCCCGACCGTCGACACCTCCGGCGCGCTCACTTGGGCGCCTCTTCTGCCGCTGACCGCCGCGGGCCGCACCCACGCACGGGGACCACCTGCCAACGCTCGATCGGCGCGCCGTCGATATCGCGCTCGCTCACGACGTTCGAGGAGCCACGATCCGCGCAGAAGCGGTCGGTGGGGAGGGTGTCTCCACCGCGCGCGCGCCGCACGAACAGGGCGGACTCGGCCCAGCGGGTGGGCCAGAGATCGTACTGGTCCGCGCGGGCGACGCCGGGGAGCGCGTAGGTCTCCAGGCCCTCGTAGTAGCGGATCAGCGCGGCCTCCTGGTAGCGCTCCGTGTACACCGGCTCGATGCCCCACGCCTGCACGCTCTCCGCGAGGTCGCGGCCGACGCCGAGGCGCGCCGTGGGGTCACGCGGGAAGTCCACGAGCGGCATGTAGAGGTGCACCGCCACCAACGCCGAGAGCACGGCGCCGAAGCCCGCGCCGAGCCAGGCCGCGCGACGCACCCGGCCGGTCGCCCGGGACAACCCCACCGCCACGCCGAGCCACGCCGGCGCCGCCCAATTCGGCTCGCCCCGCGCGAGCATGGCCGCCAACGTGAAGAACGCGACGACCGGGAGGCTGGTCCACCACGACAGGCGATCCGTGGCGTCGCCGCGCCACCCCTTGGTCCAGAAGCCGATCGCGGCGCCGAAGAGCACCGGGCTGACCAGGCCGGCCTGGGCGCCGACGAACTCCAGCGCGCCGAGCACGCCGGGCGCCGTGCTGCTCGTGGCACCCGTGACACCCCCCGCTCCAATGACACCGCTGCCGAGCCCGTGGCCGAGCTGGAACCGCACGGAGATCCAGTCGTGCTGCGCGTTCCAGAGGAGGTTGGGCGCGAGGAGCCCCAGGGTGACCGCCACGCCGGGGAGCATCGCCCGCCACTGCCGCGGCGCCCCGAGGAACAGCAGCGGCCAGATGCCCCACCCGGTGTACTTGCACAGGCCCGCCAGCCCCGCGCCGACCCCGGCGAGGAGCCAATTGCCCCGGTAGGCGCCGGCCAGCGCGAGCGCCCAGCCGGCCAACATCGGCGCGTCGGGTGTCGCGAGCACGCCGCCGAGCGTGTAGAGCGGCATGGACGCCAGGATCAGCACGAGCAACCAGCGGTCCCGCGCGAACGGCAACAGCGCCGCCACCGCCAACGTGCCCGCCAACACCGGCCCCGCGCGCACGCCGAGCGACGTGGCCCCGAAGAGCTTCGCGAACGGGGCGATGACCCAGGCGATGCCGGGGGCGTGGTCGTAGTACCCGGCGGCGAGCCGCTCGGACCACGTCCAATAGTAGGCCTCGTCCTCTACGATCCCGGTGGTGCCGGCGAGGACGAGGCGGCCGACGAGCACCAGCGCCAGGAGGAGGATCGGCCCGACCCAATCGCGCGTGGCCACGGGGGATTCGCCGGTGACCGGCGATGACACGGGCGGCGAGGACACGGGCGGCGATGACATCACAACCTCAACCCGGGTACGCGCCACGCCGCCTCGACCGCGATGCCCCAGCTCATCTTCGAGGCCCCCGCCCGGCGCTCCGTGAACACGATCGGCACCTCTACGATCCGCGCCCCAAGCTGGTGGGCGCGCCACGTGGCCTCGACCTGGAACGCGTAGCCGTCCGCGTGGAGGGTGGCCGGGTTGACCTTGGCGAGCGTCCCCGCGCGCCACGCCTTGAACCCGCCGGTGAGGTCCCGGTGCGGGACGCCGAGCCAGCCCCGCGCGTAGGTGCTGCCGAAGCGGGAGAGCGCGCGCCGGCCGAGCCCCCACGCGACCGTGCCGCCGCCCTCGACCCAGCGGGAGCCGAGCACGAGATCCGCCCCCGCGAGCGCGGCCAGGAGGCGCGGCAGGTCGGCGGGATCGTGGGAGAGGTCGGCGTCCATCTGCACGATGGGATCGAAGCCCTCGGCCAGCACCCGCGCGAAGCCGTCGCGGTAGGCGGGGCCGAGCCCGCGCGGGCCGACACGGCGCAGCACCACGGCGTCCGCGGCCTCGGCGGCGGCGGCGGTGCCGTCCGGCGAGGCGTCATCGACCACCAGGACGTGGACCCCGGGCAGGGCGTCGCGGAGGGCGCGCACGAGGGGCCCGATATTCTCGGCCTCGTTGTAGGTGGGGACGACGACGGCGGCGGGCATGGGACCGCTACGCTACTGCACCGAGATGACGACGCGATCGAGGACGATGGGGGGCGTCGGGCGATCCCCCTCGTCACGCGGCGCGTTGGCGATGCGCTTGACGACCTCGGGGTTCCCGCAGTCCCCGAACACCGTGTGCTTGCCGTTGAGGTGCGGCGCGGGCGCGTCGGTGATGAAGAACTGGGAGCCGTTGGTGTCGGGGCCGCGGTTGGCCATCGCAAGGAGCCCGCTGCGCTCGAAGCGGTTCTTGTCGCCGCCCTCGTCCGCGAAGGTGTAGCCGGGGCCGCCGGAGCCGTCCCCGAGGGGATCGCCGCCCTGGATCATGAACTCGGGGATGACGCGGTGGAACACGGTGCCGGTGTAGAGCGGGCGGCGCGTGGGCTGGCCGGTGGCGGGGTCGGTCCACCCGCGCTTGCCCTGCGCCAATTCGACGAAGTTGCGCACGGTGTCGGGCGCCTGCTCGTGGCGCAGGATGCACCGGATGTCGCCGAGGTCGGTCTCGAAGGTGGCGATGAACACGCGGTTGGGCGGCGGGCCCCACGGGCGCGCCTGCGCGGTGGCGACGAAGCCCATGGCCACCAGGGCGAAGGAGAGGAGACGCATCCGGGCTGGTTACCTCGTTAGGCTCCGCCATGCTCCTCCTGGCCGCGCTCCTCGCCTGCACCGCGCCCGCGATCGACACGGACGTGCCGGATCCGGACGAGCCCCCCGGGGACACCGACGGGGACACCGACCCCGAGGTCATCGGGCCCGCGCCGGACGACACGGGCGAGCCCGACCCGGACACGGAGGACGCCGACGGCTGCAAGGGCGTCTACGACCCCGACACCCTCCAGGCGTTCGAGATCGAGATCGCGCCCGAGGAGTGGGCGGAGCTCGAGGCCGACTACGCCGCCGGGGAGAAGGACTACCACCCGATCGTGTTCCGCTACGGGGACGAGGTCGTGGGCGACGCGATGATCCGCCTCAAGGGGAACCCCGGGTTCTCCTGGTTCATCGACAAGATGCAGTTCGTCATCGCGTTCAACGAGGTGGACGACGCCGGGCGGTTCCACGGCCTGCGGAAGCTCTCGCTGGACGCCTCGTGGTACGAGCCCACGCTCGTGCGCGACCGCGTGGCCTGGCAGGTCATCCGCCGCGAGGGAAGCCTGCCGTTTGCGTGCGCCAACAGCGCCACGCTCACGATCAACGGCGACTACTACGGCGCCTACACCAACGTCGAGTACCTCGACCACGAGTGGCTGGAGCGCAGCTTCGGCCGCGAGGACGCCGTCGGCACCCTCTGGAAGTACGGCACGGACCCCGTCGCCAACGAGGAGGCCTCCTTCGGCGCGGCGATCGCGCGGATGAACGACACGACGGACCCCACCGCGCTCGCCGAGCTCGGCGACCTCGACGAGTGGCTCACCGCCTGGGCCGCCGAGGCCGTGCTGGGCGACGACGACGGCTACTGGTGCTGCAACCACAACTACTACCTCTACGAGCACCCCACCCGCGGCATCCTCTACGTCCCGTGGGACCTCGACGACGCCTTCGACGTGCAGGGCTACGACGTCGATCCCATCGAGGGGTACGCGGCCGGGGCCGCCATCGGCCTCTTCGACCAGCCCCACTTCCGCGCGCTCACCGCGGACCCCGTGCTGGGCCCCAGGTACGTCGACGCCGTCGAGGCCATGAACGCCGCGATGGACCCCACGACGACCATCGCGGACATCGACGCCTGGGAGGCCCAGGTCGCGAGCGCCTTGCAGGCCGATCCAAACCGGAGCGTCGGGTGGGAGGAGCACGTGGCCTCGACCGAGCGGATGCGCGCGTGGGTGCGGCAGCGGCACGCCTACGTCGAGAGCTGGGTGGCCTGCCAGCGCGGCGGTACCGACGACAGCGACGGCGATGGCACGCCGGTGTGCGCCGATCCAAACGACGCCGACGCCACCGTGCACCCCGGGGCGACCGAGGCCTGCAACGGCGTGGACGACGACGCCGACGGCTGGATCGACGATCCGGCCTCCCTCGAGGGCGAAGCCTGCGACGACTGCATCCGCCACGACTTCGACGAGCGCCACTTCGCGTTCTGCCGGTGGCCGCGCACCAACGCCGATGCCGAGGCCAACTGCGAGGCCCGCGGGGGCACGTTGACCGCGGCCCAATCGACCGGCGAGTACTACGTCTACTTCTTCTACACGTGGCCGGTGCGCGAGGCGTGGTGGACCGCCGCGAGCACCGGCGTCGCCCGGTGCGGGGCGTGGGACGAGGCGAGCTTCAGCAACACGATGGCGCCGTGCTCGGAGGAGCACCCGAGCGTGTGCGCGCTGCCGTGAGGCCTAGCTACCCGCTCTTGCAGCGCGTTCGCAAGAACGGCGTTCCGGAGGCGGCTCCGCTTCGAGTACCTCGTCTTTGCGCTGGGCGCAAAAGCCCACGAGGAAACCGGTGTCGCCCGCCTCGCCGTCCGCTCGCGGGGGCTCCGCGACGACACGGCACTCGATCGCGTGGCCGCGGGCCGGCACTTACGGCGGTCTGGATGCCTCAGCCCGCGCCCGGCAGCATGCTTCTACGGATCCAAAAAGAGAAAAGCACGTGCCGACGATGACACTACCATGTCCGAGCGACCACTTCCGTTTAGGTCGACCGCCGCTCGCACTTCTCGGCCGAAGTGATCGATCGTACCGCCATCGCCCTCCCAGGACACCTCGGAACAGGCAAGATCAAGGTTCCCGCTCAACGGACCGCGGAACCGGTACACTACGGGGGAACCCGTATTGCAGCTGGTCGATCCCCCGCCGTACACGTCGCAGTCGGCCGCGGCCGCGCTTATTAGCAACTCGTCGAAGCCATCCCCGTCCACGTCTCCCGCGCTCGCCAAGGCGGAGCCGAGGTTAAGGTAGTCTTCCGTGCCTGTGACATAGGCGTTGGCCTCAGCAAGGTCGACGGGTCCACTTGCGGGGCCGTACACCACCCAGGCCCGTCCGCGCCGGATTCCAGCTCCGTCGCTCTCCCTGGCCCCCACGAGGACATCCGGATGGCCGTCGCCGTTGAAGTCGCCGGAACCGCCTGTGCGCCATCCGAGCGCCCCTTCGCCGTCAAACAACGCCTCTGCTTCGCCTTCGTCTCCCGAGGCGGGCGGGCCAATATAGAGACCGCTCCAGCTTCGGCTTGATACGAGGAAGTCTGCTAAGCCGTCGCCGTCGTGGTCCCCCGCGGATGCGACTCTAGGGACCTCCTCGGACCGCTCGTCCCCGAACTCCAGCATCGGGCCCGCATCCCACAACAGCACGTCGCCTTCAAGGCGCGCGGGACTGAGAAGCACCACCGCGCCGTAGATACCCGTGGCGAGTTCGGAGACTCCGTCGCCATCCATATCGCCGACCCGGGCGTGCTCAGTTCCGATGCCCTCTCCCCGTACTTGAAGAAAAGCATCGCCTGGCCGGGTCGTGCCATCAACCGGTCCTAAGAACAGCAGAAGCTCGTCACGGCTGGTTGCCACAACAAGGTCTGTTTGCCCGTCGCCCGTGAAGTCCCCCTCCGCGGTCGCAGAGCGGACGTAGAGCGGATCGTCGTCCGGTGAGGGTACCATCATTGTCCACGCTGGATCTGGACTTGGTGTCCCACTAAAGCTACGGCCCTCAAACAGGGAGATCCGGGCCTCGTCCACGATTCCCCAGGCTAGCAACTCACTTCCGTCGTCCTGCCCATAAAGCCCGCTCGCGAACCCAGCCCCATACCAGCGTTCGCCTATCGAATCGAGCAGGCCCTCAGCGTCGTTGGCTTGTCGGGATTCCATCTCATCGCCGTCCGGACAGTCCGGCGCAGGAGCTGAGTCCTCCCCGGCCGTATCGTCAAGTACGTGCTGCCGTCCAGTTTCGGAGGTGACAACTCCGGTCCCACACGCCATGAGCCCGAGAATGAAGGCGCCGCTCATCGCTTAGCCCAGCGCCCAACTGGCTCGTCGGCATTCTCGGGCGTGTACCATACGGTCACGGGCGGTTCAAGCGGGATGAGCACCGGGCCATCGTCCGGGTCTCCAGGGCCGTGGTCAACCGCACCAGCCTCGGTCACGGTAAACTCCAACGGAGCGCTGCTTACCAGCAGGACGGGGGGAACGCCGGCGCGAATTCCGAGCCAGTGCGGCAACTCGCGTTCAGCGTCAGCCGCGTACTCAACGGACGGAACCGGAAGACCCTTTGTGGTTACCGTCGGCGTGGCACTGGGGACTGTTGCCACCTGCCAGCACGAACCGCGTCCGGAACGGGTTCGCCAGTTGACCTGGATCGAGTACGACCCGCTCCGGGATGAGGGGAGGGTTGGGTCTATCAGCAGGAGATAGGCGTAGTTAATCTCCTTGCCCGCGTCTGTGACGCGCGCACCCATGATCACCAAGTAGTCGAGTCCCCGGGTGGGAGACGGCTCATACTCAATGTCGCTGGGGGGATATGGATTCAGCAGTCGGGCGGATAAGATCGTGCCCACTCGCTCGGTGAGCCGTTGGTAGGCGAGCCAAGCTGGACGTGGTACGGCTCGTCCAGCGACGTAGTTCGCGGGAGCCCGATCATCGCGAAGCCCCATCCCGTAGGCCTCGAGATCTCCACCGCTGCGGTTCTTCGACATCCAAGTTTCCCAGCCGGATTCGATCGCGTGAGCCGCCGCCGCACCGAAGAGCCGACGCCAAACCTCGTAGGCTTGAAACCAAGCGCGTCCCGGCTCGATAAACTCACGGACAGGAGTTCCGGGCAGGCCCGTCCACCAGGTGGGGGTCAATGAGGACGCCCAGAATGGGACTACCGTGTCGGGGTCGTTCACGCTCACTCCCGATCGAATGACGCTCAGGCTTGTGTGCGCGTAGCCTGCATCGTCAAGGATCGCCCGATAACGAGTCAAGTCTCCAACCAGCGCACCGATGTGGCCGGCCCCAAGTTGCTCGTAGTCCAGCTCCTCGCGTTCCTTCAACGAGTGCCTCTCCCAGGAGACGTGAAGCACGCTGGAAAGATCCGACGCAGGGATGGGGCCTGCGGCCGCTTCCGCTGTCAGCGCAGCGAGAAACGCGGATAGGAATCTTACGCGGTACTCAGCGCTCTTGCGTCCTGGGTTGACCGGCCGCTCGGCGTCGATACGTTGCGCACTCTGATAGTATGAGGACAGTCCCGGCAGTCGGATCGGGACCGAGATCCCCTGATGCGAGAGCTCGGCTCGGAGTCGAGACGCGACGCCATAAAAGGCATGCGCCCAATCCTTGCCGTTTTGGGTCGCCTCCCCCTCCTGGAAACGATCTCCACGAAAGAAAACGTTACGGTCGTCTATCAAGTCGAAGATTTCCAGCCCCGCAATCACGTCTTCTACGTTAAAAGCAGTGATCTGCTCCTGAGCGAGACCTATCAACTCGCCGATGGCCGTCCCCATTGCCGCGAGAAACTCCAACTCGTAGGCATTGCGGATATCCAAAAATGAAAAATTGCTGACGTTTGTCAAGTGCCCACTAGCCCACACCAGGGAGTAAGCCTCGGCCACGCCAACGATCGCGGGCGAACCTTCCGGGTCGTCGAGCGCGGTGTCGCGCGCCCCTCCATAGACAATGCAGGTGAAGATCAGCCGGCGACGTTCCGCGAACGCTGTCTCGAGCAGTCTACGAAGCTTTGTGACGTTTGCACGGTCCCTTATTCGGTCTGAAACTTCTGTAAAAGTATCCGGAACGGGTGCGCCGTCGCCCAGATTTGCCCACGTAAGGTCCTCCGCGTGGAGGTGCCGGGCGACCCCCGCGCCCAGCCGACTGAGATCGTCGAGCTGCTGGCGGTTGCTCCCATAGAGTGGGGCTGGCGTATCCCCGCCATCCGCGCCGAGTTCCAACTCGTTGACTGCCCATGTAACCGCCGAGCCAGAAGTGCCCCCACCAAACGCGGTGGCGACCGCCGCTTCCCAGAGCCCGGTTTCTTCGTCCAGCGCCACCAATCGAATGTCGGCAGCGGACGCGAGGAACGTCGACCACGCCGATGCCATGGCAGGGATGTCGCCAGCGTCGCGAGCATGGCGCCGGGCGTGAAGCGCCATCTGCGCGCGCACCACGCTCTTCGCCGCCGCCTCCGTGGCTTCGCCCCACGCCGAGGCTCCAACGTGCGCCGCCCGCTTGGCGCGTTTTCTCGCGAATGCGTCTCCGTGGACCCTCAGGGAACGATCCGCCCCGGAGGCCTGAGCTCGATCGGCACCCAAACTGGGGTCGAGGTTCTTGCCTCCAAGGAGGGCCACGCTACTCTTCCAGGATGAGCGTAGCGGCGACGAGTCCTTCGAACTCCACGGCCCCTCCGTCAGTGGCGTGCTTCACCTCAAGTGCGATCGTCACGTTCCCGGAGAACGGCCCGTTGATCTGGATGGGTGCGGAGCGCAAGGCGGTAACGGCCGCGCTGGTGAAGTAGGGACTTCCGCCGGGGACGACATCACCCGGACGCATCTCATCGTAGGGTGTCTCGAACACGAGGAGGCGAATCTCTGTGTTCGTGCTGATCCGCGTCCCGATGATTTGAGCACGAATCGACTTCGCAGCACCCAGCCGTGCCTTCAAGGCATCCTGCGACTGGAACGCGCGCTTCGCACCGCTGGTCTCGCTCTGGTAAGTGGCCGAGGGGATGACGACGAGATTAGCCTTCACATTGTTCTCCGGGTTCGAGTTAATAGCCGCGGGAGGGCCTGCGCCTTTGGAGACGGTCGCACGGAAGCTTAGACGCGTCAACGAGGGGCGCAATATTTACGCGGGCCGACTTTCGACCCCCCTGACTGCAACGCTCGAAAGCGTGGAGGCCTGCGACGACTGTGTCCGCCACGACTTCGACGACCGCCACTTCTCGTTCTGCCGGTGGCCGCGCACCAACGCCGACGCCGAGGCCAACTGCGAGGCCCGCGGGGGCACGCTGACCGCGGCCCAATCGACCGGCGAGTACTACGTCTACTTCTTCTACACGTGGCCCGTGCGCGAGGCCTGGTGGACCGCCGCGAGCACCGGCGTCGCCCGGTGCGGGGCGTGGGACGAGGCGAGCTTCAGCAACACGCTGGCGCCGTGCTCGGAGGAGCACCCGAGCGTCTGCGCGCTGCCCTGAAGCGTGGTCGCGGAAGTAGCCGGGCTACTCGACCGTGACCGCCACCGACCACCACGCCATGCCCCCGCGCCCGTCGAGCACGACCGCGTGGAGGACACCGGTGCCGCCCTCCTCGGAAGCGGTCCACGCGATGGTGTCGCTGGTGGGCTCTTCGTCCTCGCCGAGGTCGACGTCGACGGCGCCGCCGAGCGTGCCCATGTCGGTGTACCAGCGCCAGGAGAGCTCCTCGGTGCGGGTCTCCTCGACGCCCTCGGTGCTGACGTAGGCATACTCCTCGAGCTCGCCGGCGATGGTGGCCTTCAGGTCATACGCGCGGCCGGCCTCCGCGGTGAACGCGACGCCGGCGGCGAGGGCGGTGCCGTCGATCTCGAAGGCGCTCACGTCCGGGTTCTGGTTCGGCGTCGGCGCGAGGCTGATGGGGATGGCGCGGAGCACGAGCTCGGTGTCGCCCTCCTCCTCCGCGGCCGCCGTCGTGAGCGTGACCTGCACGGTCGCGCTCGTGCCCTCGAGCGACTCGGCCTCGGTGAGGCCGGCCAGGGCGTCCTCCGGGACGGTCCACGCGGGCGCGAGGCCCGGCTCGAACCCGATGAGCCCGGCGGCCTGGAGCGCGGCGAACACCTCGGCCTGCTCCTCGGGGGTCATGGACGCGAGGTCGTCGAGGCCGTCGAGCACGGAGGGGTCGAACGAGCAGCCCAGGTCTGTGCCGGCGACACAGGCGAACCACACGGAGGTCCACGCGGCGCCGCCGGGCACGTAGCCGAGGGAGGTGAACGTGACGGAGTCCCCCGGACGCGGCTCGGCGGGCTCGGCGCGGATGGCGAGGAGCCGGAGCCGGTCGAGGTCCCACTCATCGGAGAGGTCGATGGATTGGCATCCGAGGAGGAGGAGCAGGGTCACAGGTTCACCTCCACCTGGAAGCCGACCGAGGGCACGAGCGGCAGGCCGTTGACCGTGGCGCTCTCGGTGTAGTCGTAGTTGTAGAGCTGGAACTCGGGGTTGTCGCCGTGGATGACGTTGAGCACGTCCGCGAACAGCTCCAACTGCCAGTGCTTGAAGGTGAACAGGCGGGACACGCGCAGGTCGGCCGCGTAGTACGGCGAGAGCCGCGCGCTGTTGGTGTCCGCGCTCGGGAAGCCGAGGTAGCTGCCCTCGTCCATCAGGTACAGGCCGCCGTCGTACGGGGTGTAGGGATTTCCTGTCACGTATTGGACGCGGGCGGACACCTCGAAGTCGAGCGGCAGCCGGTAGCCCGCCACACCCGTGAGGATGTGCGTCTGGTCGAAGTCGAAGGGGTACCAACCCTCGGGATCGGAGGGTGTGTCGTTCCGCTCCGACTTGGACAGCGTGTAGGAGATCCACCCGAAGAACTTGTCGACCCGCGCGTGCCGGACCATCACCTCGAGGCCATAGGCGCGGCCGACCCCGGTGTCCCCTTCCCCGCCGAAGCCGAGGGCGAGGGGGTCCATCCACCGGTAGAAGCCGGTCACGTCCGCGGTGATGGCCGGGCTGAAGCGCTGCTCCCAGCCGAGCTCGTTGCCCCAGGCGCGCTCGAAGAAGGCGTCTCCGATGAGCTGCGCGTTCTGGGGCGGCTGGTGGTAGAGGCCGGTACCGGCCTTCAGCGTGCCGCCGTCGAACACCTCGAAGCGCGTGGCGAAGCGCGGGTCGGGCACGAACTGGACCGGCTCGTCGTCCCGGATGATGCCGTCGAGGCGGAAGCCGCCGACGAACAGGAGGCGATCGCGGTCCTTCAGGGGGCGGAGCTGGGCCTCGACGAAGGGGTCGGGGTACGCGTTCCAGCGCCCGCCGTCGATCGTGAGGGGCTCCTCTTCGGAGAGGGGATCCTCGCCGTCCACCGGGACGCCCGCGACGTAGACGTTCAGGTCGTAACGGGCGAGCTCGCTGTCGAGGCCGGCGGCGACGGAGAGGGCCTCGGAGGGGGTCCACCGCAATTCGCCGCGCAGGTCGATGCGCAGGGCGTCGAGCTCGATCCCGATGTCGCTGCCGAAGCCCACCCGGGTGCCGTCGATGCCGAACGCGGGCTGGAGCTGGAACTTCACCGTCTCGGAGAGCGGCCGCGCCCAGCGGAGCACGAGGCGGTGGGTCGAGTAGTGCACGCCGATCTGGTCGGGGGAGTCCTTGTCGGTGCGGACGATGAGATCGTCCTGGAAGCCGAACAAGAGCGCGGAGAGCTCGTTGTCGCCGACGTCGAGGGCTTGGAGCTTCAGTTGGTAGTCGAACCAGCGGGGCGCCGCGTAGAACTCCTGGTTGGCGAGGACCGCGCCGAGGATGGCGTCGATGTAGGAGCGCCGCGCGCCGACCGAGAACCCGACCTTCTCCTTGCCCTTCTTGCCGAGCTTCCCCGTGGCGAACACGCCGGTGTCCAACACGTCCGTGCGCCAGACGAGCTTGGTCTGGTCGGGGTACTCCGTCGTCGTGCTGACGTTGATGACCCCGCCGGTGGAGCGGCCGTAGCGCGCGCTGTAGGTGCCGGGGAGGTAGTCGACGTCGCTGATGAGATCGGGGTTGAGGATCGAGCGGAAGCCGCCGAGGTGGTACACCAGCGGCACCTCCACCCCGTCGACGTAGACGTTGCTGTCCTCGGGGTTGGCGCCGCGCAGCACGAGCAGGCCGGTGCCGAACGGCGCGCGCGCCGCGCCGGGGAGGCTCTGGATGACCCGGACGGGGTCCCCGAAGGTGCCGGGGACACGGCGGACCTCCGCCATCGTGAGCGTGCGGCGCGTGACCTCGGGGGGGCGCTCCTTCTCGTAGAGGCCCACCACGCCGGCGCCGCGGTAGGTGAGGCGCCGCAGCCAGATGGCCACCTCGGTGACCTCCCCCGCCACGACCGTGAGCTCGACGACGTCCTTCTGGTGCTCGGTCGTGAACGCGGTGAGCGTCACCTCGCCCGGGTCGATCCCCGCGAGCGAGAACCTGCCCTCGGCGTCGGTCGTGGCGGTGGCGAGCATCACGTCACCCCGCTTCACCTGGACGGCGGCCCCGGGGATGGGCGCGCGCGTGGCCATCTCGCGCAGGGTGCCCTCGATCGCGACGGCGGCGGCGACCTCCGCGGTCCCGCCCACCGGCACGTCACCGGGCGCGGCCGGCGCAGGGTCGAGGGCGGGGGCGAGGGCGGGGGCGAGGGTGAAGCCGTAGTCGAACTCGACCGCCACGGGCACGGGGCCGGTCGCGTCCTCCGCGGGGGAGAACTTGAACTGGCGGGCGGCCTCGACCGCGGCCTCGTCGAACCCGTTGCCGGCGGGGGTGATGACCTCGACGCTCGTGACCGCGCCGGTCGCGTCGATCTCGAGGAGGAGGCGCACGGTGCCCTCGATCCCGGCGGCCTCGGCGGCGGGCGGGAACGGGGCCTGCACGAAGTCGACGAGGGCGGGGTCCTTCAGGAGCGGCGGGAGCTCGCCCTCGGCGGGGGCCGCAGTCGGGACCTCAGTCGGGGCCTCCACCGGGGCCTGTGCCGGCGCGGGCACGAACGCGGCGTCGGGCGGCGCGGTGGGCGGCGCCGTCGGTACGGCCGGGGCGTCCTGTGCGAAGGCGGAGGCGACGAGCGCGACGATCAGCGGGGCCACGAGCATGCGGGGGAGCGCTTAGCACGTCCCCCCGACCGCTACTTGCGGATCTGCCCGATCTCCACGCGCCCGAGGGTCTCCTCCACCACGTCGACGAGCCAGCAGTCACCGAGGTCGTCGACCAGGAGGCCCATGTCCTCGCCGTCGAGCGCCATCCACACGGCGCGCGGTCCGAAGGCCTTCTGCTTCTTCGAGCCCTTCCCGGTGGTGTTGATCTCGCGCAGGTCGACCGGCGCACGCACGCTGTAGAGGCAGAGCGAGGGCGAGACGAGCTCGAACTCGCCGAGGCCGTCGTCACCGCTCGTGGCCTTCGGCGCGGGCGCGGCCCCGGCGGCGGGCGCGTCGTCGTCCTCCACGCCGTCGTCTTCGGCGTCGTCCTCGACGTCCTCGTACTCCTCCTCCTCGGCGGGCTCGAAGGCGTCGAGGTCAACCTTGTCGAAGCGCACCGCGAGGTCCTCCTCGTAGCCGGAGCGGATCGCGGCGAGCAGCCCGGGGAGGTCGGTGCCCTTCCAATGCACGCGGCGGCCCGCGCCGACCTTCTCGGCGCCCGTGACCGGGTTGTCCGACGTGATCGGCCCCACGCTCACGACGGCCTGGTGGGCAACCAGCTCCTCGTCCCACAGCTCGCGCACGAGCGCGGTGAGCTTCTCGACCGACGGGCGCGTCTTCGCCCCCACCACCAACGCCGTCACGTGCACCGCCATGTGAGCCTCCGGGAGCCGGACAGGTACCCGGTCGGCGGCTCAAGCGCGACCGGCGGATTCAGAACACGCCCAGGACCCCGGGCCACTCGATGTCCAACGTGAAGGTCGGCTCCCAGGTACCCGGGACGACGTGCGCGCCAAACCCGATCGACGCGATCGAGATCCGCCCGGTCAGGACGGGGATGGCGGTGCGCTCGATGTACTTGACGCCCCCGCCGAGGTCGATGCTGGTCGAGAGCGGCCCGCGGCCGAGGCGCTGGCGGGCCTCCGCCGTCACGAGGCCGAAGCCAGCGGCGTCCCCGAGGCCGACGCCGAGCCACGCCCGCGTCACGAGGCGCTCACGGAACACGAACGTGAGGTTGCCGCCCACCTCCGCGCGGTCGCCCTGGAAGAAGCCCCCGCCGACGCCCCACGTTCCGCCGAGGAACGGCCCCATGTCCGGCTCGGCCGAGAGCTCCGCGAGCCGATCGGCCTTCGCCGCGAAGCCCACGCCCTCCGACTTGATCTTCCGGGACACGATGCCGACCACGCGCCCGGCCTCGTCGACGAGGGGGCCGCCCGAGTTCCCCGGGTTCATCGCCGTGTCCGTCTGGACGAGCCACGGGCCCACCCCGCTCACCATGCCCCGCGAGGCGCTCCACACGAGCAGGTTCGAGAGCTTGCCGCCCGTGGCCTGGCCGAAGGGGTGGCCGAGGGCGTAGACGGTGTCGCCGATGACGACGGGCTCCACACGGAGCGGCAACCCGACGATCTCCGCGGGCGCCGCGACCTCTACGAGCGCGAGGTCGTGGGACGGATCGCGCGCGAGGACCCGCCCCACCTGCTGGCTTCCCCCGCGGAACTTCACCAGGGGCGCGAGACCCGTCGCGACGCAATGATACGCGGTCGCGACGACGCGGCGGGGAGCCTCCCCCGCTACGATCGTGACGGCCACGGGCAGGTCGGCGGCCTCGACCACGACGCCCGCGCACAGGGAGGGGCCGGTCTGCAGGAGGACCACGGAGTCAAGCCACACGTCGAGCATTGGTAGATCCTTACTTCAGCCACGCGGGAAGGCCCGCGAGGCGTGGGTCAAGACCCCCTTTCAAACCGTGCGTGCGGTTTTCCCGCACACGGCTTACCGGTGGTCTGTCAAAGCCCAGCATCGGGCTGGCGTTTG
>JAUXTN010000253.1 GCA_030684355.1 Pseudomonadota bacterium
CCGAAAGCGCAGAGCCTTCTCGACCAGTACGGGGCGGACCCGAGCGTCCGGATCTTCTCGGGCGACCGCTGGTCGGCGTGGTACGCGGATCTCGTTTTCCGCAACGCGAACGCGGCGGCAACAGCCGGGGGCCGTTACGCCGAGATGTTCTCGCGCGAGTGGATCCGGCGCTCCCCCTACTTCCAGAACGACGCCATCAATGACGCGCGGGTTCGCCCGTCGCACCTCGCTCTCGACGGGCTGGTCTTCCGGAAGGATGACCCGGGGGCGCGGCAGTTCCTTGCTCCTTTAGGGCACGGTTGCAGGTGTTTGTCACAAGAATTGTCTCAATCCGACGTGGACGACGGCGGCTACAAGGTGACCCGCGGCCGCTCCGTCGACGTGGAGCCGGACGAGGGCTGGCAGGCCGACCGCGTCGCCTCGCTCGTCCCGGAAGCGCTGAAGAACCTCGGAGGGAACGCCTGATGGCACGTCCGCCCCGCCCCGCCCCCGCACTCACACCGGAGCACCTCGCCCTCGTCGAGAGCCTGGAGCTCTACATCGACGACCAGATCGGGTCCGCAGGTCCGGGAGGCGGTCAGGTCGTCGTCACGCTCCCCGTCGTGCCGGATGCGGACGTGGCCGCAGAGCTGCGGCGCCGCTACCTCGTCTGCGGGTGGTCGCGGGTGGTCGTCGGAGAAAAGCACGGCGAGGGAGTCATCCAGCTCGAGTCCTACGTGGACGTCTTCCTCTCACGGAGGCCTGAATGAGCTACGAAATCTTCGACCCCGTTCGGCACAAGGTGGAGCTGCGAGAGGTCGGGCTCTCCACCGATCGCTCCGGGGTCCATGAGGTCAACCTGGCGAGTATCAAGGATCGGCACCCTGACGCGGAGTACCCGTGCGCGATGCGGTCCCTCATCCCCGGTGAGCACGAAATCGGCTGGGGCGACAAGCTCCGGATCGTGCCCGAGGACGTCGCGATGTGCGTCGTCAACGGGAACGCCCTGATCCAGGGCGCGTTCTTCCCGCTCCTCTTCGACCACGGCTTCACGGCGCGCGGGACCGAGAGCCCCGGCGACGTTCTCGAGTGCTACGAAGAGGGGGGCGCCTTCTGGCAGCTCTGCGACCTCGCAGACGAGGAAGCCTACAAGGGCATCTGCAAGCCCGGGAAGCGGTGGAAGAACCGCTCCCTCTCCTTCGGCGCCTGGTACGACGGAGACGGGTTCCTCCGCCCCGTGCAGCCGAAGGAACTGTCCGTCACGAACCTGCCCCGGCTGAAGGGCCTCGGTCCCGTCGTCGAGATGTCGCACCTGCGCAAGGCGCTCGGCATCGGCTTCGGTCCCGGCCCCGCCGGTCTCGTCATCCCGATCACCCTCGCTGCCGCGCCGCCGGTCGCCCCGGAGGGGCCTCAGACCACCCCGGCCGGCAGCGGGGGATCTCTCCCTCTCTCATCCGCCTCGCCCGCGACGGCGAGCAACCGAAAGGAGGAGCACATGAAGGTGACTCCCGAAACCCTGAAGCTCCTCGGTCTCGCGGAGAACGCGAGCGAGGACGAATTCAACGCCGCTGTCGCGGCCAAGCTGGCGCCCAAGCCGGACGCACCCGCCACGAAGGCGGAGCCGGAGACCCCGGCCCCCGCACTGGCGCTCTCCGATGTCCAGAAGATGATCGACGAGGCGACGGCGCGGAACTTCGCGGCGATGGCCGAGCAGAGCGCGAAGGCTCAGGTCGAAACGACCCTGGCCGCCGCGAAGAAGGCCCGGGTCGACACGGTCCTCTCCAAGGCCGTGAGCCTCGGCCGGATGACCAAGGCCGACGTGGAGCTCTACCGCCCCGCGGTCGAGGCCAACCCGGACGGCTTCGAGGCCCGCCTCTCCACCATGCCGAAGGTGGCCCCGGTCGACACGATCTTCGAGAAGGGCGACGACGGCGGAAAGCTCTCCGGCGGCTCGCCGCAGGAGGCCAAGACCGAGACCCTCACCTACGCCTCGCAGTACGCGCGGCTCCACAACATCGGCATCCCCGAGGCCCAGCGTCGGATCGCTGCGGCCGGCGCGAACTAAGGAGGCGCCACCATGCAGCTCAACGACGCAACCAGGGGGCAGGCGTACTCCGCCGTGGCCCTCCTCAAGTACCGGGCGGTCAAGTTCGACACGTCCGGGACCCTCGTCTACGCGGGTGCGGGCGACCGCGCCGTCGGGATGACGATGGAGGACTACCCGACGGTCGGGACCCTCGTCACCTACTACCGGATGGTGGGGGGCTGGCTCCACACCGTCTCCGGCTCCGTCGCGGTTGGCGATTACGCCAAGATCGGGGCCGACGGCGTCGTCGTCGTCGAGGCCTCCAACACGACCCCGACCGCGTTCACCATCGGGCAGATCCGCGTCGCACGCGCGACCGGCCTGCCTGTCGAAGTGGAGAAGGTCTGAACATGAGCGCTCTCCCGACTCTCACCGAGCTCCAGGAGGCCCGCGTCGGCTGGCGCTACCTCCACCTCTCCGACCACCCGAACTTCGTCCCGGTCGACCCGGACCGGGTCCGGCACGTCCAGAAGGCTCTCGCCGACGGCAAGATCCCGTCGAGCGTCATCCCGACCGACGTTCAGCTCGCAGCCGTCGGCTCCTACCTGCCCCCGCAGAAGGAGATCGCGCCCCTCGCCCTCGGGTACGTCCAGGGCGTCCCGATCGGCTCCCTCGTCATCCCCGAGTTCACGTCGCTCAAGCGCAAGGCCGCGATCCCGTCCTTCGGGGCGGAGAAGTTCGCCGTGAACGACAAGCCCATCGGCACGGGCGGCTCGGTCGACGATGTCGACACGTCGATCAGCTGGCTCGAGACGGCCATCGAGGCCTACGGTGGGAAGACGTACGTCGACGACGACGAGCGCGACGAAGCCGCCGGCAACCTCCCGCCCGGAATCTCCGTCGAGGGCGTCAAGCTCGACCGGCTCGTGACGAGCTACGACACCCTCAAGGAGAAGCACCAGGCCACGTTCGCCCGGAACACGGCGAACTATGCCACCTCCCCCTCCAACTTCTTCGACACGCTCGCCGCGACGACGCAGTGGACCCACGCCGACTCGACGCCCGTCACCGATTGGGCGCGCGCCCGCCGGAAGATCCAGAAGTACGGGCTGACCGACGTGGATCTCGGCTGGCTCTCGGGCGACGCCGCGACCGCCCTGCGGATGAACCCGCAGATCCTCGCCGCCGTGAAGTGGACCGGCGAGAAGCCCGGGAACATGGTCCCGATCGACTTCCTCGTGGCGCTCTTCGGCATGAACCTCGCCGTGGCCTCCATGGTCGCGTCGGCCTACCCCGGCGAGACCCCCTCCGAGCTCTGGGGCCAGGACGCCGGCATGGTCGCGACGGGTCGCGGTCAGGTCCTCGGGCGCCGGTTCGCCGCCACCGCCACGCACGCCAAGTACCCCTACGAGTCCGTCGAGCGCGATGGCGACAGGGGCGGACGCGGATCCGACCGTATTCGGCACTCCGATGCGTGGGGCCTGAAGTCCCTCGCGACGAACGCCGGATACCTCTTCATCAACGCGGCGGAAGCCTACTGATCCTGACCGAGGGGGAGGGGCTCCGGCCCCTTCCCCTCCATGAGGGCAAGAGCATGAACGTCATCGTCAAGTCCCCCATCCGCATCTCCGCGACCGAGCAGCTGGCCGTCGGCGCGGTTGTCTCGGCCGACGTCTTCGGGAAGTCTCTCGAGTACCTCATCGAGCGCGAGATCGTCGCGACGATCCCCGAGAAGGTCGGGGAGAAGCTCCTCGCGAAGGCGCACCAGCCGATCGAGGAGCCCCCGGATCCGCAGCCCCCCGTGGACCCGCACGTCAGGAAGAAGTTCTGACGTGAAGACCTATCGCGTCACCAAGCCCTTCCACATGGCGGGCCTGGACTACGGCCCCGGCAAGATCGAGACCGTCACCGAGGCCGAGCTCGGCCCGTACGCGAAGGATCTCGCCGCGTGCCTCGCCGAGAGCACGACCCCTCCGCCCGTTCCGAAGCCTGCGGCCTTCGTGCCGCCCAAGCCGGCCCCCGAGCCGGAACCGTAAGGAGCCCCATGAAGAAGACCCTCTCCCTCGCCGTCCTCCTCGCGGTGTTCCTCACCGCGGGGGTGGCGACGGCGCAGACCACCGTGCTGAACGCCGTCACGACGACGACTACCAGCTCCTCCTACTCCTTCGCAAACAGCGCGGGCGTCCAGGCCCACGTCTACTCGGCGGCGGGGTCGTCCGCATCCATCGTCCTCCGCGGCGGGATGACCTCGACCGGCCCGTGGAACACGCTGGCGACGATCTCGAACCCGAGCGCTACCGGCGAGTGCTACCAGGGGACGGCCTATCCGTGGATCAGCGCCGTCGACACGCATTCGAGCGGCACCGTTACCGTCAAGGCCAGGTCGCTCTCGACGAATCCGGGCGCGTGGGCCCCGTGTGTCGTGGCGCAGACCTCCACCGCACCGGTCTTCGGGGTCATCAAGTACAGCATCACGAACGCGGCCGTCGTCGCCCTTGGGGCGGCCCTGACTGGCGACATCACCATCGGGACGCTCCCGGCCAAGTCGCGCGTGCTCATGACCTACGTCGACGTGACGAGCGCCGAGACCAGCGCGAACGCCCTCACGGTCTCGCTGGGGACCGTGGCGACCGGGTACGTCGATTGGGTCGTCGCATCGGACGCGAAGACGGCGGCGGTCTACGGCGACATTGTGGCCGAGCGGGGGGCCACGAACATCGACGGCCAGCTCTACTACGCCGCTGCGACCACGATCAAGTCTCACTTCGTCAAGACGACCACGAACCTCTCGACCGCAACGGCTTTCGCGGCGGACGTCTACGTCGCTTACCAGACCCTGCCCTAAAGGACTGACATGAAGCGGCGCCTGATCCTCGCGCTCGTTCTCGCGGTGACCGTCGCGGTGACGGGCGCCGCTTCTGCCGATCCCCCGAAGGTCTTCATTACGGCATCGGCCGTCGTCGGCGCCACGACCGCAGTCGATTCCGGCGGGGCGTCCTTCGTCTCCTGCCATTGCTGGCGGGCAGACGCAGCCGCCGTCTCGACGTCGCTGGCCTACCTCCAGGGCTCGCTTGACAAGGTGCACTGGTACAGGATGGCGACCTTCACGAACGTCACCGGAATGGACGCGACCTATGCGGACGGTGGCGACGCCGTGACCGTGGTGAGCTATCCGTTCATGCGCCTCTACCTCGTGTCGGCCTCCGTCGGGACGCTGTCCTGCACGTGGATGAAACGATGAAGCGGCTCCTCGCGGCACTCCTTCTCGCAACTTGCCCGGCGCTGGGGCAGACCGTCGAGACGCGGCGTGTGGATGCCGAGACGCGGCGCGTGGATGGCTCTTCGTGGGCCTACTCCGCCCTCCCCGCCCCCACCGGCTGCCTCTCCACCAACGTCCCGTTCTTCGGCTCGGACCTGAAGCTCGGGTGCGCGACGGGGCTGACATACACGAGCGAGACGGGGACGCTGGCTGCAACGCGAGTGACAGAGCCTGCCAACGGAAGCACCCGGCAGTCCGCTCTCGGCACGTCGGCGCACCCTGGCAATTCGCTCTCACGTGCCGACGCCTGGGCTGTCTATGACGCGGGCGCGACCTCGGGCCTGACGGCGAAACGCTTCTGGGGCGCGATCTTCGATGGCCGGTATGTCTACTACGTTCCCGGCGGCGTGTCCGGCCTGGCGAGCGCAAGCGGCGTCGTGCTCAGGTACGACACCACGGCAGGGTTCACGGACCCAACGGCTTGGGTCGCCTACAACGCTGCGGCGACCGGCGGCCTGAATACCACGGGTTATCGAGGCGGCACCTACGACGGGAGGTATCTCTACCTCTCGCCGGACAAGGACACGACGGACGCGGCCCACGGGCGAGTGCTCCGTTACGACACGCGGGCACCATTCACGACGGTGGCATCGTGGTCCGTCTACGACGCGAGCGGCACCGGCTCACTCGATTGCCGGGGGTACAGCGGTGCGCTCTACGACGGGACGCGGTACGTCTACTTCGCGCCGTTCCGCACGTCAACAGACCTCGCTGATTATCACGGCAGGGTTCTCCGCTACGACACGACCGGCTCATTCACGGCATCCGGATCGTGGTCTGTCTACGACGCCGCTGCGGAGCATGGTAGTGGGGCGAGGGGGTACAAGGGGATCGTCTCAGACGGAAGATTCCTGTACTTCGCGCCCAACAACAACAACGGGGCCGGCCAGTACACCATCGTCCTGCGCTACGACATGACGGCGAGCTTCTCGGCGACCGGGTCGTGGGATGCGATAGACGCGCAGAGCGTGGACGGGCTCGACACGGAGGGCTATTCCGGCGCCGTGTTCGATGGCCGCTACGTCACGTTCGTCCCGATCGGTAACTCCTCGACGATGCACGGGCGCGTCCTTCGCTACGACACCCGGATGCCGTTCCTGTCGCTCACAAGCTGGAGCGCTTACGACGCTGGCGGGGCCGGGTCGCGTGGGTTCGTCGGCGCCGTGTTCGATGGTCGCTACATCAACTTCTCGCCCTACTTCCAGGGCGTCGAGGGTGGGGGCGGAACGTACTCCGGATTGATGGGCCGCTACGACACAGAGCGACCGTTCAAACAGGCGGCGTCCTGGGAGAGCTACGACGGCTCGGCCATCGGCGGCCTGACGACTGTCGGCTATGCAGGCGGCGCATTCGACGGCCGGTATTGGTACCTCGCGCCGTACTACGACGGGACGGCCGTGAGCGGCAAAGCGCTGCGCTTCGACACGGGTGCGCCGTCTCCGGCCCGCACGGCTCAGGGATCGCGAGGGATCGGCTACCGCCAGGAGATCCCGTTTGACAAGATCCTGACGGACAACGTCGCGACCACCGTTTTCGAGGTCGCGCTCGCGGCCGGCGACATGATCGGCTCGGGCGGTCTCTATAGCGGAACGATCATCGTCACGGCGACCGAGGGAACGAACGTCCAGGCCGGAATCGACGCGATCCGCTGGACGGCGGTCTCGACGGCAGCCGCAGCCCAGACGTGCGCGGTCGCCAACGTCACGACGGCCGGCGGCGCCCTCAGCGCCCCGAGTAACTCCACGGGAACGCTCGGCTCCTACGGCTGGTCGTGTGACATCGGGACGGCCGGCAAGGTGATCCTGTCGTATCGCGTGGACTCGTCCCTCACCGCACCCGTGGTGAGGATCCGCGGCGTCATCACCGTCGAGTCGCTCAACGTGGTAACGCTCCTGTGACCACCTACCCCGCCGCCGCGTGCGGCAACTGAAGGAGAGGAGAGCCAATGACACCCTACGAACAGGTTTGCGAAATCCTCCACGGCTCCGAGTACGGCTGGTCGGTCCTCGAAACGCCGGCCCCCGAACCCGTTGCGCTCGCGCTCCAGACGCAGACGCCGGCCGAGGTCGCGACGACGCTCCAAGCCTACGTCTACACGCAGGCCGGCTCGATGCTCCCGCCCTACGGCGCCCAGGAGAGCAACGCTACGATCCTCCGGCGGTGCCTCTTCTACGCGACGCCGAAGTACTGGGAGTACTGGACCTCGATCGCGCTCGGCCAGCAGGTGGAGCTTCCCGTCGACACGATCGGCCCCGCCGCATCCCCGACCGAATGGTGGGAGCACCAGGAGCGCCTCCGCAACCGTCTCGGTGAGGGGCTCTGCGAGGCAGCCGAGTTCGCCCGGCGCAACGCCTTCGCCGACGTCATGCCGATCGAATGGCGCGCGCCCGGCATGGACCCGGTTATCTACCAGCTCGCCGTGCGCGAGGGCTACCTCCCGGTCGGGATGCGGATGTTCGATCCGGCCTACCTCCAGAGCATGCCGCGGCTGAAAGACGTCCGGGGTCTCGACGCCATGCAGTGGCTCGAGAACCTCCAGTACGCCGACGCGGGGAAGCCGGCCAAGTGGCTCTCCGGCGGGGTGCGGAACCCGGCGGTGAAGTGATGAACTCCCCTCGGCCGTCCTCTCCCGGCCGGGCCTCGCTCCGGGGCGGGCGATCTCTGGCGGGATCGCTCGCCGTTCTCCTCGTCGTCCTCGTCTCGGCGGGCTGCCCCTCGGGCTACGTCCAGACCGAGTCCGGCGCGACCGTGGCGGCCTCGACGGTCCACGCACAGGACCTCGTCGGCAATGCCCTGTGGGTCGTCCAGGACGTCCACAACGGGGCCGTCACGGCGCACGACGCGAAGGCGGGGCAGGAACCCGCCGACGTCCACGCGGCCCGCAGGGCAAAGCTGCTCGCCAGCGCCGCAGGTCTCCGCTCGGGATGGGACGGGCTCTCCGCGTGGAAGGCCGGGACCGAGGGCGCGAGCATGGTCACCGTCGTCCTGAAGGTCCGGGACGCGCTGCCGGGCCTGCTCGCGATCGCAGTCGAGCTGAAGGTCATCCCACAGGGGACGGCCGACGCGATCTCGGTTTTCTTCGGAACCGCGCAGACCGGGAAGACCCCGGCCGCGCTGAAGGTGGCGAAATGAATCCGTCCATCGCTCACGTCCTCCAATTCTTCGAATACAAGCACCTGCCACCTCATCTCCAGGCCATCTCTCGGCCGTTCTGCGAGCTGGCGCACGCGATGGCGGAGGGTGACGGTCCCGAGAGCGGCACGATCACGTTCGGCCTCATTCTTCCGGACAACCCCGAGAAGACCGTGGCGCTCCGGAAGCTTCTCGAGTCGAAAGATGCAGCGGTGCGGACCCTGCTCGCGGGATCGAAATGAACGCCCTCGTCATCCCCACCCGTCTCGATGAAGCCGACGTCGCGGCGGTCAAGCTCGCGAACCCGACCGCCTTCCTCGTCGTCGCACAGGGCGACATCCCAACCGAGGAACCGTCTGCGAACCGGCACGTCTGGCTCACGGTCATCTCCGTCGTGCGAGGCCTGCTCGCGGCCGGCAAGGTCGCCGGGATCTTCACCGGCCCTCTCATCCCGGTCGCCGCGACGGTCCTCGGGATGGGCCTCGATGAAGCCGAGCAGGCCATCCTCAAGGCGCCCGAGGTCGAGGACTGGACGCCGACCCGCATCGCGGCTGCGAGGGCTGCGGTGAAGGACCCTACGACGTGAGCGCGCAACCGCCGACCCCGCCCCGCCCCGGCGACATCATCCTGACCCGCGCCATCGTATGGTGGGACAGCGGACAGATCCAGCGGGCGCTCTGGGGTCTCGTCTTGGCGGTCGGTCCCGTGGTGCTCGACCTATGGATGCAGAACGCGCTGACGTGGCGCTCGTTCGTCACCGTCTTTCTCGGTCTGATCTTCGTCCGGATGGGCTACTCGCGCGCGAAGGCCCCAGACGTCGTGACCGGCGTGAAGGCATTCGACGCCGCCAACGTCGCAGCCATCGCCACAGCTCCCGTGGGGCCGAAGCCGGGGGAATGATGATCCGCGCCATGCGTCGCCAGGCCCCGGTGATTCTCGCCGTCGCGCTTGTCGGCGTGTCGCTGGTCGCCACCGCGCAGGTCGTCATCTCCAACGTACCTGCGCCGGTCGTCGCTACGTTCCCGGAAGTGAAGGTGTTCGTCTACACGACGTTGGCCGCCGTGCTCACGACGGTCATTCTCATCACAGGGAGCATCGCGGCTTTCGTCATGAGCCGCGACCACACCTCCGATACGGAGGCGCGTGCCGCTCTCGCAGCTGCGATCGTTGCAGACCACAAGGTGCGAGAGGCGCAGTTCGCCGTCATCGAGTCTTCTGTCCGGTCCGTGAATGGGTCGGTCGAGGCGCTCATCGAGATCATGAAGGAGCACAAGCGTGACCCTTTTGCGCATCCTGCGGCGTCCCACGAAAACCACAGGACGCTGGAGGAACGGATAGGGAAACTGGCGACGGAAATGGATGAGCACGTCCAGTTCTGCCGAACGCACCAGTGCGCGATGGGCACCCGAGATCCGCACGATAGCCCGCACCCGCGGCGGTTCACCGACTCGCAGGAATTCAACGCGGCCGAGCTGGAGCTCCGGGGGCCGAAGCCGTGAGCGCCTCCCTCCCGCCCGTCCCGGGGCCGCGCAAGGTCCCGGCAAGGCTCAAGCTCGATGTCCTCGACGAGCGGATCGTGGAACTCCTTCAGTGCATCGGCGTTCCCTACGCCTTCGGGGCTGGCGCGCCGAAGGACGGGGCCGGCGCGTGGCCGCCTGACCCGCTGCCCGTCGGGCACGGGGGCGGGCGAGGGCTTGATTGCTCGGGCCTTGCGGGGGCCGCGCTCGTCCACCTCGGCATCCTCCCCGCAACCGCTCCGGACCGCACGGCGGCTGGGTACTTCGACCTCGCGACGCCCGTCCCGATCGAGGACGCGCGCCTCGGCGACCTCGCCTTCTACGGCCCTCCTGGCCGCGTCTCGCACGTCACCCTCTGCCTCGGAGGCGGGCTCGTCATGGGGGCGAACGGGGGTGGGAGCAAGACCTACGGGGACGCCCCGTCCGCCTTCGTGAAGCTGGACAGGATCGCCTACCGGACCGACTTCAAGGGTGTCAGGAGGATCGTGTGATGGGTCGCATCCCGCCCGCGCCTCCGAGCAGGCCGCAATCCGTCTTCCTGAACTGTCGCAACTGCGGCGCCGCCCCGCGCTCCGGCGGGCTCTCCTGCCCCTACTGCGGGACGCAGCGCACGCCGTTCTTCTTCGGCGGGTCCAGGGGTGGCGGAATGACGGATCTTCTCGCGACCCCGACACCGGGCCGCATGGGTGGCGTGTGAGCTGCACGCGGCAGAAGGAATCCCGCTGGGCCATCGTGGCGGGCGGGGCGCGGCGGCTCGATCTCCGGGTCGACCCGAATTCGCGCCGGCGTAACCACATGGTGTCGCTCGAGGAGGCGGACCGCCTCACGAAGCTGCTGGACGACGTCGCCCGGCCGTTCAATGAGGCGTACCGCCAGCGCTACGAAGTCCCCGGAGGCGTGTCCGTCTCCGTCGTCCAGGAGGCCCGGTGAGCGTCCTCTTCTGCACCCTCGCGGATCTCCTCCTCGCGCTCTCGCAGGACGCGCAAGCGCAGCTCTCGAATGACCCCCTCCGGCGCTGGCCCCTCGGAACGGCGAATGGGGTGCTGACCAACTTCCTGACGCCCTTCCTCCAGGCGACGACGCTCCTCGTCTACAACAACGGCGTTGCCGTCACGACCGGATGGGCTCTCTCGAGTGGGACCGGCACGGACGGAGCCGACGAAGTCGTGTTCACCGTGGCGCCGGTCTCGGGAGCGATCTCGGCCAGCGGTGACAAGCGCGCCCTCAACCTGACCGTGCTCGACGCGGCACGGCTGGCCTCCTCCAGGACCATCACGCGCTACCTCCCGCTCGGAACCGACGTGACGAATCCGTGGCTCCTCGAGCAGCTCCAGCCGATCGCAGTGAACCTCGCGAAGGCGCAACTCAGGGGCCGGCGAGAGCTGGGGATGTCGGACACGCTCGACATGCTCATCAAGGCGGATCTCGAGTGGCTCCGCGGCGTGCGCGACGGCAAGGGGCTCCCGGTCCTCCCGGACGCGACCACGATCGCCGAAGACGCCATCGTCCGGGTCGGGTCCGAGCCGTCCATCTTCGGCGCGCCCGGCGAGAACGACGACACAGAGGACGACCTCTTCGCATGAGCGGCGACTGGTTCGGCCTAGGCGTCTTCTCCCGCGAGAGCGGGGGCGCGGACGCGATGGCGAAGAAGCTCAACGCGATGGTGCAGCGGGGGCGCAACCGGGCCGCCGCCTACCGGATGCTCGGGCACGAGACCATGAACCTCGTCCAGAAGGGGATCAGCCGGAACGAGGGCGGCTGGCCCTCGCCCTCGGCCTGGCCTCGCGGCTACCGCAGGGGCGGGAAGCCGCTCATGGACACGGGGCGACTCCGGGGGTCGATCTCCTATCGGGCCTCCGCCTCGGGGATGGCAGTCGGGTCGAACGCCAAGTACGCCCGCGCGCTCAACCGGGGCGCGACGATTCGGCCGAAGGGGAAGTTTCTCCTCCTCCCGCTCAACCCGCCCCTCACGCCGTCGGAAGTCCGGGCGTGGCCGCGGGGGAAGAGCGCGATCAAGGCGGCCTACCCGGGGAGCGTGTTCCTGATGCACGGAGACCCGCGCTTCGGCTTCGAGGGCCCGGGGATCTACCGAAAGACGGGCCGCACCATCGCGAGCGTCTGGAAAACGCACGTCAAGCAGGGTGCGGGACTGTTCGACGACACTACCGTAAGGAGACGTTCCGCGGTTCGCGGCGTCGTACTCGAGCGCATCGCCGCCGCCGCGAAACAGACGAAGGTCCCCGCCTTCGGCTACCTGAAGTGGCGCGCCCCGTGGGTCTCGATGCTCTCGCAGAAGTACGCCGCGTGGGTCGTTGAAGGGAAGAAGACGGCATGAGCGATCCGTGCGTCACCGTCCAGGCCGAACTCCTCGCCCTCGTCATGGGGTCGGACGAGTGCGGCGTGGCCGAAGTCTGCCCCTCGCAGTCCGTCCGCGAGCTCATCCAGCGGGACGCGAACGGGAGCCTCCCCGCCATCGGGATCGCCTACAGGGGGTGGGGGGGAGCGGAGGACGAGTCCCCCGGCCCGAACTGGTTCTATGCGGACACGCGATGGGAGATCGGCGTGGTCGATCGCAACGGACTGAGCCGCGCGTCCGCTCTCGAGAGCGTCATGGAAATCTTCGGGCGCATCCGAGCCCGGGTCCACGGATCCCGCTCTGCCGTCGCCCCGACATGGACCTACGAGGCCGTCCACGAGGAAACCGAGGACGTCGAGGACGACGCCGTGGCCGGAATCATGTTCGTAGAGCTCCGGGTGAAGTTCAACACGTGAGAAGCCTCCACAACGAAAGCATCTGACGAAGTCAGAAAGGAGAAGCCATGGCAAACATCCCGTCGGGTTCCGACAGCTTCCTCATCCTGGGGAAGGAAACCACCTGGGGCACGATCGCCGGCGCGGGAACGGGCCGCAAGCTCGCCATCTCGGGCGAGGATCTCGACGGCCCCGAGGAGCTCATCAAGAGCGACTCGTTCAGCGGCGACGCCAACTCGCGGGATTCGGTCCTGGGAGACGTCGACGCGGGGGGCTCGTTCTCCCACAACGTCACCCTCGAGTCCGCTCCGCTGCTCGCGAACGCACTCAACGGTCTGGTCGCCACGACCGGGGCCGGCGATCCCTACACGCATACGAGCAAGGTCGTGGCGGGGAACGTGGCGTCCTACTCGGCCGAGGTCTACCTGGCGAACGACACCCCCCAGTACAAGCAGCTCGTCGGGTGCCGGGTCAATACCCTAGGCTTCGAGATCGCCCACAAGGGATTCTTCAAGTGGCAGATCGGCCTCCTCGGGAAGTCTGCCGCCCTCGCAACGGCCTCTTTCGCGACCTCGCCGGACGACTGGACGGCCGTCACGGAGCTGCATCACCGGATGCTGGCCGCGGCCGACGTGAAGCTCGACACGGCCGCCTTCGCGCAGCTCCGCAGCCTGAAGTGCGACGCATCGAACCAGCTCGACGGGGACGTCCGGGTCGTCGGCGGGGCCGGGGTTCGCGGGCAGATTTCCCGCGGCGTCCAGACGCTCTCCGGCACGTGCGAGGTCTACTTCGACGCGCCCGCCTCGGTCTTCAACAAGACCGTCTCTGGGACGTACGTCGCGTTCGATTTCATGTGGCGCACCGGCGTGGCGAACCGCACCATGAACCTCGTCCTCCCGCGCGTGAAGCTGGGCCGCGCGTTCCCGAAGGCCTCCGGCGGCAAGGCCCTCGTCCTCTCGGTCCCGTGGGAAGCGTCCTACGACCCGACCGAGGCCTCGCAGATCAAGATCGTCGTCGTCAACGGCATCGTCGGCACGAAGTACAGCGCCTAAACCGGGAGGGCGGCGGCACCCGGAGGGCCTGTCCCTCCCCAGGGCCAAAGGGTGCCGACCGTCCCTCCTTTTACTGAGGAGGGGACATGAAGGAAATCACAGCGAAGAACGGCGACCGATTCGAGATCGCCCCCTACACGGACGACGCCTACATGCGGTCGCTCCGCGCGCTCAACATCAAGCGCGGGCCGGACGGCAAGAGCGTGGACGACGCCGAGGCGGTCATGGAGCTCGTCCGGCTCCTCGTCATCTCCTGGGTCCGGGCTGACGGGACGAAGCCGCTCGATGGCCTCGTCGGCCCGAAGGCGCGGCAGCTCATCGCGACAACCGTCGGGCTCTCCGACGCCGTCATGAAGTGGGCCCGCGAGGCCAGGGATGAAGAGGCGGCCGGCTTCGAGACCGACTCGGGAAACTGAAGCGGGCGGTCCGGATTGACTACCGCGCCGACGACCGCCTGCCATGCGATGAGTGCCGCTGCCTCTGGCGTCGGGATCGGGGGATGCCCGGCGACTCCGAGGAGGAGACAGGCCCTTGCCGTGAGACGGGCGATCGTTGCGCGCGGGAAGTCGAGCTGGAGGGGATCGTCAAAGGGCTTTCGATCGACGCCCTCAGCGCTCTCCTGCTTTTCCGGGCCGCTCGAGGACAGTGGAGATCGGGATTCGACGGCGCGACCGCGCTCGACTACAGCGTCTTCTTCTCCGACCGGTTCGCGGAAGTGGTCGGGGTCGAAGTCACACGCGAGGTGTTCCGCTTCGTCAAGGTGGCCGAGGACGAGGCACTCCGGATCTTCGGGGAATGGCGCGAGAAAAAGGACGAGGAGTAGGGCATGAGTCAGTTCGTCGAAGAGATCACCCTCAAGGCGAACGACAAGGCGAGCAACGTCCTGGCTGGGCTCACGTCGAACCTGCGCGGATTCATGGGGCAGCTCGCCGGGATGGCGGGGATCGCCGGGACCGGCTTCGGGCTGGCGACCATGGTCAAGGAGGGGATCGGGTTCAACAAAATGCTCGACGATAGCCGTATCGCCATCGCGGCCGTCGTCGGGTCTCTTCACACGTACCGGGATGCGTCCGGGACCGTCATCAAGGGCGAAGCGGCGTGGTCTGCCGCGCTGGCGGACTCCGCCGCCGTGCAGGAGAAGCTCCGGGTGGCGGCCCTCACGACGACGGCGACCTACTCGGAGATGGTGGAGGCATTCCAGGTCGGGGTGGGCCCGATGACGCGGGCCGGTATCGCGCTCAACGACACGGCCGAGGCCACGCAGCGGCTCACGCAGGTTGCGGCGGCTGCCTCTATCCCGATGGCGCAGCTCGCCGTGGAGATCCGGCAGTTCTTCAACGGGGACGTGATGCGGGGCCGTCTTCTGCAGACCCTCCAGATCACGAAGGAGCAGATCGAGGAGCACAAGAAACTCGGCGACATGATGGACTTCATCCGGGTCAAGACCGAGACCTACGCCCGCGCGGCGCAGGCCGCGGCCGAGACCATGACGGGCCGCTGGTCGAACCTGAAGGACGCCATCCAACAGACCCTCGGGGTCGGGATGGAGCCGCTTTACGCGAAGCTGAAGGAGGCGATGGGCGAGCTCACCTCGCAGTTCGTCACCTTCGGCAAGGACGCGAAGGGGAACCTGACGGCGGCCTTCAGCCCGGAGGTAATCGCCCGCGTGAAGGCGATGGGCGAGACCCTGACGGCGGCGCTGGACCGCTTCAAGGAGATGATCCCGGCCGTCGTGGACTTCGGCCTGGCCGTCGGGGAGCACGTGTCGAAGGCGATCGACCTCCTCTCCCGGCTCCCGTTCAAGGAGATCCTTTCGGTCCTGACGGACCTGATAAAGGTGACGAACGGATGGGGGTTTGCGCTTCTGGGCACTATCAAAGTGGCAGGAGGATTCTCGGCCTTCAAGACCATGTTGATGGCCCTCCCCGGGTACGCGCACGCGTTCATGCTGTCTCTCGACGGGCTGGCGCTCGGGATCGTCTACACCACCGGGGCGAGCGTCGCGCTGGGGCAGGCGCTCGCGCTGGCCCTCGGGGGCGTGGCTGCCGGGGGGGCGCTCTGGGGAATCGGGAAGATCATCGAAGGCCTGCACGTGATGGGGCAGCTTATGGACGAATGGGAGGCGGAACGAAAGGGGAAGTTCGCCGCAGCGCAGGAGCTTGAATCCCAGATTCTGCGGATGCAGGACGCGCTCGGGAAGGTCGTCGGGCCGAAGACGATGATCCAGGTCGGCGTCGGGAATCAGGTCGCGGGCGTACTCGGGATCGTCCGCGACGAGATGAGTAAGACCGGCGTCGTCACGGAAAAGACGAGGCTCCTCTACCTTGATCTCATGAAGGCGTACAAGACCGTCAACCCGAACTTCGAAGACCATTCCGGGGAGCGCTCCCCGAACGCGATGTCCGACGAGATGAAGGCAGCCGGCGTCGAGTACGAGGCGTTGCTAAAGAAGCTGCGAGAGAAGGCGGAACTCTCTGGCCTAGACGGGATTCAGAAGAAGCTCCGCGAGATTCAGATCGAAGCGTCGGCACTGGTCGCAGAGGTGACGAAGAAGGCGGAAGCGGCCGGGACGAGCGCCGCCGCCGGCCTCGCGGCCATCGCGGAGTCCGCCACGAACAACACCCTCAAGGCACTCCAGGCGAGCACAAAGGGGTTCGTGGCTACGCCCGTAGCGCTTTGGGACGGGGTGCTGAAGAAGCAGCTCGACCAGGTGAAGACCTACGTCGTCGACACGGGCAATGTCGTGCTGAAGACCTGGGACGAGGTCCGGGACAAGATGCGCGAGAAGGCGGCGGATCTCCTCCACCTCTTCTCCGGCGACGCCGGCGCGGGTACCGAGGCTGGTTTCCTCGCCATCTTCGCGGCCATCCCGACCGCTGCCGAGTCCGCCGCCAACGCCGTGACCGGCGTCTGGCAGGGCATGGCCCGCTCCTTCGACGACTCCTTCTACTCGGTCCTCACGGGCCGCCTCGACAGCCTGAAGGACGTCTTCAAGAACCTCTGGGAGTCCGTCCTGCGGACGTTCTCGCAGTACCTCTCCGACATGCTCCAGCGGTGGATCAAGACGCAGATCCAAATGGGGGAGACCAGCGCCGCCAACGGTGCTGCCGGGACCGCGTCGAGTCTGCCGGGGGGCGTCGCCTCCGGTGGCATGTTCGGGAACTCGACGGGCTGGGGAAGCATGGGCGGCGGCTACGCGAACGGCGGGGGGGTCGGCGGAGCGGCCGCCGGCGCTGGCGTCGGGATGGGAATCGGGGCGCTCATCGGGGGCCTCGGGAACGGGAAGTACAACGCCACGGGCGGGCAGATCGGCGGCGCGATCGGCGGCGCGATCTTCGGGGTGATAGGCGCGGTTGTCGGCGCTCTGATCGGAACCCTCATCGGCGCGCTCGCCTCGCCGAATACCATGCAGCACGTCAAGGGTTCGCTCGGGGCGATGTTCGGGTCTTCCGACTGGATCCCGGATGCGTGGCAGAAGGGGCCCGGCGAGAAGGGACCCGGGGGGCCGGGAGCAGGAGACGACGGCGGAGAAGATGTCTTCGTGCCGGGCCATTGGGGGCCGGGCGAAAAGGCGAAGACGGAGCTGGAAGTCGCAGGGAAAGAGATCCTCGACAAACAGACATCCACGTTCGCCGACCTCTTCCGGACAGGGGCGAAGGAGCAGTCCCGCGAGCTCCTGGCGACCTACCGGAAGACCCTCCGTGAGTCTCTCTCGGGCGCCAGCTTCGACCTGAACGCCGGGTCGTCTGCAACGATCCAAGACGTCACGGACTACCTGACCACGAAGCTCATCCCGCGCATCGGGCTCTCCGCGGCGTTCGGCCAGACGGGCTACCTCCCGAACGGGAACCAGGACAAGGGCGGGATCGGGAACCTCACGTACGCCATGCCCGGGATGAATCCGGACGGGACGTGGCAGGAGAAAAAACTCTTCTCCGAGGACTCCCCACTGTTCAAGATGATGGTTGGGATCAAGGACGCTTCCGGAGCCTATGCGGACGGGCTCGGGTTCACGGTCGACAAGTTCGCCGAACTCGCAGGGAGGATCTCGACGGACGACCCGGAAAAGCTCCTCGCCTACATCGTCGGGCTCGTCGGTGTCGTCGCGGGGCTGAGAGACCTCGGCTCCGAGATGAAGAAGACCTTCAGCGAAATCGGCGCCGATTGGCAGGCAGAGATCGCAGCCGGGCAGGCCGTAGCCTTCGGCGCCGCCGCAGACGACGTGAAGGCTCTCTTCGAGAACCTCGACCTCTACGCCGGCGACGAGCAGATCACGAAGGCGCAGGAGGCCCTCCAGTCGTCCAACGACCTATGGGACTCGGTCCTGTCCTACCTCTCGCAGCTGAACACCCTCGCCGACCAGCTCTCCGAGTCCATTCAGAAGCAGCGGACCGCGATGCGGGACTTCCTGAGCCCGCTGAAGGACGCTCAGAAGATCGCGGGGGCGCAGGGGACGATCGACTCCGGATGGGGCGCGCTCCTGAAGGCGCAGACGCCCGAAGCCGTCAACGCCGCGGCGATCGGGATGCAACAGGCGCTCGACATCATCTTCGGCCTCATGGCCGAGCGTGTCACCCGCGGGAAGGCCCTCCTCGAGCGGATCGCCACGCTCGACGCGAATCTGGGGGGCATCGGGGCCGATGTCGCCTTCGCCCGGCTCGAGCAGGAGAGCCCCCTCGTGGCCTGGGGCCAGACCATGGCCGAGATTCAGGGCAAGATCGCCGCCGCCGCGAAGCTCTCCGGTATCGAGCAGATCGCCGCGCTCGAGGACGTCGGCGCCTCGGCCGAGGAGATGTACCAGAACCTCTCCAGCTTCCTTGCGGAGATCGCGAACGTCTCCGCCTCCATCAACAAGTCGATCGACTCGCAAATCTGGGAGCTCGGGGTGGGGGAGATGGACCCGACCGGGCAGGCCTCCGCCGTGACGGACCGGATCAAGGAACTCCAGCAGCAGCTCCAGACCGCGACCTCGCCGGCCGCAATCGCCGCGATCACGTCGGAGATCCAGAGCCTCACGACCCGGTACGTGAGCCAGTTCGGCAAGGACGACCCGAACCGGGCGGAGGCCATCGCCTGGGCGCAGAAGGAACTCGACGACTCCCGCAACCTGGCGAATGCCGCCCTGGCCCTCATGCAGAGCGAGGCCGAGAAGCTCGCCGGGGAGCTACGCGGGATGCTCATGGGGTCCACCGGCCTCATCACGACCAACGTGAACGAGGCCGCCACCGTCATCAACCAGCTCTCCCAGACCCTCTCCGAGCTGGACCGGGTCGTGCGCGAGCAGATCGCACGCCTCGGGACCTCCGCCCTGGACGCTCTCGAGCCGCTCCGGATCGCCATGGAGGGCGCCAGCGCCATCTTCACCGGGGCGACCGGGCAGGTCGTTGACGCCCTCGTGGGGGCCGACGTCGGGCTGGAGGACTCCGCGAAACGGGCATCCGGCGCCTTCGACTTGGCCGGGGCCGCCGTCGCGCGCTTCGCAGCGAAGCTGGACGGCGTGAACGTGACCGGAAGCACCCCCGCTTCGAAGCAGTCGACCGGCGCCGCTCCCGTCTCGGCAGATCAGGTCATCGCGGTGAACCGCCGCTACGGCCAGCGCATGACCCCGAGGGTGGCCTGATGCCTCTTGACGCCTGGATTGAAGCCCACCGGACCGACCCGACCCGCGAGGTCTACTGGCTCGTCGCGCTCGGGTTCCCCGTCGTCCAGTACCTTACGACGTGCCCCGACCCGATCACCTACGGCGGGCACGTCTACTCTCCCGCGGTCCTGACGGTCGGCGGGATCGTGTCCGACTCCACGGGCGCCGCGAATGCGTCGGGCGGCCTGACCATTGGGGCCGGGGATGACTACTGGCCCGCCCTTGTGGCCGCCCTTACGGAAGACCAGAGATACCCGACGGTCCTCCTCTACGAGGCGTGGATGGATACCACGGTCGTCTCGCTCACACCCGCCGCCGTGCGCGCCTACGCGGCGCTGAAGGTGTCCGGCGCCAAGGTGACCCCGACCGAGGTCCGCTTCGACCTGGGGCCGGTGGCCGACCCCGCACTCGCGCGCCTCCCCTTCCGGGAGTACGGCGGGGCGCTCTGCACCTACCGGCTCTTCAAGGGCGTCCAGTGTGCCTACGCGGGCGCGACGACGGCTTGTGACCGAACCTACGTGACCTGCACGGGGCTGGCGAATCAGGCCCGCTTCGGTGGCTTCCTGGCCCTCCCGTCTATGGAGGAACTCACCCTGACCTGGCAATGGCAGAGCGGCGAGACGCTCTACGAAGAGAGCCTCACCCTCACGAGGAGGGACGCCTGATGTCCTTCGAGACGTTCCCTTACGTGGCCCCGGCCGACGCGCCGCGCGTCGGCGCGAAGACCGGCATCGCGTTCCTGACCGAGGTCACGACGGCACGATCCGGGATGGAGCTCGCCAGGATAGTCCGCTCGACCGGCCGCGGGACGCTCGAGATGGACTGGTCGCGCAAGGAAAACGCCTTCACGATCGCCAGCGCCATCTTTAACTTCTTCTGTGCGCGGAAAGGCCGGGCCGGATGGTTCGGCGTCTTCGATTTCGAAACGCTCCGGGTCTACACGGACGTCCGCGTGACGGTCGCGACCGCCGGACAGACTGTCCTAAACCTTCCGTCCAGGAACGCGACAAGCGTCACGGTGAAGCTGAACGGGGTGACGAAAACGGGCACGTTCGCCGCACTCGCCGGCCTGAACGGGCGGGACCGATTCACACTAACCGTGGGCGCTACCGGGGGCGAGATCGTGACCGTGTCGTTCACCGGCCAGCGCTTCTACGTGGTCCGTTTCACGAGCGACGAGATGACCGTCGAGTACCTGACGAACCGCCTAACCGGAGGCCTCGGAATCCAGCTCATCGAAAAGGTGGGAGCAGAACCATGACCGACCGCGACGGCGTCACCGGGGGCTACGAGGGCGGGACCGTCCCCCCGCGCCGCGTCCTGGGCTGGACACCGCCACCGCTCCCCGGGCCCGCTCCAACGACGCCGGGGGGCTCCGCCACCATTGCGAGCGGGGCCGGTCTCCGGACCGCAGCGCTGGTCACCCCTGCGCACCGGATCCCGATCCTCTTCGGCCGTTGCCGGATCACTCCGGACATCGTCCGGGCCGAGATCGCGAACTCCCGGGCCGACTTCCTGTGCGTCATATCCGAGGGCCCGATCGACGCCGTCGAGGACTGGCTCACCGATACCGCCTCCACCTTCGACACCCTGACCGTCACCCTCGGGACCATGACGACCCCCGTCGCTACGCTTCACGGGACGATCGGGCTGGCCGCCGCCTACATCCTCGGGAAGGCCGGGCGCCCCTACCAGCCGCGGTGTATCGCGCGCGGTCGCAAGCCCTACGATCCGCGCCTCGGGGCCTGGGGGGCGGGTGTCTACCCGGCCTCCGCCTACTGCGCCTACAGCACGAATCCGGCCCTCGCCATGGCCGACCTGAAGACGTTCCCGCAGTACGGGAGCGGGTGGCCTGCGGTCGCCCCGACGCTCGTCGACTGGACCTCCGTCACGAACGCGGCCAACTGGTGCGACGCGCTCGTGAGCGGGGTAAAGCGGTACGAGATCAACCTCTACCTCCAGGCCGGAGAAACGGCGTCCGCCTGGGAGGAGACGATCGGGCTGCACGCCGGCCTGCGCTGGCGCGAAGAGGGCGGACTCTGGCGCCTCGACTACTCGGCCCCGGTCGTTGCGGTCGCCGCCGCCATCACGGACGACCACGTCATCGAGGGGACCAGCCCGAGCTTCTCCTACGGCGGCGGGGCGGGCCTGGCCGACCGCCCGAACCGCTTCCGGGCGGAGTGGACTGATGCTGCGAGCGGGTGGGGCATCCGGACCGTCGAGATCAAGCACCCCGAGATCGACGCGGGGGCGGCAATACGCGACGGCGCGGTCTACAAGCTGCACGGATTCCAGAACGAGGCGCAGGCCTTGCGCGCCCTCTGGCGGATCGCCTGTGACATCTGGTCGGAGACGGAATTCGAGGCCGAGCTCAAGGCCGACCGGATCGACCTGACCGAGGGGACGCGCGTCCCCGTGACGCTCTCCTCGCTCGGGCTCTCGGCCGTCGACTTCCTCGTGACCCGCGTCGACTACGAGCAGGACCGGGTCCAGATCACCGCGCGCCGGTACGACACGACCACATGGACGGCGCCCGGGTCGACGGGCGGCGCTCTTACTGACCCGGGGTTCTTTGACGTACCGGGCGACCTGACCAGCGTCGCGCGCGTCGCGCTCGAGACGAGCGTCTCCGCCACCATCCCGACCTCAAAGACGACCCTGACCTACCTCGGGTTCTCCTGGCAGCTCCCGACGTTCGCCTGGCCGAAAGACATCCTGATTCGAGTCTGGCCGGCCGGGGCGACCCCGACGTGGGACACGGCCGGGTACACGGAATTCGCCGTGCAGCCGCAGGGGGACAGCCGCTATGCCGTGGACCCTACGTGGAAGGCGAGCTTGACGCCCTACGTGCGGGACACGACGGTGCAGACGTTCGATAACCTCGGGCAGGAGACGGCCACCGCCTCGTCTGGCCCTGGCTACTACGCCATCCTTCGGCTTCGCTCACTCGTTGGACTGCTCTCGGCCGGCGTGGCGATTTCCGAGGCCGCTCACTCGACGAGTGGCTCGACCCCGTCAACGGTAATCCCGGCCCTCATGGACCCCGGATTCGTCCCGACCGACGGGCAGATCGCGGTCTGGGACGACGTCGCGGGGAGGGTCACGTTCCCGGCGGCGCTGGCGATGGTGGCGCCCGGCGCCTCGGCCACGATCGGGGGCCGGATGCTGATCGGGGTCACGGTTACCCTGACGGCGGACCTGGCCGCGGCCGCGACCACGATCTACGTCAACCGGAACACGCTCGCGAACGGCGACAGGATCATGCTCGAGGCGGCCCCCGGGGGCGTGGCCCAGACCGAATTCATGGCCGTCACGTCAGCGGCCTCGGGGACCGGGCCCTACTCCTACACGGTCACGCGCAACCTGGACGCGAGCGGGGCGAACGACTGGAAGAAGGGCGATGCCATCTTCAACACCGGGACGACGGGCGCCGGGTTCATCGACATCTACTCCCTGCGGGGTCTGAAAGCCGCGACAGAGGTCGGGCCGACGATCGTCGGGAACCTCCGGAACAGCGCCACGTGGAACGACTGGTCGCCACGGTGGGCGATCGGGAACCTGAACGGCCTCTACGGCTACGCGGCGGACACCTATGGGGCCGCGTTCGGCGTGCCGGCCGGCCCGTGGCTGAAGATCGACGCGACGAACGGGATCCGGATCGGGCACAACGCCACGACGAAGATTCAGCTCGACGGTTCCGGGAACGCGACGTTCAGCGGGGCAATCACGGCGGCCTCGGGCTCGATCGGGGGCTGGACGATCGGGGCGCTCGTGCTCTCGGGTGGCGGGATCTCGCTCACGTCGGACAACGGGTTCGGACTCGCGAAAATTACGGTCGGGGCGGGAAACTACGGGAACGCAGACACGGGCTTCTACGCGGATGGAGACGGCCGGTTCTCTCTGAAGGACAAGCTGGTCTGGGACATGACGAACCTGACCGTGAAGGCCGTGAACGTCACGATCAACGCGGACGGCGTCAGCATCCCGGCGTTCCTGGACACCGCGACGTGCTACGGCTTCAGGAACGGGACCACGTTCATCGGGGGCCTCTGGTCGCCCGGGACCGGCACCATCCAGGTCGGGCTTGCGCCGACGACGGGACCGCGCCTCGGGTTCGATAGCTCGGGCGTGGGCACGGCTGACTTCTGGAGCTGCATCACCCGCAACTTGAACGGTTTCACGACCCAAACCGCAGTGCCGTCCGGGGCAGAAATCAACGCGACCAGCGGCCTCGCCGTGAACGGCACGAAGGTCGTCGGTGCCCGAGGCGCGGCCGTAGCCGACGCCACCGACGCCGCCAGCGCCATCACGCAACTCAACGCCCTGCTTGCGCGCCTCCGGACGCATGGGCTCATCGCAACGTAGGGAGGGGACATGACACAGGTAGAGATTGCGGCGAAGCTGGTAGCGCTTCAGAAGGAACGCGAGGAGCTAAAGGCCCGCTTCGACGCCGGGATGAACGAGGTCACGAGGAATCGCGAGATCCTCTTCGCGACGTTCAATCACGGGAACGGGTCCATCGACGGGCAGGAGAAGTTGCTGAAGGAGATGATGGAGAAGGGGTAGGGTCACCCGGAGCTCTCGAAAGCCTGGCACCACTGCGCCGACTGCATGTGCTCGCGGAAGCGCCCCTCGGTCGTCTCCATCGTCACGCGCCACACGTTCTCGCGGCACCCGAGCGCAAGGCCTGCCCCCGGGACGTCAAACGAAGAAGCCGGTTGCTCCTCCTCGAAGTAGAAGTGCTTGCACTGGACGCAGCACGCGCGGGAGGGGTCGGCGTACACTAGACCTTCCCCGCCTTCACCCGCCGGATGTGACGCCGGAAGCCGCGGGAGGGACGACGGGACGCGCGCGCCCATTCGCGGTACGCCTTCGTCCCCGCCGAAGCCGACGCCCCGAGTGCCGAGAGGGCGGAGATCGCTCCGCGAAAGTTCGCGACGGCTCGAGCCCATTCGGCTTCGTTCATCATCCCTTGTGGCACGTGTGCTCCTTCGGCCTCCCGCAGTAGCAAAGTCCGGGAGTGGACGGGTCTTCATTCCAGTCACCGCATCGCGGGCCCGCCTCTTCCTCCGGCTCGCTCGAGATGAAGAGTGCCTGGCCGTCCGTCGCCGGGAGAAACGTCCCGAGGACGATCCCGCACGCATTGCACACAACCTTACTGCCCGCCGAGGCGACGCCGTTCCCGCTCGTGACGTAGGCGTGGCGGCAGGCATAGCCCGAGGAGACGGCGAACTTGACGACGCCGAGCACCTTCGGCTCTACCACCTCGAGCAGCCCGTCCGCCGCGTCGTTCTCCCCGTGTGTGCGGAGGAGCGCGATGGCGGCACGGATCTTCTGGACGCCGGAGGAGATCATCATCCCTCCGGCTCGATCGAGATCCGGATCCGGTAGGGCATGGAGCCGAGCTGCTCTTCCCGGAGCCCAATCGAGACCTCGTGGGCCAAGTCGTCCACGTGCGTCACGAGGGCCACGACCCTCCGGCCGAAGCCGTCCAGGTCTTCCGCAGGCACGATGCGTTCAATGGCGAACGAGACCTTGCCGGGGACGGGAGGGGCGGGCGAGGCGCGGCCCAGGAAGGGGTTAGCGGGGGCCTGCGCCGCCGCATCCGCGGGGACGAAGTGCAGCGCGCGTCCAGGGATCAGAACGCGCACCTGCGCTTCCAGCACGGCCACCCTCCTGGCGAGCGCCCGGAGCTCGTCCTTTGCCTCGTACGCGGCATGGATGGCGTAGTCCGCTGTGGTCGGGGCCGAAATGTCTCCCATCGGTCACTCCTTCTTCTCGTCGGGGCACCCATCGCGGTGGACCCACCGGACGAAGACCTGCCCCGTGATGGGGTGCGGCCCGACCACCTCCCGCCGCAGCATGGACACGTCCGCGACGTCCTCGGTGCATTCGTAGCAGAACGGCGTCCCGTGTTTCGGGCACAGGGCTGGCGCGTCCATCGGTTACACCCCCTCCGGCGGATCCGGGAGCGGCTGCCAGAAGGCAGGATCAGGGCTGAACACTCCCCTACCATCCAGCATCCAAATCAGGCAACCGGCGAAGCGCTGCCGGGTAGCGATGAACGCGCGCCTGTCGTCCGTGCCGGGCCACACGAGGACTCGCTGCCCCTCTTCCGGCAACCTCTCCTCCACCCAAATCCACCTCGGCGCGCGGCGGGCCATGGCGACGAGGGAGAGGACCAGGGCCGGGAGCTGCCCTTGTTTATCGCAATGGATGAGCAGACCACCCGCGATGGTCGCGTCTTTGTCGTCGAGGCCGTTCTCGGCAAGCGCGAGGCGCTCCGGCGGGACCTCCTCTACGCTGAGCACGTCGCCGCGCTCGTCCCGCGTGACCCAAAGGCAGACCGCGCCGTGGAGCGCGAGACGGAGGCGGAGATCGGACGGAGAGAGGGTCACGGGGTCACGACCGGATTCTGCGCGAGCAGCGTGACCATGCGCGAGTGCGCCCTCCGCGCACTAGCGTAACGAAGCCTCCGCGTTCGAATCGTTCGCGCCCTGCCCGCAGCGCGCAGTTCCCTAGCGTATTCCTCGACGGCCCTCCGGAGCTTTGTTCTGTACTCTGCAACGTCGTCGCGAACATCACGAATTGCCGCTCGGGCAGTGTCGCGCTCGGCCTCGGTCCTCGTGAGCGCGTCCACGAGAACACAGAGCTTGAGCCTTCTGGATTGCGAACGTCTGCGTGACGGGGGAGGGGCGGCGGGCGCATCGGTCACGGCCGCACCATCGCCTGGGCCAAACGCTCGCGCTTCTCTTTGGCGGCGGCTTCTTCCTCAAGCGCTTTGGCGCGGCAGAACTGCTCTTCCGTCATGAAAACGACGTAGCGCCCCGTGGCCGGGTTCTTCCACCACGTCGGAGGCGAAGGGAATCTGCCGCTCGCGATGCATGCCGAGCGGAAGGTCTCCACCGCATCGAAGACGGCGTTCGCGAGACGGCTCAGTTTTTCGGTCATCTCGTCGTAAACGGGGCCATAAGAGGGGGACGGGGAGGCGGGTGCATCAGCTGTTGACACGCCTTCAAGATGAGCCACGGGGCCGGATTTCGCAAGCCCTACCTTCGGAACGGCACGACATTCTCCGGCAGGTCCGATTCCTCTTCCGGGACCGGCTCCTCCGGAAGCGAGTCCGATACCGTCCGCCTGAAACGAAACGTTTCATTCAGGAGCAGGCCGGGGAGCCGCGCGCCCTCGGCGAGCAGCTCGTCCAGGATCCGGAGTAGCCGCCTCCGGTCCTCCTCGGTCTGACACTCGATGGGCCTGCGCACCGGGGAGAATGCTACGCCCGAAAGCAAAAGGCCCGGGCGCGTCCCCGGGCCTTGCGTCTACTGTGGGTGCGCCGTAGACTGGCGCTGCTATGAAAACCCGCGGGGCAAGCATACCACCTTCGAGCGACCCCGCGGGCGCGAGTTTCTATCTCCCGAGCGATACAGGGCGATGCGTTCACGGGGAAGCTCCGAACAGGGCGGAGCGCGCCGATGTCTGAAACTGCGGTTTGATTCCGGGCTCCGCGCGGGTACTTGATCCCGCAACAGGCCAGCGTCCCGGTCGTGAAATCCTCTCCGCCAACGGCGGCCAGACTCCGCAGACGTAAGGACACACGGACCCCCATAGCAGCCGGAGGGGCTCTCCCCCGCAAGGAGGAGGGAGGGACGGCCTGCTATCCAGGGCCCCTTGGCGGGCCGGGCGTCGCAAAAGAATTCCGCTTGCATCGCGTTTTTTCTCTTGCGGAATCGGGATTATGGCCCCATCCTTCCCGCATGACCGCAACCGAGAAACTCCTCTCCCTCGCCGCGAAGGCCGGCATCACCCAGAAGGAGATCGCCGCGGCGTCCGGAATCTCCGAGAGCGCCCTCTCTCGCATGGCGACCGGCGAGACGAGCCGCCAGTGCTCACCCGAGGAAGCCGCCGCCATTCTCGCCCTCGTCCGCGAGCGCACGGGCCGGACACGCGGGCTCTCGCTCAACGATCTCGTGAAGGTGGCCTGAGGTGCTCCCGAGCCTCGACCGCGTCTGCGTCGCGTGCGGCGTCCCGAAGCCGCCGGACGCCTACCCGGTAAACAAGCGGCTCCCGTCCGGTCACGAGAGCCGGTGCCTGGCGTGTCATCACGGAGGCAGGAGCCAAGCGCGGGCGAGCGGGAAGCGGAAGATGGCGTTTCGGGCGCGCGTCGCCTTTACCGGATGGGGCCGCGGCCCCGCCGGGAAGCCCTAAAAAAGAATCGGCCCCGGCGCTACACCGGGGCCAAGGAGGAATGCGTGACGATCATTCTCAACCTGTTCCGCAGGAAGCGCAACCCGGTAGAGGACGCCGTCTTCGACCGAGCCCGCGCGGAAGTGGGGCGCGTTCGCGACGTGCTCGAGCTGAGGAGCACGGCCCCGACCTACATATACCGCGGCCACTGCGAGGACTGCGAGGGAGCCGTCGTGCTACTCGACGGGACGCGCTGCGAGGCCTGCGGATCGCGCTCTGTCGTGATCGTCGCCCAGGGCTGGGTCGGGAAGCCGAAGCCGGGATGGCGGGCCGAGGTGGCCGCGTGAGCGCCCTCCGGGCCTGCCGCTTCGGCGACCGCTGGGAGATCGTCCGGGACGTTGACGGCATCGGCCGCCGGATCGGGATCCTCCACGACAAGGCTGACGCGGATCGCTTTGTCGCGTCGGACGACCTGCTCGCCGCCTGCAAGGAGATGTCCGCCTGCGCCGGCCCGTGCGAGAACTGGCGGGGCGAGACGTTCACCGCCCTGCTTCACATCGAAGAGGCCATCGCGTTGGCCGAGTTCGACGGGGGCGCGACAGCCGCGCCGAGAGAGGGATGAGATGAAAGCGACAGCCGCCCGAATCCACGTCGAGAACGACCCGTTCCCGGCGCTGCTCGAATCCGTCATGGCTCACTTCGCCGCGAGCGAGGGGCCGTACTTCACGACCGACGCCGAGGGGCTCTTCGAGCTGTTCCTCTCGGGCCTCCCTGACGACATCCGCCAGGTCTACACGTGCCACTCGTGCCGCCACTTCTTCGAGCGGTTCGGGGGGCTCGTGACGATCGGACCTGACGGCAAGCAGCGCCCGGCGGTATGGCCGCTCTCGTCCGTGACGGTCCACGCCTTCGCCGATGCTCTCCAGCTCGTGAACCTCGCCATCATCCGGGCCAAGGTCACCGGCGTCTTCCTCTCCCCGGACTCCATCCTGGGCACGCCAGAGACCGGCGTCTGGCATCACCTCTACGTCCGCAACCCGAAGCCCTACCGGCACGCGCTCCTGACGGCAGGACAGGCGATGGCCGAGAAGAGCGAAGAGCGCGGGATGCTCCTCCGGGGCCTCGCCGAGTTCCGCCGCGACACCGTCGAGAGGGCGATCCCGCTGCTCGAATCCGATTCCCTCTACCGCTCGGAGAAAGTCCTCGGCGTCGCGAAGTGGCTCCTTGCGCGGCACGACGAGCGCGAGACGACGAAGCACAAGGCGCACCGCGAGAATCTGACGTGGCGCGCGGTCGCGACGGCTCCGCCCGGTTGGTGCCATGTCCGCTCCACGATGATCTCGACCCTGCTCGACGACATCCAGAGCGGGATGGAGTTCGGCGCGATCTCCCGGCGCTTCGCCGAGAAGATGCACCCTCTCCAGTACCTCCGTCCGCAGGCTCCGCCGTCCGCCGGCAACATCGCGCAGGCCGAGAAGGCGATCGAAGGGCTCAAGGCGGCCGGGTCGCTGCGGCGCCGGTACGCGACGATGGCCGACATCCAGACGCTCTGGACGCCCCCCGCACCCGTCCAGGGGCCGCCCGCCGGTGGGGTCTTCGGGCACCTCCTGCCGAAGCAGCCGGCGGAGGTCCAGAGCCTCGAAATCCCGCCCGTCCGGATCACGTGGGAGAAGTTCGCGGCGACCGTGCTCCCGACCGCGACGAAGATTGAATACCGCGTTCCGTCTCTCGGGCCGTTCGTGGCGCTCATCACAGCGGCCGACCCCGCCTCTCCGCCCATCCTCCAGTGGGACCGCGAGGACCGGCGGAACCCAGTGTCCTGGTACGTCTACCACAACGGCTCACGAGCCGAGCGGTGGGGGCTCGCGCAGGGCTCGCTCGTCGAAGTCTCGGCCGTCGCGCTCTTCCCCCCTCAGTGGGGAGAGGCGCCCCCGAGCGCTCACCACGGGACGGGCGCCATCTGCATCCTCCGCGGGGCGAAGGACTCGAAGAACGAATCCAACGCGCTCTTCCCCGAGATTCTCCGCTCCGAGTTCCACGCCGTCCGGGCCACCATCGAGGCGCATTCCAACCGCACTCCGCTCGAGATCCCCGACGGCGATCCGGTCGCGGGCGTCGACCTTCGGGGCTGGGACCAGACGTTCCGCGTCACGACGGGCCGCACCGTCCTCTCCTACCTGATCGACAGGTGGTCGTGATGAGCGCCTCCCCTGCCCCCGAAGCCCCCTTCCGCGTCCTCCCGGCCCGCCGCGGTGTCGAGGTCGTCTCGCCGACTGGCGTGCCGTGGGCAACCTGCCAGTTCCCTTCTACGGCACACGCGATCGCCGTCCTCCTCTCCGAGTGCCACGGCGAACGACTCGTCCGGCTGCTCGCGGAAGGGGACAAGCTGTGATGGACGCCACGCTCCTCCGCGACACCCTCTCGGCCCTCGGGGTGGCCGCCGCGGCGTTCCTCGTGAGCTTCGGCTTCTTCGCTGGCGTCTCATGGTGGGATCGGCGACGGGCCGGGCGACGCGCGGCCGCCACCGCGAAGATTCTCGAAGAGCTGAGGACGAAGGGCTACGCCGTCATCCCGAAGGGGACCAAGTTCGACTACTGGCCGCTCGGCCCGGACGGTCCGAAGTGAGCGCGGGCCCGATCATGATGGACGCGACGTCGCTCGTCTCCATCGTCGATGCCAAGCTCGCCGTCTGCGAGGCCCGGGACCGCGTCCGGCTCGAGGAGCGGGAGCTGGGCCGCATCCCGCGCTTCCGCGTCTTCACCCGCCAGCGGCAGGGAGAATTCGTGCTGAAGGCCCGCATCGCCCTGGTCGTGGCCGAGAGCGCGCTCCGGGCCGCCGAGCGGCGGTTCCTGGACAGGACGGCGGAGTGATGGCTCAGGAACCGGAACCCGAGGCACTGCGGAAGTGGCGCGAGGCGTTCGCGGATGCGTGCCGGTGCACGGAGCTGCGCCTGGCCTCTCGCATCCTGTACCTGCGATATCTCGTCGAGCACGAGCGGCTCGACGCAGTCCCGTTCTGGCGCCCGTTTCGCCGCGCGGCACAGGCGCGCCGTGTCGCTGTAGCTCGCACCGCGTGGGAGAAGGCCGACCCGGAGGCCGAGGCGAGATGGCAACCATAGCCCTCCTCGCCCTTCTTTCTTGGCTTGCGTGGACGATTGCCAATCTTGTATCCTTCCTCACAGAGAAAGAAGCCCCGGGGCCAACCCCCGAGGCGGGAGAAAACGAATGAACGACTCCGCTCTCGCGATCATCGAAGACGCACCCTTCACTGCGGTCGCCGTCCGAGCGCAGGTACAGCTCATCCAAGAAATCATGCGGGACGTCATGGTGGAGGGTGAGCACTACGGGACCATCCCGGGGTGCGGCGACAAGAAGACCCTGAAGCAGTCGGGCGCCGAGAAGCTCGCACTGGCCTTTCGACTGGCCCCGTCGTACAGGGTCGAGAAGGAGAACCTCGGCGGAGGGCATCGCGAGGTCACCGTTTACTGCGACCTGAAGTCCATCTCAACGGGCAGGGTCGTCGGGGCCGGCGTCGGGAGCTGCTCCACGATGGAGAGCAAGTACCGCTACCGCAACGTGGCCGACTACGAGGTCACCGGAGACCCGATCCCCCCCGACTCGAAGGAGCGCAAGAAAGAGTACCGGCGCCAGGGCTTCGGGATGAAGAAGGTCGACGACGTCTGGGAATGGGTGAAGTTCACCGACGTAGCCAAGGCCGAAAACCCCGACATCGCCGACACGTGGAACACCGTGCTCAAGATGGCGAAGAAGCGTTCCCTGGTCGACGCAGTGAAGAGCACGACGGCCGCGTCGGACATCTTCACGCAGGATCTCGAAGACGACGAGACCGGGGGCGACGGCGCCCCGCCCAAACCGACCGTCCCGATGCCGCAGCGCGCGAGCGCCACGAACGGCGCCCCCGCCCCCTCCCCCTCCACGCCCCCCGCCGAGCCGAAGCGCGGCCCCGAAGAGGTGGTCCTCGTGAAGGACGTGCGCGAGGTCGAGGACGCGAAGGGTAAGAAGTGGGGGGTCGACTCCGAGGACGGGCGGACGTTCATCACCCGCGATCCGAAGCTGTCCGAAGACGCATCGGTCGCAAAGGAGCTCGAGGCGCCCGTCCGGATCACGTACCACGCCGGGCCGGGAGGCGGCTTCGTCCTGGACTCCCTCGCGCCCGAGCCTGACGCCGCCCCGAAGACCACGCCGGCCACATAGAGGCGAACGTGTCGGCCCTGCCGGACCGTGTCCCCTACTCGGGGCGCCTCGTCTTCGAGGAGGACGTCCACCGCTACCGCCTCGACGGAGAGGTCATCCCTGGCATCACGTCCGTCCTGAAGCGGGCCGGGATGATCGAGGATGGCTTCTACAGCACAGAGGCCCGCGACCGCGGGACGGCCGTGCATCTCGCGATTCAGTACCTTCTCGAAGGCTGCCTCGCTTTCGAGACGGTCGACCCCTCGCTCCTGGGCTACGTGGAAGCCTTCCAGCGGTTCGTAACCGAGTCCGGGATCGAGTTCCTCGAGCGGCCCGAGCTGCTCGTCGGATCCGAGACGCTCCGCTACGCGACGCTGGTCGACGGGGTCGGGCGGATCGGGCGGCAGGTCTACGTCCTCAACTGGAAGAGTGGCGCCGCAGAGCCCTTCCACCCCGTCCAGGCCGCCGGCGAGGCGATCGCCTACGTCGAGGCCTACGGCGCCGCCTCCATCTGGACCCTCGGGCGCGCCGCCCTCTACCTCGGCAACGACGGCCGGTACAGCTTCCACGAACACAAGCGCAAGGGCGACCTTGACGACTTCCGCGCGGCGGTCCGCGTGGCCCATTGGAACGAACAGCACGGGCAGAGCGCCCGGAAGGAGAACTGAGATGTCCGCAGTCCCGAGGATCGAATTGGTGGGGCCCGAACCCGAGCCGGAGCACAAGACCGCCCTCGAGCGCCGAGTGATCGAGATCAAGGAGAAGGCGCTGGGCCTCGTCATCGAGACGGCCGAGGACTTCAAGGCCGCGAGCGAGTTTCTCGTGCGCGTGAAGACGGCGCTGAAGGAAGTGGACGACACCTACGACGCCAGCATCGAGGCCGCGCATCGGAGCCACAAGGAAGCGCTCGCGCTCAAGGCGAAGTTCGCCGGCCCCCTGCTCGCGGCCGAGAAGACCGTGAAGCCGCTCATGGCGACGTACAAGGATCAGGAAGAGCGCAAGCGCCTCGCCGAAGAGCGGCGCCTCCAGGAGCTCGCGAAGAAGCAGGCCGAAGAGGACCAGCTTCAGGCCGCTCTCGACGCCGAGAACGCGGGGGACGCGGAGGCCGCGCTCGAGATCATCGCCGCTCCGGTACAGGCGCCCGTCGTCGTCGTGAAGTCCACGACAAAGGCGGCCGGGGTGAGCTTCCGGAAAGTGCGGAAGGCCCGGGTGACGAGCTTCAAGGCGCTCGTGGTCGCCGTCGCGGAAGGGAGGGTGCCGTTGATGGCGCTCCTGCCGAACCAGGCGCACCTCGACAACCAAGCCGCCGCGCTCGGAGCCGAGTTCGCGTACCCCGGCGTCGAGAGCTACGAAGAGACGATCGTCTCGGGGCGGGGGTGAGACGTGGGAGACGTCCTCTCCATCACCGAATGCTCGTCCTGCCTGGGCGACCACACCGACCTGCCGCTCCAAGACGAGCCAACCGGTAGACCGGCCCCGCGGTTCGTTGTCTGCCCCACCACAGGAGCCCGGGTCTGGGTGTTCGATCGGCCCGGCAGGGAGGGGGAGTGCCCCCTCTCCGTCTCGGCAGCCATCTCTTCCCCCATGCCCCTCGCCGCCGAGGGCGTCACCGAAGCCCGCAAGCGTGCGGCCGAGGCTGAGGACTACGCCCGGCTCCGGCTCGACGGCATCCTCGTCGAGGCCCGCGCGATCTGCGCCGTCGTCGGCCTCGTCCCGCTCTCCCGGCTCGAGGGCATCGTCGAGCCGCGGAAGCACAGGAAGAAGGGCCGGAAGCCCGCTACCCGCAAGGCGAAGGGCGGGGAGGCGCCGACCCCATGAAGATCCCCCGCGGTTTCTTCCCCTCCAAGGCGACAGCGAAGGGCAAGGATGCCCCGTCGAACCTCGCCGACTGCAACCTCGTCGTGCGGGACGGCTCGGCCTACCTCTGCGCGACGGACGGCCACATCGCCGTCGTGGTCCTGGCCGAGGAGTACGACCCCGTCGCGGATCTCCCCGGCCACATCCCCGTCGAGGCCGTCGAGGGCGCCGAGACGAACCGGACCGACGAGTGGAACCCGCGCATCACGGCCGGGCCCGGAGCCGTCATTGTCGACCTCTCGGAGCGGCCACAACAGATCCTCTCGGCGAGTCGCTCCGAAGGGGCGCTCTATCCGGACCTCCTGACGGTCGCGCAGCGGGCGTGGGCCACGCCCCCGAGGGCCATCGCCCGGCTCAACGTGAAGCTCCTCTCTCGCCTCGCCCGCGCCATCGGGACCGAGGCCATCGAGCTCGGGATCCACGGAGAGGGCGGGCGGTCGTTCATCACCGTGCGGCGCGCCTACGAGGACGACCGCTTCATGGCGCTCCTCGCCCCAATGGCGCCGGCCGACGCTCCGGCCCCGGCGCACAGGAAGGCGGCCGACGACGAGGAGCGGGACGACCAGACCAAGTCCCTCCTGGACGAGATTCTCGAGAGCTTCGGGAAGGAGCGCGAAGAGGACGAGCCGGAGCCGGATGCCGACCGACAGGCGGACGCCCCCGCTTCGGTCTCGGCCGGAGCCGACGACGAGGAGGACGACGATGTCTGAGACACAGGCCGGGCTCTTCGAGCCTCAGCCGGGGCTCGGCACGGCTCGCTCTGACCGCAAGCTCGAGGGCCTCGCGGCGAAGGCCGAGAAGACCGGGAGCAAGTTCATCTCGATTGCGCAGGCCGTGATTCGCGCGCTCGCGATCGACAAGGAAACACTCACATCCGACGACGTCCGGGCGCTGCTCGGGAACCCCTCGGGGCTGGACCCGCGGACGCTGGGATGCGCCTTCAGGGCCGAGCGCATCGCCGGGCGGATCCGCTCGACCGGCGAGTGGCGCGTATCCACCTTCGCCTCGCGCAACGGGGGCGTCGTGCGGGTGTGGAAGGGGGCCGGGAAGTGACCAAGGCGCGCGGGATTCGGCCGAACATTAAACCGCAGCCAGGCCAGAGCTTCGGCCGGTTGGTCGTGCTGCGAGCGGGCGCGGGCTACACCGAGCCCGGAAACGGCGCGCCCCGCCGCGACTGGGACTGCATTTGCGATTGCGGGAAACCGACGACGGTACGAGAGATGAATCTAAAGAACGGCCATACCCGGTCGTGCGGCTGTATGAACGTGGACAGCGAGGCGCAGCGCGCGAAGCACACGAACCTCCAGCACGGGGAGGCAAGAAAGGGCCGTCGCACGCCCGAATTTTCGGTTTGGCGTGCACTACACGACCGATGCCTGAACCCCAAAAACCGGTCATTCAAAGACTACGGTGGCCGGGGCATTACCCTGTGCGACCGCTGGCGCTCGTCCTACGAGACGTTCCTTGCCGACATGGGCCGGAAGCCAAGCCCCGTCCACAGCATCGACCGCGAGGACAACGACCGAGGCTATGAGCCCGGGAATTGCAGATGGGCGACTCCGAGGCAACAGGCGCGGAACCGCCGCTGCAACCGACGACTTTATTTCGACGGAAGGACGCGACTGCTCGTCGAATGGGCCGAGGACTTGCGTGTTCCGTCGAACGTGATCAGAGCGCGTCTCTCTCGTGGCTGGGCCATCCCGAGGGCGCTAACTACGCCATGCGCCCCGCGCCAGACAGTAGGAGGTGTGCCATCAGAATTTTAGGGATGGATTTAGAAACCACCGGCCTCTCCCCCGCCTCTGACCTGATTATCGAAATCGGCGGAGTCTTCTGGGACACCGACCGCGAGACGGCGATCGAAGCCGGCGGCTTCCTCGTCCGGCTCCCCGAGGGCGTCGCCCTGGACCCTCGCATCACGAAGCTGACCGGCATCACGCCGGCCGACCTCGAAGAGTGGGGCGGGGATCTCCCGGACACGCTCCTCCGCATCGGGGCGATGTGCCAGAAGCACGGCGTCTCCTACCTCGTGGGGCACAACGGCCGGGCCTTCGATCGCGCCTTCCTCCGCGCAGCGGTGGCGCGCCTCGCCGCGTCCCGCCCGGAGATCGACCACCTCCTGACCCTGCCGTGGCTCGACACAATGGAGGATCTTCCGTTCCCCGAGGAGATGAAGACCCGGAAGCTCTCGCATCTCGCGGCCGAGCACGGCTTTTTGAACCCCTTCCCGCACCGGGCCCTTTTCGACGTGATGACCTCGCTCCGGCTCCTCTCCTGCTACCCGCTCGAGGAGGTCATTCGGCGCGCCGCGGCCCCCATCGTGACCGTCGTCGCGCTGGTCCCCTTCGACCGCAAGCAAGAGGCGAAGGACGCGGGTTTCTTCTGGGATGCGCCGTCGAAGTTCTGGACGAAGCGCATCCGGGACTTCGAGGAGGCGGACCTCGCCCTCCTCCCCTTCCCGACGCGCGTCGTCTCGCGGGAGGCGCCATGACGTTCCCGTTCTCCCCGTGCATTTCCCCGCGCACGAAGCTGCCGTTCTGCAACGAGTGTCTCGAAGACACGACGGAGGAACAGCTCGTGCGCGAGGTCTACGGCCCGCACCCGATCACGGGCCAGACCGTGACCCGATGGGTCCACCGCGGCGGGTGCCCGGAAGATGTCCGCCCGCAAGAGCCGCGCCCCGCGACCCCGCTGACGCCCCTCTGCCCAACCCTGCCCGCTCCCCTCCCCATCGGCATCCCTGTCGCCGTGGTCTGTGAGGAGTCCGCGCAGGCGGCCCTCCAGGCGATTCACGAGCTTCAGGAACAGACGAGCGCCTACCGCCGCTTCCTGCGGGCCGGTGCCGCCTACCGGGCCAAGACGGGCCGCCCCGTGCCCGGGAGCGCGTGGTCCTTCGCGCATGACGAGGTCGAGCGCCTCGGCCTCCAGCGGCAGCGGGTACAAGAGGCGTTGGGCTCGTACCGACGGAAGCGCGAGGAGGCGAAGAGGGCGAGCTTCGAGCGGGCCTTCGTGAAGGCGGCCGGTGACTACTTGGAGCAGAGCACCTTCGAGATCATCGCGTTCGAAGCGCGGTCGCGGGGTGCCTCGTGATGGTGCTCGACCTCTTCTCCGGCATCGGCGGAATCAGCGTCGGGCTTGAGGCGGCCGGGATGCAGACGGTCGCCTTTTGCGAGCAAGACCCGTACTGCCGAAGCGTCCTCGCGAAGCACTGGCCGGAGGTTGAACAGCATGGCGACATCCGACGACTCGACGCTCTCTCTTTTCGCGGACGAGTCGACATGGTCGCCGGTGGTCCTCCCTGCCAAGCCGCCAGCGTCGCCGGAAAGCGGCTCGGGCACGAAGACGACCGATGGCTCTGGGGCGAATACCTCCGCGTCATCCGAGACGTCCGGCCCGAGTGGCTCCTGGCAGAAAACGTTCCGGGACTCGTTAGTCTCCGTCCTCTCGGGCTGGACTGGATTCTCGACGAGCTGGAGGCAGAGGGTTACTCCTGCGAAACGGTCATTGTGGGTGCTGAAGACGTCGGCGCGCCCCACCTCCGGAAGCGAGTCTGGATCGTGGCCCACGCCGCAGACCGTAGACGGGAAGGCCGCCCGCCCGCTTCGGAAGAAGGTCGATCGTCAGACACGCGGGGAGACACCGGGGAGCTACCGGGGCGACCTGGCGGATTACGCAGGAGTGAACTGGCCGACCCCGAGCGCGACGCCCTACGGCTCGTCGAACAACGGGTGTCCGGGGGACGGGCGGGAGGAGTACGCGACGAAGGGCAAGCCGTCGCTGGCGGGAGCGGCGAAGTGGACAACGCCGTGCGCTCGGGACGAGCACTCTCCCCTGAAGCTGACACGCGGGGCGGGAAGCGCGGCGAAGGGAAACGACTTCGTAACACCGCTCGGTATCCAAGTCACGCAAGAGAAGAGATGGGGAACGCCCCGGGTGACGACGAACGGCGGGGCGGGGAAGGATCGCGGAGACAACCGGGCGCGGCTGGAGGACCAGGTCCACGCGAGATGGCAGACGCCCCGGGCGGAGGACGCGGAGTCCTCGGGGATGCGTGTGGCGAGGGGCGTTGCCGACACGCTAACGGCCGCGACGAGATGGCCGACCCCGCAAGCGGCCGACGGGGAGCGAGCCTCGGAGTACATCTCACGACGGGAGGACAACCCGACGCTGCTCGGGGCGGTTCGTTGGCCCACTCCGACGGCGGGCGATGCGGCGTCGGCGGGGAATCGAAACCTCGAAGGGTCTGCGGCGCACGACGGGACGAGCCTGACGGATGCCGTTGCGGGCGGACAGGCGCCCCGCGCTGGCCGGCGGGCCGCTTCCAGCGGCAGCACGAATGGGAGCCGCCGCGCGTCCTCCCGAAACCGGAAGCCGCCCTCGGATGGCTCGGGTTCGGCGAAGACGAGCTCGGCGTCCTCGAAGACGGATCTCTCCTGAATCCCGATTGGGTGGAGGTGCTCATGGGCTACGAAGTGGGGCACACGAAGACGCACTGCTCGACGCGCAACGATCGGCTACGGGCGCTCGGCAACTCCGTCGTGCCGCAGGTCGTCGAAGCGATCGGGTACGCGATCCGGAGCGTCCCGTGATCCGCCTCCTCCTCGACCCGCCCCGCTTCGAGAGCGACGAGCCGATCGGGCGCCACGCGCTCGCGGAGCTGGTCTCCGACGCCTGCCGTCGCGACCACATGAAGATCCTCATCCGGGTCTGCAAGCTCCCGAACCCTTCTCGAGAGATCCGGAACGAGGGGATCGAGAAGACGTGCCAGAAGTGCGGCGGCGCCTTCCGCGTCGTCGACCGCTCCGACTGCCGCGCCCTGTGCTGCCGGGCTTGCCGGAAGGTGGCGCCGGCCAGGACGCCGAACGCGCGGAAGTCACTCCTGCCGTTCGAGAAGCGGCCGGTGGTGGCCGCAGTCTGCGCCGAGTGCAAGGCGCCGCTACCCGAGGTCGGGCATGCGGGGAACCTTTGTCTGGAATGCGCGCCCATGAACGCGAGGGTGAGCGCGTGAGCGGGGGCTGGCCGTGGGCCGATCCCCCGAAGCCGATGATGCACGAGCCGGGGCCGCCGTCCAAGCCCTTGCTCTACGGCCCCACCGGCGAGCCGCTCGTGTCAGTCCCCCGCGTCGTCGGATTCAAGCCGGTCATGCCACCGAACGTGGTTGAGCCTGGGAATCGTGGACCGGTGAGGGGGAGCGCATGACCGCCCCCACTCACGCCGGCCGCCTCGCGTTCGTCCCGGTCTGGGCGTGGACCGGCGACGACCCCGTCGTCATGCCCCGCTGGGGGCTCCCTGATTCGCTCGTGGACGTCGCCGCGTGGCTCCAAGTGGCCGCGTGCGAGGCGCTCGAGATCGAGCCGACCTTCCGCCTCGACCTGTACCCGACCGGCCCCTGGGAGGCCCGGCTCTGGCGGTTTGAGCGGTGGGTGGGAGGTGGGAGGTGAGAACCGCCCCTCAGCGCCTGGCGCGGCCGCTCTTCAGAACCACGCCGCGCTTTTCGAGGTCGCGTCGCCTCCACTCGTCGTTCACGAGGCGGGTCAGGAGCGCCGTGCGCGACGTCTCGTCCTCGTCGGCCATCGACGCAAGCCGCGCCTTCGCGACCGGGGGCAGGCGAAACGAGCTGTGCTTGATCTCTTCCACGCCGTACATCCTACGTCCACCCGAAAGCCCTTGCAACCCGGCGCCGTGTGGATATACGATGGATGTCACGATGCACGGCACGATTCGGAGGCTTACGATGGCTCTCTCCGCGCGCTCATGGCTATCTTCCAGACCCATTTCGACCACTGCGGGCGCGCGCTGCATCACAGTCCACCGCAGCGCACGAAGGCCGAGCCATGATGCCCGCCCCGCGACGAGCCTTCCTCCTGCGGAGGCGCCACACCCGGGCCCGGACGATCGCGCAGACCGGGCGAAAATGGAGGCGACCCCTCTACCACACGTTCAGCGCGCGATGGTGGGCGCGGTTAGCGGAACTGAATTCCGTGCCGGCCGCGGCGAGCGTGTCGTGGTCGCGACACGAGGCTGACCTCGAGTGGGCCCGTGCGTTCGTGATGGAGCGCTGCCTCGGGACGGCCACCGTGAGGGTCTCGTGATCGTCTACGACGAAACCACCCCGCTCCCGACCGGCGAGGCCCTGAACCGATGGTGGGCCGAGTTGGCCGACCGCTTCGGGGCGCCGTACAAGGCGTGGCGCGCATCCGCGCTAGAGGCGACCGAGCAGTGGCGGGCCTTCGCCAAGGCGGCCCGGCGCTGCGGTCTCGTGAGGCGGTCCCGTGGAGCTCGCAAGCACGCCCGCCGGGTGAAGGCGGCCGAGAGGAGGGGGCGTGGCTGACGTGCGCGACCCCCGCCTCTTCTGGACCGACGACACGGGGAAACGGTGGCCCGTCCCTGAGATTCGGGGCCGGCTGAAGTTCCGGATCCCCTCTCACCTGGCGCTCCGTGAGTTCGTTATCCGCCGGGACGGAGGGGCCTGCCGAGAGTGCGGCTCGAGGGAAAGGCTCGTGGCCGACCACGTCGTCTCGCGGCGCAACGGCGGCGCCCATCACCCGGCAAACATGCAGTGCCTCTGCTGGTCGTGCAACTCAAGGAAGGTCGGACTCGTCGACACGAAGGGCGTTCGGGCATGAGGGACTACGGGAAGCTCTACACGACCTTCTGGACAAGCGAGACCACTCGCGACCTGGGCGACTCCGCGAAGGTGCTCGCGGCCTACCTCCTGACCGGCCCGCACACGTCGATGCTCGGGTGCTTCCGTCTCCCTAGGGGATACATCGGCGAAGACCTCGGCTGGCCCCTCTCGAAGACCAACACAACTCTTCTGGAACTGTTCCGGAAGGGTTTCGTGATCGTTGACAACGAGTCCGGATGGGTCTTCCTGCCAAAGTTCCTTCGCTGGAATAAGGCGGAGAACCACAACCAGGGGAAACAGCTCTCTCGACTCTTCGACCAAATGCCGGGGGCGTCAGCACTTCGCCCCCTCGTGGCGCTGGCCCTTCTGGAGAATTCGCGGTTCCTCTCGGACGGTTTCATCGCTCTCCTTGTAACCGTTTCGGAACGGTTGCCAAACCCTTCAGAAACCCTTTCGGAACCGTCTCGAAACCAGGAACAGGAACAGGAACAGGAACAGGAGCAAGAACAGGAGCAAGAACAGGAGCCATCCTCGCCGGCCCGCAAGCGGGCGGCGCGGCCGGCTTCCATTGATCCTCTCTTCGATTCGTTCTGGATGGCGTACCCGAAGAAATCCGGGAAGGTCGACGCGGTCAAGGCGTGGGCCAGGCTGAATGCGGAGGAACGGGCGAAGGCAACCGAGATGGCGGCGGTCTATGCCGAGGCGAAGGCTGAGGTTGAGCCGGGGTTCCTGAAAGACGCTTCCGGCTGGCTCAACGGGAAGAAGTTCGACGACGACCCGTCGACGTGGAGGTCTTTCCCGTCCATCCGTCGCTCCCGCTCCATCGTCCAGTCCTCGTTCCCCGACGGCGGGCCGGACGGCATCCCGAAGTACTCCGACGTCCCCGTGAAGGAGGTCTGATGTTCGATCGCACGTTCCCCTGTGGAGCCTGCGGCAAAGCCCTGCCGGCCGATCGCCCCGAGGAGCTGATCCTCGGGCGGAACGCCGGGGTGATCTGTGACGCTTGCCGCCCCGCCAGGACCGAGGAGTTTCGGCTCGGCCTGCTCCGGAAGGCCGGCGTGCCGGAACAGATGCTCTCGAGAGCCGGGGAGATGAGGCGCCTGCCGTATCCGACGGTCGCACCGTGGGTGCTGATCCAGGGCACAGTAGGGACCGGCAAGACGTGGCTTGCGGTGGAGCTCCTCCTCGCCGTGAAGGACCCGCGAGAGGTCCGGTTCGTCGACTGGCCGTGCTTCATGGCCGACCGGCAGGCCTCGATCGGGCACGACGACCGCGAGGACCCGATGGCGTCGCTCCGGAGCTTCCGCGGCCTGGTCGTCCTGGACGACCTCGGGCGCGAGCGGCCGGGCGATTGGGCGACCGAGACCGTGAACCTCATCCTCTGCCAGCGCTACAACGACGCAGCGAAGACCGTCATCACGACGAACCTGAGCCTCCCGGCGATCTCCGAGCTCTACGGGGATCGGGTCGCGAGCCGGATCAACGGGTCGATCTCTGGCGTCTGGCAGCCGCGGTGGAAGAAAGACCGGCGGAAGCGGATTGAGGCCGCCGCATGACCACCATCTCGAGCCGCCGCACGTTAGGAGCCTCGGGCGAGACGAAGCCCGTCTCAGCTCGGGGCCAGAGGCATCCGAATGAAAGCCTCGAATGGGCAGCGCGCGGCGGCTCGTTTTTCACTGGAGGGACGATGAGCCACTACCGCCACGAAGAAGAGTCCCTCGGGTACGACATCCCCGAGGAGCAGCTCGAAGACGAGGTCGGGTGCTACTACCCCGGCCGGTGCTGTATGCCCGGCTACCACCTTCGGGGAGAGTGCGCGGAGGCGCCCGTGGAGTACCGCGACCCGCAGGAGGCCGCGTGACGACCCGCGAGTCCGCCCTCGCGGCCCGGCTGGCGGAGAGCGAGGCGGAACTGGTCCGCAGCCACTTCGCGAACACGCTCGTTGAGACCCAGCTGGCGGAGGCGACGGGCGTGCTGCGGGAGATCGACATGCGCCTCGAAAGACGGTCCGCAATCGACGGGCTGACGCGACTCCAGGCAATCGAGCTGGCGCTCAAGGTGTGCGCGGAGACGGACCCGAAGGGTGAGATAGCCCGCCGCTACGTGGTCCTCTCCCGCCCCGCCCCTCCGACCTCAACGCACAATCACACGGGGGCGACGGGCTCTGACCCGTCTGGCCTGCACCCGAGCCAAAGCTCCGGCGCCGGAGACCGGCAACCGAACGGGCAGGCTGGTCCGCCTGAAACGACGGCAGACCCCCACCATTCCTCCCGCCCCGCCGCGCCGACGACCGAGGAGAAGGCCAATGGCTGAAACCTACACCTACTCACAGACCACGGGCGCTGCGCTCATCGAGTTCCACAACCACCTCCGTGCGACGGGGCTGCTCGACGACTTGATCTCCGACATCGTCGCGAAGGTGCGCGAAACGCCACCATCCCGCGAGGAGGCCCGCCTGCGGCTCACGTGCGCCGCGCTGACGGCTGTCGCCTCCGCCTACTCCCGCCCCGACGTGCCGCTCGCCAGGTGGGCCGTCTCACTGGCGGATGAGGTGCTCGCCCTGCTCTACCCGCCCCCCGACCGAGGGCAAGGAGGACGAACGTGAGCGAGTGCGTGCTCATGGACCCGCGAGCGCACGACGACGTTGACGATGCTTCGGTCTACGTCTACTGCAAGGACATCGCCGAGGCGTTCGATTACCGGCAGGACTTTCCCGACGCCGTGCTCGTCGAGTTGTCCGGCCCCCGCAACGACACGACCATGACGGTGGTGCCGTGGCCCCCCTCGCCGCTCCCGACGACGCCCGAGGAAGGGGAGGGGACGTGAGAAAAGACAAGATCGACCTCCGCCGCTACCACGAGGTGTACCCCGGCGAGGTGAAGACCGGCGTGCTCACCTCCGTCGAGTTCCGCGAGAAGTGGGAGAAGCGTGTCGTCGTTACAATGAACGATTGGCAGGTGGCGCACCTCGTGAAGCAGCTTGCCGCGCTCCCGAAGGAGCGGGCCGAAGAGCTGGCGCGGATTCGTGAGGCGTTCGCCGCGGCTGCGAAAGAAGCCGGGGAGCCGAAGCCGTGAGCGCGACGAAGCCGGACCCGCTGAGCGTGCTCGTCATGGAGTGGCACGACGTGATGGCCGAGCGCAAAGCGATCCGGTCCCCGTCAAGCATCCGGCAGTGCGAAGAGCAGGACGAGCGGTCAGAAGGGCCGTGCTACGGGCACGGGCGCCTGTTCTACGGCCCGGATAACTGCGACCCGTGCCGCGAACGGATGGCGCGGTTCAACGAGATCAAGGGCATCTCCGCCCGCCTCCGTGGCATCGAGGCGCGGATGTTCAACGCCGCCGCCCGCGTCCGTGCCGCGCGGGAGAAGGAGGAGAAACGCCATGACTGATCTTGGTGACGCCATTGGACGCGATATGGCGCGGGGCTTTCTACTGACGGTCGCAGCCGTCCTGCTTCTCGGCGTCGGGATGGGGGCGTGTGTGACAAAGGCGTGCGGCTCCGGCTGGCGCGTCCAGTCGCCCGTGACGCGAACGGTGCCGAAGTGACCGCCCCCGCTCTGGCCGCTGCGGTTAAGGAGGCGGAGGAGGCGCTGGCCTTCGCGGCCGACCACGATTACCCGGATGCCGTCATCAGCGAGGCGGCCGTGCGCGTGCTCCTCTCGGCCCTCCGAGGGCCCGTGCCATCGACCGACCCGTGGCGCGCCTGCGGCTGCCCCAACCCGGACGACTGCGAGCACGTCTACTACGGTGAGCCCGTGGGGGAGACGCCAACTGTCAAGGGATCCCTGACGGTTGCCACCGCCCCGTTGCCGGCGGGGGTGGCGGCAAGGAAGACGCCATGATTAGTGCAGGGCTATCCGCCCGCCTCGCGCGAGACGTAATACCGGAGCCAAACAGTGGATGCCACCTGTGGATAGGCGCGGTGGACGAGCACGGGTATGGGAGGTTCTGGCACGACAGGAAAAGATACCGCGCCCACTGCGTCTCGTACGAGATTCACAACGGCCCCCTCCCGCCTGGCCTGCTCGCATGCCACCGTTGTGACAACCCACCGTGCGTTAACCCCGCCCATCTGTTCGCCGGGAGCCATCACGAGAACATGGCCGATTGCGCCGCGAAGGGAAGACACGCTAGCGCGAAGCGCGACGCCTGCCTACGGGGCCATCTCTTCACCGCCAACTCGACAAAGACGAAAGATGGCGGGCCGGTTCGCATCTGCCGTGTCTGCGAAAACGCGCGCAAGCGCCGCAGCTATCACGCCACGCTTGAAACGAGCCGCGCGTACGGCCGAGAGAAGATGGCGCGATACAAGCGGCTCGCCCTCGACTCCGCCCGGGGCCCCCGATGAACCGCCGTGCCGCCATCGCCGCGCTGCCGTGCCGGTGCAGACGAAAGCCGACGCTAGACGATACCCGCTTCTACGGTGAGCCGATGGTGTCGTGTTGCGGCTCGGCCACCCATCAGATCGTCGTCTACGGCAAGACGCTCAACGTCGCAATTCGCCGGTGGAACCGGCTCGTGGGGGGCTGGGAATGACGACCCTCTACCGCTTCGCCTGGCGCAACAACACCAAGCGCGAGACGCTCTACGGCCGGCCGTGTCACGTCCTCGCGAGGGGCGCGAAGAATTCAATCCTCATTCAGTTCCTTGACAACAACCAGCGCGAGGTCGTCTCGCGGAACTCCGTCCGGAAGATCGCAGGAGGCCCCGATGCCCGCTGAGAGAAACCCCGCCGCCGGGATCGCGATGGGAGCGTGGACGATCTCCCTTCCCTTCTACGGCGCCTTCATCTTCTACGGCACAGAGGCAGAGGCCGAGACGATGCGCGCCCACAAAGCCAACTGGGAGGGCGAGGTTGCCCGGAAGCGGCGAGCGACAGCGGAGGAGGTGTCTCGGAACGAACCGATTCTCCAGAAGGGTGACTGCGGCTTTGAGTGGAAGACGACCTGTATGGAATGCCGGAGGCCACATGCCGAATGCAAGTGCTGAGATGAGCCTCGCCAAGCTACTGGACGAGGCGAAGAGGCTGGAGACGGGGTGCCACTTCGTAGAGCTTGAGCGACTCATAACCGCGAACGGGTTGCGCCTGGTCGCCATCGCCGCCGCGGCAGTGGAGATGCGCCACGGGGTAGAGGTGTCAATGGGTCGGGCGAATGGTCGCTGGTGTGAATGGGGCGAACGCGCAGAGATGGTGCTCAACATGCTCGAAGAGAACCTTGCCGCTTTCGACGCCGTCGTCCGTGGCTCCGCCCTCGCCGGCCCCGCCACCGGCGCGGGAGGGGAGGGAGAACCGTGAAAGCACCGCTCGACGGCGTCGTCGCCGCCTACGAACGACTCGCGGCGGCACGCGTGGAACTCGACGCGGCAGAGCGCAGGCTCGCCGCGCTACTCGACCCGTGCCCGTCGATGTGCCCGGAGGGATACCAGGGCCACTGGCGCAACTGGCACAAGGGGCACGGCTGCGAAGCGGACATCCGGGGGAACTTGATCGAATACCGCAGAGCCGTCTCCGCCCCCGTCGCCCCCGGCAGCGGAGGGGAGAAGACGTGAGGCCAGACCATCTCCTGAGCGTGGCCCGCCGCAAGCTCGGCAGGCCGACCGCTGTTACGCGGGCGTGGGAGTGCATCCCGTTCGATGGCCCAACCATCGGAGTCTGTCTCACGCTGGCCGACGATGCCGAGTCGTTCCCGAACCGCGAGGACGTGCTCATCGACAAGCGCGAAGAGGACGAGGAGAAGGCCCGCTTCGAACGCGAGACGGGCAAGTGCCATCGGTGCGGTGGAGACGGTCAGGACTGGGCCGGCTGGAACCACGGCACCGGCCACCGCTGGCGTCCGTGCAAGCGATGCGGTGCGAGCGGTGCCGCCCCGGTGCGCCCATGACCCGCCCCCGTTCCGCCTCCGCCCTCGCACAAGCGGAGGCGTGCTGATGTCGTGGGCCCTTTTCCTTGACCACGACGGCCGGGCCAAGGTGGACTTCTACGCTTTCGTACTCGGCCGACCCCTGATCTCCGAGCACCTCGACAAGCGCGACGCCGAGACCGCTCTCCTCGTTTACCGCGAGCGAGCACGGCGCGAGGCGTCGGAAGCTCTCGGGCAGAAGGAGCTCTTCCGGTGAGACGCCTCCTCCGCCCCCGCCCCGAAACGATCCTCCGAAAGCTGAACCTCCAGATCCGGAAGGTCCAGGCCGGGCTCGCTCGAGCGCAGCGGCAGGATCGCCTCGCCGAGTCCGCCGTCTGGCGCGCCGAGCTGACCGCCCTCCAGCTCTTCCGCGAGAAGGCCTTCGGGCTGAGGCTGCGGAGCTACAACGCGAACAAGACGCTGTTCCCGAAAGGAGACCGGAAGCCATGAGTTACCTTCGCCTCTTCGTTGTGGCCGTACTTCTCGCCGTAGTGTTCGTGGCGTGCGACGAGAAGACCGGTGCGGAACCCGAGCGCCGGTTCGTCACGGAACCCACGCAACGACTCCGTACGGGCGACTGCGTTTACGTCCTCCGGGACAACGTCAGCGGCGACCGATTCCTCGTCATCACGACACCGGCCGGGGGGATTTCGATGGTGCGGCTGTGAGCGGAACGCCTGACGTCGTGTCGTTCACGGTCTACGGGACGCCGCAACCCGCCGGCTCGAAGCGGGCGTTCCCGATCCGGCGATCAAACGGGAAGATGGGGGCGAGCGTGGTTGACGCGAACCCGAAGAGCGCGAGCTGGAAGACGGTCGTGTCGCAGACGGCGGCCGTTCACTTCCGGGGCGACCTCCTCGGGGGGGCGCTCGAAGTGGTCTTCAACTTCGTGCTGGCCCGGCCGAAGGGCCACTACGGGAAACGCGGGCTGCTCCCCTCGGCGCCCGAGTTCCCGACGGGGAAGCCCGACGTGCTCAAGCTCTCAAGGGGCGTAGAAGATGCCCTATCTGGAATCGTCTGGCGTGACGACGCCCTGATCGTCGACGAGCGCCTCTCGAAACGCTACGGGGAGACGGCGGGAGTCGGGATCAGCATTCGGGAGCTCTCCGCCGGGATGCTCGCCCCGCCCTCAGCGCCCGCCCGCCCCGCCACGGCAGGCCAGGGGGCCGCTACCTCCGGACGGGGGGCGGGGGGAGAGGCTCCTGGGGGCATTGCGGGCGAAAGGGAGGGGGTCTGATGGGTTTCCCGCGTTGCCCGAACCCATCCTGCCGACTCCGCGGGGTCCGCGAGCGCCGCACGGCCGAGGAGATCACCCCGGCCGAGGCCCGCCGTTACCGGTCCTATCGGTGCCGGTGCGGCCGGATCTTCTGGACAGTCGAGAACGTCTTCTGCGAGGACGCCGAGACGGACTCCCTCGCGGCGAGGTACGCCGTCGACACGGACTCGGATCAGGTGGAGGCTGTCCATGGGTAAGGCGGGGCGGCCGCCGGCGAAGCCGGTCCGGCGGCTTGGTCCGAAACGAGGCCCGGCGCCGAAGCTCGACAACCGCAAGGATGCCGCGGAACTGCTCGAGGAACTCCGGCAGCCGGGCGCAAAACTTGCGGCGATCTCTAGGCGGTTGCGCGTCAACGTGAACACCCTCCGGGCGTTCCGCGATCGGAACATCCCGAAGATGGTGCGGGAGGCCGACGCCCGCCTCTCCAGGCTCCCGCGCCCCGATCTCCAAGTCTCGCAACTGGAACGACTTGATGCCATCGCATCGAAGCTTGACATGATGGTGGACGCGATCCACCGAACGCTCCTCGACCCCGAGGACCCGACCCGCTACAACCTCGACCCCAGGGCGCGGGAAATCACCGTTATGGTGGAGGAAACGGTAGGCGATCGCACGGTGTCCAAGGTGCGGAAACTCGATGAGCTTCTGGCGCGGGTGGAGTCCGGTCTCAAGGTGGACGTCGTTCGCTGGGAGATCAAGTCGGTGGACCCGAAGGTGCTCCTGAAGGACCTTGCCGCCACGATCAAGCCGATCGCCGAGCTGCTCGGGAAGACGCGCGGGGAGATCAAGCCCGACCCGACGGCGACGCTAAACGTCTTCCTCGGAGGGCAGGAGTGGGCCCGGGCCGAGGCCGCACTGCTCGAGGCGCTCCGTCCGTGGCCGCACGCCATCGAGGCGGCAGGCGTGGCGCTGGCCGCTCTCGCCGAGGCCCCGAATGGCAGATGACCGGGCGGTCCGGGCCATCGCCCGCCGTCTCGCGGACCGGTTTCTTGGGGCCGCCCGGCAAGGCGGGACCGTCTCCCGCTACTGGTCAGACCCGTCTCTCTGGGCGCGAGAGTGCATCCGCTGGCCCGAGGGGCAGGGGCTCGCGGACTACCAGGACGAGATGCTGACCAAGCTCGTGTCGGAGCGGCGAGTCCTGGGGCGCGGGCCCCGCGGCTACGGCAAGAGCGCCGAGTTCGCGCTGGCGGTGTGCTGGTTCGCCACGACCCGCGAAGGCGCGGAGGTGGCGTGGAAGATCGTCACGACGGCGGGGGGGTGGTCGCAGCTCCGGGACTACCTGTGGCCGGAAATTCATTTATGGGTCGGGCGCATCCGCTGGGACGTTTTGGGGATGCAGCCGTGGCGACAGGACCGGGAGCTGCTCCGACTCGAGATCCGGCTCCGGCACGGGAGCGCGATGGCCGCGAATCCGAAGGTCTCGGCAAAGATCGAGGGGGGGCACGCCGAGCAGTTCCTCTACGTCTTCGACGAAGCGAAGCTGATCCCGTCGACCACGTGGGACTCCGCTGAGGGCTCGGCGGCTTCCGCCACGGGGGACCGGGAGCTCCGGTGGCTCGCGCAGTCCAGCGGCGGGGAGGCGGACGGGCGCTTCTTCGAGATCGCGTCAGGGAAGGTCCGGGGATGGTGGCCGCGTCACGTCACGAAAGACGAGGCCATCGCGGCCGGGCGGATGAACGAGGCCTGGGCGGACGAGATGCTCGATCTGTGGGGCGAGAATTCACCGCCCTACCAGAATCACGTCCTCGGGAACTTCGCCGCGACCGGCGGGGCGAACACGGTGATTCGCCTGTCCGACGTGGAACGCGCCTTCGAGCGGTGGCGCGAGTGGGACCGAAACGGGCGGCCCGGGGAGGACGACCAGGCGGCGCTCGGGGTGGACGTTGGGTCCGGGAACCTTGACCGGGACCCTGCCACGATCGCCCGGCGGTGCGGCGATGGCGGGAACGTCGTTTCCTCCGTGGACGTCCTGCGATTCTCGGACAAGTACCCCGAAATGGAGCTCGCCGGACAGGTCCGGGCGCGTCTCGGGGCGGGCGGGCACGCGGTAATCGACGCCATCGGGCAGGGCGCGGGGGTGATCTCCAGGCTCTTGGAGGCGCCGCAAATGGACGCGCGGGCCTTCATCGCCGGGGGCGGGAGCGTCGAGAAGGACGCATCCGGCCTCTACGGCTTCGTGAATCAGCGGGCCGAGGCATGGTGGAAGTTTCGGGAGGCGCTCGCCGACCCTGACTCGGAGATAGCTCTCCCGCCGGACCCGATCCTCCTCGGGGAGCTGGTCGCGCCGTCATGGAAGACGGTCTCGATAGGGAAGATCCTTGTCGAGTCGAAAGACGAGATCGCCAAGCGGCTCGCGAAACTCGAGAGCCGGAAGGCGCTCAACGAAGGCGGGTCCACGAACCGGGCCGACGCGGTAATCCAATCCTTCGTCGGGAACGCAGCCGTCGAGCTTGCGCCCGGCGCCACCCGCCTCGGCTACTCCGAAATGGGGGACATCGAGGAGTGCCGGTGGTAGGGCTGGAATAGTTCCTCCCGGCACCTTGACAACCGCAGCGCTGGGGATTATATTAGGGGTGTGAGCAGCGAGCAGCACGAAACCAGCGAGGAGACCACAGTGGAAATCACCGTCACTCATACCCGGTCCGGAGACTTCGTCGCCATCGGCCCTACGATCTCTTACGGCGTCCTCGGCACGGGCTCTACGTCCGACGCCGCACTCGCCGCCGGGCAGGCGGAACTCTCCCGCCGCCGGGCGGCCGGGGACTCCTCCCTCGCCGCCATCCGGGCGCAGGGACACGTAGCCGCGGCTCTCGCCGAGGCACGCACGGACAGCATGATCCGTGAGTGGGTTTCGAAGGACGGCGGTGACGCGGACAAGGCGGCCCGCTGGATGGCCCGCACGCTTCGGATCGGCAGCCTCCCCGAGTGCCGCGCGATGGTCGCTGCCGCTCTTGCCCGCTAAAGCCATGACGACCAGCGCGCTCCCGATCGACCTCGCCGCCTATATCGAAGCCGCTGCCGGTTCGCTCATGGTCGAGAAGCGGTTCGCTCTGGTCTCCGAGGACGCGACCTTCGTATTCCTTCAAGAGAACGCGGCCGAGATCGGCGCTCGCGCCGTCGCCCGTATGGAGCGGTTCGTCTCGCGGGCGTGCCGGGACTCAGCGTTCGGCGACGCGCTCTCCCGGGCCGCCGCCTCCGCCATCGTTTCCGCCTAAGACCACGGTTCTCACGTCTACGCCCGGAGACACGAAGGAGAGACGCCATGACGACCCGCAAGCCGACCCACGCCACCCTCGCCGCCCGCGCCCTCGGCCGCCTCGGGGGGGCCGCAGCGACCCATGCGCAGGCCGCCGCTGGGAGACGCAACGGAGCGAAAGGCGGACGGCCGGTCCTCCTCGGCACGATCGAGACCGAGGCGGGTCGGGCGACCGTCCGCTACGCCCCCGGCGCCGGCCGCGTCGAGTGCGTCCTCCCCGACGGCTCGGTTGAGGTGCCCGAGGAGGCATCCTGTGCCTCGCTGGACGAGGCCAGAGCGACCGCCGCCGCGTGGTACGGCAGGGACCGGACGTGGGGCTGGAAGCCGGCAGGGAAAGCCGGGGCCCGCTCGTGAGCGCCCTCACCGTCGGCGGCTGGTACGGCTGCATCGGTGTAGAGATCCTCTCGGGCTCCGACTGCGTCGCCGTCGTCGGTCGGATGCAGTCCAACCGTCTCGACGCGCTCGGCAAGGTCCGCTCCGCGTCGGCGAAGCGGGACGAGCGCGCCTACCACGCCGATGTCGAGGCCCAGGGGCTCGAGGGGCACCGTGCCGAGGCGCTTCCCTTGGCTCGGCTCTTCGCCGCCGCGCCGGACCTCCTGGCCGCCTGCCGGGCGGCGCTGGACGATGACGACGATTGCCCGATTCGGGGCGAGACCAGGGCGGCCCTACGTTCCGCTGTCGCGCGGGCCGAGGGGCGGCTATGAGCCGAGAACGGCAGGACGAAGGAGTGCTCATCCCGGCCGAAAGCGTCTCCCTGCAACGGCTGGCGCAGCTCCGAAACCCTGTCGCTTCCGCCGCGAGGCGGGCGCTCCAGTACGCCGTCAAGAGCGGGAGACTGATTCGGCCCGGCTCATGCTCGTCCTGTGGGCGCGAGGGTAAACCGCACGGGCACCACGCCGATTACGCCCGGCCGCTCGAAGTGACGTGGCTCTGTGCCCGGTGCCACGGGAAGGCGCACGCTCTCCTGAACGAGCTGGAGAGTGTGGCCCGTGCCGCCGCACGACTGGCACGCGACGCGGCTGACCCGAAGCGTAGCCCGAGTGCAGATGTCGACCGTAGGCGCATCGGCCGGAGACGCCGGGCGCTGCTCGACGGGTTCGTCGGCGGGCCGGAAGTATCCGAGCTGCGCTTTCGGCTACAACTCGCCATCACTACGACGGTCGACGCGCGATGGCCGCTCTCCGTCCCGGAGCGGCTCGAGGAGATTGGCCGGTGCGTCGCGCTGGCACGACGCGGACGGGGGCTGCTCTCGGAATTGGTCGCCACGTATCGGTAGATCACCTCCACGGGGCCGCCCTGTCGCTTTTCTGACACCCGTACCACGTAGCCCCTACCGGTAGGCCATCCGCCCGTCCACGGTGGAACCGTGGCAGACGGCCTCGCCCCGAGCGGCCCTCAGTCGTTCGCCCGTGAAGATGGGTGGAGGCGGGCGCTTTGAGCGATTGGACGTCGCTCGGCCTCGACGAGATCCTCCGGGAAGTACGGGCCGCCACCATCGTTGAGCCGAAGCGCGGGCTCGTCCCCTCCGGCATCGACCGCGAGCCGGACATCACGCAGGAAATCATCCCCATCCCAAAGGAGCTCGCCCCGGAGGCCGTCTTCCGCTACCGCAGCGAGGCGCGCCGCGGCGACCCGCGCAACCTGTACGCCGTCTACCACGAGATGCCGGGCCGGGCCGCAGGGCCGCAGATCCGGCGCTCTCGAGAGACGATCGAGTCGGCCGAGTGCATCTTCGCCCCGATGCCCGTCACCGCACGGGACGAGACGATCCGGACACCCGAGGCGACGATGGGGCGCGAGGTCGCGGCCTACCTCGAAGAGCAGCTCCGCCCGTTCGTCCCGACGGCGCTCGGGGTCTACGCGCGCCGCGAGCAATTCGGCTTGGGCGCGGCCGCGTTCAAGGTGGAGGCGGGGACGGGCCCCGAGGGCATGGAGCGGGCGCTCTCACTCGAAGAGATCATGCCGCGCCGCTTCCGGCTGAACACCCAGACCTACGGGTATGAGTTCTTCCCGAAGGCACGCGGGGGCGAGCGCGTCCCGGTGGCTCCATTCGTCCAGACCGGCTCCCTCCTCCTCTTCGAGGACGGGGCGGGCTCGAGCGCGCTGGACCAGAAGGGCCTCCTCTGGCAGATCGTGATCCCCTGGTGCGTGTATCAGTTCGGGTTCCGGTGGTGGGCGCGCCTGAACGAGTCGTGCGCGATCCCGTACCGCAAGGCCACCTACGCCAAGAACATCGTCAACGGGGCCGAGGAAGCCGAGAAGCTCGTGAAGAAGCTCGGGGCGGCCGGCTACGTGGTCAAGCCCGAGGGGATCGAGCTGGACTTCATGAACGCCATGAGCGGAGCCCAGACGGACTCCCTCGAGCGCGCGCAGGACTTCTGCATCCGGTCCTTCGCGTCGGCACTGCTCGGCCACGAGCAGGCCAGCGGCGCACGTCAGGGCGCGGGGGCGCAGACCAGCGACGTCTTCGCGGCCAGGGTGAACGAGGAGCTTGTCTCGCAACAGCTTCGGCGCGCATCCGTGGACCTCATGGCGCAGTGGGTCCGGCCGATGGTCGTGCGGAACTTCGGCGAGAAGGTCGCGATCAAGCACACCTCGCACCTCCACCTCCGGAGTACGGAGAAGGTCGACCGGGAGGCGGAAGCGCGCATCGCGAACCTCGCCGTGAACGCGGGGGCGCGGATCCCGCAGAGCGAGTTCCTGAAGAAGATCGGCTACCGGGAGGCCCGGCCCGGCGAGGAAGTGCTTTCCCGCGCGGCGCGCCTGCCGGCCGAACCGAAGCCCGAGAAGCTCGCCGACGTGGTCCGGTTCCCGATGCTGGCCGCCAGCGGCGCCGCTCCGGTCCTTGGGTACGACGGCGCGCCGGACGGGATCGCAGAGGACCTCCTCGGTCCGTACCGGGCCGTCTTCGTGACCGCTATCAAGGAGGGCGCGACCCCGATTCAGGCCCTCTCCCGTGTCCAGCAGCGGGCTCGCACGCGCCCGGACGGGAAGGTTCTGGCCGATCGCCTGGCGTCCGTCCTCTTCGCCTCCACGGGCCACGGGCTCGAGCAGGCGCGGGACGAGAGGAGCGGGGGATGAGCGCGCGCGCCCTCCATCTGGTCCCGACGATTCCGGCCGGCGTGGCGTGGCTCGGGGCATCGGCCGCCGTCGGGGTGACCGACGCGACCGGCTCCCTCATGGAGTACCTCGCGGCGGGCTTCACCTCGGACGACTGGACGGATGCGCTCCTGGGCGCGCCGGCGAAGGACATCCGGGTTCCGCCCCTAAAGGACACGCTCGCCCTCTGGCGCAAGCGGAAGGTCGTCGACACGGACACGTTCGCGAAGCTCACGGACGAGCTGAAGGGCCAGTCGGGTCGGCTCGTCGGAATCTGGGACACGCGGTTCGTGGACGACGTCTACGCCTCGCTCTTCGATGCCCTCGCGAACGGCTGGACGCTCTCCGAGTGGATGCCGAAAGCGCAGAGCCTTCTCGACCAGTACGGGGCGGACCCGAGCGTCCGGATCTTCTCGGGCGACCGCTGGTCGGCGTGGTACGCGGATCTCGTTTTCCGCAACGCGAACGCGGCGGCAACAGCCGGGGGCCGTTACGCC
>JAUXTN010000217.1 GCA_030684355.1 Pseudomonadota bacterium
CGTGGGCCTATCCCCCGAGTTCGGACGGCATTTCCGTCCACCGAGCGAGCCCACAGGGTGCCGACCCGGGCGTCCTCGCGTGAGGCGACCGGCGGGCGCGCCGACGCGGCAGCGGCGGCGCGGTTCGGCACGCCCCGGCGCAGGCGCCGGCCGCGGGCCAACCGAGCGAAGCGAGCCCACAGGGTGCCGACCCGGGCGTCCGCGCCCGGGGCACGCCCAGCTACCAACCGTCATCTGGATCGATCACCCCTCCGGGAACGCCGGCCCCCCGACCAGGAGCGGCAGGTCGTAGCCGTGGATGCGCGTGCGCTCGATCATCGGGAGCACGTCGCCGTACGTCACCCCGTGATCCACGTTCAGGATGACGACGCGCTCGGCCGGGTAGAGGAAGCGGTCGAAGACGAGCATGGCGTCGAGGAGCGCGAAGTCCGCGGCGCCCTCCACGCGGGGGACCCGCAAGCCGCTGTCACCCCGCCGCCCGAACCAAACGTGGGACGCGGCGAAGTGGAGGGTCAGCGGCAGGACGCTCGGCGGAGGGGGATCGCCGCCGCACCCCTGGTGCACGAACGTGTAGTGGGGCAGCTCGAACGGCACCGACGACGCGCCCCAGCACGCCATCATCGCGAAGAGCATCACCGTGAGCGAGGCCATCGTGTCGATCAGCGGGCTCATCTCGAGGTGGGCGACCATGGGGCGGGAGCGCATGTAGACACGATAGCGGCGCTTGACCCGGCAAACGCCGCTTCACACCAAGTTCACGCGTCGCTCACCAACGCTTCACTTGCACCGCGCCGCCACCTCGACCCGCAAGGGGCGGTGGTCCGACCCGTCGCCGATGCCGACCGTGACATTGGTGACCGTGAGGTCGCGTGACACGATCACGTGGTCGAGCCGCGTGGGTGGCAGCGGAAAGATCCCGTTGGGCCAGGTGAACCCGAAGCCGTGGCCGGCGAGATCCCACGCGTCGTCCGCCACGCCGGCGATGTCACGGAAGAAGCGGCTGTAGGGGGCCGCGTTGAGGTCGCCGCCGAGCACGAAGGCCTCTCCGGCCGCGGCGTGCGCGTGCACCCAAGCCGCGACGACGTCGAGCCCCTCGCGGTGCAGCGCGGCGTACTCGGACGTGCGCGGCGGCAGCGTGTGGACGTTGAAGAGCGCGATGGTGCGGCCATCCCACGTGATCGTGGCGTGGGTCTGCGGGAGGCCGGTGACATCCAACTCCTCCGCGGAGTCGAGCGGCAGGCGTGACAGGATCGCGCTGCCAAAGCTGTCCTCGCGCACTACGCGCCAGCCCTCGGGCCAACCCAGGAACAGGCCGCGGTCGTCGAGCACGGCCTCCCACAGCGGCGAGAGCTCCTGGAGCAGCACGACGTCGACGTCGGCGGCGAAGACCTCCTCAGCGAGGGCCGCGGGCGCGGGGTGGACCATCAGCAGGTTCGCGGAGAGCACGGAGAGCGCGGGGCCACAGGCCGGCGGGGGCGTCCGCGGGAGCCAGGGCGCGAGCAGGGAGAGGTGCCAGAGCATCACGGGCGTCGCGACGATGGCGAGCCGCCGGCGTTGCCAGACCCACGCCGTCAACCCGACCAACCAAATCGGCGCGTAGAGCCACACCGAGAATTGGTTCGCCACGAGCAGCGGCCAGGTGGCGTCGTGCGCGACCAGCCGCGCGAGCAGCAGCGCCGCGAGCAGGACGGCGACGAGCCAGGCGTGGGCCCAGAGGACGCGCGCGGCGTGGGCGCGGAGGGGAGAGGGGGGCGGCGGCACGGGGGGAGTGTAGCGGGTGGGGCGGGGGCGAGGGGCGGGGCGGGGGCGAGGGGGGCCGGTCCTTCGCGGGCCCGGGGCTGTCGACGGGACCGGAGGTCCTGAAGGGGCGCGGCGCCCCCGCGACGGGGCCCGGCGGGCACAGGCACCGCGGCGGACCGCCGGCGCTGCGGCGACGGGGGTGGTGGTCCATCGCGGGCCCGGGACGGCGACGGGGTGGGCGCGATGGGCGGACGCACGGCGGCGGACCGCCGGCGCTGCGGCGACGAGGGTGGTCCATCCCGGGCCCGGGACGGCGACGGGGTGGAGCGGGCGGGGCGGGCCCGGGGCGGCTTGGTCGGGATCCTCGGTGTCGCGGGGACGGTGGCCGGGTGCGGGCGCTCCCCCGGAGATCGAGCTGTTGTACCCGCGGTGGCTGGGCTGCCCGCCGGAGCCGCAGCGGTCGATCGACCGGCGCACCGCCGCGTCGACGCCGGCCGACGCGTTCTGGGATCGCGCCGGCACCCCGCGGCGCCCGGCTCTCGGGCCGCTGGAGCTGCGGGGCCACGCCGGGGGCCGCCAGCTTCGGCCACGTCCGTCCGAACTCGCGGGGTAAGCGACCATCCTCCGAGTTCGGACGGTATTTCCGTCCGAACTCGCGGGGTAAGCGACCATCCTCCGAGTTCAGACGGTATTTCCGTCCGAACTCCCGGGGTAACCGACCATCCTCCGAGTTCGGACGGCATTCCCCTCGAACTCGCGGGGTTACCGGCCCTCCCGCGGGACCCATCCCCTCAACTTCAGGTTGAGCGGGCCATCCGTGCGCGACGCGGCGGGAATGCCGACGCCGGGCCCCGCGGAGTCGGGTCGAAAGACCGTTTGGCGCTGCGCAGCCCACTCGAAAGACCGCGGTCGGCAACGTCTACGGGTCGGACGGCCCCATGCACCCCCAATGATGACGGACGAACGGCATGTTTTTCATGGGCGATGCGCCTGGAGCGCTGGTCGCAGGCCTGGAGAATGCCAGTGCAGGGCCGGCTCGGTCTTTCGATGGGGCTGCGCTCCACGGATCGGTCTTTTGAGTGGACTGCGCTTACGACGCATCCGGGTCTTGCGAACGCACGGCCGACGTCCGGGGCACCTGCCCTCTCCCGAGCCATCGACGGGAACATCGTCGTAGAGCGGATCCGCAGCCCGTGGACCCATCCTCGGAGTCCAGACGGGATTTCCGCCGCCCCCGCCGCCGGAAGCGCCCGCGATCGCCGGGGAGCGAGTCGACCCGGAGGGGCTCCCAGCGCTTCGCCCTCACCCCTCGTTACACGCCGCCTTCAACATCGTCCCCGTCACGAGCTCGAGCCGGGCCGGCGTCGCGACGATGAGGTTCCCGCTCTCGCCGTCGGCGATCCCGGCGGCGGTCACGGGCCCCCGCACGTCGGACAGGCTGTCCGAGCTCTCCATCCCCACCCAGCCCACGGCCTGGCCGTCGGACACCGTGATCCGCGCGACGTACTCCTGCAGATCGCCCCGGCCCGTGTAGCAGTACGTGCCGTCCGGGAGGCTGGGCGCCGAGGGCGCGGGACGGGGGACGGGCGCCGCCGGGACGGGCGCGGGCGCCGCCGGGACGGGCGCGGGAGTCGCAACGGGCGCGGGCGCCGCCGGGACGAGCGCGGGAGTCGCGACGGGCGCGGGATCGCTGTCCGTGACCGCGTAGCCGAGGAACAGGGACGCGAGGCTCAGCGCACCGATGCCCAGGGCGAGCACCAGCACGCCCCCGCCGAGCGCGATCACAAGCAGGCCTGCACCACGAGCGGGCGGGAGCGGCTCCCCGGCGGGGGGCGCCCCGCCGGGCTGCGAGGCGGGGGTGGACACTGGGGGCCGCATCGGCGCGGGCACGCTGGCGAGCTGCGCGGCGTTGGGCAACGCGGACGGGACCGCGGGGTCGGCGGCGAGGAGGGCGGCCTTCTGCTGCGCAAACTCCTCCGGCGTGAGGAGGCCGCGCTCCAGCAGCGAGCCCAGGCGTTCGAGCCGTTGGAGGACATCGTCATTCATCGAAGTACGCTCCGCGGCCGGCCCGACCGGGGTTGTGGGCGTCGCACCCTTGCATGCGCGTACGCGAGCGTCAAGCGGCGGGGCGGTTGGCGGGACGGGCCTTGGCGAGGGCCGCGGGACGGCGCTCGCGGCGAGGCGCTCGCGGCAAGGCGCTCCCCTCCGCGGCAACGCGCCCGCGGC
>JAUXTN010000223.1 GCA_030684355.1 Pseudomonadota bacterium
GTGGAGCCGGTCGACATGCGTGGTTCCTTCGACGCCCTCGCAGGCCAGGTGCGGCGCCTCTCTCTTGACCCCCAGGACGGACACCTCTACGTCTTCACCAACGCGCGGAAGACGTTGATGAAGGTGCTGTTCTTTGATCGCTCGGGCTGGTGCGTGTTGGCAAACCAACTGGCTTCACACTACACCTCTTCCGGTTGAAGTTTGCACGTAGACGACGGTGCGGAGACTCGCCGTCGCGCCCTCTGCTCGAGCGTGTCCCAGCGGCTCGGAGCCGGTGTCGGCGGGTTGGGGTCCGGCGGCTCGTAGAGGTACGAGTACCCGTCGTAGGCGTGGCGCGTGACGAGGCCGTGGTCGACCCAGCGCTTGAGCGTGCAGGCGGAAATGCCGAGGCGAACGGCCATCTCCGCGGCAGTCAGGAGGCCGCGCTCGCGCAGGCGGTCGAACCGCGAGCGGAGACCGTAGGTGTGCACGATGTACTGCACCCGCTTCGCGGTGAACCGACGACCAGAGCGGTCCGCACGTGCCGATCCGCCGGGGAGGATGCCGCGCTCGTCGAGGATCCGGGCGATCTCCGCGTAGATGTGGTCGTTCATGAGTCCATCGACAGCCGCGACGATCTCCGCGGAGGTCTTGACCATGGCGGCGGAGGACTTCGGGTTCAGCGTCGTGAGCGTTTCGGTGCGTCCGCCCTTGAAGCGCACGTGGATCTGGGTCACTCCCTCGTCCGACAGCTTGAGCAGCGTGACGTCCTCGATGATGTGGGCGATCATGCGCTTCCGCTCGCGGGCGGGCGTCCGCGTATCGCCCCAAATGCGCTCGAAGTCGGCCGCCAATGTCGAGAGTCGCTCCACACCGGGCCCGTCGAGCTGCGCGTGCTCGGCGGCCCGGTTGCGCTCGTATTCCTCCCGCGCGGTCGCGACGGCGCGCAGCTTCTGGTTCCAGTCGGCCTCCAGCGTGTCGGCGACGAGGCGATTCTGTGGGTCGACCATCATGTAGCGCTGGCGCGCCAGCTCCGCGTCCTGCTGCGCCCTCTGCACCGTCCGGGACCGGAGGCGGTCGGCTTCCTCGACGCGTTGCTGGATCTCCCGTCGAACCTCCAGCGCCAGCTCGATCGCCGCCGGCGTGACGACCCCGCCGACGAGCGCGGCCACCGCTTCGTCGACAGGCGACCCGGCAATCGACTGACACGACGGCGCCCCGTGGCTGGAGGCGGCACGCCAGCACACGTACCAGACGTCGTTCCGCCCGCGTCGGGCGGCGTACCGGATTTGGAGGCGCCCTCCGCATCGACCGCAGATGCCGAGCCCCTGGAGCAGCGCGCCGCCCTCCCGGGGGGGCTGCCGGCGGATTGCGTCGTAGCCCGCCGCGTTGGTCGCGAGGACGCGCAGGTTCTCCTCGTGTCGCTCCCGGGTGATGTAGCCGGCGTGTGCCTGGGGGATGCAGGCCGTCCACTCGCCGAGCTCGAGCGACTCTACGTGCTTCTTGCCGTCGGCGGTGCGGCGATACCGGCGGCGACCGTACGCGTAGATGCCGGCGTACCGCGGATTGTGGAGCACCCGGTAGGCCGCGGAGGCGGTCAGGGGCTGAAACACGAGGTTTGGCGTTCCCTTCCGGGCCTTCAGCCGTGCCGGGAAGGGCAGCCCCTCCTGCCGGAAGGTACGGACGGTCTGATGGATCGAGCCCACCCGGGAGAACGTCTCGAAGAAGTGGGCGATCGTCTCCCGCACCTGCGTGTCGGGGTCGAGAACCACGTTCCCGAGCGGATCGTAGACGAAGCCCACGGGAAGCGGGCAGCGATACTCGCCCCGGCGCGCCTTGTTGACGACCCCACCCCGGAGCCGTGCCTTGAGGACGTGCAGCTCGGCCTCGCTCATCGTCCCCTTCAGTCCGAGCAGGAGCCGGTCGTTGAACTCCGCAGGGTTGTACACGCCGTCCTCGTCGAGGATCAGGGTGTCCGAGAGCGCACAGATCTCCAACAGGCGGTGCCAATCGGCATTGTTCCTCGCCAACCGGGACACCTCGAGGCCCATCACGATCCCGGCCCGACCCATCCCGACCTCGGACACCAGGCGTTGGAAGCCCTCCCGCCAGGCGGCCGACGCGCCGGACTCGCCCTGATCCGAGTCCACGACGACGATGCGGTCGTCCGTCCAGCCCAGTGCCACCGCCCGACCGCGAAGGGCGTACTGTCGTTTGGTGCTCTCTGTGTTCTCAAGCACCTGACGCATGGTCGATTGCCGGACGTACAGGTACGCAGCGCGCTTGAGATGTCGTGGTTGGACCTTGGTGGCATGGGTCATGGAGTCCTCCGGGCAGAGGCGAGTGTCATGTCGGCGAGCAACCGGACGAGGTCGCCCGGGCGCTCGGCAGGGACGGCGTCGGCGCCCCGCGGAGCCATCCGTGTCGGTGATTGCTCCGTCGTCATCGCCCGAGCCCACGCCCACACGCCGCTCCGGAGCAGCACCGTGAGACCACTGCGGGCGTCGGGGCCGACGGCCTGACCGAGCGCACCGCCGCGTAGCGCCTCGTAGCGCGACAGGAGGGAGCGCCCCGGGATCGTCGTCGCCGCCGGAATCATCCGGGCTTTTTTTTCCGAGCGCCGACCGCGCGCTCGATGGTTCGGGGATGGACCTCGACTCCGAGCTCGTCCCGGAGCTTCCCTGCGAGCTCCCGCGCACGGAGAGGCTGATCCGCGACAATCAGCCGTTCGAGGACCTCCATCACGTCGGCGCGCAGCTTGTGGGGGCCGCGAGGACCGCGCTTCTTCGGGACCAGGCCCACAATCCCCGCCTCCTCGAAGCTCGCCTGCGCCTCGTAGAACGTCGGCCGCGAGAAGCCGAACTCCGCGACGGCCTGTGTCACCGCCACGTCGTCCACCCGCACGCGACGAAGCATCTCGTACTTCACTTGAACGAGATCTCGGGGATCGAAGAACTCTCCCTCCCGGAACCTCGCGTCGACGACGGCCTCGGGGCGGGGGTTCAGTGTGCCCTCGTCGCGAAGGGCCTCCGTCTTGTCGCGGTCGGGCAAGCGCGCTCCTCATTGTCTTGCTTACTATGCCGCAGCGTCTTGCCTCGTCAAGTCCATCATACCGACATGCGCAGCGACAGAACGCTTCGTTCCTGGCGTCGTTCCCGACGGAGGCCGACCCGTGCGGCGCATTTAGGTTTACAGTCGCGGCACATTTTCCCTTACACCGACCTCCCCCGCTCATGGCCGCGTGATCCGCGCGACGAGCTCCGCGAGGCCCAATAGGTCCCCCACTCGGACGTAGGCGCGCCCGGCGCCGATCTGCTGCTCGAGATCGGGGTCGGTCACGTCGGTCCACTCGATGGGCACGGCATGAACGTGGCCCTCGGCGTCCTGACACAGAATGCGTCGTCCGATGACGTTGGCATGTTCACCCACCCGGCGCAGACGACGCCCTGCGAGCGGATGGAACGGGTGGGTGACCCGCACAAGCTGCTCGTCGGTGATCGGAACGGCCGCAGTTGAGGACTGGGTACAAACGCCTGGAACAGGGAACCTTTCAGATTCCCGAGGTTGCGCCAGGTGAGCGCCAGCTCACGATCGACGCGGCCGTGCTTGGGCTCATCCTCGAGGGCGTGGACTTGTCGCGCGCACCACGGCGCAAGCGCTACGTCGCGCCCGCCTCTTCGAGATAGCGCAATTCCGAAGATCGCTTCTCTTGGGTGGGCTCGACAGTCCTCGCGCGAGCTGGGAAAAGGAGGTCATGACCACCGACCTTAGCCGTGAGAACGCCGCTCTTCGTGCCGCCTTGGCCGCGGCCCAGGCCTCCATTGCGGAGCTCCGTGCAGACAACGCAGCGCTCCGCTCGGAGCTCGGCCAGGCCCGGGGCCAACTCGACGAACTCCTCCAGCTCGCGGCGACGCAAAACGAGCACCTTTCCGACATGCGCACCATGCTCCGCCGGCGGATGACCCAGCGGAAGAAGGGCGCGGCGGACGCGCCCTCTCCGACCGACCCGGAGGGCGACCGACACCCCCAGGCCGGAACCCTCCCGCGACGAAGAAGCTGAGGCCGTCGAGCACGAAGGGCCCACGGACCCGCCCGTTCCCAGCGGGAGCGCCGGCCCGAACAAGCGGCCGCGAAAGCCTCGCCCCAAGGGTGCAGGCAGGAGACGCCCCCCCGACCACCTTCCCGAGGTCGTCTACCAAGGCGAGGTGTGCCGCTGCGCCCATTGTGGCAGCGACAAGCTGCTCGCTCGCGACAAGGAGGAGCGCGTTCGCATCGACGCGGTCGAGACGATCGCCCGCCTCCGTCGCGAGGTCCTCGAGGTCGTGCGATGCAAGGACTGCGGACAGACCACCACCGCGGAGCCTCCCTCGTTGCCGTGCCCCCGGGCAAAGTTCACGTGCGGGTTTCTGGCTTGGCTGGTCACGATGAAGTTCGCGCTGCTCGTGCCGCTCAACCGGATCCACCGTCTTCTGAAGAGCCAAGGGATCTTCCTGCCGAAGAGCACCCTGGTCCGCCTCATCGAACTGGCGTCGGACCTCGCCTCGTCCGTGGACGGCGCGCACTGGACGGAAATCAAGGCCCGGAATGTCCTGCGCACGGACGCCACCGGTCTCAAGGTTCTCATCGAGGGGGCACCCGAGGCCTGGGACGCGATCCTCGACGTGTTCAACGCGGATGAGACCACGGTCTACCAGCTCGCGCTCACCAAGCACGGGGACGAGCTGGCCGCCGTGCTCCGTCGCTTCCAGGGCGTCGTGATGTGCGACGCCGAGAGCCGCCTGAACGAGCTCTGCCGACAGGAGGGCGTGAAGCGGGCGAACTGCAACGCCCACCCGCGTCGCGCGTTCCGCGACGCCGAGGCGACGCAGCCGGTGCTGGCGAAGAAGGCCGGGCGGTTCCTCACGCAGATGTACGATGTCGAGCGCCGATCCGTCGCGGAGGGGCTCGTCGGAACCGCGCTGCTCCATCGCCGGCAGGCAGAGACGCGGCCGATCGTCGATGCGTTCAAGGCCTGGTTGCACCGGCACGAGGATCTGCTGCCGAGCGACGCCCTTGGCAAAGTCGTTCGGTACTACCTTCGCCACTTCGACGATCTCACCCGCTTCGTCGACGACCCCGACATCCCCATCGACAACAATTCGAGCGAGCGGGCGTTCCAAGATCACGCTCGGCTCCGCTTCAACTCGCTGTTCGCCGGGAGCGCCGAAGGTGGCCGGCGGTGGGCAATCCTGCTCGGCGTGGTCACGACCGCGCGACGGCACGGGCTCGACATCCAGAGCTACCTCACCTGGATGTTCGATAGGCGCGGAACGCGAAAGCGCGAGTACGGCCTCACGGCCGCTCAGCTCACGCCGGCTGCCTACAAGGAGATGTTGCACGAGCAGCGACGCAGGGCTGCGGCCTGAACGGGAGGGCATGGGCGCCTACGTAGGCTGGGGCGCTCTGGGGAGCCTCCGGGGGTGGTTGACCGGCCACCGAGCGCCGGCGAGAGTGGCAGACAGGACGCTCCAAGGACTCGTCGCGTGCCTGGTGAGTCCATATGCCAAAAATGGCACTGTGGGCTGCTCAATTGGGACGCGTGTCGCCATCGGGTCCGGCCTTTACAACCGCGTTCGGCCGAGCTACAGCCAGCGGATGCCCCCTCCTCGCGTGTTCGTCAGTTCAACCTGCTACGACCTGAAGTACATCAGGGAGAATTTACGGTATTTCATCGAGCGTATGGGGTATGAGCCAGTGCTCAGCGAGGAAGGCGATGTCTTCTACGATCCCGCGATGCACACCCACGATTCGTGCCTAGCCGAAGTCCCCAACTGCCAGATGTTCGTTCTCATCATCGGTGGGCGGTCAGGCGGAAAGTACCACGACCAAGAGCATTCGATCACGAACGCGGAGTATCGGGAAGCCGTTGAACGTAAGTTGCCGGTGTTTACTCTCGTCGAAGCTGGTGTCCTTTCAGAACACTTCGTGTACTTGCGCAATGGCGACAATATAGCGATCGATCGGAGCCTTGTAACCTACCCGTCGGTGGACAACACGAAGATCTTTGGGTTCATCGATGAGGTCCGTCGCCAACAAAAGAACAACGCGATCGCGCCGTTTCGCAACTTTGGTGACATGGAGGCGTACCTCCGCAAGCAGTGGGCGGGCATGATGTTTAATTTCCTCGTCCGTGAAGGCGAGGCCAGCAGAGTTGCTAACATGCTCCAGGAAATTCAGGGCGTTAATCAAAAGCTTGAGCTAATGTCCCGCGGAATTATCCATTCGATTGGCGACGAATTTGCCAAGTCAACGGTTAAGATGTACGACGCCATGCTCGGAGAGGAGAGCATTGCGGTCGTAAACGGCCTCGGCGCCATCACGCCGATCGACGTGCTTGAGGCGGAGGACTATCTCGCCTTTCTTGGTAGGTTCGGGGCGGAGGTCCGGCACGACGATAAGTATGGTGGTACTAGTACAATAGAAGCACCAAGCTCGTCGCATGGCATGCCGCGTAGCAGCTACCAATCGATGGCGAGCGAGTACAAGTCGCTGCGCGGGCAGATGTTCGCGATTCTTGCGGACGCAGGGCTCACGGTTGCGGCGTTTAAGAAGGCATATGCAAGTGTGCGGTAGCATGCGCATCGGCGTCGGGCGGGGCCAGTGTGGCGCCCCCCGAGTTAGTCGCCGGGGCGCGAGTCTCCTACCCAGCCGCTGAAGCGATCATCAAGTGATCATCAGCCCCTTGTTCGCTTCCTTTTCGGGTCCTGCATAGTCTGGAACTCCAAGAATTTCTCAACCGTGTTGAAGATGTCACGTGTGCGAAGTCCTGCGATCTTCGTGGCCAGAAACTCCGTCATCAGAATGAACATCCGAACGTCGCGAAACACGTCGTCGCGTGCGGGGAGGCGGCCCTTGTGGATCAGTTCGTTCCTAATTCCCACAAGTCCATCAACGCGTCGCTTTCCGCTCTCGTCAACACCGCTCATCATCCCGTAGCGTTCAGCAAGAAACAGAATCTTGTCGCGGGCCGGGAGGCTCCGATCGCCTTCTACGGTCAGCCAGGTGCGGTTCACCGCATAGAAGAGGTGCTCCCAGATCGTCCAGCACTGGGTAAAGGTCGCCTGGAGCGGCTGCTCATGGAAGGCGGCCTTCAGCAGGAACAGAAAGTGCCCTTCGTAAAACGTCTCTCGCCAACTGTCCGTGCTCGTCTGCCGGAGCACCTGATTCACTGCAGTCTCAATCCCTGACACATACTCGCACGCAGCACCCTGCTCCGGGGGCAAATAGCTGTACTCCACCGAGGCTCTGAGGGTTCCTCCCCACAACAACTGCCTCGAATCTTGTCGGAAGACTGACCGCGTTCCTATGTCAAACTCGTGCCGGTCGATGAAAACTTCGCGACCCGTGAAGATCGTCAGAAGGAGGAGAGTGTCATCAAGACGCGTACGTCGCGGGTCCCCCCAGCCGAAGATCGGTGTCGCCTCTGGATCTGGGCAGTCAACGTGGGCCGTGGCGGCGTGAACTCCAGTAGTAGGCTCGAACTCGAACTCGCTCATCGACGGGAGCGTGTGTTCGAGTCGAAGTACCTGCTGTCGGTAGTCGGATCTCCGCAGGAAGGAATACCCATCCACCGTGAAGGCGTCGCACCAAGATGGGAATTGAAGATTGTAGACCGAGTACCGCAACGCGCCTCCGCAAACGCACTTACCCCCGACGCAGCGTTGACGCCACGAGCGCCCGATGAGGTTCCCCGTGGTCGGCCTCGCTCCGCTCCTTGCGCTCCCTGGTGATGGCACCTCAGTTCGAAACCGCCGGCCTTCGCTGAACTCTCGCACATGCCGCTCCCTGTCGGCACCGGCGCAACCGCTCGACGGGAGATGGCGTCCTGTCGAATAACGCGAAGACGACTGCTGACGTGCGCAGGCGGCCGCCGCGCGTCTTCGCGCGGGCCATCTTGGCCGCCGGTCCCGGGCGTCCTCGACCGGGAGCGCATGTCCCGGGCGCACCTCGACGAGGCCGAGAACT
>JAUXTN010000229.1 GCA_030684355.1 Pseudomonadota bacterium
CCTTGCCCATCACGCGCCACGGGGACTCGTCGGCGCCGAGCGTGGGCTTGGCGATGAGGTAGGTGCGAAGCAGGACGTAGGCTGGCAGCAGGATGTGGTACAGCGCGACGAGCTGGTCCCACAGGGTCTGGCTGGTGACGTTGAAGCCCTGGTGCACGAAGCGGTCCACCTGGCGCTCGAGCGGGAGGTGGGAACCGTACTTGTCCGCCGCGACGGCCACGGCGAGCTCGGGGGCGTAGCGGCCGCCGGGCACGAGCGGCTTCGGCGCGCCGGGAGCCGCGTCGATGCGGCCACATGTCGTGCAGCGATACTTCTGGCGTTTGTGCACACAGAGCACCACTTTGCGTTCGATGATGGTGATCAGTTCGGTGTCTTCGGTCTGGCCGGCCATCGTGGGCTGAGGCTGTTGACAGGCGAGACAGGGTTCGATCGCGTCGCCACGAACGTGGAGGACCACGGTCTTGGGAAGTCGCTCCTGCTTGTTCGGCCCGTGCCCCTTGGTCTTTGGCTTCGGCTTCTCCTCGGCCTTCTCGTCCTCGGGGCGGCCCCGGCGCTCGCTGCGCGACGGCCCGTACAGTTCCTTGTTCCGTTCGGCGAGCATCTCGTTGATCCGCCGCAATTCCAGTCCCAGCGCGAGTTGTTCACCCTTGTCCGTGCTCCGTGCGAGCTCCAAGGTCAGGCGGGTGATCTCCTTGAGCAGGATGGCGTTCTCGCTCTCCACAGCGCTGTTCCGGCGGAGCAGATCGAGCGCGATTGCGCGGACCTTTTCGATGTCGGATTCGCCTCGGATTGTGTCGTCGTTCACACCTACCAACTAACACAACGCACCCAGAAAACTACCCTCGTTTCACGGAAATCTGCTGCGGCGAAAGGGGCAGTCTGCCGCGCAAGTTCGCCCCTTCCAGAAACAACGAGAGCTCTGACATCGTGAGCTTGAGCGACGACGCCGCCGGCGTCTCCCACAGCGCGGCGAACTGGCCTCTGGCCATGCGTTTTTGGTACACGCAGAGCCCGGTGCCATCCCACAGAAGCACCTTGGCGGAGTGACGATTTCTGCTGACGAAGAGAAAGCAGTCCCCGGAGAGCACGTCCAACTTCATCTCCCGCTCAACCAGCGCCGTGAGGCTGTCGAATCCCTTGCGCAGGTCGGTCGGCGCCCCGTATGCCCACACCCGCACCGCCCGCGAGGAGCCGATCACCCGACCGCCGCGAGCAGCGCGGCGAGCGCGTCCACGTCGAGCCCCTCGACCCGGTAGCCTTTCGGCGAGATCAGCACCGGAAGGGTCAGCACCCGCGCCACCGGCGCCACTCCCGTCGGCGGCTCCGGGTCGGCGACCACCTCCACGGGGCGGAGGTGGCCCCGCGTCTGGCGAGCCTCCGTCCAGGCCAGAACGCTGTGACGCGACAGGCCAAGCTCCGCAGCGACCATCCCCACGGTCGCCCCCACCGCCCGCCGCTCCGCCACAAAGGCGCAGACTCGATCCCGGACCGCCGCCGGGTACCCCTGCGCCCACGCCTTCGGTCGCTTCGCATGCACCAGCGCCCTCACGTCTGTTGCCGTATCTCTCGTCGTCTCGGTCCTTGCCATGGGTTCACCGCCTCGGTGAACGCAGCCTCACCCCGTCCCGATCAGCCCGCGAGGGGGGACAGCGAGGATGTACGGTACACCGAGGCGGATCGCCTCGCGATGGCATCGGTCGGGCACTGGCCGCCCACGCCGCCCGACCATCGCGGCGCGTTCTGGTCGAAGCACGACGACTGGCCGCGGGACTGGACGCTCGCCGGGGGCGACCTCGGGCGCTTTCGCGCGGAAATCAACCTGACGCGGGCGGTGTTCGCTGCGCAGCTCGGTGTGCCCTCGGCGCTCGTGAAGGACGCCGAGCTGAAGCCGCGGGAGAAGGTAGGGCCAGCGCTCCAGCTCGCCGTTCGGCGGGCGATGGACCACGAGATCCAGGCCCGGCGGGCGCGGCGGGAGGAGCGGGCGGCGGCGCAGGCCCCATCGGAGTCCGCGGCAGCGGGCGCGCCCTCGGTGCCGGCGGCGGGCGTTCCCCTGGCGCCAGGCGCGGGCGTGCCCTCGCTGCCGGTGCCGGTCGTCGTCGTTCAGGCCGCGAGCGACGCCCCCCCCGTGTTCACCGGTGCCGATCTCGCCGGGCTGCGCGCCGAGCGCCGGCTCTCCCAGCGCGAGATGGCGGATATCCTCGGTGTCGAGCAGGGTACGATCTCGAAGGGCGAGGGGAAGGCCGGCGCGCCGCTCGGCCCCGCGCTGCAAGAGGCGCTCGGGCGACTGGCCGTGGGAGGCGGCGTGGCGATGCCGGAATAATGCCGGGTCTGTTTCGGAATCGATGCTGCGTATTCCATGGAATCATGCCGCGTATTCCGGCATCACGAGTTGAAGCGGCAAGCTGGAATCGTGGAATCGAGACTCGGGTATCGAGTGACCGGAAGCTCGAAACAGCGCGATCGCAGAAGCAGAAGCCGATGCCCCCAATCGGCCGCACGCCACCCGGTGGCACGTCTCTTGCTTTCAGCGGTCGGCATCACCCGGGCCCCCGCCATGACCGCCGACAACTACCTGCTCTCCCTCCTCGCGACCCACGCCGTCGATCTCACGGCGAAGTCGCCCGCGCTCAAGGCCGCCAACATGGTACTTCCGCACGTCTACGCTTGGGGCGGCGCCAATATCGTCGGCGATGTGAAGGCATCGGGCTCGTTCGCCAAGGGCACCGCGGTACACGGCGGCTGCGACATCGACCTGTTCATCTCGCTGTCGTCGACGGTCGGCACGGCTCTCGGCGACATCTACTTCGGCCTCCTCCACCACATCAGCCGGAGCGGTTTCGTCGCGCGGCAGCAGAATGTCTCGATCGGCGTCACGGTGGACGGGTTCCACGTCGACCTCGTACCGGCTCGTCGCCTGAGCCAGTACGGCGGCGACCACAGCCTGTATCGCTCCCGAGTGCCGACGTGGACAAAGACGAACATCGACGTACATATCCGCGAGGTTCACGGCTCCGGCCGTCAGGACGAAATCCGCATCCTCAAGCTGTGGAAGCTGCGCCACGGCATCCGCTTCCCATCCTTCTACCTCGAATTGGCTGTCCTCCGCGCACTGTACGGTGCCCGGCGCGGCGACCTCGCCAACAATGTCTTCAAGGTCCTGGATTTCCTGGCTACGGACTTCGTGACCGCCACCTTTCAGGACCCCGCGAATACCGCGAACCGGATCTCGGATGATCTCGACGCGCGTGAGAAGGTGGCGGTGGCGCGGGCAGCTGCCGCCGCCGTTGCCGCTACCACCTGGGAAAGGGTGGTGTGGTAGTAGACGCCATGACCACCCGAATCGACGACCTCTTCGGCTCTCTACAAGAACGCCTCCAAGCGTCGCTAAAGGTCGCCCGCGCCGTCATCGGCCACCCCGGCACCAAGGGCGACGCCTGCGAAGGGGACTGGGTCGGCATGCTCGGGATGCACCTGCCCGCGCGCTACTCCGTGTCGAAGGCGTTCGTCGTGGACTGTGATGGCGCCATCAGCGACCAACTCGACGTCGTCATCTACGATCGCCAGTACTCCCCCCTGCTTTTTCAGCACGGCACCTGCCTCTACATTCCCGCCGAGAGCGTCTACGGCGTCATGGAGGTGAAACAGGATCTCACGCGCGAGCACGTCCTCTACGCCGGCGAGAAGATCGCTTCCGTCCGCCGGCTTCGCCGTACGAGCACCGCCATCACCCACGCTGGGGGCACCTTCAAGCCGCGTGAGCCGATCCCGATCCTTGGTGGGCTACTGGCCACTACGTCCGGCTGGACGCCGGGAATTGGCGCGCCGCTCGTCGCTGCGCTCGCCGACCTCCCTCGCGGTCACGAGATCGACGTCGGGTGCGCCTTGGACGCCGGCGGCTTCGAGGTGGGGTGGACGGACGCGGGCCTCGGTCCCGTCAATGCGTCGGACGCCCCTCACGCGCTCGTCTGGTTCTTTCTGCGCCTCCTCACGCGCCTCCAGGCGCTCGGCACCGTCCCCGCGATGGACATCGGCGAGTACGCCCACCACGCCGGTACTCCGCGGCTGCTCAACCCCAAGGATCCGTAAGTTCCCTTCTGTCAGCATAAAGAGTGTTATGTTCACCCCGATGCCCTCCGTCCTCTGCTGCTGGATCGGGACCGCCGACTTCAAGGCTGCCGCCGGGGAGCCGGGTGCGGGCGACGGACCCGTTGGTCAGGCGGTCGCGTGGGGAGAGTTTGCGGAGGTTGTACTCTTCTCAGACCACCCGAAGGAGAGGGTGGAACCGTTCGTGGGGTGGCTGAGCGAGAGATCCTCGGCTCCCATCCATGTGCATTCGTGTCGTCTGAGCCGGCCAACCGCATTCGGCGAGATTCACGAAACCGTGGCCAAGGTGCTTGAGCGCCTGGTGGCTGAGGGTGCGGAGCTGACATTCCACCTCAGCCCCGGTACGCCGGCCATGGCGGCGGTGTGGATCATCCTTGCGAAGACGCGCTTTCCGGCGCAGCTCATCGAGTCGTCGCAGAAGTACGGCGTCCAGCCGGTGCACATCCCTTTTGCGATCGCTGCGGAGTTCGTCCCCGGCGGGCACGACCCCGTCGACGAGAGGCTCGGCCAACTCGCGGCGGCAGGAACGCCCCCCTCGGCGGCCTTCGACGACATCGTCCACGGCACCGCGGCGATGCGGAGCGTCCTGGCCCGTGCTCAACGCGCCGCGGGGCGCTCAGTCCCGGTCTTGATCGAGGGCGAGTCGGGCACCGGGAAGGAGCTGCTGGCCAAGGCGATCCACCGGACGAGCCCACGCGCCGAGCGACCATTCATCGCCGTGAATTGCGGGGCCATTCCGGCGGACCTCGTGGAGTCCGAGCTGTTCGGCCACAAGAAGGGGGCATTCACAGGCGCCGCCGCGGATCGCCCCGGCCACTTCGAGCAGGCCAACGGCGGCACCCTGTTCCTCGATGAGGTGGGGGAGCTTCCTCTCCCGGTCCAGGTGAAACTGCTCCGCGTGCTCCAAGAGCGAGAGGTCACGCGGATCGGCGAGTCCAAGGTCACGAAGCTGGATGTGCGCATCATCGCGGCGACCAACCGGAATCTTCTGATCGAATCGACCGCCGGCCGCTTTCGCTCCGACCTGTTCTATCGCCTCGCCGTCGCCGTTCTCCGGCTGCCGCCCCTTCGCGAGCGACGTGGGGATCTCGGCCTGCTCATCGATCGCCTACTCGGCGAGGTGAACCGTGATGCCGCGCGAGACGCGGGGGTGAGTCACAAGATTCTTTCTCCAAACGCAAGAAATCTTCTGATGGCGCACTCCTGGCCTGGAAACGTTCGCGAGCTCCTGAACACGTTGCATCGCGCCGCCATCTGGTCGGGCGGAGACACGATCACCGACGAGGACATCGAGAGCTCCATCCTTGCGGTTCCGGGGGGGTCGATCGACGGAATCCTCGATCGTCCGCTCGGCGAAGGCCTCGATGTCGAAGCTCTTCAGGCCATCGTGGCGCGCCACTACCTGCAGCGCGCCCTCGCGGAAGCGGATGGCAACAAGACCAAGGCAGCGGCCCTCGTGGGGCTTGCAAGCTACCAGACCCTCACCAACTGGCTCAAGCGCTACGGCGTGGAGGAATGATGGCACGAGCTTTGCTTAGACCCCACACAGGAACCCGCACCCCATGAGCCGCAACGAAGCCACCACCTGCCGCGAAGTCATCGAGCCCGCGCTCGTCGAGGCGAAGTGGGTCTTCGACCGGCAGGTCGTGATCGGGCCGGGTCGTGTGAACCTCACCGGCGACCGGATGTACGACGAGTCGCAGAAGATCATCGCGGACTACGTTCTGCGGCTCTGGTCGATGCCGCTCGCCGTGCTGGAGGCGAAGGCCGAGGGGGAGGACGCTGCCGACGGGATGCAGCAAGGCTCGCGCTATGCGCGCAGGCTCGGCATCCGCTTCTCGATCGCGTCGAACGGGTCGAACTGGATACTGACCGACAACGACACGAACGAGGCCGAGCACCTCGCGAGCGCGCCCACGCCGGGCGACATCCTCCACAAGCTCGGACGCAACACCATCCCGCACGAGTGGTACGCCACCTTCGAAGCGGGCTGGCAGGTCGACCAGGTCACCCGGAAGACCGTTCGCCCCTACCAGGAGATGGCGATCTTCGAGGCCCTTTACGCTTTCAGTCAGGGGCGCAAACGCGCCATGCTGCTGATGGCCACGGGCACGGGCAAGACGTTCACGATGTTCCAGCTCGCCTGGAAGCTCATGGAAGGGAAGGCGCTGCCGAACAGCCGCATCCTGTTCCTGACCGATCGCAACAGCCTCAAGGGCCAAGCCTACCGCGCATTCTCCGGCTTTTCTAGGCATGACCGGGTCATCGTTGACTCCGAGCTGGTTGCGAACAAGAACCACCTCGTGGGCAAGGTGTTCTTCGCGAACTACCAGAACCTCGATGAGGAGCTGGACGGCAAGAAGGTCTTTGAACACTTCCCGCCAGGATTTTTCGACCTCGTGATTGTGGACGAGTGCCATCGTTCCGGCTTCGGAGACTGGTTCGGGGTTCTGGAGCATTTCGGCGCCGCGTACCAGCTCGGCCTGACCGCGACTCCGCGCGAGCTGGAGCTGGCATCCAGGGACATGACGGCCGAGGAGAAGCGTCGGGACACCTACGAGTACTTCGGCGGCCCGATCTACACCTACTCGCTGAAACAGGCGATCGAGGACGGCTATCTCGTCCCCTACTTGCTGGAGCAGCGCGTCACCAACGTGGACGAGGACGGCTTCACTCTCGACGGCAAGGTCTACAAGACGGAGAATTTCGAGCGCGATATCCGGATGCCGGATCGCACGAAGTTCATCGCTGAGGACCTCTACGCCACGCTCAAGAAATACGATCTTCACCAGGAGAAGACGATCATCTTCTGCGTGGACGACGCACACGCCGCGGTCATGGCCAATGAGCTCCGGCGCGTGTCTGGGGACCCAGACTACGCCGCGCGAATCACGCGCTCCGAACGGAACTCCCACCAGTTGGAGCGCAACTTCGCGGAGGTTGGTCGGGCCCGCCCGCGCGTGGCCGTCACCGTCGACCTCCTGACCACCGGCTTCGATGCGCCCGACGTGAAGAACATCGTGTTCGTTCGGCCCCTCAAGAGCGCGATCCTCTACAAGCAGATGAAGGGGCGAGGCACACGCCTCTGCGACGAGCCCGGGATCGACAAGCGCTACTTCACGATCTACGACTACTCAGGCGCATCCTCGCTCGAGGATGCGGAGTTCGACGGGCATCCCGCCAACGTCCAGAAGCCACAGAAGAGGAGCAAGCCTGGCGCCGGGACGAGCGAGGGCGGAGCCCCCGGGGGCGAGGGTACCGTCACCCGGCCGATCGGCGGCGGCGTAACCATCAGCATGTCCCGGAACGAGCGGTTCGTGTGCTTTGCGGATGGGCAGAAGATCCCGTTCCTCGACTACCGTGAGCGCTCGAAGGAGGTCATCCGAACGATCTCGCCCAAGAGCGTCGACGAGCTGCTCGGCCTCTGGATCGACCCGAAGACCCGTGCGGAGGTTCGCGGACAGTTGAAGGACCGGGACATCCACATACAGGCGTTCCGGCACTTTCTCGATCTCGCTGGCGCCGACGAGGTGGACATCCTCACGAAGATTGGATTTGACCTCGCCAACGTCCCGCTGCGGAGTGACCGCGCGGATCGCGTTTGGGCCCAGGACCGCAACTGGCTGCTTGGTCGGCTGGGCTTCGACGCGGCAGAGATCGCGGCGGAAAGGGAGGCCGAGCGGCTCGCCCTCTCCGCGGAGCGGCCTGTGATCATGGGGGGCGTTCACGCCCTCGGCGACTGCAGCCTGCGCCGTGAGTTCTGGGGTTCATGCCTCGGCCATTACTCGTTGTTCGGCATTGACGACCTGGAGGACGCGAAGACGTTCGGTGCCCCGCAGTTCGTCGAGCGCTTCGGCAGCTTCCGCATGCTCGCGGACCGATACGGGGGCCCCAAGCGTATGCGCGCTGACCTCGACGCGGTCAAACAACACATCTACGTGCCGATGGCGGCCTAAGGAGTCTTCGATGGCACAAATTGGACTGCCGCTCTCCGGGGGAATGGATAGTCGGCGGCAGGAGGTGCGCACCGCGGTGAAGAACGCGTGCGACTCCATGAACCAGGACGGGGTGAACCCGCGCGACTATGTCGAGCAACTCGCTTGGATGTTCTTCTTGAAGGCCTTCGACGAGGCGGAATCGCGGCGAGGCGATGAGGCAGAGTTCTCTGGCGAAACCTACCACCACCGGCTCCCTGTCGAGCTGCGCTGGTCAACTTGGTCGAAATCGACCAACAAGCCCGACGATCTCCTGCCCTTCGTAGACGGCAAGCTCTGGCCTGCGCTACGGCAGCTCGGCACCGACTCGGTCGGCCAGCAGTTCAACCGCATCTTCGCCACGGTGCGAAATCACTGCCGAACGGGAACGAGCCTCGCGAAGGTCATCAATCAGGTCAATCGTCTGGACTTTCGGGAGACGACCGACATCATCGTGCTTTCGGAGATCTACGAGGGGCTGCTCAAGGACGTGGCGGGGGACTCCGCGGGCTACGCAGGGGAGTTCTACACCCAGCGGCACGTCATCCGCGCGATGGTGAAGGTCGCTCGGCCCCGGCTCGGTGAGCGCGTGTACGACCCCGGATTTGGCACGGCCGGCTTCCTTGTCGAGGCGGCCGACTACATGCGCCAGCAGACGCCGCAGATGGCCACGGAGGACCTGGAGCGGTTCCAGCACCACACCTTTTACGGTTTGGAACTGAAGCCACTCACCTATCTCCTCGGCAGCATGAACATGTTGCTCCACGGCATCGAAGGGGCCGGTTTGGAGCTGATGAATACGCTGGAAGCGCACCAGTCCAACGTGTCCGAGAAGAACAAGTACCAAGTGATCCTGTCAAATCCGCCCTATGGCGGCAAGATGTCAAGGGACAATCAGGATAATTTTACCGTTCGCTCCGGCTCAACGGAGATCCTGTTCGTTCAGCATATCATGGCCAATCTCGGAAAGGGCGGCCGGGCGGCCGTAATCGTTCCGGAGGGCGTGATGTTCCGCGGTGGAGCGGACGCGCGGGTTCGCGAAAAGCTGGTCAGGGAGTTTCGCTTGCATAGTGTTTTGTCGCTGCCAACCGGATGCTTCTTGCCCTACACTGGCGTGAAGACGAACGTGCTGTTCTTCGAGAGGCCGATGGACGGCTCCACGACCACTGCCGTTTGGTTTTACGAGCTGACCAACGATGGCTTCGACTTGAAGCAGACAAGGAAGGGGATCGCGGGTGATCAACTGCCAGACTTCCTGTCCAAGTGGCAGCAGCGGATCGAGGGGGAGAACTCGTGGACGGTGCCCGTCGCGGAACTCGAAGCGCATGGCTGGGATCTGACAGCACGGAATCCCAACCGAAAGGACGACTACGAGCACCGTCCGGCGTTGGACCTGGTTCGATCGATTCAGGTGAAGGAGCAGCGCATTAGCGATCTCCTGGGAGAGTTGGAGGAATTGCTTTCATGAACCCGTCGACTTGGGCACATCGAACGCTCGCTGAGCTGGTTGATGTCGTGTCTGGCCAGGTTGATCCTAAGAAAGAGCCATATTCATCGATGCTCCACGTCGGCGGGGAGAACGTCGAGAGCGGGTCGGGGAGACTGCATGGTCTCATTACCGCGACGGCCGGCGGCCTGATCAGCGGCAAGTACCCCTTTCAGCCCGGCGACGTGCTCTATTCAAAAATTCGACCCTACCTGAACAAGGTCGCGCTCGTGGACTTCCAGGGAATTTGCAGCGCCGACATCTACCCGCTTCGAGCGAAGGCCACTGAAATCGATCCCAAGTTCCTGGTATATCTACTCCGGTCGCCGGACTTTCTTTGGTATTCCGCGCAGCATTCCGCCCGAGCGGCGATTCCGAAAATCAACCGAGAAGCGTTGCTGTCGTTCGCCACCCGGGTGCCTGATCTTGTCGAGCAGCGACGTATCATGGGTCGCATTCAGGATGCGATGGTCCGAGTGGGCGAGATCCAGCAGTTACGCGGCGAATCACGAGTAGAGACGGCAGCCCTGGCCCAGGCTGCCCGCTACGAGGCGTTCTGCTCGGATGCTCCTCTCGTTGAACTTGGCTCGCTCATTGCGGCCGGTCCGACCAACGGCCTCTACAAACCCTCCACGGACTACGGATCAGGCACCCCCATCCTGCGTATCAACAACTTCAACGGGGGGGACCGCTTCGCCGGCGGCGCCGAGTTGAAGCGCCTCAGACTCGATCCGAGCGAGGCGCGGCGGTTCGCGCTAAGCGTCGGGGACTTCGTGATCAACCGCGTGAATGGGAGCCTCGAGGTGATCGGCAAGTCCTGCACGATTGACCGGCTGGATGAGCCAGCGGTGTTCGAGTCGAACATGATGAAGTTCGCAGTCGATGCGACGAAGGCCAACCGTTCCTACGTGCTCCATTTCCTCGCGTCGCCCCAGTGCCGCGATCAGATCAAGTCAAAGGCCAAGGTCATCCAACAGGCCAGCATCAACCAGCAGGACGTTCGAACCTTCACCCTCCCACTCCCCTCGCTCGCCGAGCAGCGCCGAATCGCAGAATCTTTGGATCTCTTCGCGGAACGTGCGGTGGCGCTGCGGGCCGAGCTCGTCCACGACGACGCCGGCATCGCCGTTCTTCCTTCCTCGATCCTCCGAAAGGCCTTCGCAGGCGAGCTGTGACCATGTCTCCTTCGCCGTCCATCCCCCTCGCCCAACTCCTGCGGAACCGCATGGCGCACGGCTTGGACTCTAGCGTCGACGCCATCGCCGCGCCGCTGGCGTGGTTACTCGCGCTTCGCTGGGCTGAGGCCGAGGACGGCGAGCAGGAGACGATGGCGGCCTTCAACAATGAGGAGCACACTCCGATCCTGCCTCGTGACTTCGACTGGCACGCGGTCGTCGAGGGCGGCGTGGGAGACAGTGAGCTTGCCACCTCGCTGTGGCCACGTGTGCGCCGAGCGCTCGGCCTACCTGAAGGGCGCGCGTACTGGATGCAGACTCCGGCGGGGTTCGATGGCCGCCTCGTGGCAGAGATGGCAGCGTGGGTGCGTTCTCTCCCGTTCGACACCGCGGCCGACCGCCGGGCTGCCGGCGATGCCTTCAGCGATCTGATCCTTCGAGTGGCGGGCGGCTCCCGGTTCGCCTCCGAGTTCACCTCGCCAGCGTCGCTCGCACGCATGGCGGTCGCCCTCGCCGACCCGAAGCCCGGGGAGCGCGTTTATGACCCTTGCTGCGGGACGGGCTCCTGGCTCGTCGGCGCAGCAGGGGCGATGTGGGAACAGGGCCTCCGAATGTCCCCCGGCGAGTGGGCCCAGGCGAGCGAGCGCCCGGTCTTCGGCGTTGAGATGAACCCGGCGTCCCACCTGGTGAGCTTCGTGCGCTTGATGCTCGCGGGCTTCAAGCCGGCGTTGGAACTAGGGGACGCGCTCGAACGGAGCGCGGCCGGTCGCCACCACCAGCAGGGGTTCGACGTTGTGCTCGCGAACCCTCCGTGGGGCATCGATGTCGCGCGCTCCGACTTGTACGACTTTCCTGTTCGCGCACGCACCATCGAGGGGTACTTCCTCCAACACGCAGCGCAGTCGCTTCGACCCGGTGGTCGGGCAGTCGTCGCGCTTCCGTCCGCGTTTCTGTCCCGTGCAGGCGCCGACGAGGAGATCCGGAAGTGGCTCGTCGACGGCTTCCGACTGGACGCCGTTGTCAACTTCCCGACGGGATCCTTCAAGGGCTTCACCAACGTAGCAGTTTCGCTCGTGGCGTTCCGGCGCGCCCCCGCGGTGGCCGAACTGCGCATCCTCGACCTTCACGCCCTTCCCGATAGTGTCGCTGGCTGCCGTTTCATCGCGGAGGCACTGCGATCACCCGATCCGAGTGTCGAAGCTCATGAACTGCGCCGCGTCGACCTGGCCCGTCTTCGCCAGGATGCATACCGATTCGTGGTCCCGGCCGAGGATCAGGCGACCTCCGCGTCACTTCGCGACCTCGGCGAGCAGGCGCCGCTACGCGCCCTCGGGGAGGTAGCTGACATTCGACGTGGCTATCGTCCGCGTCGCGGCGAGGTCTACGAGGGCGGGCCCGGCGGGCTGGGCAACGGAGCTGCCTTGGCTGGCAGCGATGGGGCTCGGAGTGGCGGTGGCGACGGCCAACCCACTCGCCCCCCGGGCGGCCGCGAGGTCCCCTTTGTGCGAGTGACCGATCTGCTCGGCGCTCGCTTCCAGCTCGGGCGGCGCTTTCTCGTTTCGGGCGTAGGCGCCGCCGGCGCGGTCGCTCCTGAGGACATCCTCCTGTCGATCAGCGGTACGATCGGAAAGACCGCCCCTGGGGACCGAACCCACTGGATGGATCGCCCGGCAAACGAGCGCGTAGAGGCCGCGCCCGTCGTGAGCGGAGATATCGCCCTCATCCGCCCGAAGGAGGGCGTCGATCGATGGTACCTCCTGGCGACGCTCCAAAGCGCACCTGTCCAAGCTGCGCTTCGGGCGCAAGCCGTCGGGGGCACCATCCGCCACCTCTCGCGGGGAGACCTTGCGCGAATCAAGGTTCCAGTGCCCGAGTTGGCGGTGCAAGCCCGAGTCGTTCGCCATCTGCAGGCCCGGGGCGGCGACGCGGTGGACGTGCTCGCGCTCCTCCTTCAGGGTGACGACGAGGACGCCCTCACACGGCTTCTCCACGAGCATCCTGGCATCCAGCGGATTGTGGCTGGCGGGCTCGACGAGGCCACCGAAGACGCGCTCGTCATGGACGTCCTCCGCTCCCTACACGGGCTGTCCGGCAGCCCAGGCAGCGGCGTGGACGGCGCGCCCGCCGACGCGCAGCGGTGGTTGACGTTGATGCAGATGGTGGCTCCCGTGGTCTTCCCCGAACGTGGAGCACCATCGGGAATCATCCCCCACGAGGTCTACAACACGGCAGAGCTAGTGTTTCGGACTGCCGTGCAGCAGATGGGCGAGCCGGCAAGCCCCGCCGCACGTCAGGCCGCGCGACTGGCGAGCTCGCTGATCGCCTGGGTGCCACGGGCCAAGTCTCGCGCAGCGGCACACTATGTGCTCACCGCCGAGTACCGCGGTGAGTCATCGGACGGACTGGGCAATGGGACGGCTGACGTTCGCGTCTCCCTCACTGGGTCTGCTGGACTTCGGCGCGTTCTCGTCAGCGCCATCCCCGGCTCCGGCAACGCCATCGATCTTGGCGACATCGGGCCAGGCGAATCCCGAACCATCAAGGTTGAACTTGCCGAGGAACAGGCCGTGGGCCGATCCGAGGAGAGCGTCTCCTTCGACGTGGAGCTCTTCTGGACCGGCCTGCGCTGGGACGGGGCCGAGGCGGAGGGAAGCATCCCGGTCGACGTCTACTTCTCGCTCGCGCCAGAGCTGGAGGAAGACCTCGATGTGGACATCGGCACGAGCCCCTACAAGCCAGGGGCAGTCATCGACAACCCAGCCCTCTTCAAAGGCCGGAAGGACGTCCTGGACGCGATCCTCCGGCACGTTCAGGGAGGGGTCAAGGTCATCCTCCTCGAGGGAAACCGCCGGGCGGGGAAGACCTCGATCCTGCGCCGGCTGAAGTCGCCGGAGCTGGGCCTCACCAAGGACTGGCTCATCGTCGAGTGCAGCTTTCAGGGGTCGTCCGGCGACGCCACCACGGCCGGCATCTCGACCGCCGAGATCTTCCGGCTCATGATCGAGGAGATCGGAATGGCGTGCTCCAAAGCCGGCCTTCGCGTACCTCTCCCGAACATGCCAGATGACTTGGAACCGCGCCGTTTCCGTGCGAAGTTCCTCGATGCATCCTTCGAGCTCGTCGCGAGTCGGGATCCCTACACAGCGCTGCGTTCCTACGTCGATGACGTCGTAGAGGCGATTGCCCCCCGCCACCTCCTCCTGATGCTCGACGAGTTCGACAAGGTGCAGGACGGAATCGACTCCCACGTCACCAGCCCGCAGGTACCGGAGAACATTCGGCACCTCCTGCAGACCCGGGAAGGCGTGGCAGCGATCCTCACCGGCTCCCGAAGGCTGAAGCGCCTCCGGGAGGAGTACTGGTCCGCGCTCTTCGGCTTCGGCTACCGCGTTCCGGTGGTCGCGCTCGATCCTGCCGCAGCCCGTGATCTGGTGACTTCGCCGGTCGGCGACCGCGTCCGCTACGACCCCGCCGTCGTCGACGCGATCGTCGAGGAGAGCGCTCGCCAGCCCTACATCATCCAATACGTGTGCGCCAAGGTGTTCGATGTGCTCGCCGAGCGTCAGCGTGACCGAGCGACTCCTGCGGTGCTCGACGAGGCGCTGCGCCGAACCGTGGAGGACTACGAGCATCTCACCGCGTTGTGGGGCTACGCCGGCCGGCGTGACGCCGGCTCGGTGCTCCCCCCGGTCGGCGAGCGGCGCCGGTATGTCCTTTGCCTGATCGACCGCCTCGCTGGCGGCTCCGATCGACTGAGCGCGGAGCTTGTCCGGTCACGCCTCGACGCTGAGGGCCTCGTCGTGTCATCCAAGGCACTTCACGGCGATCTCGATGCGTTGGTTGAGCTTGAACTTTTGGAGACCGCCAACCGCGGATCAGGGCCCGAATACCGCATCGCCATCCCCCTGTTTGGCAGGTGGATGCGGCGCCATCAGGACTATGCGCACCAGCTCCAACTCGCGTTGGAAGAGTGCCGAGCCGGCGGAGCAACATGACCAGCACGTTCTGGGGCCGGAAGGCCCTCCTCGCTCAACTGGACGCCTTGCTCAGCAAGTCCGACCCCGACAACGTCTCCGTCGTCGGTCCGCGCGGGATGGGTAAGACCTCTCTACTTCGGGAGCTGGCGCGCCGATACGCCGCAGGGAAGGGAGACTTTGTCAGCGCCTGCTACGTGGACCTGAAGCATCGACGCCTGGACTTGGCGCATCCCGTATTCGGTCCCGTCGCTGAGGCGATGCAACGTTCGCTTCGTGCCCTCGGGCCGGACAACGAATTCTCCCTTCTCGCGGATGAGCTGGATCCCGCGTCTCCAAACGTGTTCAACATGCTCCGGCGGATCACCATCGACGACTTGGCCGCCGTGAGGAGACCCATCCTGTTGGCGTTGGACGGGTGCGACGCCGTGTTGAAGTCAACCGTCGCACCGCGCGCCGCCTGGGACGGACTCTGCAATTTGGCCGACGAGGGCGGCGTCCGGTTTGTTACAGGATCCCGGAGACGGCTTGGAGACCTATGCCGCGATGATGATGCCTCATCATCCGACTTCTTTCTCCGGTTCAAGCAGCTGATCGAGTTGCGTCCCATCGGAACGGACGAGTGGGGGGACGTTTTCGCCGTCTGGGGTGTGGACGCGGCAAAGGGCGCTCGGGATGAGTGCCACGGATGGACGGGCGGGCATCCAGCGCTCGTCGCCGCCCTCGGGGAGACCCTCCAGGGTCTGAAGCCGCTTTCCATCGCCGCGGTTTCTTCGAGCGGCAGCGCCCTCGTGAGCCGCGCCCACGACGCATTGGTAGGGATCTGGAAGGACGTGGGTGTTGAGGGGCAGGCAGACCTCGCGGCGATCGCCAAGAGCACCGTGCACGCTGCTTCCTTCAACAAGAAGCGGCTGGACGCGCTCTCGGGCCACGGTCTGGTGCGCCAAGTTGGTGGCGAACTCCGATGCGCGTCGCGGGCAGTCGAGATGTACGCTCTGGAGCACGGTACGGCCGCCACCGACTTGCAGCGGCTCTTTGGCAATAGAGAGCTATTCGCCTCCAATATCCGTCAGGTTCTGGAGTTCAGAAGCGCGCAGATCGCGATCTCCGACAAGGACCTTCGGGAGCACTTGCGCAGAGCCCTCGCCGATGTCGAACATCCCAGGTTCTGCTTGAATCAGTTTCGCGGGCTGGCGAGTCGCGCTCTCGACATGCTTTACATGATAGAAGCTCCGGGTTGGAAGTTTCCCGCAGCGTGGCTGGCACAATGGTCGAAGGCGCCCAATTCGCGTTGGCCCGGCGACAAGGGCTTTCCAACGGGGGACCGTGGGCGGCAATGCCAGCTTCTCAGAGAGATCGTGGACGACAGCAAATCGCCGCGGCTCGCGACGATGGTCAGCCGTCGCACGGCGGCCCTGGTCGATCAGATTAAGTCCTACGGCGATCTCGGCCAGCATCTTGACGATACGGTCGACGGATCCGTCGCCGTGGCGGCGTGCTTCGCTGCGCTGGAGATGTGCGATTCGCTCACGCGGGATCTTCGGTGACGGGGGACTTCCGAGCGATCGAGCCAGCCCTTAAGGCATTGCTCGACGGGCGGTCGACGGACGATTCGGCCTACGCGTCCGCGAGGGAGCGAGCGGAACGTTATGCGCGCTCCCTGGTGAACGACCCCGCGTTCGGCGTGATTGGTTCTCGCATCGGAGGTTCCATCGGAAAAGGTACGGCCATTGCGCCCACCAGCGACGTCGACCTGTACCTTTACCTCGACTCCCGGTTTTGGGAGACTCGGGGTAAGCCGCTGGCCCCAAGCACGGTGATCAGTCGGCTCCATGCCCGGCTGAAGACTCGGCTCGCCTTCGAACTTGGCAACCGCCACTGTCGGCTGCGCCCACAGACCCACTCTGTCGGCATTCACTTCCAGAAGGAGGGCTCGATCGGGATCGATGTAGTGCCGGCGCTGACGCAGGACGAAAATGTGGAGGACGCGTGGATTCCACGTCGCACATCGGGAATCTACGTCCAGACATCCATTGAGCGGCAGCTCAGGCTGATCGAATCCATGGATTCCCCATTCCGCTTCCTCCGGCGAGGAATTCGTCTCTTGAAGGTCTGGAACCAGCAGGATGACGTGAGGCTTCCGTCGTACGCGGTTGAGATTCTCGGACTTCACGCCGTCCACCGTGGCTGCAAAAAAACGGAGGCAGGGGTTTTCCTCTCTGCGCTGGACTTCATCGGTGAAACCGCAATGCGGGAACCGGTCTACGTCGACCGCTACTTCGGGTACGCGCCGCCCGCACGGAGAACCTGCGTTATTCTTGACCCCGCCATGCCTAGCAACAATCTCGGCGAGGGCATGGACGCGCAAGACGGCGACCGTCTCGGCACTGCCGCACGACGCGCCCTTGCGAAAATCCGGAAGGCGGTGGAATTTTCCGAGGCGAGGAGGGGCCGCGTCGCCGCGCAATGCCTCTCCGAGGCGTTCGGGCAGGAAGAGCTATTCAAAGGAGGATTATAGCGATGGAACCGACTCAAATCCTATTCATGCTGGATGTCGACGCCCCGGTGGATGCCAAGGCGTTGATCCAGCACGTCCCATCGGTCCGTCGCGCTCGCCACGAACTCAGCGTCACCGAGTTCGGCTACGAGCGGCCGGAGCGCGACACGCCTCGCGATGGGCTCAACTGGCCGTGCCTCCTCGAAGCCGTCCACCGCATGGTACAAAAAGGCCAGCAACTACGGCCGACAGATGGAAGTCCCGTCGAGATCTACGTATCTGGGCTCGCACCGCTGTCGGTGTTCTTCACGCTCGGAACGGTCCTCGACACGCGCACGGCACTCGTCACCGCAGTCAATCTGCGGCGCAACGAGGCCACGTGGGACGTACTCCGCCTGGTGCCGGCGGTAGGGCCCACGTTTTTCGATCCGCCCACGAACGTTGACCCGGGGGCGCCCCACGACGCCAGCGGGAGGGTCGGTCTCTTCATTTCCGCGCTCGGGCCCTCCGTGTCCGGGGAAGCCGTTCGCGCGGCTGCTGAGCACGATGGAGACCGGCTCGCCGGCGTCGTGAAGATCGCCACGCCCGGCCGAGCGGTTCTCGACGCCACCAACGTCGGTCCCTGTACTCGCGAACTGACGGACACCCTTTCCGCGCTCGCGGTGGCTTGGCCGGCTCGGTCTGGCCTCACCGTGTTCTTGGCCGGGCCGGCGCCGCTCGCGCTGGCAGCCGGCATCTGCCTCAATCGCAACCAGTACATGGGGGGCGGGGCGACGATCGACGTGACCGAGTACGTGGCGGGGAAGTACGTGGTCGTGGGGCGCCTCCCCCTTCCCCCCAGCCGGGATCCGATTGTACCCGACGATTCCGCAAGCCTGCTTGTGCGGCGACGCACGTTCGACGCCGTCAAGCGCGGTGTCGTTTCGCTCAAGGACCGGCTTGAGCTTTCGCACATGCGGGTGCCAACCGGGTTCGTCGTGCGCCCAGAGGGGCGTGAGGCCCTCGCAAAGAGTGTGCACCGGAAGCTTCAGCTGATTCGGCTCGGAGAGGAGCCGATTGGGCAGGACTTTTGGCTCAGCACAACCAAGGGACAGATGTCCTTCGGGCACGGGCTCCTCCACGCCCTCCTGGGGCTCGACGAGCGGGTGCTTGAACGCCTCGGGCAGCTGTTCGTGTTGCACGAACTCGTACACGACCCTCAGAACATCACGAGCAACACGTTCCGCGGAATCGGCCGAGCAGGCGTGGTACTCGAAGATCTGGACTTTTGGGCTGATGCGTTCGCGATCTCCGTCGCCTTCGATCACCAGGTCGCGCGCGGTGGCGATGCAGCTCGCGAGGGATGCCGGAATCTCCTTTTGGACCTGATCGACGCGCACATCGCCGCGATGCGGGCGTTCGACCGAATGGAGCAGGGCGATGTGCTTCACACCGTTCCCGAGCGCCGGCTGCGCCGCTACTTGATGTGGTACCTGCAGCGCGCGCGCGCCGAGACGGTGGGCGCCCCGGAGCACGCTCACCTCTTGTTCGACGTCCGCGTGTTCGTGGAGATCGCCCCGCTGAAGGGGCGACTCGATGACCGCAACGACAAGATCGCCACTGGGGCAACGCCGGATGCGGAACTCTTCGTCACCTCCGGGGGACGCCTCATCCGGATGCAGCGCAGTCCGGGTTTCGTGCCCGCCGAGCTGTTTGACGCGGTCCGCACCTTCAACGAGCAGGCGTTGCACGAGGCGATGGACCGCGTGGTGGACGCGGGCCGCGCCGTGCTCGCTCCTTGGGTGGACGGCTAAGCCAGTTTTCGGTCCGATCGTCTTGCCGAATCTCGATGGTGCCCTCGTGCCAAACGAGGCTATCCGGTACTAATCGTCCAATTCGGGATCGACTCTCCAGAGTTCATTCCAAACATCGGGATGCATTTCACCGTATTCCTCATCCCGACGCATCTCCTTCCGATCCTGCGCACTGGGGGCCGTGAAATATGGCTCTTCGTCGGCGGGCAAGAGGGGGTCCGAGCGGAGCGTCCGCCCCGAACGCATTTCTACCAGTTTTTCGTGGTCACGTCCGTAAAACAACTTCGCCAGCTCCGCCGAGACCAACCCGTCGTCGCCTGATGCAGAGCTGAACAAAGCCGAGTCGAAGGCTTCGCTCGCGAGCGCACACTGCTTTCGGAAGGCAGAGAAGGGATCTGGAGGCCCGTGTCCTGCGGGCGGCCGAATGATCTCTCTCCTGGTCCACGGATCCACAACCGCCGGTAGTCCCTCAATCCGTCCGACGCCAGGCCGGGAGAAATGATCCCAAAATCCGGCAATCAGTTCCGAAACGCTGACCTTGGAATCGATTTCGCACTTTCCGGCGCACCAAACCTCTATTGCATAGGACGAGACACAGGCGAGGGTAGCGTCGCGCTCGCGAATTGCGCGCTTCCACATCTTCAACAGACGTACGCCATCGCGTAGGTCTGGCGCGGCGCCGGCCAGGTTCATCATGTGAGCATTGAAGGGCTCAGGAAATGTCGGAACCCATGCTGTCGGGATTCGCATCGAGCCCGCGCCGCGAGCAATTTCTGGCACCAAGTACTGCCCAGGCTCCGTCCCCCGGACCGCTGGCACGACGTCGATACGATGCCTGGGCTCCCAGTTCAACCCGACGCTGTGCGACTGCAACTGTGTCCTAATCGATCTGGCCGCAAGAAGTCCCCGCCATTGCAACTTCAGCAGGCGATGGAAGTGCTTGAGGCATAAGCGGGCATCGAGGAGTTGCCCGTCGCGCTGGAGCGGGCCCGGCTCCAACTCCACGATAATGTCAAGATCATCAACGTCGCTCGCCACCGCGGTGCCACGCACCGTGGAACCATGGACGAAGTAACGAACTACGCGAAATTCGAGGCTTTTGGTCCGCTTCAGGCGTGCGACCACGGGCCCCATTCGTTCCTGTAAAAGCGTTCGGCGGGATTCGTCGAGCGCCGTGTCGGCGGCGATTCGCCGGAGGAGGGAGGTGGCCGAGGTCACGAGCAAACGCATAACTCGCTATCGCCTTCCGAAGCCTTCCGAAGCCTTCCGAAACGAGGCAAGCTCGGTGAGTTCGGCCTGAGTAAGCGTGGTGTACTTTGGGGTTTGGGGTTCGAGTGGATCCGCTCCCAGCGGCGTCAGCCTCCGCCGTCTCCAATCGGTCCTACGATTCCGGCACCAACTCCTCCATCCGATCCCCCGCCCATACCCACCAGCTGCGCTGGCGTGAACGGTCGCTGCCGCCCACCACGAGGAGGAGCGGAGCGGCGCACGAGTAGCGCACGTCGCTGGCGATCCGCTCGAGAGCGACTCGGTCGGTCGTACTGGGCATCGACGAGGCACCAGGGTGGAGGTGCCACTCGCCAAGGTAGTGCGCACCGTGGGGCCAGAGGTCCGCAAGCCACTTGTCGGCACCACTGCGCCCACGGGAGAAGCCAAAAAAGCCTCGGCGCGAGTCAGGCGGCGGCCCACTGGCCTGCTGTACCAGGGCGAGACGCTCGGAAATCTCGTACCGACCGACGAGAATCCCCCCGGTTTCCAGCGACCCTGCTTCACGACAGATGCGCGTGATCCGCGACCAGATCGGGTCTGGCAGGTGCACGGCGAAACGCCCATCATGTGTCCTCCAGAGGCTCCCTGGTGATGTTCTCGGGGCGGCGAAGTCGGCGACGTTCGGGAAGACCATCTGCGTCTCGTCCATGTTCGTACACGATAAGCCCCCGAAGCCCCCGGCGCAGGGCGTCGATGATGAGGCGTACGGCGCCGGCGGCGGCCTCCCAGACGTCCTCGGGATGGGCAGCGAAGACCGGGCTCCAACAGCCCACGCCCTCCCACACATGGCCGTGCCGCGCGATCTCCTCGCGCTCAACGCTCAGCCACGGCTCACATGCTGCCTCCCAATCGGCGAGCGGGAAGCGCTGGCCCGAGGCGAGGTACACATAGGTGCGGCGCCCACGGAACCCCAGCCAGATCGAAGCGAATAGTGCGTCGCTCCGTTCCTCCGTGGCCAACGCACGCAGCACCGTCGCCTCGGCGGTTGCATCGACCACGAGGTCGCAGAGCAGGGTCTTTCGCGCCACCTGCTGGTCCTTGGAGGGGTACTCCTCGGCGTGCGGTGTGACTGCCGCATGCGGATTTGCCAGATTCAACCGAGCGGCAACGGCGATGGCCTTCCGCTCACCCACGTTGATCAGTAGAGCGGTGTGCCGAGTGAGGTTGCCCCCGTGGACGCGATCATCATCGAAGACGTGCAGGGAGCGCAGCCCGTCTCGTATCAGGATCTCACCCACCGCGCTCCCGAACGCCCCGGCGCCCAACAGGAGGCCTCGCCTTCCGGCGAGGTCCGCGTGGACCCCCCGCGTGGCGAGCGCCGCTGGGTGCCAGTTAGCGGTCTGCAGCCACTCAACGGGGCCCTGCGCCTGGAAGGCAACGCGACTATTGTAGAGAGCACGCGACTTATCGGTGGGTCTGAAGCCTCGGGTCGGCGGGGAGATGCTCGCCAACGGTGGCATCCGCGCCGCCAACCAGTGGAACATCACCGGCGGACCGTCGACCACAGCCGGGATGGGTGCGCCGAGGAAAAGTAGGTGCTGCTGGCCGTCGTGGATCCCGCGGAGGCTTCGGAGCAGGCCGAGTACCTCGCGCGAGCCGCGAAGCTCGCTCAGCAACGGCATCAGTTCGCCCCAAGACCGAGGGATATGCCAGGGGGGCATGACGGCAAGCGACGGAAGCGCCATCCATGCGCCGAGTGTTCGGACTTTCCCGATCTTGGGAAGAGCGGCGCCCCACCGGATCGCGAGCTCGGGCCGCCCTGCCGCGTCGCAGAACGTGAACATCGAGGAAAGGCCCCCCGGTCGTACCTCGCCGACCTGCACGAGCCCGGCGGTTCCGATCCGCTCTTGCCAGAACGGGAGCTGGTCGGCTGACTCGGAGAAGATGATCGTCGCCGGAGCCGATGTTGGCACGGCAGGCAGCTCAAACGGCTCACCGGCGCGGACAAGCGCGTCGCCGCTCGCGGCATCGAGCCAGCGAAGCGCCCCCGCCACCAGCCATGCGCCCCGAGCGGGGAAGGACGGCGGCTCTGCGTGCACGAAGAGCCGGGCCATCGCCGCCGGGAAGGAGCGTGGACAGATGGCGCCCGAGGACCAGGGGGCGCCTAGAAGCGGCCCGTTCCACGCCTGATGGTGGTCCGTCTTCGCGAGCCCTCCCTCCACCGCGGGGAAAAGGTCGAGCTTCCCAGCGCCGTCCCGGCGGTCGGCCACCAGGAACCAGTGCGTGCGTACTGGCGTCCGGCCACCTGGAGGGGCCAGAAGGGTCACGGGCAACGCCCACGACGACATGACCCGGTAGTAGGCGAACTCTCCGACGCTCGCGACCCCCGGCACGGCTGCCACGAGCCGCCCCGTGTCCACCAGCAACTCCGGCACTTCTCCGTCCATGCGCTCAGGCGAACCGCGGATTCCCGACGCGGGCCGGCGCCGTGGGCGATGCGTACCCCGGAGTAGGATCGCTAACGGTGACGACCGGCCGGCGGATGGGCTCCGGATGTGGCAGTCCGGCGAAAGCCGCGGCCACCGGGGCCACCACCCTCGACGCGGCGGCAGGGATCGGCTCCTCGTAGGGCGGGAACGACTGCCCGAACAGCAGACGCCACGCCCTGCATGCCTCCTCCCGAGACGACGCGCTGACGGCGTAGCGGGCTACCCGCGCGGCCTGCACTGCAGCGGCGTAGAAGGCCCCGAAGTCGTCGGGCGAAATCCTCGCGAGGACGTTGAGCCCGGTGCCGACGTCCGGGACATAGGGCACACGCTTCTGGCGGGCGTCCTCCGCGTAGAGTTCCTCGATCTGGGTCAGCGTCGCCGCCACCGCCTCGCCCAGGTTTGCGATCTTGTCGGGGCAGCAGGCGCCCACGATCGCCTCGAGCGTGTAGCCCTTCGGACGCTTCACATTGTCGTTCATCCGCTGCCACCACTTCAGGGCCATCACGGTATGGGTGTAGTGACCGTCGGTGCGAGCATTCTTGCGCCAGGTCCAGCGGATTTGCGCGAGTGGATCGGTGTTTTCCCAGACTCTGCGCTCCCGATCCGGGATGCGAAGCGCCTCCGTCTTCCACGCATCGGCGCGCATGGCAGCCTTCCGCATCAACTCTCGGCTCTCGCTCTTCTCCAAGAGCGGATCGTAGTTGTCGTCCGCGTCGAACGGGCCCTGCATCAGAAGGCCCTGGATCGCCTCGCTCGGGATCGAGGTCACCACCAAGTCCAGTTCCACCGACTCGTCGTCCGTGGGTCCCGGGTAGCTGACACCGACGGACCGGCCTTGGGGGCGCCAAAGCCTTTTGCCATCCTTGACGAAGTGCCTGTCGAGGAACGGCGCGAACCGCTGCCACGCCATGATGGGCGAGTGCTCCTTCTCGTCGAGCACTGTTGCGACCACGAGGTCCACGTCGGACTTCTCCCCCTTCGCCGGTGCGATGGTGGTTGCCCGCTTGATGCTGCCCTGGAGGAACATCGACACCACCACCTCCTTGATGTCGGGGTCGTCCGCGAGGAGTTCGCGCATGTGGCGGTGCGCCTCCTGGCAGGCCTTGGCCTGGCGATCAGAGAGGTAGATCGATTGGAGGAAGGCGTTGAAGTCGGAGTCTGTGGCCGGCATAAAGTCTCTGGTGGTGCGCCTGGCAAGTCCGACCCTGGTACCGGCGCCCTCGTCGTCCGCACGGTGGACGAGGAGGAGGGCGACGCGGTAGGAACCGGCCGATGCTGACGCTGCTGGAACTGAAGAGTGACGCCCCCGGCCCGAGGAGGATCCCTGGGCTCAACGGCGGCCTACCTTACGGTAGTCCCGGCCGGCGAGCCAGGCAAGGGGTTCAATGTTGTGGAATCGCTGCATGGGACCATGCTGGTGGCTAGGATCTCGATGCGCCGCCAGTTGTCGTCGGTGAAGAAAACCGCTACTCTTGACGGAGCAAGAACCATCGCATGAGCCCTCCGAGCTTCCTCCCCCTAAACCTTCGACTTGCAAGGCGATCCGTGCGGGTGAGTCAGACGATGGCCGCCCAGGTTCTGGGCACCACGCGGCAGGTAATCGGCTCGTTTGAGGCGACAAAGAAGGAGGCCCGAGAGCCTCGCGCGAGTGAAATTCTCGCGCTCGCGTCGCTCTACCGCATCAGCCCGGACACGATCCTTACGACGGATCTTCGGCTTGTCCGAGCGCCGGACTCCCGCCCGCAGGTGCTTGAGCGACGTGATGCAGACGACGCCGATGACGCATTGGACAGCTGGGAACTGGACGAGGCGTCGAGGTCGGCGGCGGGAACCGGCCCCGGTCCCCGGCCGGCGGAAGCCGTTGACGTGCAGGGCGCCGTGGTCGCGCTCCGCCGCCTCCTGTGCCTGGGCGACAAGCCGCCGTTCGACGTCTTCCGGGGCATGGTCGGAGCGGGGTTCGTGGTGCAGTTCACCGCGATGAAGTCGCTCGCGGGGGCCCTCATCCCCGAATCCGAGGGTCGGCCCCCCGTGATCGTCATCAATTCCGATCAGCCGGACGACCGGCTCCGCTGGACGGCGGCCCACGAGGCCGCGCACTGGGCACTCGGACACCACCCCGGCCAGCGGCACGCGGACCCGTTCGGAACCTCGCGCGATGCAAAGGAGTGGGCGGCCGACGCCGTTGCAGCCGAGTTGCTCGCCCCGATGGACGCGTTCGCGGCAGCCTTCGCAGAGCGTGACCGCACCGAAGGTCTCGCGGACGCCGTGTACCGCCTCTCGCGGCGGTTCGGCCTGAGCTACGCCGCTGCCGCGGTGCGCTTAGGGCAGCGGAAGTTGCTCCCGCCAGACACGGTGACCGCCCTGCGCACCGAGCGCCCGACCGAAATCGAAAGCCGTCTCGGGCTCCGGACTGGCGTTGCCTTCCGCGCCGAGACGGCGGTACCGGCCGCGATCAGCGCACTCCTAAAGGGCGGCGCCTTGAACTCGAACTGGGCCTCGATCTTCGGCGCCGCAGAGGGCCAGCGCAGTCTTCGGCGAATCCAGCGCGAGTCGCTCGGCCTTTACCTCGAAGAGGTCGGCGAGGCCGACAGGCTCAGCGGGGTGACGACGATCTACGAGGAGACCGCACGGTGGGTCGCAGTCCATCACCGCATCGGGGCGGCGGCGTAGGCGGCAGCTGCGTGGTCCGCTGCCCTCGCGGTTCGAATCCCTCGTCATGCGCGCGGGCGCTCGATGATCACGCGCTCTGCAAGGCGTTATAGTTCCAAGATGCTCACCCGCCGCACGCTCGTCCTCGCCCTCCTCACCACGGTGCTGGCCGGCGTTGCCTGCTCCGGAGAAGGCCCCCCCCTCCCCGCGGTCAAGCCCCCCTCGGAGCCGAGCCCCGTCGTCGAGCGACTACGGATCGGGTACATCCCGATCGCGGACTGTGCACAAGTGTACGCCGCCGACAGCTTGGGGGTGTTCCGGGAGAACCACCTACAGGTCGAGTTGGTCCCTCTGACGGGTGGCGCCGGTGTGCTCCAGGCCCTTGCGGCGGGGACGGTCGATGTCGCATTTTCGAATCTCGCCTCCGCCGTCTTCTACGAGGAGAATGCAGAGAAGTTGTCCGTGCTTGCGGGTGGCACCAAGATGGACGCGTCTCACTCCGAGGCTGGGACTGTCGTTCTCGATGACTCGCCTGTCAAGGCCTTCGTGGATCTCAAGGGACGCACGATCGCGGTGAATGCGTTGAACAATATCGTCGACTTGGCGATTCTTCGGGCCGCTCGGCGCGCGTCATTGGCCCCGACTGACATTCACCGCATCGAACTGCCGTTCAAGGACATGGAAATCGCGCTGCGCGGGAAGAAGGTGGACGCCGTCACCCTGCCCGAACCTTTCCTCCGGTCGGCCCTCAATGGCGGAGGCGTACGCTCCATCGGCGACCATTTCGCCGCGGGTTTCGGGGACGTGTACTCCACGGCGTATTTCACCACCTTGGCTGCTCGAGTGGCGAAGCCGTCGGCGTACTCCGCCTTCGACAAGGCCATCGCGGCCGTGACGCCGACCGTCAACACGTTCACGCCCGAGGTCGCCGCGGCCGTGGCAACGGCGACAAAGGTGAAGGTGGAGGACGCCACTGCGGCTGGACGCCCGCTTTACGTCGATCGAATTCCTGACAGCGCGATGCCTCAGATGAGGGCATGGATGGTCGAGGAAGGAATGCTCGTGTCGAAATGATGGGCAGCGATCCGGCGATCGCCTTTCAGGGAGTGACCATTCGGCGTGGCAGCGAGGTTGTAGTCCGAGATGTCGACCTCGCGATTGCACGAGGCGAGATCGTAGGCCTTCTCGGACCGTCGGGCTCGGGAAAGTCGACGCTCCTCTTGGCGGCGCTGTCCGAACTGCCCGTGGAGTCTGGTTCGGTGCGCGTGTCCGGATCGGCGGTGCCGCTGTTCCAGGATTTCAAGCGGATGTTGCTGCCTTGGTTTCGCGTTCGACAGAACATCACATTCGGGCGCCAAGAATCTAAGCAATTCGACCATGTAGTTGAGATTTTGGGAATTGAGTCTCTTGTGGGCCGCTACACCTACACGTTGTCCGGAGGAGAGCAACAACGGGTGGCGCTCGCACGGGCTCTACTCACGCCGGGGTCAATTCTCCTGCTGGACGAACCGCTCTCCGCCATTGACCTTGCGACACGTCGGACCGTCGCAAGTCACGTCCGTGACTTCCTCCGCAGCAATTCCATCGCTGCCCTGTGGATCACCCACCATCCGGCCGAGGCGGCGCTTGTAGCCGACCGGGTCATGATGATGCGTTTTGGCCACGGTCCCGCCATCGTTCCTGTCGACGGGGGGCCGCTGTGGACGTTCGACGCGTAGTATGGAAGATCGCCGGCCTCCTGGGCACGATCGCCCTCTGGGACCTAAACGCACGCCTCGGATTCTATCGTCTCGTTGCGCCTACACTTCCGGGCCGGTTCTTTCCTACCGCTTTCAGCATCGCCGATTCGGCCTTGGCAGCGGTTGGCGACGTCAACTACTGGGGAGCCCTGTCGGCGACCGTCGGGCGAGCACTTGTCGCGCTTGCGGCATCGGTGTGCATCGGGACCGTAGCCGCCTTTGCGGTGTCGCAATCCCGTATCGTACGAGACGTCGTCCACTGGCCCCTCGAATGGGCGCGGCAGATTCCCGCGTCGGCGCTTCTTCCCTTTGCCATCCTGTTGCTAGGCGTCGGTGGCGCGATGAAGGTCGCGGTGGCCACTGTTGCCGGAGCGCTTCCGATGTACGTTTACGCGTCTTCTGCCTTCGCGGAGACGGACCCCACGCTGAGCATGACGGCTCGGGCCTATCGCTGGCAGGGCGTGAGTGGGCTGGTTGGAGTCACCATTCCCGCCGCACTCCCCGCACTTTTTGCCGGAGTGCGCGTTGTACTCTCAATAATTCTGATAGTCGTCGTGCTCTCAGAGATGCTGGTGGGGTCGGACGGGCTTGGAGGGCGTCTGGTGATGCTCGAGCGATCCTTCGCGTTTGCTCCCATGTACGCCGAAGTCGCCCTGCTTGGGATCGTCGGACTTCTCCTCTCCGCCGCGACTGATCTCGCAGGACGCAGGTTCATTCACTGGTCGCCTCAGGGCCGTGGAATGGTGCAGGATGCCAACGATGAGCGATGATACCGGAATTCGTGTGGCTGCGCCGTCGGACGCGCCTGCGGTTGGGCGGTTGTTGTACCGCCTGAAAAGGCAATACGGTTCGACGACGATCACCGACGAGGCAGACTTCGTCCGGGGCGCCATGTCATCCGTGCTTGAGGCCATCGCCTCCACGTCGAACGTCGTTCTCGTGGCCGAATTCTCAGAGGAGGTGGTTGCGTTCGTGGATTTTTCGATCCGTATCGCTCCGAGGGCGGGAGGGAGGATCGGCGCCTTAGAGGAAATCTATGTGGAAGGCGGGTGGCGTCGCCGCGGCCTCGGCTCGGCGCTCTGGTCCGCAGGGCGGGATGCGCTCCGTGCGAAGGGAGTTCTGGAGATCGAGGTAATCACGTCAATGGCCCACCCCGGACAGCGCCAGTTCTTCGCCACCGCGACCAAGTTAGAGTGGTACGCTGCTGTGCATCGGGAGCGGCTTTGACACCGCTTCAACGCGTAATCGGAGGCGACCTGCTTGGCTCCGCGGTGATGTCGGCGTCGGGTCCGGACATCGTGGTTCAGCAAAGGACGCTGACGGCCCGGTGGGCTCGCCTTCTTGGTGCTCGGCGAACTACGCAGGCGTTCGTGTCTGGCGTGTGCGTCGGGCGGGCACTGGTGATCTTCGGAGGCACTGATGCCGCATGGTCGCGAATAGCCGCGCGACGGATGCGTGCCGTGCTCGTAGAGCGCGGATTCAGCGTCGCCTGGCAGGCCCGTCTCCGCCACACCCTCATCAGGACCATCCTGTCCAACACTGGCGACGGCTGGCTGATTATTTGTGAGTCAATCGATACCGAGGCCTTCGAACGCGTAGTTCCATCTCGCAACGTGAGTGCGGCGTGATTCGATCAGCCAACTCCGCGCGAGCGACGACGAGGAAATGGCTCCTGGGTGCGTCTCAGTCGGTCTTGGACGACCTGCCTCCGATCTGTGGCCTTCAGGTTCAAGTGGTCGCGCTGCACGCTTTCGGCGAACGGGTTGGTAGGGTTTCACAGTACAGCCTGTCTCCCGAAGGTGGTCCGACACATTCAAGTTTGTCCCGCACCGCGCCCGACAATCAGAAATGGAGGGAGATGTGTGACCGATGGCTTGACGTGCACTCGAATCTGTTTCCGAGAAGCGGCACGCTGCTGAATTCGCTATTTGCGAGGGCATTTAATCCCGAGCACCTGCCAATCTGGCTACATTGGATGCCTGATCCGTCTCTAGCCGCGCACGATGCTGGTCAAGTTCGCGAGATTCGGATCGCGAAGCACGGGTTTATCGAGGCGAATGGATGGGTTATCGCTGATGAGATTTGTAGAGCCATCGACAAGGACATCCTGAACGACGGCCGCGGGTTCTTTCGGCGCGCGTCCACCCCTCAGATCGCGGCTCGGTTCCGCTCGGCGACCGAGCAGGCTGCTCTTGATGGGGAACGCGGCGGGGCGGACAGCGACAGCCGCGCGGTAGTGAGCACCTGGTCACAGGGATTCTTGCGAGGTGCTGGAGGGTCGTCCAGCTTACGCGCGGTCCAATCTCTGCTTAGTGCCCGCCTGAATGACGGCGTATTCTGTGGGCCAGAGGGGATCGTCGTAGGCGCGTTGCCGGATTCCCGCGGATTTTGGGTGCTCGGGCTGCGTGCGTCCGTCGGCCGTGAGGGAGTGCCTTTGGTGGACGCAATCGGCCGAGTCGTGGTTCGGCTTGCCGAAGTCTGGCGAGATGCGCCGCGTGGGCTTCGCGAGCCTGTACATATGAGAGTGGATGGCGAGGGCCAACGGAAAATACGGATAGACGGCTGGCAAACGGTGGTGGATCGGATGGCGCGGGAGGCCGTGCACGAGGGGGAGGCCGTTCGATACCGAATTGGCGTCGGGTCGGCCGCAAGTCCCTTTGCCCGCGCTCGGGTTGTGGACCACCAGATCCCAGGCGGCACACAGTTCTTTCAGTACGTTAAGGCGCATCACGCATTGATCGCCCACTCACGTCGCATCTTATGGCTGACCCCAGCAGGCGAGGTTGTCGGTCTGTTCGAGAGCTCCGACAGCGCCGATGGTGACGACTGGATGTTTAACTGGGATGATCCTGACTATAAGATCGCAGTCATTGATGAGCCCGGATGCATTTTGGTGTTTAGCGGGGACCGCCGGCTCACCGGGCGACGGCGTTGGGGAGTACCCGCAGACGTCGACGGGTTGGAGCTGGAGCGGGCGCTCCAGCACGCGCTTGAGTGGATCCTCAAGCCCGCAACTTTCGCGACTTATGCTAAGTGCATTGCTACGAGCTTGTGTAATGTCGTGGCGGATTGCCAGTTGTCGGGAGTGGGGACGGCGTTCTTCGTCCGCGGCGACCGGCCCGCGACGAGGGATTCGCTTCGGCTTCGGCTCGACGACCAATGTCTTCAGCTCGCCCCCACGCTCTCTGAATACGACGGTGCAGTCTTGACCGGGGCGATGGCGGGGCCCACGCCGGCAGCATCCGCCGCCTATCTTACGCGTCGCCTGCTTCCGCTCACTCGCCTGGACGGCGCCGTGGTTCTCCGATTAGCGGGACGAACGGACCCGGTGCTGGTTGCGACCCCGGTGACGCTGCTGCGTCCTACGGCATCCATAAAAGGACGGCCAGTTGCGCTATTCGACGGGAAGCCCCCATATCGCATCCCGCTCTCTGGAAAGGTTGACCACTCAGTCGATCCGGATTCAGGTCGCCCGTCGCGTCTCACGCTAGACGAAGTGAAGGCGCTTATCGCGAGCGCGAGGAGAAACCCACATGGGAGCCCACTCGCGTTCCTCCATTCCGCCGGTACACGGCATCACTCCCTCTGGGCGGCAACGATTGCCGTGAAGGAGCCATGCTTCGCCGTGACAGTGTCCCGGGATGGCGGCGCCAGGGTTCTCTATGACGGACGGGTCGTGGTGGCGTCATCCTCCTCACGTTAGGTCGGGGTCGGCTATCCGTTCGGACGAAGCTTTAGTGGTTAGTGGCTTGTCACCTCGCATTCGTGGTCGCCCCACCTCCTCGGCGGTGAACAGCACTTCCCATTGTCCCCATGAACCCCACGGCGGGCCGAAGGGAGTTTGGTAAGCCGGATTCGGCGTTGCAATACGTGATTCCACGTCGGTTCACTTCCTGATTCAGGAGGGTGAGGGGTCAGGGTTGCGAAAGGTGGCGCTACTCGCGCCTGGACGCGGCCACGCGGCGGGTTCGCACCCGCCCGTCCACATGGACCACGGTGAACGCATCGACAAAGGGCTGGTGCCCGCCCGCAAAGAGGCGACCGACAAGGTCGGCGCGGTCGACCGGCCGCATTCCCGCGAGGCGAAGCAGCACGACGCCGCGGTGGGGCCTGGACTCGAGGACGACAAGCTCCCCAAAGTCCTTGTCATCCGTGAGCAGCACCCGACTACCAGCGACCGCTCGTCCGAGCACGTCCACATCAGCGATGGACGGGGCAGCTCCGCAATCCAGTCCACGTCGTGGCCGTCCGCCCGGAGCCGCGCCACCACAGCGCCGATGATGTTCTCGTCTGCCAGGATCACGAGGCGTGCTGAACCGCACCGAGGCGCTCCATACGCACGGACTCAGCCGCGAAGGCCAGCGCCGCCTGGATGTCCTCGCGGGTGAGCCGTGGGTGCGAGGCCACGAGCTCATCCACGGTGAGCCCCCCGGCCAGCTCATCGAGGATGTGCTCGACCGTGAGCCTCGTCCCGCGGATGATCGGCTTCCCCATCATCACGGCGGGGTCGGCGGTGATGCGCGCGAGGTCGGCCATGATGAACTCCACTCGATAGTTTACTCGCGGTTCGAGCCGACGGCGACCATGGCGCGTCGTGGTCGGCTCACCGGCCGCTGGACCCACCCCCGGTTCATCAAGCCTGACGCCTCAGGCGGGCCGCTGGGATCGTGGTAGCTGAAAGCGTAGGTTGAATGAGGGGCGGCCAGCGACGGTTTCCCGCGAGCCGACGGTGGTGGCGCGGGACCCGCCCACGAAACGGTGGCTCGTCGGAGCCGATCGCGGCGTAGGCGTCCGGCCGCGAGTCCTGCGAACTCCTCGCGGACACCCCGAAAGCGCGGGGCAGTCGGCATCCTTGCCGGCGGGTCGAGTATGCTGGGGGCCAGCGAGGTGACCTTGGACCGTCGCGCCTGGATGCTGGCCGTGCTCGCACTCGCCGCCACCTGGGCGGCCTGGATCCTCGTCGGGCCGGGGGGCGGCTCGGCAACCTCCCCGGACCCGACCGCGGCGCTCCCATCTGCGCCTTTGGCAACGGCTGCGGACGCGAGCCGAGCGCCGGCTCCGGCCGCAGACGCGTCCGCGTCCGCGCGGGTCTACGTCCGTCCGCGGCGGGCCGCTCGCCCCCCAGCGAACGCCAAGGACTCACCGTCGGTGGCTCTGGTCCGCGGGCTCGACGCCGAGCTGATGGCGTTCGAAGATCGCTCGCTCGACTACGACCTCCCGGCGGGCGCGACCCGGGAGCAGGAAGGCGCCGCGATGAAGGCCGCTCTCCAGCAGCACACCGCCGCGTTCGCGCGGATCGAGCAGGGCTATGTCGACGTGATGGAGGGATCGGCCGATCCACGAGCGAAGGCCCTCGCCCTGATCTCCATTGGCGACCTGCGGGACGCGTTTGGGGCCGACCTGGAGGACGCGCCGCTCCCGTCCTACCTGAACGACAAGCAGGCCGCGGTGTACGCCGCGGCCACCGCGGACAAAGCCGAGGCCCAGTACCAGAGCGCCCAGGACGCCTGGGACCAGGCGGCGGAGATCGCGCAGGATCAGCCCGACGACGAGGACATTGCGTCGCTGCTGACGGAGCGCCGCTCGGCCGGGCAGTAAGGTTCAGGGATGGCAGTCCGCTGCCGCAGCGACGACCGCCGGGCGAAGGGCTCTCGGCCTCCGCACCCTCCCGCACGCCCACCAGCCACAGTTTCGCGGGCAAGCGCCCCAAGGCGGGCCGAACGGTAGCTGGTAACCGCACCCGCGCGTCCGTCGGCGGGCTCGGGGCAACCGCTGCGCGTTGCGGCGGCCGCGGGGGCCTCGCGGCCGGCGGCGGTTCGGGTGCCTTCGTCGCGCCGGGAGCGATGTCGGGTGGCGGCGCGCCGGGCGCGTCGACGACCTGGAGCCCGATCTTGCGGATGCGCTGGTGAGTTGGACGGGGGATGGCGGCGCGTGGGGTGGAGGGCGGGGATTGTGGAAGGGCTGGTGCTGGCGCGGGGCGGTCGGGCGCCCGGCGTAGACGGTCAACGGGAAGGCCCGTGGAGGCAGGCTGAGGTCGGTGCTCGATCCGCGCGTTGCGATCGGCGGCGTAGGTGAGTTCGGCCTGCCACGCCGGCGAGCCGGTCAGCGCGGGCGCCGCGGTGTACGCCGTTCGGCGACTGGTGGTGTCGGCGGGGGGGCCCTACCGTCGCTGGATGTTCAACGCCGCCACTCCGAACCGCTTCGCACCCATCCGTTGCTGGATGGCACTGGCGCTCGCCGCGTGCGTGCCCGCCATCGAACCCGTCGAGGTGGGGGCACCGCGGTTGGCTCACGCCCCGACCGCCAGTTGGTCCGCCGACGCGCAGGAGGGCATCGCCGCGGGCGAGTACGCGCCCCAGGCCGAGGGCGACACGTTCCGTGTCACCAACCGCGCCCAGGACCTGCGCGCCACGTTTGGATCCGACGGCCTCGCGGTGAGCAGCCGCACCGGCGCCGGCGAGGTCGGGCTGTCCCTGCGCGCGTGGGGCCGCGAGGACGCGCTGATCGCGGCCGAAACCCCCTCCCCGGAAGAAGGGGACTGCCTCTCCGGCGGCGCCGTGGACGCGTTCGGCGACTGCCTCCGCCGCGTCGACTACGCGCGTCCCGGCCTCGTCGAGTGGTGGGAGAACCGCCCCGAGGGCCTCGAGCAGGGCTTC
>JAUXTN010000230.1 GCA_030684355.1 Pseudomonadota bacterium
GGAGCGCTGGTCGCAATCCTGGGGGAGGCGAGATCAGAGCCGGCTCGGGCTCTCGAGGGGGCTGCGCGTCAGGGATCGGTCTTTCGAGTGGACTGCACTTACGACGCATCAGGCGGGACCGACTTCCGGGCCGAGGGCGCTATCCCGAGCCATCAACGGGAACGTGGTCGTCGAACCTGTGCAACGCGGATCCGCATCCAGTGGGATTACCCCGCGAGTTCGGACGGATATAGCGTCCGAACTCGGAGGATGGTCGCTTACCCCGCGAGTTCGGACGGATATAGCGTACATCCTCGCTGTCCCCCCTCGCGGGCTGATCCCCGGAGGGTGACGCTGGGTTCACCCGAGGCGGTGAACCCATGGCAAGGACCGAGACGACGAGAGATACGGCAACAGACGTGAGGGCGCTGGTGCACGCGAAGCGACCGAAGGCGTGGGCGCAGGGGTACCCGGCGGCGGTCCGGGATCGAGTCTGCGCCTACGTGGCGGAGCGGCGGGTGGTCGGGGCGACGGTGGGGATGGTCGCTGCCGAACTCGGCCTGTCGCGTCACAGCGTGCTGGCCTGGACGGAGGCTCGCCAGGCGCGGGGCCACCTCCGCCCCGTGGAGGTGGTTGCCGACCCGGAGCCGCCGTCGGGAGTGGCGCCGGTGGCGCCGGCGCCGTCCCTTCCGGTGCTGATCTCGCCGAAGGGCTACCGGGTCGAGGGGCTCGACGTGGACGCACTCGCCGCGCTGCTCGCGGTGGTCGGGTGATCGGCTCCTCGCGGGCGGTCCGGGTGTGGGCATACGGGGCGCCGACGGACCTGCGCAAGGGGTTCGACAGCCTCACGGCGCTGGTGGAGCGGGAGATGAAGTTGGATGTGCTCTCCGGAGACTGCTTTCTCTTCGTCAGCAGAAATCGCCACTCCGCCAAGGTGCTTCTGTGGGATGGCACCGGCCTCTGCGTGTACCAAAAACGCATGGCCCGAGGACAGTTCGCGGCGCTGTGGGAGACGCCCGCCGCGTCGTCGCTCAAGCTCACGATGTCAGAGCTCTCGTTGTTTTTGGAAGGGGCAAACTTGCGCGGCAGACTGCCCCTCTCGCCCCAGCAGATTTCCGTGAAACGGAGTAGTTTTCTGGGTGTATCGTGTTAGTTGGTAGGTGTGAACGACGACACAATCCGAGGCGAATCCGACATCGAAAAGGTCCGCGCAATCGCGCTCGACCTGCTCCGCCGGAACAGCGCTGTGGAGAGCGAGAACGCTGTCCTGCTCAAGGAGATCACCCGCCTGACCTTGGAGCTCGCACGGAGCACGGACAAGGGTGAACAACTCGCGCTGGGGCTGGAATTACGGCGGATCAACGAGATGCTCGCCGAACGGAACAAGGAGCTGTACGGGCCGTCGCGCAGCGAGCGCCGGGGCCGCCCCGAGGACGAGAAGGCCGAGGAGAAGCCGAAGCCAAAGGCCAAGGGGCACGGGCCGAACAGGCAGGAGCGACTCCCCAAGACCGTGGTTCTCCACGTTCGTGGCGACGCGCTCGAACCCTGTGTCGCCTGTCAACAACCGCAGCCTACGATGGCCGGCCAGACCGAAGACACCGAGCTGATCACGATCATCGAACGCAAAGTGGTGCTCTGTGTGCACAAACGCCAGAAGTATCGCTGCACGACGTGTGGCCGCATCGACGCGGCTCCCGGCGCGCCGAAGCCGCTCGTACCCGGCGGCCGCTACGCCCCCGAGCTCGCCGTGGCCGTCGCGGCGGACAAGTACGGTTCCCACCTCCCGCTCGAGCGCCAGGTGGACCGCTTCGTGCACCAGGGCTTCGACGTCACCAGCCAGACCCTGTGGGACCAGCTCGTCGCGCTGTACCACATCCTGCTGCCAGCCTACGTCCTGCTTCGCACCTACCTCATCGCCAAGCCCACGCTCGGCGCCGACGAGTCCCCGTGGCGCGTGATGGGCAAGG